>AP018281.1:3870000-4515000 GCA_002368355.1 Chondrocystis sp. NIES-4102 | reverse complement strand
ACGCTTTTCAGCCTCGCCTTAGGTCCCGACTAACTCTTCGCGGACGAGCCTTCCGAAGAAACCCTTGGGCTTTCGGGGTATATGATTCTCACATATATTTTCGCTACTTAAGCCGACATTCTCACTTCTGTACCGTCCACATCTGCTTACCGCTAATACTTCTCCCTATACAGAACGCTCCTCTACCACTCCAAGTATTCCTTGAAGTCCACAGCTTCGGTGTCCTACTTAGCCCCGTTCATTTTCGGCGCAGGCGCGCTAGACCAGTGAGCTATTACGCACTCTTTTAAGGATTGCTGCTTCTAAGCAAACCTCCTGGTTGTCTATGCACTCCCACCTCCTTTCTCACTTAGTAGGTACTTGGGGACCTTAGCTGGTGGTCTGGGCTGTTTCCCTTTTGACGATGAAGCTTATCCCCCACCGTCTCACTGGTTGACTTTCATTGGGTATTCTGAGTTTGTCTCACTTTGGTACCGCTCTCGCAGCCCGCAGCGAAACAGTGCTTTACCCCCCAATGCTTTTTCCAACCGCTGCGCCTCAACGCATTTCGAGGAGAACCAGCTAGCTCCAGGTTCGATTGGCATTTCACCCCTAACCACACCTCATCCGCTGGCTTTTCAACGCCAGTCGGTTCGGACCTCCACTTAGCTTTACCCAAGCTTCATCCTGGACATGGTTAGATCACCTGGGTTCGGGTCTACAAATGATGACAATCTTCGCCCTTGTCAGGCTCGCTTTCACTTTGGCTGCGGATATTACTCCTTAACCTGCCACCACCTGTAAGTCGCCGGCTCATTCTTCAACAGGCACACAGTTAGACGTTTAATCGTCCTTCTATTGCTTGTAGGCTAACGGTTTCATGTTCTATTTCACTCCCCTCACTGGGGTTCTTTTCACCTTTCCCTCGCGGTACTGTTTCACTATCGGTTACACATTAGTATTTAGCCTTACGAGGTGGTCCTCGCTGATTCACACGGAATTCCACGGGCTCCGTGCTACTCGGGATTCAGTCTGGTGATTGCCACTTTCGACTACAGGACTTTCACCTTCTCTGGTGTAGCTTTCAACTACTTCGTCTAGCTTAGATCATCCTGATGACTGTCCCACTACCCCATCTACCTAAGTCGATGGTTTAGGCTTATCCCGCTTCGCTCGCCGCTACTAAGGGAATCGCTTTTGCTTTCTCTTCCTTCAGCTACTAAGATGTTTCAGTTCGCTGAGTTCGCTCGCTCCTGCCTATATATTCAGCAGGTCGTTCTTTTGGGTTGCCCCATTCGGATATCCTCGGATCAATGCTTGTTTCCAGCTCCCCGAAGCGTTTCGTCGGTCACCACGTCCTTCTTCGCCTTTGTGTACCTAGGTATCCACCGTTAGCCCTTTGTAGCTTGACCTGATTTTTATCTTTGATTTTAGGTTTTCTACCTTGGACTTAATCTAGATTTCGATAACTTTTTTGACTTAGTTACCTTTTTACTTAGCTCTTTTCGGCTCTTATCTTATTAGTCTTTATGCAGTTTTCAAGGTTCTTTTACTAGACTTGGTAAAGTCCAGCATCCTCATCTATTAGTAATGATAGTGCTGAATTTTCCTTCTCTTTGGTGGAGGTAAGCGGACTTGAACCGCTGACATCCTGCTTGCAAAGCAGGCGCTCTACCAACTGAGCTATACCCCCTCTCATTTTTTCTGTTACCACTGACCTAGATAGTAGATCAATGATTACCTCTTTTCTCAATGATTCGGTTGGTGGTGGGCCATCCTGGACTTGAACCAGGGACCTCACCCTTATCAGGGGTGCGCTCTAACCACCTGAGCTAATAGCCCATTTTTTCTCTTGCCTTGAACCCTAACAATTAGTTTGACGCTTCTTCTCGCTTCTTCTTTCTTCTTGAACCGACCTTCTGGGATGTTTTCTTCTTACTCAGTTTTATTTGAATCGAGCAAACAACTTGCCCTACTTCTTCTGGTAATTGAATTAGGTCTCCCTTTAAGGAGGTGATCCAGCCACACCTTCCGGTACGGCTACCTTGTTACGACTTCACCCTAGTCACCAGCCCTGCCTTCGGCATCCCCCTCCATATTGGTTAGGGTAACGACTTCGGGCGTGGCCAACTTCCATGGTGTGACGGGCGGTGTGTACAAGGCCCGGGAACGAATTCACCGCAGTATTCTGACCTGCGATTACTAGCGATTCCTCCTTCATGCAGGCGAGTTGCAGCCTGCAATCTGAACTGAGGCTGGGTTTGCTGAGATTCGCTTACTCTCGCGAGCTTGCTGCCCTTTGTCCCAACCATTGTAGTACGTGTGTAGCCCAGAACGTATGGGGCATGCTGACTTGACGTCATCCCCACCTTCCTCCGGTTTGTCACCGGCAGTCTTCCTAGAGTGCCCAACTTAATGCTGGCAACTAAGAACGAGGGTTGCGCTCGTTGCGGGACTTAACCCAACATCTCACGACACGAGCTGACGACAGCCATGCACCACCTGTCTTCGAGTTCCCTAAGGCACGCTCTAGTCTCCTAGAGCTTCTCGAGATGTCAAGTCCTGGTAAGGTTCTTCGCGTTGCATCGAATTAAACCACATACTCCACCGCTTGTGCGGGCCCCCGTCAATTCCTTTGAGTTTCACACTTGCGTGCGTACTCCCCAGGCGGAACACTTAACGCGTTGGCTACGGCACTGCTCGGGTCGATACAAGCAACGCCTAGTGTTCATCGTTTACAGCTAGGACTACAGGGGTATCTAATCCCTTTCGCTCCCCTAGCTTTCGTCCCTCAGTGTCAGTTACGGCCCAGTTGAGCGCCTTCGCCACTGGTGTTCTTCCCAATATCTACGCATTTCACCGCTACACTGGGAATTCCCTCAACCCCTACCGTACTCTAGCTATCCAGTTTCCACCGCCTCTCAGAAGTTAAGCTTCTGTCTTTAACAGCAGACTTGATTAGCCACCTGCGGACGCTTTACGCCCAATAATTCCGGATAACGCTTGCATCCTCCGTATTACCGCGGCTGCTGGCACGGAGTTAGCCGATGCTTATTCTTTAAGTACCGTCACTTTCTTCTTCCTTAATAAAAGAGGTTTACAACCCAAAAGCCTTCCTCCCTCACGCGGTATTGCTCCGTCAGGCTTTCGCCCATTGCGGAAAATTCCCCACTGCTGCCTCCCGTAGGAGTCTGGGCCGTGTCTCAGTCCCAGTGTGGCTGCTCATCCTCTCAGACCAGCTACCGATCATCGTCTTGGTATGCTCTTACCACACCAACTAACTAATCGGACGCGAGCTCCTCTTCAGGCTATAAATATTTTACCTCTCGGCTCATTGGGTTTTAGCAGCGATTTCCCACTGTTATCCCCATCCTGAAGGCAGATTCTCACGCGTTACTCACCCGTCCGCCACTATGTCCGAAAACATCGTTCGACTTGCATGTGTTAGGCATACCGCCAGCGTTCATCCTGAGCCAGGATCAAACTCTCCATGATGAATCTACTTCCATCAAGTTTTATTTGACTTTTCGACTCTTGTTTCTCTACTTTATTTTTTATTTATTCAAGTTGAAAAAAGCTTTTTACTTGGCTTGAAAAATTCGTCAAACTATTGCTTTGTCTAGGTTCGGGCTGCTGTTTCGAGGTCTCCCCTCTCAACCGCGCATTTACCAATATACTTTTATCCCCCCCGATTGTCAACCCTTTTATTGGAAAAAAATTTCCTCTCTTCTCAAACTAGGTCGTAATATAGTTTTTGAAGCAATATTTAAATCAAATTTCAATGGATATATTTTTATGTCTCTAACTTTTCAAGAAATAGTTGCTACTTTAAATAATTTTTGGAGTGCGCGTGGTTGCTTAATTGTTCAACCGTATGATGTTGAAAAAGGTGCGGGTACAAAAAATCCCCATACATTTTTAAGAGCGTTAGGCCCTGAACCCTGGTCAGTAGCTTATATTGAGCCTTGTAGAAGACCATCTGATGGCAGATACGGGGAAAATCCTAACCGAAATCAACATTATTATCAGTATCAAGTATTGATAAAACCATCGCCTAACAACATTCAGGAGATTTATTTAGATTCTTTAAAAGCTTTAAATATTAATGCTGAAGACCATGACATTCGTTTTGTTGAAGATAATTGGGAAGATGCTGCGGTTGGTGCTTGGGGTTCTGGCTGGGAAGTTTGGCTGGATGGAATGGAGGTGACACAGTTTACATATTTTCAGCAATGTGGCGGAATTGATTGTCAACCTGTTTCGATTGAAATTACATATGGTTTAGAAAGATTAGCTATGTATTTACAAAATGTGGATGCCATCACCAAAATAAAATGGAACGACTCTATTAGTTATGGTGATATTTTTCTTCAAAGCGAAATAGAACAATGTACTTATAATTTTGAAGTTTCAGATACGGAGCTTTTATTTAGTTTGTTTGGATTATATGAAAAAGAGGCCGTACAACTAATAAATAGGGGTTTAGTTATGCCCAGTTTGGACTACGTACTTAAATGTTCTCACTGTTTTAATTTGCTTGATGCTAGAGGTGTGATAGCTGTTACGGAAAGAACTCGTTACATTAGCCGAATTCGTAATCTTGCGAGAAAAGTAGCACAATTGTACTTGGAACAAAGGGAAAGTTTAGGATTTCCTTTACAGAAAATTAGCTAGATTGAAAGCATTCTAGGCATAAAGAATAAAGCAGTAGTTGATTGTTGAGTATTATAAAAATTTGCCAAAAAGCTTATTGAGAATAAATAGCAAAAACTGTATTATAAGAAATCTAAAATATCTTGATTTCTAGATAAATGAGTTTATAAATTTTTATGAATAGACAAGTAAAAATAAACAAATATTCTCGACGTAGTTTTATAGCTATTAGTACTGCAGCCTTAGTGGTTGCTTGCAATCAAACAAATAGCGATCAGCAATCTCAAGAAACCAATAATTCTAATAATTCATCAACAAATTCAACTCAAAAAGGTGGGGAAGTTAATATTTATTCCTCTCGTCATTACAATACTGACGAAGAATTGTATAACGGTTTTTCAGAGAACACAGGAATTAAAATAAATTTAATTGAAGGGAAGGATGATGAACTAATTGAGAGAATTACTAGTGAAGGAGAGAATAGCCCTGCAGATATCCTTATTACTGTCGATGCTGGGAGATTATGGAGAGCAGAGCAAGCTGGAATTTTTGCTCCTGTAGAGTCGAAAATTTTAACAGAAAAAATTCCTCAATATTTACGGCATCCGCAAAATCTGTGGTTTGGTTATAGTAAACGGGCTAGAGTAATTATGTATAACAAAGACAAAGTAGACCCTACTCAAATAACTACTTATGAAGATTTAGCAGACCCTAAATGGAAAGGTAAAATAATAGTACGTTCATCCAGCAATATATATAATCAGTCTTTAGTTGCAGGAATGATTGAGGTTAAGGGGGAAGAACAAACAGGGGAATGGATTAAAGGACTGGTGGCTAACTTGGCTAGCCCTCCTGAAGGCAATGATACTTCTAACATAGAGGCTGTTGCAGCAGGAAGTGCAGATTTAACTTTGGCTAATACTTATTACTTAGCTAGGTATGCAGATAATAAAGAAATATTTGATAAGGTAGGAGTCTTATTTCCTAATCAACAGGATAGAGGTACTCACATAAATATAAGTGGGGCTGGTATGTTAAAAAATGCACCTCATCGAGATAAGGCGATCGCTTTTTTAGAGTACCTTGCTAGTCCTCAAGCTCAAGAGTTTTTTGCTATAGGTAATAATGAATATCCTGTTGTAGCGGGAACTCCTGTCAATCCAGTTGTAGAGGGTTTTGGTCAATTTAAAGAAGATACGGTTAATGTATCTGCTTACGGCAAAAATAATGCTGCTGCTGTTAAACTTATGGATCGCTCAGGATGGAAATAATTTAAATTGTAAGTAAAAAAAATGAAACAATTTCTCGGTGTAGCAGTTGTGAGTGAGATTTTCATGTTGTGTGGGATGATACTTACGCCTTTATCTACTCAGGCTAAATCTGCTTTATCAGTTGTTTATCCTCCCCCTAAACATCAAACTACCGCCGAGAAAATTTTTTTTATTGGTACTGCAGCACCACAATATCCAGTTATAATTAATGGTAAAAAAGTTAGAAATCGCAGTAGTTCAGGACATTTCGCTCCTAGTTTACCTTTAAAAATTGGGGAAAATACTTTCGTTATCCGTCACCAGGATCAGGAAATAAAAATTAAAGTAGATCGTCTTAATAACAAACCAGAAGTTCCTCAACAATTAGGTTTTGCGAGCGATTCTTTAACTCCAGGAGTAGATATTGCTCGTTTGCCCGATGAACCGATTTGTTTTGGTGCAGTAGCCCCCTTAGATGCTCATGTATCAGTACAAATTGGTAGGAGCAAAGTTTTATTATTACCTCAAATAGAATCTGTCGATCTACCTTTAAATTCAGCAGTATTAACAGCAGATAATCAACCTATCAATAAATCTTTTTTAGGAAAATATGCAGGTTGCACTAGTTTAGATATTCCTCGCGATTATGGTAATCCAGTATTTGAACTCAAAAAAGGGGATGAGCAAATAATTCAAAAAGGGAAAGGAGAAATTAGCATTCTTGCCCCTCAAGATATTGAAGTTGTTGAGGTTATTGCAGATTTTGGCGTAGCTAGAACAGGAGCAGGTACGGACTATTCTCGTTTAACTCCCTTACCTAAAGGAACAAGAGTTAAAGTTACAGGCAAGGAGGGAGAATGGTTGCGTCTTGACTATGGTGGCTGGATTAAAAACGTAGAAACAAAACCTGTATTGGGAAATCTGCCTGCAATATCAATAATTCGTGGAATAAGTGCCAGGCAGGTAGAATCTGCAACAGAAATAACTTTTCCTTTACAGTTACCTGTACCTGTGGAAATAAAGCAGAATGAAACCAGTATTGTTTTATCTATTTATAATACTACGGCGCAAACTGATACAATTCGTTTTGATGCTGATCCAGTGGTCAAGCGTCTTGATTGGCAACAAGTATCGCCAAGTAAAATTGAATATACTTTTCAACTGCATGGTCAACAACAATGGGGTTATGATTTGCGTTATGAAGGGAGTAGTTTAGTTTTTTCTTTACGTCATCCACCCAAAACTATATTAGATTCTAATTTTGCTGCCGATAGTTTTAGAAACAATAATGTAACCGCAGGCAAACCTAATAATGCTAATCTTCATTATCCCTTAAAAGATATAGAAATACTTTTAGATCCTGGACATGGGGGCGAAGAATCGGGAGCTAAGGGTCCGACAGGTTATCCAGAGAAAGATATTAATTTACTGATTTCTAAGTTAATTGAACAGGAGTTAATTAAACTAGGAGCGAAAGTATATTTAACTAGAGAGAGGGATATAGATGTGTCTTTACAAGATAGGGTGGCTATGATTAATCGAATAAAACCAGATTTAGCTGTTTCGATTCATTATAATGCTTTGCCTGATAATGGGGATGCAGAAAATACTAAAGGAATTAGTACTTTTTGGTATAATACCCAAGCTCATGCTCCTGCGATGTTCTTACATAACTATTTGATAACTAAGTTAAATCGTCCTGACTATGGAACATATTGGAATAATTTGGCTTTGACTCGCCCCCATACTGCTCCATCTATTTTATTAGAATTGGGTTTTATGATTAATCCTCAAGAATTTGAATGGATTACTAATTCTCAAGAGCAATATAAACTGGCAACAGCGATCGCAGAAGGAATTAAAGCTTGGTTTGAGACGCTAAAATAAGTCTTTTTCTTTAATTTTTGTCAATCATAGCTAATAAATCCGCTTTTTCCTGTTCTAATTGCTGTACAGTACGTTGGAGAGTTTCAATTACTCCGTACATTTCCATAGGGTCAAATATACGTAAAATGCTAGTTTGGGTGACTATGCCTAACCCTCTTCCCCAATTCCAAGATACAACCAGCCTTCTTACTTTTCGATGCTGCATTTCTTGATGTGCCATTAATAAGGAATCTTCGGGGCTGAGTAGAAACAGTGGACTACTCATTACTTGTTGTGCGGTTAAATTATCAAGTTTGGCTTGTAGAAACTGAAATTGGAGAATATCTCTTTCAGTAATAATACCTATAGGTGTAGAAATATCTGCTTCTAAATTGGCTTGGGTAATAACAACACAGCTTACGCGCTCACAAGCCATTAATTGAGCTATTTTTAGTACGCTTGTATCAGCAGATGTATGAATAAGATTTCTACTCATAACATCGGCTACCCGTCTTAATTTAAGTAGATTGGCAGGTCGCATTGCTTGACGAATAGTTTCAGGAGATATTACCCCAACTAACTGACCTGTTCCATCAATAATTGGTAAGTGACGAATGCGATAACGCCGAAATAGAAATAAAGCTGCAAATACGTCTTTAAGATTGCTTTGTAATAAGGTTACTACTGGTTGAGTCATCACTTCGTTAACTTTTACCGACTCCAAACATAATCCTTCAGCAGTAAATCTTACAATGTCTCGCTCAGTCAAAATGCCCACCAATTTTGAGTTTGCCATTACTAAAGCGCAACTAGAAATATGGGAGTGGGAAAATGAAAATTCAGACTGATGATTGGCGGATCTTATTTGGCAACTAACACCTCTGGCTCTACTCATTAGAGCGATCGCTTCAATTATAGGTATATCTGGAGAAATAATTAAAGGATTACGATCTATTACGCTTTCTAAATCTGGAGAGGCAAAAGATTGTTCGTAAGATTCCATAAATAGTTTTTTGTTGGCTTTGATTTAATCAAGCTGTAGCGAAATTATGGGCAAAAATCTTTATATAAAATTCGATTTTTTGAAAACACAGGCAACAAACAATCTTGAATGAGTAATAGAAACCTTAATTATTCTAATTAATTTTGATTAAGTACTTTTTTTTTAGTTAGTTTAGGGTTTATTATGAGAGAGATGTTACAATATAAAAAGCACAATGAAGACTAGATAAGATTTTAAGGTTATTAAAGGTTCTACTAGTTAAAAAGATTGATGAGACATAAATTATTTACTTTTGCCATAAAGACGATCTAAAACTCGTTTAATGGATATTCTACGCCACTGCTGACCGCGTTTTGTCTTATAGTCATTACGATTTAACCAATCTGCAATCTGCTGAAGTGATTTTCCAGATTTATGATGGCGACGGATTAATTCAATAATTTCTTGTTCTTGAGAATCTATCACTAATTCTCCATTAACAGCCTTTTGACCAAAGGCAGGAGATCCATAGCCAGCATAGCCACCTTGAGCAGCCTTAGCCTGTTTTCCCTGTTCTAATCTTTGCCAAATTTCATTATGGGTATTGAGTTCTGTATTCATGGGTAATTAAAATACATTGGGCAAAATTATATTCGTAAGTTTATCAATAAAAGTATCGTCTTGGACAAATAACTAACAATAATTATGGCAACTTACAAAGTCACGTTAATTCATCAAGCAGAAGGATTAAATAAAACTATTGAAGTAGCAGATGATCAATACATTTTTGATGCTGCAGAAGAAAACGATATTGATCTACCAGTATCATGTCGCGCGGGTTCTTGCTCTAGTTGTGCTGGAAAAATAATCGAAGGAACAGTAGATCAATCTGAACAAGCGTTTCTTGATGATGAGCAAATAGAACAAGGATTTGTTTTAACCTGTGTCGCTTATCCTACCTCGGACTGCAAAATCATGACACATCAAGAAGATGAACTGTATTAAATAGTTTGTCAATTAAACAAAAATATTCATTTAAAAATTAATCAGGGTTAACTATATGAGTTCTGTAATCAAAGCAAATTTTGTAGATTCAGAGGAATTAAACCAGTTAATTACAGAGCAGAAATTGGTAGTTGTAGATTATACAGCGACTTGGTGTGGACCTTGTAAAATAGTTGCACCCTTAATTGACCAATTAGCAAGCGAATATGGCGATCGCGCGACTGTAGTTAAGGTAGATATTGATGCTAATAAAGACAGTGCTAAAAAATATGGCATCAGAAGTATTCCTGCTATTTTAGTATTTCGTGATGGCGAAGTAGTAGAAAATTTGTTTGGGGCGCAACCTTATGAAACCTATAGCAATATTTTAGAAACACAATTAAGACTATAAATATTGCAAAGGTAGCTGAAAAGATGGAATTTCTGTAAAGAGGAAATTTATTGAACTATGGCTCAAACTTATTCTGTCCGTTGTCCTAATTGTGGAAATTTAGCGATCCGCAGTTACTTTATTGAGCAAGAAATAGAATATAATAACTGTCCAGAAAATCAAATGACTCAGACTGAATGTCCGAGTTGCGATTACTTGATGCTTACGTGTTCTATTAATGGTAAGCTCATTGAAACCTACGATTCTAGCACTTCTGCTCTTACTAGAGAAGATAAAATTCTCAGAACACCTGCTACTGTAGCAACTCAAGTAATGTCCCATCCTGCTTGGACGACCCAGTTGTCGGCATAACTTTTTTAAAAACTTACTTTTTTATTTAATTTCAACAAAATTTAGGAGATCAAACTCAATGCTCTGTGCCAGAGATATCATGACTACAAATGTAGTTACTATTAGTGGTTCTGCAACGATCGCTGAAGCCGTCAAAATTATGAAAGATAAGGGGTTAAGAGCCTTAATAGTAGATCGTCGTACTGACTCCGACCCTTATGGAATAGTGACTGAGACTGATATTGTATATAAAGTAGCTGCTTTTGGGCATGATCCTAAACAGATGCGAGTGTATGAAATCATGACTAAACCCTGCGTTGTAGTAAATCCTGATTTGGGTGTGGAATATATAGCTCGTTTATTTGCTAATACCCGTATCCGTCGTGCGCCTGTAATTGAAGGTAAATTACTTGGGGTAGTTTCCATCAGTGATATTTTACAAAAAAGCGATTTCGTGGAGAAGCCTAAACCTCTGTATATTGAAGATAGGTTAGATGTCGCTCGTGAGGAAGCTCGTGAAGTTTGTGCAGCTAAGGGAGCAACATCGTCTGAATGTGCTGCTGCTTGGGATGTAGTAGAAGAGTTACAAGCTGCTGCTGCTCATAAACGTCAGTCTAAAAAGCCTAGTAATTCTCTAGAAGTATATTGTAGTGAAAATCCTGATGCTTTAGAGTGTCGAATTTACGAAGACTAATTTAAGATAAGGTTGCTCCTTTGGGGTTGTTAGCGACCCCTAATTTTAATTTTTACATATAGATAAAGATACATTACCATGATGCAAGCTCAGGAAATAATGACTCAGGATGTTGTAACCATTAGTGGATCAGCAACGATCGCTGAAGCTGTAAAATTAATGAAAGATAAAGGGTTGCGATCTTTGATAGTGGAGCGTCGAAGTGATAACGACCCCTATGGAATGGTTACAGAAACTGACATTATTTATAAAGTAGCTGCTTTTGGGCATGATCCTAAACAAATGCGTGTTTACGAGATTATGACTAAGCCTTGTGTAGTAGTAAATCCTGAATTGGGTGTAGAGTATGTAGCTCGCTTATTTGCTAATACGCGCATTCGTCGTGCGCCTGTAGTTAAAGGAAAATTATTAGGGGTTATTTCAATTAGCGATATTCTTAATAAGAGTGATTTTGTTGAAAAACCTAAAACAGAATTTGAACTATATTGTGAAGAAAATCCTAGTGCATTAGAAGCAAGAATGTACGATTAGGAAGCGGTATATATTAATTATTAATTACAGATGTGACCTGAATTTTGCCATTGCCAGTAACGGTAATATTGTTATCTTTTAAATTACCATTAGCAACTTCACCTGTTAACCTCATTGAAGGGTTGTTTTGTTCGTAGATAACATTTCCAACCGCCGAAACATCAGCAGTGGCAATTTTCCAAGTTAATTGATTAGCGTACAACTGTGAATTTTCTTGAGCATTAATACTGTTTACACCGTTGGTTAACTTAGCTATTTGCTGTTTGAGATCAACTTCTGCTTGATTACCAGTAAAGTTTAAATTACGCTTGCGATCTACAATTTGAACTGGTTGCTTAGTATAGCCTCGACGTTGCTGATAATTCCAATTTAAAGATTCTGTAGCTACTTGTAATTTTGGATTTAAGGATGTTAATTCAACATTGCTGTTGAGGGTAGCAGTATAACTAGCTAGATTTACCTCAGCGCGATCGCTTACTATTTCATTTTCGATCTTTTGATCTAAATTGTAACCTACCACCTTGATTGTACCAGGGCTTTTAATATTACCTTGAGGAATATTCCATACCAGGCGATCGCTATTTAACTGTATAACTGGTTCACTAGTAGTTGCAGTTACTTTACCTGATATTTCCAATTGTTCAATGTCGGTATAGTATTTCCCTGTAGCTGCGGTTACTTGTAAATTTGGATGAATTCCAGTTAAATTATCTTTAATTAATAATAGATTTTTTTGTGGTAGCCATTCAACAGCATTAGTTTTGATAACACTTTGATTACGTGGATCACTAGCAATTACCTCGTGATCCAAAATTATCACATTACCGTTATCCTGAACTTTTCCTGTTTTTGCACTAATTTGAAGAATTACCTCATCTTGGTGTAATAAATTAGCAACTACTCCTTGCAAGTTAGCAGTTTTCTTATCTTCACTGTAAACAATGCTAGCTGCTTTAATTTTCCAAACAGTAGCTGCTGATTGATTAGATTGCTCCAAAACAGCATTATTTAAAATAAGTTGGGTATCTAAGCGACTTACTTCTAAAGTCTGGGGCTGAGAATCAGATGATCTTTGACAGCCCACCAGACAAAATATAAAAATTACCCAAAGTAAATTGAGCTTTTTAACTCTTAATTTAAGAATATTCAAATTTAATAAGAAAAAGAAGACAATGCTTCCATTCTAATCATCCAAAATTCCAAATCCTGAGAAACTACGATAAGGATCAGCATGTTTAGTATTTTTCTGAATATCTTCTTTAATTTGATCCAAATCAATATAGCGATCGGCGACATTAATCAGGCTATCACTGGTCATAGAACGCAAACTAACTACTTCCACTCTAGCACCACGGTAACTTACCGCATCTACTGCATAAGCTAGATCTCCATCACCACTAACTAAAACCGCAGTATCATAAGCAGCAACTAAAGCCATCATATCCACAGCAATTTCTACATCTAAGTTAGCTTTTTTTGACCCATCGGGTAATTGTACTAAATCCTTAGCGATCACGCGATAACCGTTGCGACGCATCCACAGTAAAAATCCCTGCTGTTTTTCATTGGTACGATCTACCCCTGTATAAAAAAAGGATCGTAGCAGCCTAGATCCCCCAGTCAAACGATATAAAAGCTTGCTGTAATCGATTTCAATACCTAATTGCAGTGCTGCATAAAATAAATTAGAGCCATCGATAAATATAGCTACACGTCCCCTATTTTCTAGAATTTGTTCTGGTGTAAAGATAGGGTCACTTCCGAAATTATCCAACATCATGTTAAGCCTCATTTTATATGAAAAAAGTTATTCTATTTTGGGTGGATTAGCCCCACAATTACTGACTACTTTAAATAATCAAACCAGGTAGAAGTATTCTAGTTTTATAGGGGATAACGAAATTTGTTAAATTTTGCCCGTCCTAACAGTATTGCTAATTAATTTCAAAATGAATAATCCTGCTCAACTGTTATAAACAATGTCGCTTTAGTCACTTTATATCAGTAAAAAAATATACTGAACTAAATTGCTTGTGATAATTTAAGCTTCTGAAGGTAAATCTAATTTTGCAAAAACTGGACTAGCCTTACCCAAAATTGTATTAGTGGATAGTTTACCCCACTGACAATGAGTAGAAAAAGTTGTAGCTGCTGTGGTTAGATTACCGTCATGTTGATTAAAATCCCAATCAAACCCTAATTGCTGATAAATTTTAGTACTAAGATCTGGGACAATGGGCGATAACAAATAGGCAGATAAACGCACCGACTCTAAAACAGCATATAAAATTTGTTCTACTTGGGCTTGTTGTCCTTGTTTAAATAAACTCCAGGGCGCACTGTCATCAATATATTTATTGCTTGAGCGCACTAGCATCAATATTTCTTCACAACCTTGACTAAATTGCAGTTTTTCATAAGCTTGAGTTACGCGATCGCCCAGATGAATACCAATACTTTTTAGTGGATGGTCTAAACTGTAATCAGCACTAGTTAATTGCGGTGGCTGTCCTTGACAATACTTATTTAGCATTCCCAGGGTACGGTTAAGCAAATTACCTAAATCATTGGCTAAATCGGCATTAAGCACATTAATAAAACGAGTTTCATTAAAATCGCCATCCTTACCCAGTTCAATTTCTTTTAAAAAGTAATAGCGTACAGCATCTGCACTATATCTATCTACTAAATCAAAAGGATCGATAGTGTTACCTAAAGTTTTACCCATTTTGAGTCCATCTTTAGTTAAAAAACCATGACCAAATACTTGTTCTGGTAAGGGTAAACCAGCAGAAGCTAACATAGCTGGCCAATAAACTGCATGAAAACGTAATATATCTTTACCTATTAAATGTAAATTAATCGGCCACCACTGAGATAAAGCGTTATCTAAAGTAGGTTCTTGTCCAGGTTCTAACAGGGCTGTAATATAACCTAAAAGAGCATCAAACCAGACATAAATAGTATGTTTTTCGTCAACGGGTATGGGAAAACCCCAGTTCATATTCAGACGAGAAATTGAAAAATCTATTAAACCTTGTTTAACAAAGTTAAGAATTTCATTACGCCGACTGACTGGTTGAATAAAATCTGGGTTAGATTCATATAATGCTTCTAACTGCTGCTGATATTTAGAGAGACGAAAAAAATAATTTTCTTCATCACGCCATTCTGCTTGTCTATTGGTATGAATAGCACAATGATGATCGGCAATTAAATCTTTTTCCTCTTTAAACTCTTCACAGGCGACACAATACCAACCCTGTTGACGATCAAGATAAATATCGCCCTGTTGCCAAACAAGATCAAAAAATTGATTAACAATTGCTTGATGATCAGAGGCAGTAGTACGACTAAAGCGATCATATTTGATGTTAAGTTTATCCCACAAAGATTTAAAACTAGCTACAATGCGATCGCAATGTATTTGGGGTTCTAAATTTTGTTCTGCTGCCGTGCGCTGAATTTTTTGTCCGTGTTCATCTGTACCCGTAATAAATAGGACAGATTTACCCTGTAAACGCTGAAATCTAGCTGCTGCATCTGCCACAATAGTAGTGTAAGCACTACCAATATGAGGGACATCATTAACGTAGTATAAGGGAGTAGTTAAAGCAAATTTATGGTTATTAGAGGAGGTATTCATTTAAATTAAAGGAAAAATTGCTCAAACTTTAAGGATATAAATCTTATAGACTTTTGGGTTCGATAGCAATATTCTATATATTGACGTGCAATGTGCCACATTCGATTTTCTTTCTTTCTCTAAATACTAGGTGTTTTAGTAAGTTAGAGAACCTTGGTAAAAAAACGTTCCATCAACAGTATTAATTACAACATGGTTTTACATTTTAGTTCGGGAAAATACTTAATAATTTGTCTAGTTCGTTAACAAACTTGGCTAGGTAGTCCCAATAATATTTTTATGAGCGAATTTTGCTTTAATATAACTTTTGTCAAGCAGGAAAACCTGAAATTTTTGTTAAATATTAAGCATTGTTTTCTACAAAAAACTAGCCTCCTTTGGTAGCCTATGTATGCTTTTCAAGGTATTGCATTGATTTAGCAAAAATTATACTTTAATGTTATCTTTTACACCCAATTTAATTGCTCAGAGTTTGATATCAGGACTTAATCTTGATTTCACTGTATGTCATAGCGATCGCATTCCTCAAGATTTGCCCACAATTGTAATTAGCAATCATCGTAGTTTTCTTGATGCGCCGATATTAATCAAGGCTATACCCTATTCTTTACGTATTGCTTGTCATCATTATATGGGGCAAACCCCTATGGTGCGAGAAATAGTAGATTCTTTAGGCTGCATCCCTCTAGCTGAAGCTAAACAAAGACAAAAGCATTTTTTTCAAACAGCTAGTTCATTATTAACCGCTAGACAGTGGATAGGTTTATTTCCCGAAGGGACAAGACCGATGATTGAACCTACAGCACCCCATGAAATTGGAGAGTTTCAGCGTGGATTTGCTCACTTGGCTTTACAGATGCCTGTGGCTGAATTAGCTGTCTTACCGATTGCGATCGCTTCAAAATCCGAGACAATATATCCTAGTATTCCTATTCGCTGGTTGGCGCAGTTTGACCAAAATGAACCTTTTTTTAAACGTCAGGGTTTACATCCGATGTTGATTTATCATGATGTGCAAGTGCTCATCGGTCGTCCCTATTTAATTAACACTGCTAAAAGACAAGACTATAAAGGGAAACACGCTAAAAGTTTAGCTACAGATCTCACTCAATATTGCCAAACAGAAATTAGTAATTTATTACAAGAGGCAATATATTATTGATGGAATTGTAAATATGTAGTAAATATAAAGAAAAATATTACGAAACCTACCTAAATACTTAAAAATTAGATAATAATCAATATTAAGGAATTTTAAGTTTTAAGTTTTCTATTTAACATAAGATAAAGTTATTTATGAATTTTGCTTCTAGTGTAGATTTCATTGAACCAAGACAAATTAATTCCGATGCACCTTTATTTGTTTATTTGCCTGGAATGGATGGGACAGGTGCATTATTTCAAAATCAAGCAGATGGGTTAAAAACTCATTTTGATCTACGTTGTTTAAAAATTGAATCAAATAATTATAGTACTTGGCAGCATTTAGCTAGAGATACTGTTAAATTGATTGAATCGGAATTAAGCAATAAGAAGAATCAAGAAGTATACGTATGTGGCGAATCATTTGGAGGTTGTTTAGCCCTAAAGACAGCTATAGCAGCCCCTGATTTGGTTAAAAAACTAATTTTAGTAAATCCTGCTTCTTGTTATCATCAGTTACCAATTTTAGGTTTAGGTGCGGATATAGCCCCTTGGTTACCAACTTGGGTACATCGTTATTCTGCTGCTGGGCTACTACCTTTTTTAGTAAGACTAAATCGTATTACAGAGTGCGATCGCCAAAATCTTTTGATTCATATGAAGTCTTTACCTCCCCAGGTAATTAGTTGGCGTTTATCTCTTTTGAGAGATTTTAAGGTTACAGATGAACAACTACGCACTTTAAATATGCCTAGTTTGCTTATAGCTGGTGATTCAGATGGTCTATTACCTTCTGTAGAGGAAGCTCAAAAGCTAGTAAATATTTTACCCAACGCTAAAATGACTGTATTGCCTTTAAGTGGTCATGCTTGTTTATTAGAAACTGAAGTTAATTTAGAACAAATATTATTGGAACAAAATTTTATTACGCTCAGGCAATTATCTTTATTAGAATGTTGTAGTGGTTAATTCTATATATCGAAATGATATAGCTATAAAAGATTAGTTGCTTGATAATTCGGGTGATTATTGGGTTATATTTACCAGACAGCAGACAGTGAAAAGCTAAAAAATGTTCTAATATTATCTAGTGATAATATACATACTATAAATATTTGATAATTAGACAAATAAATTAATTAGCTTTTAATTTTGATATCAAACTAACTAATTACTAATCAAAAAAATAAAGACAGGGCAGTCTTACAAATAAATAGCGACACGCCCTTGAAAATTTGATGATTTATAACGTAATCTTAGCTTCTAAAGATTTTAAATACTCAGTATTAACTTTAGATTCCCTAATCAGTGCAATTTTACCAGTGCGAGCAATTTCACGAATCCCAAATTTATTTAACATCTGAATAATTGCTACAATTTTACCTGGATCACCTACCACCTCAATGGTAAGAGTTTCTTCCGAAAGATCGACAATTCGAGCGCGAAAAATTTGTGCCAATTGAATTACTTCCGCCCGACTAGAAGCAGTAGCATTAACTTTAATCAGCATTAATTCCCTTTCTACACACGGTTGCTGACTAATATCCTGTACCTTTAACACACTAATTAATTTGTACAGTTGTTTAATTAACTGTTCAACAATTTGTTCATCTCCTGGTACAACCATAGTAATACGCGAGATACCTAACTGTTCAGCAGGGCCGACTGCTAAACTTTCAATATTAAATCCACGACGGGCGAATAAACCAGCAATGCGCGTTAAAACTCCTGCCTCGTCTTCCACTAAAACGGAAATAGTGTGCTTGATCATAGCTAAAATATTAACAATTTTTTATATACCATACTGCTCTTTAAATCTATAAAAAAGAACAACTAGAGAATTAGGATATACATTAATTCTACACAGGTTCTATTCAATTAAAATTAGCTGTTTGTATTTCTAATCAAAATAAAAAAGAGTAACTATTTTACGTTGCTCTTCGGCTTCTTGACAAGTTTGCAAGAGAGTATTGCTATCGTGAAAAGCAAAGCAAATCAATTGATCACAACGGGAAATAATTTCGCTATTGCATAAAGCACTTGCTTCACCTAAAGATAGATGATCATTTTTAGTGTTTTCGATTAAATGAACAACTTTTTCTAGTTGATTTCTCGACTCTTGGGGTTGACGAGATAAACTTTGAGGCAAAATTACCGTCAATAAATTGGAATCAGCGCGCATTGCCCCTTTAATTGCAGCAGAATTAGTCCCGATAGCTCCAGAAGTAAGTAAACGGTTACCTGCTAAAACTAAAGCATAGCTCATCATTTCAATTAGCTGCTGATGCATAATCGGTACATGACGAGAACCTAATAGAGCGATTCGCCTAGAACTAATTTGCTGGATAACAGCTAGCTCTTGAGTCAGTGTATCGAGACTGGGATCACTAATAGTTATTGTATCTAATGATTGTTGGCTCAATGAAGAAATGTTTTACATCTTAACTTTATCGCCAGTAATTGTAACAAATGATTGTAAAGTAAAGCGATAGCTTGTGTTAAATCTTTATTCTTTTTGATTAATTATTAGGCAATACTACCCCGCTTACGAGCCTCTTTATAGGATGTGCCAACATTACGTAAACCAGCTTTAATCAATTGCTGTTCTAAAAGGGCAAAAAAACGAGCGCGATCGCTACCTCTAACTACTGCTTGATTATGGGCTTCCGCTAGGGCGACGGGATAACCATAACCTTTTTGGACTTGTGCCATGACAATACTTAAGGACTGATCTAAAAGATCTTTATCTTCTACTACCCAAGCAGGAATTTCTAAGCGGGCAATTTCAGTACCTACATTAAGATAGCAAAAATAGATTTTTTGTAAGTCCTGATAATGGTCTAAAATACGTAAATTACTACGATACAAAGGACTTCTCTGCCCAGGTTGCAATTGACTTGCCCAAAAGGTTGCATCTCTTAACGCTTCAAACTTTTGACAGGGATATTTATCTGCCATATCTCCACAATGAACAACACAATTGGGATGATTATGAATACAGCTTTGTAAGCGAAAAAAGTTTAAACCTTCAGTGCTACGAGATGCACTTACATAACCTATCATGGGAATGTTGGTTTTTCTTAGTCTTTCATTAGCAGCTAGAATGGGAGATAAAATTTTATCTCTAGCTTCAGTAGGTAACCCATCTAAAAACCAGTAAATTAAAGAACCATCTATTAAAGCTAAATTGGGTATATCATGATGTTCTCCTGGAGGCAAAACCCAATTACAAGCCATTTCTGCCAAGGTTTCTGCTTCTGAAACTGTGCGTAAATAACCCATCCATTCTTCTAAACGAATACCCCACTGTTTAGAGATATAAAGATCTTCAGTTTTATAATATACTTCTGGCACACTATCTAATAAGGGATGCAGACTCTGCCCGTAGTGAAGCATGATCTGACCAATATTAATCAGATAACAATAGGCAATTTCATGATGAGATGGAGCAATTTGTGAACCATCGGTAGCAAATACACTATGGCTATAAGGGGCGGGTGAGATAAAAAAACATTGATCCAGAGGTTCAATAGGAGTAGCAGCAGCAAATAAAAGGCGATCGCTAAAATCGGTCTGAATTTGAATTAATTCTGTCTGTCGGTTGGCTGCTATTTGTTGTAATTGCTGGGCAGACTCTAATCTTTGACGCGACGCGATCGCCTCTTTATGTAAATGTTGACTAATACCAGGAATTTGTCCTGCTATTTTAGTTAAATCAAGCATCAGGTAAACTAATTACTGATAATAGTGATTAATAATTACATCTTTACTTGCTACTGTACTAGCCTCTTACTGTCTTATACCTTGAAGACAAACTGCGCAATTACAACCTAAATGTTCTACTGAGGTATTATTTGATTGGTTTGTTAACTGTAAAATGGGACTATCAATGCTTAAATTGATTATTTCTAATTTAGGCTGGTTAATAGCAACATCTGACAAGTCGTTTTGCTCAAACGCTAATGCAGGATTAGTAGATAATAATAAAACAATTAAACTAGTAGAAGCAGCTAGCAAGCGTAATAAGTTTTTTAGTACTAACATTAATTATATATATCCGAGTAATTGAACCCAAAAGTTATCTAGGCAATTATAACGTTTGTTACATACAGTTGTGATTGTTGAATTTAACCACTGTAGGTATTTGGAGTTGCTCGCCTCCAGCTACAAATGATGATACGATCAACCTCAAAATTTTAAATCACCAAACCTCTATGATGCACGGCTTTATTCCTCCTCAACGCTATTTTCCCTATTTATCTTGGAAAGCAATAGAGCAAATGCCGAGTAAAGAGAATGTAGTGATTATCCAACCAATTGGCGCAATTGAGCAACATGGCCCTCATTTACCTGTCGCCGTAGACTCAGCAATTAGCTTAGGAGTTTTGGGCAAAGCATTATCACAATTAGATTCTGATATTCCAGCTTATGCTCTACCTTGTTTATATTATGGTAAATCAAATGAACATTCTGGTTTTCCTGGAACTATTACCCTTAGTGCCACAACTCTTTTAGCAGTAATTCAAGAGATGGCAATTAGTATCTATCGTTCAGGTTTTCGTAAGCTAGTACTAATGAACTCCCACGGTGGACAACCACAAATCATGGAGATAGCTGCTAGAGATATCCATCAAGAGCATCCTGATTTTTCTGTCTTCCCTTTATTTACTTGGCGTGTACCTCATATTGTTGGCGACTTATTAACAAAAGAGGAACAAGAATATGGTATTCATGCGGGAGATGCAGAAACTAGCTTGTTGCTATCTTTACTACCAGAACAAGTTAACATGAGTGAGGCTGTGAAGGAATATCCCCAAGGTTTACCCGTTGATAGTTTATTGGATATGGAAGGAAAATTACCTTTTGCTTGGTTAACTAAAGAATTGAGTAAAAGTGGTGTGATGGGAGATGCTACTGTTGCAACAAAGGAGAAAGGCGATCGCATTTTAGAATCTCTTGCTGAAGGTTGGGTTAGAACTATTCGAGATATTTATAGATTTCAACAACCTGTTATTAATTATTAGTAAGTAGTATATATGTAATTGCCTACAATACGGCAGTGGTAAGCGCGATCATAAAAGTCAGGTACTAGGCACTAGGCACGCTTGTAGTAGGCACGCTTGTAGTAGGTAGTAGGTAATGGGAGTAAAGACTGAGTTACTAACTAAGAAGCTAACAGCTAAAAGCTAATAAAAACAATTAATGGAAGTTGAATAAGTACCCAGCAGAAGCTAAAAAAGAATCAACAATACTTTTAATAGTTTCTATGCGAATCAAACCGCCAATACCAATTCTCTAGGAAAATGCTTTAAATGAGATTTAACTTTGATAATCAACATATTAAATACAACTTTAAAGAGAAATGGTATAAATATAGCTTCAGGTAAATTAAGTTAACTTTAGTTCATTTGTTCTTGATATCTTTCTAAAGCCAGTTTAATTAAGCGATCAACTAGTTGCGGAAAATCTATACCAGTTGCTCCCCAAAGACGAGGATACATACTAGTAGAAGTAAAACCAGGGATAGTGTTAATCTCATTAATTAAGACTTCCCCTGTCTCTTCAACATAAAAGAAATCAACCCTCGCAAGCCCTGCTGCATCTACCGCAAGAAAAGCTTTAATTGCCATTGCTTGAATCTGATCAATAATATCAGCAGGTAAATCCGCAGGAATATGTAATTGAGCTAATCCTTCAGTATATTTAGTTTCATAATCATAAAAATCACTATCAAAGGTAATCTCTCCCACTATCGAAGCTTGAGGATGATCATTACCTAATACAGCACATTCAACTTCTCTAGCTTTAACTCCAGCCTCTACAACAATACGACGATCATAACTTGCAGCATTATCCAATGCTTCTTCCAATTCAGAGCGCGATCGCACTTTAGCAATACCAACTGATGAACCTAGGTTAGCAGGTTTAACGAAACAAGGATAATCCAACTGCGCCTCAATATCATCACAAAGTTTAGGAAAAACACAGGGGTTAGAATACACTTGCGATCGATTCACCGCAACATATTTTACTTGAGGTAAACCTGCTTGGGTAAATGCCATTTTCATAGCAATTTTATCCATACCCAAGGCTGAACCTAGTACACCCGAACCCACAAAGGGAACTTTCATTAAACTTAATAAACCTTGAACTGTACCATCTTCGCCGTTTGGGCCGTGTAAAATGGGAAACCAAACATCAATTTCAGAATAGCTAAAATTTTGTCCTACAGAAGTTAAGGAAGAGAAACCTGTAACAGCGAGATTATTTTGGTGATTATCAACTGTAGTTGTTTGAGGTAGTAAAGGCTTTCCTGATTCTAGAACTTGTTGAGCCAAATTACTAGCTTGCCATGTACCATTTTTATCTATATATACGGGTAAAACATCATATTTAGCTTGATTATCTCCTTGTTGCAAAGCAGAAGCGATCGCTCTTGCAGAAGTAATTGATACTTCATGTTCTCCTGAGCAACCACCAAATAATAAACCGACTTTTTGTTTTGCCATATTATCTTCCCAAAATCTCTTTTAGATGCTATCTCATCTGATGCTTTTTTAGTAGAAGTAATATAGCCAAATAGTTTAAGTGACGTAATTTCAATTGAGAGTTATTAAAACTATTAATCTATTCTGTAAAAGTTTGTACCCCACCATCAGGATTTAATAGTAAACGAATCGTTAATGTTTGTGATTCTGTTAAGGGGGAAATAAATGATTCTCCTTGCAAGGGGATATTAGTTTGATCAAGGTATAATTCTGAAGCTTTACCTAAAGGAATGACACGTTTAATTGAACCATCTTTATTAAGTTCTAAACGATATTCTAAACTTTGCGTTAATGTGCTTGGCGGTTGCCATTTCCCTTGAAAATAAGTTTTTACTTCTTGTAATTGATCAGACTGGGTTAATGATTCATTAGGTACATTATCTAACTTAGCTACTTCTTGATTTTCAGCTTCTAATTGTGGACTATTTTCAAGCTCATCATAATTATTAATAGTTTCTGTTGGAATTGTAATTATTGAATTACTTTTTTCTGTAGCATTATTTGCTTGTTTAACTGTACTTTTTAATCCTGACTCCCTAGCAATTTCAGCTAAAGGATAATCAGCAGGATCGGGAATATTAGGTTTAGGTTTTGGAGTATCCACTGAAGGCGGAGGTGGCAATCTTTCTTGAGAGGTTAATTCAGATGTTTCTGACTTCCTTATTGCTTTTATGTTTGTTTTTGGGAGTTGGGGAGGTATTATATCATCTAACTGTGGAATCTCCGATGAGGATTGAGATTTGGCAGATGGATTTATATTTGAAGTTGTAGGATCTTTGACAATTGAAGTTATAAGAGCGATCGCTGCAATCAATAAGACAGGAATTGCGCCCCAAAGATAAATTTGTTTTCGAGATGGCGTTGAATTTAAGGTAGATTGATTTTCAATTTTGGTTTGATATGCGTTTAAAGCTGTTACTAAATCAAATAATTGAACGGTGCTAAGTTGAACAGTATTAGTAGTATGATTATGATTTAAATTTCCTAAAAATAATTGATGATTAATTAATCCTTCTGGTTTTAAATAAAGCTGCTCTTTACTATATTGTTGCTGGATTTGTTCGTTAGTTTTATCTATAAACCCAGGTTGTAATAAATATCTAAGATAATCATTAACAGCTAAGTGTAATTGTGATAAATACTGTACATCTCCTGTTATAGTTATTTGTTGCGCTATTGGTACACGTGGATCATCAAAGTCTAATTGAAATTGCCAATCTACTATACTATTAGGCTGTAGCCAACTTCGCGCCACTGGATTTATATTTTTAATTTCTAATGTACAAGTGGGGGGCGTAAAACGAAAGATAATCTTAGACATATTTATTGATTTGTAGATAATTTTGCAGCATCAATAATTACTACCAATAACAAATGATGACCATTGTTACCACTATAAAAGAGTAAATTACTTAAAAGTTTGCCAGCTAATTGTGTTAAATAATCAATAGATATATCCAATTTTTGATTTATACGTGTTTGATAATAATTAATAAATAAATCAAAATAGTTAGCCAGTAAAGTTACCTGATTACTAGATTTATATTCCACAGTAACCTGTTCCAGTAAACCTACTGCACGCCTAAGTAATTCTTGATGTTGCCTAGCTAAATAACAAATAATTAAAATTAAAGATTTAATTTGTTCTATAGCGATTTCCTTATTTTGAGCAAAACTTTCGCCTAGATCGCTTTTGGATAATTTTAAATTCAAATCCTTAGCAGCCTCTATAAAAGCTACTGAATCAAGATCTGCGATCGCTTCTAAAGCTAATAACAATAAGTCTAAATGATATTTAATACTATTTAACTGATTCAAATCTAAGGTTAATAGTTGATTGACATCTTGCCACGTAAATAAATCAAAAGCATCATTGGCAGGAGACGACATAGCTAATAATAAAATAATAGTTTATAAAAACTTCATTTGCATTTAGAGATTAATACTGTTTCTCTTACAAGCTAGTAAGTACCATAATTAATGGTAGGTAAAACTTTTAATTTTATAATTTAAAATGACTTTTTATTTATCAGGGGCTGGGGCATACGGTATATTTTTACTATATAGAATGTTAAATGATTCAGAATGTTCCAAAAGCGATCGAGCATCTTGGATAGTAATTGCGATCGCCTCTTTATTTTGGGTAATTGTTATTCCCATATCCATTTTAGAATTACAATCAAAAGCTAAAGCTAAAGCCGAATTAGACGCGGTTGCTAAACCTCTAAATTTTGGCACACAAACACGCTATATTAAAACCATTCAACAAGTAAACGAAGAATCACCAGAAAATAGCAAGCCTCAACTTAATCCTGGTAATTTCTGATTACTATTGCCAACTAAATAATAAAAGGATCAATCGCGTAGTGATTCCACTGACGTTGATGCCATTCTGCAACATAAGGATGTACAGTGAATTGCGGTCTATCTCCAGCTTGAACATCAATCCGTAAACAAGAATAAGGGCGTTTAGTCTTTTTACCCCTACCATTGCGCCCCAAAAACAAACAAGAGTGACCAATAGGTTCAGAATCAGAATCAGGATTTTGAAACAAAATCTTACCTTCCTTTCTTTGACGACGTAAACTATGACCACTTCCGCCACATACTAGCCAATTAATATTAGAGTCCGCATATCCCGTCTGTTTAGTATAGAAATGTTCCATACAGTGTGCATGACCAGATAAAACTATATCTACTACCGAACGTCCTGGGGGTATTGTGCCAATTTTTTCTACCGCATCATCAAATACTTGACGTAAGCGATCGCGAATTGCTAAAGTCTGTCCCTGATTCCATTTGGTTGCTTCTGTAACATAGGGGGGATGATGAAGAAAAATAATCCTACCTCGCACCGCTTCATCTCGCCACGATGCTATTAAACTTTCTTTTAGCCAGTTTAATTGTTCCCAATCTATTTCTTGTTGTTGTTTATTTAATTGTTTGCTAATATCCCTCTGACTTTCCTCTAAATGTTCTATCTTTGCATAATAATCATCTAGCTTATCCGCATCTTCAGGATCATAAGCATTTAATTGAGCCATTGCTATTTGTATTTTTTCTTCCTGCTCAATTATCTTGCTTTGACGAGCCAGTAATTTTGCTCTTCGAGCCGCCCCTTCCTGTGTATCAGGTATAGATAACGGTTCATTAAAAGTATTGGAATCTAAAGCAAAAAAATCAATTCCACCATAACGAAATGTATAGTAACGATTCGGTAAACGAGTAAATTTACCAGGTTCATATTTAAGACAACGCTGGGTTTCTCCATTTGTCTGGTTGAGGCTATAGTGAATATCTAAATGCCGTTCTAAATTAGTCGGATCTTGAATATCAAGTAAATAATCTAAAAAGGCTCTAGCATAAGCTTCCCCTTTATAAGAACCATGCCATCCTACATCTAAATCAATCCTGCTTCCTAATAAACGACGAGGTAGCCAGGTTGCTTGTGCGAGTATGCCATAAATTAAAGGTAAATCATAGTAATCATGATTACCTGGGACAGCAAAAAAAGGTAATTTAAAGGTCAAACGATCATACTGCAATTGCTTGGGTCTTTCACCACCCACTATAAATTCTCGATAAGGATTAATAAAATTATTTTGATAATATTCCCTAGACCCTACCTGATAAACTACATCGCCAGTATGGATAATAAAGCTACTTCTTTCTTGATGCTCTAACATCACTTGAGCGATTTGGCGTTGTGGATGATGCTTTAAGTGAGTCCCACACCCACTATCACCAATAACTAAAAAAGAAAACTCAGGATTATCTCTATTAGCGTCATCGATAAATAATTTGGTTTGGGCGATCGCTTTTTCTTTGATTATCGGTTCTTGCCAGCGTACCCGACGTTTCATTTGGTCAATTTTGACCGCTATATCAGGATCTAAAACGAATTTCATACTGAGCAAACTTTGAAAGATTCATTGATTCTTCAACTTTAAATTGTAAATTGAGGAGTTACCATAGCTGTTTTTATTTACTCTATATAGATAATCTATTTTAACTATCATCATCTTTTGTATGGCTTTCAAACCAAATCAAGCAGAACATAAGAAAAACTAATTATTTACATAAAAAGAAGGAATGTAACAAAACTTGATAAAAATAGAAAAGTCTATTATATTTAAATACATAGACAGCAGAAACACATTATTTCATACCCCGTTTCTGGTCTAGTTCTTCTCAAGAACCTAGATAATTAAATAAAACAGCAATCATACGAACATGACAACTACATTACAGCAACGCGAAACACGCGGAGCATGGGAAAACTTCTGTAGTTGGGTAACAAGCACTAACAACCGCATTTATGTAGGTTGGTTCGGTGTGTTGATGATCCCAACACTACTAGCTGCGACAACTTGTTTCTTAATCGCCTTTGTAGCAGCACCTCCTGTAGACATCGACGGAATTCGTGAGCCTGTAGCAGGATCACTAATTTACGGCAACAACATTATTTCTGGTGCAGTAGTACCTTCCTCTAACGCAATTGGTTTACACTTCTACCCAATTTGGGAAGCAGCTTCTCTAGATGAGTGGTTGTATAACGGTGGCCCTTACCAATTGATTATTTTCCACTTCTTGATCGGTGTATTCTGTTACATGGGTCGTCAGTGGGAATTATCCTACCGTTTAGGAATGCGTCCTTGGATATGTGTAGCATATTCCGCGCCAGTATCAGCAGCAACAGCAGTATTCCTAATCTACCCATTAGGACAAGGAAGTTTTTCCGATGGAATGCCCCTAGGAATTAGCGGTACATTCAACTTCATGTTAGTGTTCCAAGCAGAACATAACATCTTAATGCACCCCTTCCACATGTTGGGAGTAGCAGGTGTATTCGGCGGTTCATTATTCTCCGCAATGCACGGATCTCTAGTAACTTCTTCCTTGGTACGTGAAACTACTGAGACTGAATCACAAAACTACGGTTACAAATTCGGACAAGAAGAAGAAACCTACAACATCGTAGCAGCACACGGATACTTTGGTCGTCTAATATTCCAATACGCATCTTTCAACAACTCGCGTAGTTTGCACTTCTTCTTGGGTGCATGGCCTGTTATCGGAATCTGGTTTACAGCAATGGGTATTTCAACCATGGCGTTTAACCTTAACGGATTCAACTTCAACCAGTCTATTATGGACAGTCAAGGACGTGTAGTAAACACTTGGGCAGACATTCTCAACAGAGCTAACCTCGGTTTTGAAGTAATGCACGAGCGTAACGCACACAACTTCCCATTAGACTTAGCAAGTGGCGAAACAGCACCTGTAGCATTGACTGCTCCTGCTATCAATGGTTAAGTTGAACAGACAAATAAATAATTAAGTAATTAAATAATCGAAAATGCTCTCCAGAAATGGGGGGCTTTTTTTTTGCCAGGTTTCATTTTTTAATCCCAGATTATAAAAAGAATTCTTCCGCCAACAAATATAATTAAAAGGTAGTTGCTCTTAATGATATTTCTAACTTGAAGTAGCTATTGAAAGAAATAATAAAATTTAAAAATAATTGTAGAAAATCATTAGAAAGAAAAAAGCGTATAAAAGACAAATAAGATTGCTCTTTTAATAACTTGACTTTGTGTGTTATCTAATTAAAGAATGACTAATTAGCCCTCAAGAATATGACTATTATGTGAACATCTTAATATAAGCGTGCTAAAAAATATCCAATGATTATATACACAGGATAAAACAATAATTCAACTTAAATTTGTAACTGTATTTAAGAGAAGTTAAGCTACAAATCGTTTAGATAAATTTATCAAGCAATCAATATATCAATTAGCTTTAAATATTCAAAATTGCTATAAATAATAATTCACTCAATGTACATTATGAGAAAAAGTACGGAGAGGGAGGGATTCGAACCCCCGTTCCCTTTCGGGAAACTCGATTTCAAGTCGAGCGCATTCGACCACTCTGCCACCTCTCCAATGAGGGCTTATATATAATAGCAAAGAATACGACGTTTTACTATTCTGGCAACTTATATTGTTCTACTATTTTTTTAGCATAATCAGGAACGTGTTGCTCGAGCTTTTGAGGATAATTACGTTTCAAGTAAAGATAATTACGAGTAAAATGCGAATCTATAGAAAATCTTGCATATTCTAAACCTTTTGGCCCTACTCGTTCAATTACCACCCCCATCATTTTGGCAGCCCACATAGGCAAAGTTACACCTTTATCATAAGCAGGTATACTTTGTTGTACTGCTTGATGCCGATCGCCTTTTGACATAACATTTTGAGTGTCTAATTGATCTCTAACTAAATCTAGCATTTGTTTGCCAGTATCATTACGTACAACGATCCACTGCCAACCGAAGGGCGCACCCATATAACCAACTACTAAATCAGCTAAGGAATTCACGTAATCAAAACAAGTCATGCAGGAAGGGGCAAAAACATCTTTTAATTGATTAGTTTTTAATCCGAAAAAAGGTACTTTTTCAATAGAACCATCTTGATGTTTAAAATGAATACGAAAGTCCTGCATAAATTCATAATGCACCACAGTTTCAGGAGATCTACTAGTAGTTTCCAAAAACTTCTGTAAACCTGCTCGACTAACATTATCAACGCAGGGAGTACCTAAGACGTAGAGCTTTTCTAGTCCCAATTCTTTCTCTACTGCCCTTAAGGCTTGAATTTGACAACCAACGCCGATAACTAACAGTCGTTTCATTCCCGACTGCTCTATTTGCTCAAGAACATTTAGATTAGGGGATAGAGTAGGTTTATTTACTTTTGCTGCCAATATCTCTTCTGGAGTAGTAGCAATGACTGGTAAGGGTTGAAAACGATCTTCGGTAGTGTTTTGTACACAGACAACTCCTTCTACCATACCTCGATTCAACATTTCTATGGCGATCGCGCTTACAATTCCTGTCCATTGCGCCCCTTCAATTGGCTTTTGCTTACGGGCAGCCATCATTTCTTGATTGACACCAAAATACCAATCATCTTGATTATTTAAGTCACGGCTACGTCCATGAGCAACTGTTTCTAATTCTGCAATTTGTTGATTGAGAAATGCACAGGCTTCTTTTACATAGTGAATATAGTATGTGTCACAAAGTCCGCATTCACTACAAAGTTCTTTAGCTGGACGACGACTACCTGGTTTGAGAGCTTTTGCCTTTTTATGGTCAGCAAGAGTCATATTGTAAAGAAAAAAAATTTATTAATTGCAATTTTAGTTAATCATTGTCAGCTTAAAGCAATAGCTATCAGCATTACTATCCATTGCAAAGTTATGTAACAATTATCTACGATTAGAACTGATATGAAAGACCTAAAGAAATAACTGGGTAAACACTAATAAGCTCATCTTCAATATTTTTCTCTTCATCTTCAATTACTTCTGCTGCTGCTGCTTGCGCTTCCTCGCGAAACTGTTGAGGAATTTGATCTGAAAGATTCGCTGTCATCTCAACATCGGGAGTCCCCCCAAAAACTACACCTAAATTCCACCAAAATCCTAATTTTTTACTGTCTGCTACTGCATTACCTCCGCCAATACCTAAATAAGGAGAAACACTATTAGTAATATCTGCCTCTGCATCAGCAATAGCGATCCCACTGAGATCAAAGTTTCTCAGATCGATAGTTTGCCCTTGAAATGTGATTACTCCTACCTCTTCGGCGACTTCTCTAGATATATCTGCTGTAGCCTCAACATTGTTATCATTGAAAATTAACCCACCCGTAACTTTAAATCCAGAGTTTTTAAGAGGATGGAAATCTATCAGCGTTGAGACATTAAATAAATTTAAATCTGCTTCGTAGTCTACGTCAGTATCTACGATATTATCTAAACCAGCATTAAAGGCATTTATCCCTACCCTAGCATTAACCTGTGGCGTGATTTTTCTAATTACATTAGCACCTAAACCCAGAGTACTTATTTCGGGAACAATTGCCCAACCAGTCCTAGATTGTTCTGGTATAATTTCTTGACTGGTTGCTGGTGGTGGTGAAGTAGAGGGATTTGTTTTACTACATTGGGAATTAAAAGGATAATTTTGACAGAATTGTTCTAAATCCAATTGTCTTTGTACTAGTTGATAAGCTGGAATAGAGACATCTAAATCATCAGCACGTGTAGAAATAATTTTGTCTTTAAAATCAATAGGTGATTGCGCGATCGCACTTTGGGTAAATATGGTTATTACACTACCGCTAGCTGCTAAAAAGCTCATACCTATGTTAAATTTTTCTATCTTAATCATTGAATACACACCTCATAAGTTATAGGTTAGTGGCTTTTGACAAGGTAACAGTTACTCACCTGTTAAATTGGTAGCTAAATTTTGGCACTATTGTCTGGAATTTGGCTATAAGTTAGCTAAGATTCAAATTATTAGAAATGCAAATACCTAAAATAATTGCCATCAACTATAAATTTTTAACTATTAATCCCAAAAAAATGTAAAGATATATTACCAAACCTGGGCAAATACAATATTAAAGCGAATTTTTTAATTTATTCACAAATAATATCTCTGTGATAGTATCTGGATGATTTAGGAGTAATTAAGAAATCGATTAATTAAATCGATCTACTGGTGGAGGAGTTAATCTTAAAAGTGCAATCTAATTTTTCTCAACAATCGCTTAATGGCGGATTTAAAAGTCCATCCCAACCTTTAAAGATGGGTGTGATTGGAGTCGGTAATATGGGACAACACCATGTTAGGATTCTTAGCTTACTTAAAGATATTGAATTAATTGGAGTATCCGATTGTAATTTAGTAAGGGGGATTGAAATTGCTAGTCAATATCGCACCCATTATTATGAAAACTATGAGGAAATGTTACCTTATGTAGACGCAGTTTGTATTGCTGTTCCTACAAAAGTGCATCATGAAGTGGGAAGTCGGTGTCTACAAGCAGGAGTTCATGTTTTAATTGAAAAGCCGATCGCTGCTTCTATTGCTGAAGCTGAATCTTTAGTTAATTTGGCTGCTGAAACGGGCTGTATTTTGCAGGTAGGTCATATTGAAAGGTTTAATCCTGCTTTTAAAGAGCTTAGTAAAGTTATTCAAACGGAAGAAATTTTAGCCTTAGAAGCTCGTCGTTTAAGTCCTTATTCTCATCGTGCTAATGATGTTTCTGTGGTTTTGGACTTGATGATCCATGATATTGACCTACTCTTAGAATTATCTGCTTCCCCAGTGGTTAAATTAACTGCTAGTGGTATAACTTCTCAAGATTCGGGTAATTTAGATTATGTAACAGCTAATCTAGGTTTTGCTAATGGTGTAATTGCTACCTTAACTGCATCTAAGGTTACTCATTGTAAAATCCGTCGTTTATCAGCCCACTGTAAAAAATCTTTGATTGAAACTGATTTTCTCAAAAATGAAATTTTAGTTCATCGTCATCAATATAATAATTTACCCACCGACGCAAAACCTAAGTTATATAAACAGGATGGGATTACTGAAAAAGTCTACACTAGTAATGTTGAACCTATTTATGCTGAGATAGAACATTTTGTAAACTGTATAAGTGGTGGCGATCGCCCTTCCGTTGGAGGAGAACAAGCTCTTAAAGCCTTACGTTTAGCTAGTTTGATTGAGCAAATGGCATTGGATGGTCAAGTTTGGCATCCTACTGATGGACAACAATTAACTATTTCACCTTCTATGTCTATTGTTTAAGCTTTATTTTTGCCGATAGCAATCTTAGTTTAATTAGTTATAAATCAATTTATTGGAATGAACACTTGAAACTTTAGCATTCGCAACTGTTTGTTTTAACTTAATTATTTAGGATTGCTATGATTGGATTATTTTTTATTGATATATGAATATATATTTTGATAGCATAATTAATTAAAGATAAGTTTAATATTAATGAAATCAATTATTTTAAATTTACTTAAAATAGCCTCAATTGTTGTAACTAGTAGTGCAGTGTTATTAGATGGCTGGAAATTTTATTTACATCAACACCAAGGCTTTCTACCACCTCAACTAGAATATTTATTTTGGGCAGGAAATATTGTTATAGTTGCTCATGCTATTGAGGGTATAATTGCTGCTTTAATTGTTAAAAATCAAAATCCCTTGCTCTATGGTATTTATACTTTCTTTGTGGGTACGGTAGGGCTACAAGAATTATTTAATAATAATATTAAAACTTTAAAAAATTAATTTGGTTATCTTCAAGCACTTGTCATATATTTTTTATTTAACATTTTCTTGTTTGTTTAAATATTATTTAGTTAATTAATCATCAATCAGGTATTTTTCCTGCACTATAACTACAATTTGCGATATTACTTCATTGCTATCAACTTGATTATTAAGAATGGGATCAATATATATCGTACGGTTGAGTAAAAATATAACTTTTAGCCGACCCATTTAGCAAAACAAATGTGGAAAGGTGGAAGTAAATAATATTGGGAGAAGTTAAATGGCAATAGACGATATGTTCAAAGGAATACGGCGTGATATTGGCCGAAAAATCTCTGGGGATGACGACAGACGTTACCGCGATGATGATAGAAGTTACCGTCGCCGTGATGATGACGATGACGATGACAGACGTTACCGCGATGATGATAGACGCTACCGTCGCCGTGATGATGATGATGATGACGATGACAGACGTTACCGCGATGATGATAGAAGTTACCGTCGCCGTGATGATGATGATGATGACGATGACAGACGTTACCGCGATGATGATAGACGCTACCGTCGCCGTGATGATGACGATGATGACGATGATGACGACGATTAAAAGCTGATAAAACTTTTTAATAAAGTAATTTAGTGGTGTTAATAGAAGTGGTTAACACCATTTTTTAATGAAAATCTGCCTAAGAAATATAGTAATACTAAAAAATTAAGGAATATTTTTGAGTTTTTTAGCTTTTAGCTTTTATTTATTAGCATTCAAATAATATCAATTCCTAACTCCTACCTACTACCTAATACCTAATACCCACTACCTGACTCCCCCTTCCTGACTCCTATTAATACCTTCCCTTAAGATATATATAGATAATTTTAAGCAGCAACAATATATCAATCCCTAATTTATCTAATTCCCGTAACTTCAGATACAAAATCCTTTAGCTGTAGTTGGTAGCATCTTGTTCTAAACGTTAATTCCTTTAAGTTTCTGGCACAATTTGATAGATAGTGCCTCAAAGATTAAGCGTATTTTAAGCAAAAGCAATTATAAAAAAAGATTGTAGGAGTATAAACTATGGCTTTTCATGGAGATATTTCTTCTAGTAATGATGCGGTTGGTGTTGCTGTAGTTAATTATAAAATGCCACGTCTTCATACTAAAGAACAGGTAATTGAAAATTGTCATAAAATTGCAGCAATGATTGATGGGATGAAAGTAGGATTACCAGGTATGGACTTGGTTATTTTTCCTGAATATTCTACCCACGGCATTATGTATGATCAGCAGGAAATGATGGATACTGCTGCTATTATTCCTGGAGAAGAAACGGCGATTTTTGCCTCAGCCTGTAGGCGTAATCGAGTATGGGGTGTTTTTTCCTTGACGGGCGAAAGACACGAAGCCCATCCAGAAAAAGTTCCTTACAATACTTTGATTTTAATTGATGACCAAGGTCAAATAGTTCAAAAGTACCGTAAAATTATGCCTTGGTGTCCTATTGAGGGTTGGTATCCAGGCGACTCTACCTATGTATCCCAAGGGCCAAAAGGACTAAAAATTAGCTTAATTATCTGTGATGATGGTAATTATCCCGAAATCTGGCGTGATTGTGCCATGAAGGGTGCAGAATTAATTGTACGTTGTCAAGGTTATATGTACCCTGCTAAAGAACAACAAATTATTGTTTCTAAAGCAATGGCATGGATGAATAATACCTATGTAGCGGTTGCTAATGCTTCTGGCTTTGATGGGGTATATAGCTATTTTGGACATTCGGCGATTATCGGCTTTGATGGGCGGACTTTAGGAGAATGTGGGGAGGAAGAAAACGGCGTACAATATGCTACCCTATCTAAATTTGCTATTCGCGATTTCCGCGCCCATGCACAATCTCAAAACCATCTGTTTAAGTTGATGCACCGAGGCTACACTGGCTTAATTAATTCTGGAGAAGGTGCAGAAGGGGTACAAAAATGTCCTTTTGATTTTTATCGAGATTGGGTATTAGATGAGCAAAAAGCCAAGGAAACAGCAGAAAAGATTACTAGATCTACAGTAGGCACAAAAGAATGTCCTATTGAGGGGCTACCAACCACAGTGGAAACTGAGATTAAACCTGAAATGAAACCTGAGATCAAACCAGAGCCTAGCTTAGTTTAACTATTTAGTAGGTGGAAAGCAAAACCTTTGGGAAATTTTCGCCGTAATATTAGCGAGTGGGTATGAGTATTATAGTGGTGGAGTTTTGAAATATTTACCCCACTACTATTACTACTTGGATTCATTTTTTAATAGTTAATTAGCTTTTCAAACTCAGTAAACTTAATTGTGCCACGTCTTCAGGAGACAGTAGCCAACCCATAGCCCCTGCGTTATCCTCTGCTTGTTTGGCATTTTTCGCCCCAGGTATAGGAATTACATTACCTTGAGCTATTAACCAATTAAGAGCTACTTGAGAAACTGTTTTTTGATATTTTTCACCTAATTGTCGCAACTGTTCAATTAGAGGCTCGATTTTACTTAATCCTTGAGAGGAAAATTTAGGATCAAGTTTTCTTGCGCCTTCGACTTTTTCTAGTTGAGATGAGGTGTATTTCCCTGTTAATAATCCTTGATCTAGGGGGCTATAAGCAAGTATTGTAATTCCTAATTGACGGGCGATTTCTAATACACCATTTTGTTCTATTTTTCTTGTCAGTAGGGAATAGCGTACTTGATTAACCGTTAAGGGTACATCGTATTGTGACAAGAGGTAATGGGCTTGTTGCATTTGAGATGCTGAGTAATTACTTACTCCCACACTAAGTATACGACCTCGTTTGACTTCCATAGCCAGAGCCTCCATTAAAGTTGATTGTCCCATAAAGAAGTCGAAGGGCATATGAACTTGATATAGAGCAACCTGATCTACATCTAATCTTTTGAGACTAGCAGTTAAAGCCTCACTAACCGCTTGTTTGCTAAATCGCCAGGGTAGAGGAAAGTATTTAGTCGCTATCTGGATAGGTTGAGTAGTTTGTTTAAGAAATCTGCCCAAAAGTCGTTCTGATTCTCCTAGCCCATAAACTTCAGCCGTATCAAAAAAAGTAACCCCACTAGCAACTGCTGCTTCAAAGGCTTTTTGTACCTCGTTTTCTCCATAATCAGATCCATAACCCCAAAATAAGCGATCGCCCCAAGCCCAAGTACCAATACCTACAGCAGAAAGGGATACATTGCTCTGAGATAGTTTAGTTGCTTCCATTGAATAGATAATAAATGAGTATTTTATTTCTATTAGTTTAGCTAGTTCCTGTTTTAAGAGGTAATTTTTAATATTAATGGTTAATGTTTATGGGTGGAAAATGTTATCTTAGGATCACTTGGAAGGTGTTCGTAGCTTATTTGTAGCTGGGAAATGTGTAGATCTTTTATTTGATTTTCTAACACTCTAGCATCAGTGATTAGTTGTACATATATTTTATTGTTTTCAACAGCAATCGGATAATGATGATTACCTAAAAGATGACCTAACTGTACTAGTTTACTGGGTAAAATATTGGATGATATATTATTAAGATCTATGATTAATAGTTGCTGGGGTTTGAGGTGAATTAAGATAAAGATTCCTGAGTCGCTTTGAAATATATCTCCTGATTCTAGTGGGCGATCGCGATCTTTAATAATTCCTACTCCCTTACCTGTGATGCTTTTAGTATGGATTCTGCCTTTAAAGCGATCGCTTGGATCTAGATTTATTTCTAAACTGTTGTCTTTATTGATTAGTTGCCTTAATTCTGGCTGTTTTTGGAGATTTCCTAGGTATATTTTAGCTACTTCTAGCATTTTATAGTTGATAATTAAATTATTTGGGAATATAAGGTAATGGTTGTTGTTGGTTATCGATTCTAATTTGGTTGAGAATATTATTAAATAGCTTTTTAAGTTTAATAGTTTTATCTGCTAAAGCTCGAATGGCAAGACCATTATCATAAGGTAGTATTGTAGTGGCTATTTGCAGTCCTTGTTCACTATTATAATTGGTATTTATTTTATTAATTAATAGGTTTATTTCTGTGTTAGGTAATATGGCGATCGCATTTCCGATAATTGGCAATGAGGAAAATAGTTTTTGATTTTTATAAGGGTTGTTTTTTCCTTCTAAACACATCGCCTCTTTAAAAAGTAATTGCTCGTTAAAATCTTTGATTTCTAAACAATTAAAATAATAGTTAAACTTATAATATTCTTGTTTAGCTAATCTACCTGGTAAGATTATTTCACTGATAAATAGTTTCGCCGTCGGATGTAGTTTAATGGTTGTTTTCTGTTCTAAAACTGCATCCTCATAAAGGATAAGTGGCTCTGGTACTATCTCTAAGCTACTATATTCATCTAGTGATATTTGATAATCCAAACTAGCTTTAGTATTAACTATTGGCATAGAATGAACTTTGGTTGCTGCTTGATCTGTAAAATATAAATTACTCTTAGCACCCAGTTCAATATTTAAATTTAATCGATCTCCAGCTAATAAACCAGGAGAAGTGTTAATCAAATATAGATAAGCTCTGTGGGAATTAACTCCTTCTAAACGAAATATCGGCGATAAACGTAGGGGATGGCTACTATACTGATACTGACAAATCGTCTGATGATTTAAATTGGATTGTAGTTTTAAATCTAAGTTATTCTTTACACTTAACACTTTAATTAATTATTCACCCTCTCTAAACAAAACTGTCTCTAAAATAAAATTTTTCACTTGCAATAATCCCTCTCCTGTTTTACAATTTGTATATACAATAGGTTTCCCATGCCTAAAAGCAGGTGCTTGCTCACGAATCAGATTTAAATCTGCACCTACATGAGGAGCAAGATCAATCTTATTAATTACTACTAAATCAGCTTGCACGAAACCAGGGCCATTTTTACGCGGTATATCATCCCCTGCACCCACATCAATGACAAAGATATAAGAATCCACCAAATCATAACTAAAAGTGGAAGCCAAATTATCACCTCCACTTTCAATAAAAATCAAATCTAACTGCGGATAAAGTAATTCTAAATCGCGAATAGCTAATAAATTCATAGTGGGATCTTCTCGAATAGCTGTATGGGGACAACTACCAGTTTCCACCCCAATAATCCTGTTTGGTGCAAGAAATCCGCGCCTTTTGATACGATCAGCATCTTCTGTGGTCAATAGGTCATTGGTGACGACTGCAATTTCAATACCTTGACCCGATAAAATAGGAATTAAACATTCTAAAAGAGCAGTTTTGCCACTGCCTACAGGCCCACCAATTCCCAGCCTAGCTACGGACTTATTCATACTTAAACTTTGCCTTCAACTAAGCCATTAAAACCGTAAATCTCCCTGTTACCTGCGATCGCGACTAAATTAACTGTCTTTTCATCTCCAGGCTCAAATCTAACTGCTGTACCTGCGGGGATATTTAAACGCATTCCTTTAGTAACTTCACGCTCAAATTCAAGTGCCTGATTTACTTCATAAAAATGAAAATGAGAACCAATTTGAATAGGGCGATCGCCTGTATTAGCAACTTCTATAGTAAGGGTTTCTCGACCACTATTTAATTCAATTGTCCCTGGTTGGGTAATTATTTCGCCTGGAATCATCTGCAAAAAGGTATTAGTTATTGGTGAAATTATTTGATTTAATTTTACATTTATTTTAATTAGCTAGAAGTTAAATTAATAGGCAATTATTACGAGCTAAAATCTGTTAGATAATTTTAATTTCTTTTCAGGTTAAATTTATCCGCTTTTTATTCTGGCTATTTACTTAAATATTGTTATCAATTATTTGCTATTAATCTATATTTCCCAAAACATCAATCTTATATAATTCTTTCTCAAGTCGTATAACAGAGCAAAAGATACATAATATAGAAATGCTAAATTATTAGATGATAAATAGCCTAGCGGTAGCAGTTATTAATATAGATAACTAGTTAAGATTCTATTACGGATGAATTTTAATAATAAAATATCTTGAGCTTAGATAACATTTATCTATCAATTAATATCACTCTATTGTTGGGTAACAAAAAAATATCATAAAATTGCCATGTTATCCTAATATTAATCAAGGCGAACATTATATTATATAAACTTAGAGATTCCCTGTTTAAAAGATACAAATAAATGTAAGCTATAAAAAAATCATTTCCTGCCAAAACCAAATCAATTAACGAATGGGGTTATGAACTGTTACCAACTTAGTACCATCGGGAAAAGTCGCCTCTACCTGTACCTCGTGAACCATTTCTGGGATACCTTCCATCACATCATCGCGGGATAAAATAGTTGTGCCATAACTCATCAACTCAGCAACAGATCTACCCTCCCTTGCACCTTCTAAAATTGCTGCTGAAATATAGGCTACTGCTTCAGGATAATTCAACTTTAAGCCTTTATTCTTGCGTCGTTCGGCTAATAAACCTACTGTAAAGATCGTTAATTTATCTTGTTCTTGGGGTGATAGCTGCATACTAAATAATACTCTTTACTTTTTAGTTTGTAATTGAAGCTTAAGTTTTTCTGCCAAAGCGTGATTTAAGCGTTGTAAAGCTCCAGGATATTGAGGTTCAATTTGCAATACTTTACTATAAATTTTAACGGCACGTTCCCAATTTTGCAGTTGCTCCCATTGTTGACCCAAAAAATAATAAGATTCTGCATCATCAGGATTAAAATAAATTCCCCGTTCTAAAAACTGAATTGCTTCTTGATGTTGTCCTCTTTTGCTGAGAATTTCACTTAAACGGTGATAAGTTTGAATAAATTTAGGATTTAATAAAATAGCCTTGTAATAAAAACTGATAGCTTGCTGGTGTTGACCTTGATCTAGTAAAGCATTACCCAGATAATAACGATCCATTTCCGAACCAATTTTAGGATCTATTGCGATCGCTAATTGCATTTCCCGTACGAATTCTTTTTGCTTACCCATTTTTAGCAGTACACGCGCCATACTTAAATGTGCATTAGCATATCTAGGATTTAACTCAATTGCTTTAGTATAACAAGCGATCGCATATTGCCATTTCCTTTTCTTGGCGTATAAATTGCCTAAATCTGTATGAATCTTAGGAGAATTTGGCTGTAATTTAGATTGCTTATAATAGCGTTTAATTGCTTTATCTAGTTGCCCTACTGGCTGAGTAGTTTGTTCATCTGGTGCATCCATACTAATTAGAGATAACTGTATCTGCTTATTCGGTGGCTGTTGTAACATAGATTTTTCTCCAGGCGGGAGCTTTGGGTGAGTAATACTTAGATCTAGAGCCTTACGATAATATTGAGCAGCTTTTTGCCATTGATTATCCTGTTCTAACTTTTGTGCTATACGGCGGTAAGAATTTACCGAACTTTCTAAATTTACCTCTTCTACGGTAACTGCGTTCAATTCAGAATCAGTTTTAGATCTGCTAGATGTATTACTAGATAACTTAATTTCTTCGGCTTGATAAAGATTAAACTGAGCTTTTTCCGTATCCCCCAATTGTTGCCAAGCACCAGCCAGACTGTTATAAATTTCTGCACTGGGCTTAATGATAATTGCTTTTTGATAGTGGGTTATAGCTGCGTGCCACTTTTGTTGATTAGCATATAGATTACCAATACCTGCATATACTTCGGCTAAATTGGGTTTAATTTCCACTGCCTTAGTGTAACAAGACATAGCCTCTGCTGTCCTACCTAGTCTTTGTAGAGCATTTCCCCAAATTTTATAGGCTTCTGCCATATCTGGAAGAATCTGAGTTGCTTGTTTACAGGCTAGTGCTGCTTTTTCCCATTCTTGTTTCTCAAGATGATCTAAAGCGAGTTGGAGATAAACTTGTCCCGTTTCCCAATCAATATTTTTAGCTTGTTGAGGATTAATTGGTTTAAGACGTTGGGCAAAGGATGGGGATATATTACTAGGTTCTACATCTATTGTTTGAGAGGCAGATTTAAGAGCGATCGCCGAATTGATAGAAGTTAGTGGTACAAAAGAAAAGGCTGCTTGCTTCAAGTCTGCAACGGGGACTATGGATCTAGAAATTTGGGTAACTTGAGCCTTTAGTAACTTTGTAGTATTACTTGTTAAAGATTTAAGATTAATAGCCTGACGATAATAATTAGCTGCTTGCTGAATATCCCCTTGTTTTTTCAAATTGGTGGCTAATTTCTCATAAGCGATCGCTAAATCTATTTGTTGCTTAAGTCGTTCGGCTAAACGCTGCTGTAACTCTAATACTTGAGGATTTTCCTTAAGGGCTTTGGCGTAGAGTGATAAAGCTTCGTTTAATTTACCTTGTTCCCAAAGAGAGTCAGCTTGAGCTTGTTGAGTTGACAATATATCTTGACTAAAGTTGCCAGAATCAGAAGGAGCGATCGCTTTGGGTGAGTTGCTCGAACCTTGAGGCGGAATAGAATTTTGAAATCGCTTAAACATTAGCCAACTGTATTACTATAAGATCTTGTTACTTAAGTTAATCTGTCGATACCTCAAGAGAATAATAGTTAGTATTTATAACCAGAGTTGAAGGCTTGCTAATCACTACCCTAGAAATTTACAATACATAAAAATTCAGTATTTACCGAAGACATTTACTAAATCTTAAAGCCATTGTGCCTAATTTCATGCAATCTTCATATTTTTGCTGATAATACTTAGTAAAAAAAACTTAAGATAGTAAAGGCTTAATTTCAGCAGCTAAACGCTTAATAACTAGAAAAACCAAACCTTGTTTAGCTTGCTTCGATGCTAAAACTATTAACATCACGTCACTACCGCAATTAACCAAAATACTATACCCTTCACTACCTTCGACCATCACGCGATCGACGATCCCGCGCATTAGTTCATTACCAATTCTCTCGCCTAAAGAAAGCATAGCTGCTGACATTGCTGCTGTTCTCTCTTCATCGAAACTGCTAGGTAAAACAGAAATTAGGGGTAAACCATCAAGACTAACTAAGGCTGCTCCTTGAAGCTCTGGCGTACCATTAACAACATTTTCAATTATTTGTTTAATTTGGTTAAATTGAATCATATTTGTCTAAATCACAAGATTTGGCTTTAATAAATAAAAAATTAGAACAATTTAATAATCTAGTGTTTAATTCTGCTTCAGACGAATGGTCTGATTTTGTAAGCTAAAATAGAAACTTTGAACCAGATACTTTGGTGCATGGAGGAGACACATATGATTTAGTTACTGGTTTTTTGTTCAAGAGAAAAAGAAAAAATGGTGATATTTTAACTTGGGAGAATAAAGTTCAAACAAGTATTCATACTCAAAAAGCTGTAGACCTATTTAATAAAAACATTAGATGAGCAATTTTTCTTGATCTGTAGATGATGATACTATCATTTTATTTGAAGCAATAATTTGGTGCTTGAAAAAATATTTCGGACATACAAATGATTGTGCAATTCAAAATCTCAATAGCTACTATGAAAATAATAAAAACGAAATTGATAATGATTTTTATTACTATGAAAGACCATTCACAATAGCAATAAGAATACAATACCGCGAAGTATTAAAGCTAGGTCAGGATAATACTTTAAAATTTAATGATTGGGTAAAAGAATCTGGATACAACAAAACTCCACAGGAAGCACTTGTTTATTTTAGAAAAAACAACTTATAACTAAAATATCTTAATAGGTCTTTAAGATGATTGATTTCTCATTCACAACTACAGAAAAAACTTATGTTTACTGTGAAGATATAGTCTTTTGTCTTTAAAATTCTTTTAATTATTCTGCAAAAAAGTCAGCAGATTTAATAAAATAAGGATAATGGAGATTACCACTTAATTTTTAAAATTGCGAGATTAACAAATATTGCTGTTGCCTAAATTAATTTAAACTAATTAACATTAATTCCTCCAATAAAGTAATCAAACATTGAGCAACCGACTGAGGATCATCAGCATTAACAGCTACAATAGTAGGTCGTTGAGTTGGTACAGTTAGCCCTAAAGCCAAAGCCACATCCTCACCTGACCATGCCCCCTGACAGTCTGTGTGGGTTAAACCGATAATCATCGGCATCTGGGTTTTCTGCTTCATAAAATTGAGTATTTTACGACCTGAATGGAAATGTTCGGGACGATGAGCATCAATTAAAAAAATATATGCCTGAACTTTATCAAGCAAAATATCCCACATAAAATCGAAGCGAAATTGTCCTGGCGCACCATATAAATAGAGAACTTGTCCAGAATCTAGAGTAATACGACCAAAATCTAAAGCAACAGTTGTGGTGGATTTAAGTAATTTAGTATCATCTGTAGCAACTCTATCGGTATCTACTACTTCAATCTCACTAATAGTACGGACAAAACTGGTTTTACCTGCTCCCACTGGGCCTGTAAGAGCAATTTGTAATCTCTCCATCATAGTTTGCTCCGTAGAAAATTGATTAATCTTTTTAGCAAAGAAAGGTTAAATTTTTTCTTCTCTGTTACCATAATTTCCTGTTGCTGATTTGGCAATACAGTATCAGACATTACTAACTTAGTTTCATAAGTCACTGGAGAGGCGGAAGTAGTAACTAAATTAGTGCTGGCTACAGGTATAGATAATTGCTCAAGACGCTGTGGTGTATTATAGGTCATGATCATGGCATTGGATGAGACAGAAGCAGTATTTTTTCTAAAAATAGCTAAAGGAATTTCCTCTACTAATCTACCCATCATTAAGCGAAAAGCTGCTTTTTGCACTTCCAATAAGGATAAATTATGAATTTGAGTTAATTCTCCCAAGGACATAGTACCGAATGCCATTTCCCAAAGTTGCTGTTCTATATAATTTAGACGAAGGGTTGGTTGATATACTAATTGTTGTAGAGCAGAGCTTGATTCTGGTAACTTTTCTGCAAAAAGATCCCAATTTTTAAGCACTCGTAGAGCTAAAATATTGACTTTAACCGCAGGTATACTAAGTCCTGTCATTTCCAACCAAGGCATAATACTAGAAGGTTGTAAATGTTGTTCTGTAATCACCTTTAATTGAAATTTACCAGAACTTAGATTGAATAGTTGGTGAATTTGATGTAGTTGTAATTGAAATAAAGACTTAAGTTTCTCCCCTGGAAAAACCTTCATTTTAGATAAGTAAAGTCCCATAGGGGTATTAGGGGGACAGGTTCGAGCATAGTAATTGAGAAGCGAGTTGTCAGTCCACCCTTGTTTTTTAATAATACTAATTAAATTGAGATGTTGTGGACGATTGCTAGTTATAGTTACTAATTGTCCCTGATAAAACCAAAGATGATATGTGCCAACTGGATAGTCATTGATGGCTGCAAAAGGACGATATTCTTGGGATGGTTGGATAATTAACTCTGCTGTTTTCGACCCTGAATCTATTAAGCGAAATAATTCGGGAAGAGAAAATGTCTCTAAAGAACCTATTATAGTCATCTTGCTCCAGTCTCCGAATTATTACCTAGTTATAAATTTAAGTTATTGTTAATTATACTTAAACTTATTATACCCATGTACTTAAGCTTCCAGGTAATTACCACGATTAGGTTGTCATTAATGGCAATTTAACTATTTATTAATGGTGAGTTGGCGAAGACTGCGAGTTTGTTCTAGGATATCCTCAATATCTTCCTTAGAAAGACGTTCTACATAATTGATTTTAATTTCTTCTAATAAATCGATTAACAAAAACTCAATTTGAGACAAACTTTTACGACCTTGTAGCTCATTAGACATAATTTTACCTACATTGGCGATCAGGCTTTCCATTAGACGATCAAACTGTTTATCTTCTGCCAAAACCGTTTGTAAAGCACCACTAAAGGCACTGTACGCTTGAGTTCCTAATTGACGACTCAAACCAGTCAAAGTGCGATCGCCTCCTGGTAAGAGTTTAATTCCTTGATAGGCGGGACTTTGTTTTAAAGCTTTATCAAAACTGTATTGTAATAAGGTTTCTGCTTCTGGTTGAATAGCTGGTAATACTTGCTCTACGACAACTGTAACCACAATTCTGATGATCTCAGCAATTTCGTTAGTATTATTGATATCAATATAAGCATGACTGCTTTGGGATAATAAACGACCAAGCTCACCATTACGGATGGAAGTTTGTATTTGATTAATTATGCGAATAATCACAACTTCAGTCACATCTTCAGCGATTTCTGCTACTATTCCCTGACTAACTTGTCGTTGAATTGCATTGAGGTTAATAAATCGGGCTTGGTTTAAACGGATGATTACAGGTAAAATTCTTAGCCAACGCCAAATAGGAAAAATAAAAAATAAATCATACCAACGCCATAACATCGCATCCAACCAACTTACCCCAGTCCGTCGGCGACTAATAAACCAGGTACGTACCAAAAACTCGAAGGCAAAAAGCATACCGATAGGAAAATCAATTAAGCCGAAATAATCAACATAAGCCCGATTTTCGCCAACTAATCGATCATAATTACGTGCCATCAAGGGCTGAATTTCCCTCTGAAAAAACTCAAATTCCTGATCAACTTTACCTTCAAAATGAACAGGAGTCCAAAAGAGCCAAAACGCCGTTTCAGCCGTATTATCGCGATTAGGAATATGCGATCGCATTCTATTTTTGATTCTTTCTAGATTAGCTGTTTTATGGGCTTGGGAGAAGGCATTAGTTTGGATAATTTCTAAACTACGACGGCGTAAATCCCCCATAATATTATTAACTAGAGGGGAATTTAAATCATTAGTTGTTAATGCTTGTTGTAGTTGATCGACTTTGGCTAAATATTCTGTAGTATTAGTATTGGGGATAATCCCTTTAACAGCATCGTATTTAGTAACTATTTGTGAGACAGATTCGGGAATCAAATCTAATTCAATGCCATCTAACTTTAAATAAGCAGAATTAATTCCTCCTACTGTAACTTGACCTGAATGCCAAAAATCCCTCAAAGGAACATAACTTAAATCAAATCCAACAATTATCAAATTAGCGACAGCAATCATTGCCATCAATCTTTCTAACCAAAGATGACGAGGATTAAATCTTGGTTTTCTTATCCTGGTAGTAACTCTATTTGGGTTAGTCATTAGTAATGATAAATGAACCTTCAAATCACAGCTTAATCTGTAATTAACTATTGCTCATTATTTAAAACACCTCTTAAAAAGATCTCAGATATACCTTCTGCCATTTCTTGCAAAGCTTGGGGTGAAGAATCAGGATCAATGATTGTTTGTTCGGAAAATCCAGCGATCGCAAATATGCCTAGGAAAACCGTAGCTACTATTTTAGGATTCATCGGACGATAAATACCTTTTTCTATAGCGGTAGCAAAAAAAGCTTCAGCTACATCGGTCATCTTACTAATTACTTCTGCCTGAATACTTTCTTTTAATTCAGGATGATATTGTGCCTCAATAAAACATACCCTTAGAAGATCGCTATTTTTACGCATATTTAGCAATCTACGGCGCATTACTTGCGAAACAGCCTTATAGCTTCCCATTTCACTTAATTCTGTCAAGAGATCTGTTAGAATTTCTACCCACCCTGTAGTAGCAACCTCAATCAAAATGGCTTTTTTATTCGCAAAATAACGAAATAAAGTTCCCTCTGCTATACCTGCGAATTTAGCTAAGTCTTTAGTGGTTGTCCCATCATATCCTTGTCGAGCAAATAGTTTCAGTGCTGCCTGTAAAATCTTACTTCGCGTATCTTCTTCTGTTTGAGGAGTTTTACGCATTTGTTTCCAGGCTTGCTGAGAAAAAACTGGCATAGTAGTTATGATTAATTAGAAACTCTAGTGGGGTTAATGATATAGCAATATTAACCATATTAGAATGAAAAATCGTGTAAATGATTAATCTTTAATCTATTAAAGCCAATTACCTAAAAGTATATAAGCAGCCCAGTAAAAAGGATGTTTATAAGAGGGATTATCTAGTAAAGATAGTTGAGCTTGACGCACGGCTTCAGCTTTAGTTATTTGTTGGTTGGCAAGTTGTTGATAAAAATTGCCCATTAATTTGGCAGCAGAATCATCGTTAACCGACCAAAGTGTTGCTAAAGTACTTCTTGCCCCTGTGCGCACTGCCATCCCAGCTAAACCTAATGCTGCTCGCTTATCCCCCACTGCTGTTTCGCAGGCACTTAAAATTAAAAGTTCTATCGCTTGTTTTTGATCATTATTTCTGGTTTTTAAAATGCTTTCTAATTGTTGGATATTTATGGGTTTGTCCCAGCTTAAGATAAAGGTATCTTCAATAGAAGAGCTAAATTGACCGTGGGTAGCGATATGCACAATGGGATGATCCCAATATTGTATTTGTTCTTCAAGGGCTTTGGCTGTAAAGTCTTGATTGAGAAGTATCTTAGTTTCAACTGCTTTATTTATTTGCTTTAATTCAGCCCCTACATATTCTAAAGCTGAAAATCCTTGTCTGGGTTTAGTAAGACCTGCTGCGATAGTTTTTAATTCTAACTGCTGGAGGGGACGAGGAGTTAATAGTTTTAAGCCAGGAGTTATCGCCACACTATAATTTTCAATTAGATATTCTCGACCATCGTGTAAAGCTCCCCAAGCTAAATTACGTAATGCGCCATCGGGGACGAAAACTAAGGTTTTGATGTGCTGTGCAATTAAATCTTCTAGGGCAGGACGGACTAATATATTATAAAGTTGCTGGGCTGGACGGTAGAAGTTACGACGACTACGAATTACAATGCTTTGTCGAAATTCCTCGATCATTTCCTCTAGTTTGATTGCAGATATAAATATTTGATAATGTTGTAGTGGTTGATTAGGTAAACTTAAAATTACTTCCAAGCGATCTTTTAAAATAATTGGATAAATTATCGCTGCTTGGGGATCAATTGTATTAATTTCAGTGCTTTGAGTTAAACAAGCCTCCCGAAAGAAGTCGGTTAACTCGGCTAATTGTAATGATTCGATGATTTCCTGTCCTGTTTTTAAATTAGTCTGGGTTACGGTTTGACCTTTTTCTGTAGTTAATAATAAACTTACTAATTCTCGATAAACAGGCTCAACACTATCGCGGAATGAATACTGTACATCAGGATCTATCGCTACTAAATCTAGACTCAAGGATTTTAATAATTCTACCGCTTGTAAATAATAAGCGATCGCTTGGGGACGCAGTTGTAAACCTTGATGAATTCTGCCTAACTGCCATTGCCATAGATAAGTTATTTCGGGACTATTAAGATTTTGAGCTAAAATTAAGGCTTTTTGGGTATATATTTGAGCATTCTTCCAGTCTTGTTCTTGTTCCTTGATTTTTCCCCATATACCGTAACCATAGGATTGCGCTTGTTGATAATCCAGATCTTGAGCTTGTTTGATAGTATTGTCTATAAATTCCTCTATCTCTCTATTATGGGGAAGGTTTTTAAGCTGTTTTTTCTTATCTGAATTTAATTTAACTAAATTGTGAGCAAAGTTAACTTTTAAATCAATTAAAGTTCGATTATCTGGTAAATTTTGGAATTGATTTTTAATTAAAGGAATTAAAGGATCGATATTCTGCCAATTAGCACTATTTAAATATAAATGGAGTTGGGCGAGATAAAGTTGCAAAACCAGATCACTATTGAGACATTCTGGGTGTTGTTGACATATAGTTAATGCTTGCTTATATTGTGCAGCTTGTTGATCACTCTCACCTCGATAACTTTTGCCCAATAATAATAAAGTTTTCACTTGTTGGGTGTGGGCGTTAAGCCTATTGGCAACTGCTAAACTAGCTTGTAAAATAGCTTGCGATCGCTTTTTTTGACCAACTAAACGTAAAATATCTCCATAACTTCTTAAGGCTGTAACTTTGACCACAGAATCTGGTTGTTGCTCTAAACTATCATTGAGGGCAGTTAAGCTTTTTAAAGCTTGATGATACAAACCTGCTTGTTTAAAGGCGCTGGCTTGATTAACAGCTATTTTTACTAATCCTAATTCATCTGCTGCTTGCTGATAATAAACTTTAGCTCGATCCCAAGTTGCGATCGCGTTTTCTCTTGCTCCCTGGGAAAGTTCGATAATACCCTGATTATTTAAAACTTGCGCTAAAACAGGTGATAATTCTGCTGTAGGATACTGAGATTCTGTTAATATTTTCCAGCTTTTAGTAATAGTTGCCGTCGCTTGTTGTTGTTGGTTTAATTGACTATAAGCTAACGCCAGCTTACTTAATACCCGTGCATGACTGAGATGATTTAATTCTTGCTCATATATCCTTATTGCTTGTTGCCACAAACTAATTGCTGTTTCAAATTGCTGTAATTGATAATAATAATTTCCGTCTTTTTCTAGTTTGGTAGCAGTCTGAGTATTTACTACTTGATGCTGTGGCGTAATTGTAGCATAAACTCTACTAATACTATCATTATAAACAATTAAACTAATTGATAATCCTATTATTAAGAAGACAAATAATTGTAAACCCTGCTTTAAGAGCTTCGATAACATAACATATTTGGGGTTGACTGGGTTAAACAGAGAATATCAATTGAGTTAATTAGCTACTATTTTTTTGTTAAGCTAATAGAGCAGGTTATATAGGTAATGAATAGTAATATAATTCCCAAATAGCTAACAAGATTTACTAACTAGTTTAATATTCCCTTATTTGAGCTAGTATTGATAAGCTCTTAACTTCTCCAGACTCGCTACTCGTTACTTGCTGCTTGTTAGTTATTATTCCTTACTCGCTACTTATTACTTATTACCTAAACCCCCATTACCTCCTACCTACTACCTACTACCTTTACTTGCAGCCAAATAAAATTACCAATGAACATGATCAACAAATAACTTAGTGGCATCTTCCTGTGATAAAGGCTTGGCAAAGTAATATCCTTGTCCATACTCACAATTTAGATCTGTTAGAATCTTTCTTTCCTCTGGAGTTTCTATACCTTCAGCAATTACATCCATTCCTAGTTTATGACCCAAAATAACTATCGTACTAACAATTTCTAAATTCTTATTTCCCAGACTCATATTACTTACAAAAGAGCGATCTACTTTAAGAGTATCTGTGGGGAAGCGATGGAGATAACTAAAAGAAGAAAAGCCCGTACCAAAATCATCCATACTAATTTTAATATTTAACTGTTTTAACTGATTCAGTAAGATAATTGTCTTTTCAACATCATCCATCACCATACTTTCAGTGATTTCCAATTTCAAACTAGCTGGATTTAGCCCTGTAGTTACTAAAGTCTGTTGAATTTGCTCAACTAAATTAACTTGGGAAAACTGCCGACTAGAGAGATTAACACTCATTGTCACTCCCTCAGCCTCACTAAATTTTTGTTGCCATTGGTGCATTTGGTTACAAGCTGTAGTTAGAATCCATTCTCCCATTGGTACAATTAAACCAGTTTCCTCGGCAACGGGAATAAAAGCCCCAGGGGATATAAAGCCACGAGAGGGAGATTGCCAACGCACTAAAGCTTCAAAACCAGCTATTTTACCTGTAGTTAAACAGATGATCGGCTGATAATATAGTTCAAATTCCTGATTAATAATTGCTTGGTTAAGATCTGCTTCTAATTGTAAGCGTTTAAATGCTTGTTCGTGCATTTTAGTCGCATATACTTCATGTCTGCTCTTTCCTGCTGCTTTAGCCTCATACATAGCCGTATGGGAAGCCTGTAAAAGCTCTTCTGGTTGTAAATTATCACTGACACGATTTAGAGCCAAACCAATACTAGCAGAGGTAAAGATGTTTTGTTCTTGCAGTTGAAATGGAATTGCCAATTCTTTATTGAGTTTGTTGGCTACTTCAATTGCTTCTGTGGAATCTTCACCAGTTTTAAACGCGATCGCAAATTCATCCGCCCCTACTCTAGCTAATATTGCTTCTGGATCTAAATGTGATTGCAAACGTTGTACTGTTTCTAATAAAATGCGATCGCCTGCTTGGTATCCTAACCCATCATTAATTAGTTTGAATCGATCTAAGTCTAGGCAGAGAATAGCAATAAATTCCTGGGAGTTAAATAGTTTCCGACGTTGTAATTTTTTTAGTTGTTGCGCAAAAAGACTACGATTAGGCAACCCTGTTAGAGCATCATAAAATAAGTTATAAAGAGCTTTGTAACCCATTACACTACCACTAGTAATCAGTAAAGTTAAAGCACTGGGGATAGTAGGAATCCAACCCCCGAAGTAAAAGATAATTAAGCTTATGATCCATAAGCCAGCGAGGCTAATAATATCTATAATTACAACTGAGAGTGGGTGTTTCAGTTTCCAGGCTATCACTACCCCAAGTAATGACCAACCCCAAATCCACAAATTTTCTACCCACTCAGCCCAATACCATATTAAAGGCTGCTCATCTAAGACAGTGTTTAAAATTTGGCTAACCATCTGACTGTGGGCTATTACCCCAGGCATATAGGTTTGAGACCCTCGGTAGGGAGTTGGTAAAATATCTTTAATACTGGGCGCACTTGTACCTATTAAAACAATTTTGTCTTTAATTAAATTAGGATCGACATTTCCTGCTAACACTTGGGTTAAAGTAACTTTTTTGGCAATATTAGGAGACCGATAATTAATCAGTATTTGCCATCCTGCTGTTTCTGAAGGCTCTAATTGATAACCCCCTGAATTAATTTGTAGATCGGGAAAAACTTTGTTTCCAATTTGTAAACTGCGCTCATTTACTTGAAAATCAAACCCGCGCCCTGCTAAATATTTTAAACTGAGGCGCAAAGCAAAGGAATATAACTCTTGATCTTTATTTTCTCCTAATTTTACATACATCAAGTTCCTTCTTAGGACTTCATCCACATCCACCACCACATCATTAAAGCCTACGTGATCGTTGATTATTCCCGATGGCGCAGAAACACTATTTTCACCATCACCGATTAATTTAATGATGACGAGATTGTCTTTTTGCAACTCTTGTTTTAGGGCTGCTGTGCCAGGTGGATAGCCAACTTCCCGATATAAATCAAAGCCTATGACTTTTGGTTGATGTTGTTGTATTTTCTGAAGTAATTGAGCCATAGTTTGATCAGCGATCGGCCAACTGTTTTGTTGCTCAATATCTTTATCTGTAATTTCTACTACTAGTAATCTCGGATCTGTATGATTTTGAGACTTTAAATTAACTAGCCAATCGTAAGCAAGTAATTCTAAAGTTTGTAATCCTGATAAGCGTCTAATTCCTAATATTATTAAACTGATAAATACAGTCAAAAGCAGTAAAGAAAATGTATGGCTATCTATTATTTTTTTTACTTTTTTATATGCAGTTTTTTTATTTTTTTGAATCATTGATATTTAATACCCAAGACTATATTTTATTTCTCATGTCTATATTGCTCAGGAATAACCCTTAGTATTGATTTAAATGATTTATATACTCAGGATTTATACTTAGTAATAAATACAGTTAAGCCTAATAAAAAAATAAAAACAATTAGGGGAAATATTAAACTAGTATAAATTAGCTTTAATTAACTGGACAGTCATTCTTGAAAAATAATATGATGTATTAAAATTTATAGATTAAAATTATCTTTTAGAATAATAGAATGATTAAATATTTTAATAGCTGTTTAACCATAATATTTATAGCAAATACAATATTATTAAATTTAAATAGTCAAGCTATAGCAGAACAACGTCAAGTAAATAATAATAGAGGTAACTCCAATTACGGTTTACCTACCCATCGTCGAGATGGCGGAAGTAGAGGTGGTACAGATAATTGTTTAGCTAATAACGATCAGAGTTTAATAGCCTTAATTCCTCAACATACTATTGGTAGAAATAGTATGCAATCACCACAATTATTTTTCTATGTGCCTCAAATTCCAGAATCAAAAACCCTAGAATTTGTCTTGCGTGATGAACAAGATAAACTTGTGTATGAAGCTTTTATTGCTACAGAAGGGGAAGGAATTATGAACGTGACAATTCCTGCTGATGTAAACGCAAATTTACTCAAGAATGAGCAAAATTATCATTGGTATCTTTCAATTATTTGTAATCCTCAACAAAGATCTCGTGATCTAGTAGTTGAAGGTTGGTTACGTCGAGAAAAAATGAATATAGCCAATCAAAAATTCCCTCTCCCTTCTGTAATTGATCAAGCAGAAACTTATCGTCAGCAAGGTTTTTGGTACGATGCTTTGGGAATATTAGCACAAAACCTCAATAGCCAAACAGAACAACCGATAATTAGAAAAAAATGGTCTGAATTACTACAATCAGTAGGGTTAGGAGAAGTTGCTTCTAAACCTTTTATTGAAAGTACATTAATTAAATAATATTTATAGCAATACCAGATAAAGTTAGGACATTTTTTTACTGATATCTACTACCTACTACCTACTACCTACTACCCACGATCCAATCACCCTAATTGTCCTAATCTAATTTTGTACGGTTATAGAAGTATATTACTAAATACATTGGGAGTAGGGAGTTAAATGTTTCAATAATTTTCTATTCCCAATTTTTTAGGAAAACCCTTAAAGATACAGCAATATTAGATAATTAAGGGATGTTGTTAGCTTCTGGTTACTCTTTGTTTACTAATCATAAGTTGACTACTCCTACCTACAACCACCCATAGGTAGTAATAACCTCTTATACAGCTATATAATTACAATAAACTACGAGCCTTCAATTGCAGATAGCGATCAACCAATTCCTGAGTAACGCGATCGCAAGGGGTATCTAAAACTAAAACTCCTTGTTGTTTTAACTGTGCAAAAGCTACTTGACGTTGGGCGATTAAATCTAAAGCTACTGCACGCCCATAGATATCTTTTATTTGATCGCTTGGGGTATGGGAAAAATTATCTATCAATGGATCTTTGAGAGTCACACAAAAGGGAAGATAACGAGGGGTTAAACGACTCATAGCATTGAGTAACTCACTAGAAGCGGTTGCATCAACGAGATCGGTAATTAAGACAACTAAAGCCCGTCTAGTTTGTTGGGTAATAATATTAGTTACTGCACCTAAATAATCTGGTTCTAATAATACTGGTTGAATGGGAGTCAAGCGATCAATTAATTTTGATAAATGGTTATTGCCCCTTTGAGGTGGTATCCATGTAGTGATGTCTCGATCAAAAACTGCAACCCCTACCTTATCCCCACGATTTAAAGCAGCTAAAGCCAAAGATAAAGTAGCATTTAAACCCCAGTCAAAACGTTTTAAACCATTTACCCGAGCAGTCATTAAACGTCCGCGATCGAGTAAAATAATTACAGTTTGTTCTTGTTCTGGTTCTAAGACTCTAACTACAGGGCGATAACGACGAGCCGTAGCTTTCCAGTCAATTAAACGAATATCTTCCCCATTGGCATATTCTCGCAACTCGGCAAATTCTGTGCCATTACCCAGTCTTCGTGCTTGGCGCATTGTACCAGTGTTTTCAAGCTTTAAACGAATTGCAAGCTCTTTTAACCCAATTAAATCAGGATAGATAGTAACTTTTTGTTTGGCTGGAATTATACAGTCTCGCCAAGCTAAACCTAATTTACCTAATTGACGCAGATGAATATCTCCCCATTCATATTCTCCACGGCTATCAGGATGAATGATATAAGTTATGTATTGAGTTTGATTAGCAGGTATATCAATCTTGAGAGTGTGTTGATCTACTGTAAATTGAGGAAAATGATCACGCACTAGAGCGATCGCACTTTGTTTTCCAGATTTGATCTTTAACTTGATTTGATTATCCCTACCTACCGACAGACGATCTATTTTTTCTCGTTTGATCTTTAACGCGCTTGATTTTACCCGCGACGCATCTACAATAGTGGCAACCAGCAGCAGAAAATTATAAATTCTTAAAAAACCTAAACTAACCTGACGATCAATTAAAATATCGAGTATTGCAGCACATAAACCACCAACAGATAAAAGTACATAGCTTCGTCGAGAAGGAATCATTGCTTTAATAAGTAATTGAAGTTTAAAGTAGATTTATCTTGGTACAGATACCTGCTTAAGTATAGATTCGATCACCTCATCAACTTTAACGTTATCAAGTTGGGCTTCAGGTTTAAGTAACAAACGATGACGTAGTAAAGGTGCAGCGACTTCTTTAAGATCATCGGGAATAACGTAATTTCTTCCTGATACATAAGCATTAGCTTTGGTAGCATTTAACCAAGCCACAGCAGATCTAGGTGATGCACCCAAAATTAAGTCAGGATGTTGACGAGTACGTTCAACTAGATTTAATAAGTAATCAAAGATATTATCTTCTACTTGAATTGTTTGTACTTGTTCTCTTAATTTTAAAATATCATCCACACTAGCGATCGCGCTGATCAAGTCTAAATCTAATTTTTTTGCTTTAAACCCAGCTTGGGCGTTATATAAGATCTGTTTTTCTGCCTCTTTATTGGGATAATCTACTAGTAATTTAAATAAAAAGCGATCGAGTTGCGCTTCAGGTAAAGGATATGTTCCTTCAAATTCCAAAGAATTTTGTGTAGCAATTACCCAAAATAAAGGTGATAGAGGCATTGTCTCACCATCTAGGGTAATCTGTTGTTCCTCCATCGCTTCTAGTAAAGCTGCTTGGGTTTTTGGCGGAGTACGATTTACTTCATCAGCTAGTAGAATTTCAGTAAATATAGGCCCTTTTTTGAGGATAAATTCACGACTATTTAAATCAAATATATTTGTTCCTAAAATATCTGAAGGTAGGATATCGGGGGTTAACTGAATGCGTCGAAAATCTGCTGCAATTAATCTCGATAGTACTTTTACCATTAGGGTTTTACCTGTCCCTGGTACTCCTTCTATGATTACATGACCACCACTTAATAAAGCAACTAGTAATTGTTTGACTAGATGTGACTGTCCTATCACAATTTCATCTATTTTAAGACTAAGACTATCGAGTAAGGAATTATTCTGCATTCTTACTTAGCTGGAAATAGCTTTTTACTAATAAAATTTAAACTCAATAGTGGTTTTAACCCTTTAGTAGCTTGATGTAAAGCTAGAGATCTTTTATTTTTTTACCGAATTACACAAGCGATCGCTCTATTTTTAATTGGCTCTGTCGATGATTATCAGGGTGTTGAAAGGCTTATCATACTTGGCTTGAGCTAAATAAACATTTTATTTAATCAATATATTTTCTAAAAATTTGCACAAAAAACTTAAAAGCTGCTATACTAACCTAGTGCTTAATTACACGAAAGGGCGATTAGCTCAGCGGTAGAGCGCCTGCCTTACAAGCAGGATGCCACTGGTTCAAATCCAGTATCGCCCATTTTGCATAGTGCCTTAATACTACTGATTTTCACAGTGATATCCTCCTTGTAAGGCAGACACTCTTACTCAAAACTTACTCAAAACTGAAAATAACACACCTAGAAACTAGAGTAAACTAATACGCTTGTACCCTAGCAATTAAAACACTTAGATTATTGTGTTTTACAAGTAACCGAATAATTACAGTCTCGGATTACATTTACTACTCCTGTACTAGTAGGTACAAAATAAAGACGGGGTAATACTCGTCTTTAAGTAATCTACCAGATACCTTAACAAAGTGCCTTGTAGGTCATTTAAATGCTAGTGGGAAACTAATTAGTCTAATACGTCCTAGTAACACAACTAACTTTTCTGATTCTGTTTAGTCAGGGTAGGCATATATAAAATAGTGACACTAAATAGTGACACTATTTAGGTAACGCCCCCTACTTCTGTACATACTTCTGTCTAGACGAACTCGTATAGACAAATTACTAAGTAGTCTGCTTAATTCCTCACCAGTCCCCAGGGGTTCATATCGCCTAAATTCGGCGGTCTTTATATAAGCTATTTCCACTACCCCCTCCCCAGCCCTAGGGGCTATCAGGGAATGCCACCCGATAACCCCTACTTAACTATCTGTTAGGTTCAGTTAGCTAGAGCTTTTAGGGCTAATTCAATCTTTTTGATTTCATGCTGACGCTCTGTCAGTAATGCTAGCCTTTCGTCCTTATCGCCAGGGTCAGCAATCATTGAAACCATCTTTATCTGTAGGTCGTTATTTTTTTGGTATTGCTCACAGGCGGACAAGATATAGGTGTTGTCTAAATTAGCCAGAGATGATTAAGAAATAACGCTGAAGATAACGAGTAGATATATAAGTAGGTATCTCAAGTACTATAGGTTGAGAACGTAAATACTCATGTAAGTCTTTCTACTGTTCATTAAAAAGAAGTAATCTAGAATGAGCTTTATATCGCTAGTAGAGACAGTCTAATATCTTTTATGACTCTTCAAATAAACAAAAAGGTTAGACGCTTATTTTTCACATCTGTTATTGACTAAAACACATCCTACCAAAAACCAATTAAATACTACTGCTATGTATCTATCGACAATTAGTAAAGACGATAGATGTTATATACCCCTACATTTAGTCATTTCTAATTAACGTCCATTACTTACAAAAGCAATAAAACTAACCCTTACTCTTAACGAAATAACCATAGACTCAGAAGATATACAAATAAAGCTCAAACCCTCAACCAACCAAAACAGATAGAATAAATAACCGCATGGCTTAATATCCAACAGATACAAAATAGTCCCATGTTCCAATTGTTTTAAAAGAAGGTTAGTTTATTACAACTAACCCGTAATCTGAACCTACTCATAGATATATTAGTCAGCTACCAATAAAACCAACAAAAGCAATATCTCTAAGTACACTTACTATGAATTCATAGCTGGTCAATTAACGAGCATCTAGATGCTTAATGTAAGCTCAATAGTACTTAATTAACCTTACAGACTGTAGGTTATATTCACCCTAATCAAGATAAATTACAGCTAGATAAAGACTGGCAATAATGTTTATTCAAGTTGCCAGTACTTAATACCTGTATACCCTTCAAACAATGCTTAATGTATCCTTATAGTCATCTTTAACCCTCAAGATAAATTAATTATTATCAAGTAGCTGATTATCAATAGTTACTAATACCTTATCTATAAAATCTTGCCAGAAAAATAACCTATCAGTTCTTTTCTTGGTCATATTCTTCTGACTGCTAATATTATCTTTATTCCTAAAGTCTATGCTAGATAAAGCAGCTTCAGCTAAGACTATAGCAAAACTTACAATTAAATCATTAGCTAGAGTCTTATCCACTTCTAAGTTAGCTATTTGATTAAATAACCCTTGGGCTTTTTGCCTTTTCAATTCAGCTTCATATCTGACAAAATCTTTACCCTTGGTGTAGATTCTGATAAATAAACTTGAACGTCTAGAACCTATGGCTAAAGTACCTTCAAACTGATTATCAGTGATTTTGAAATAGCTATCATCTATTACCGAAAACCCAAAATTGTAACCAAGCTTAAAAGCTTTTTTCATCTCAATAACAGGTATAAGCTTATGTGAATAATCATCTATGGCTACATCAATCCGATGGCATTTAAACGTCCAATTAATGTTTAGGTAGCTAATAACCTTTTGCTGTTTTAGTAGGCTTAATTTGGCAAAATAAGCCCCTGATAGGTCAAGCATTATGTCATAGACGTGTCTAATGTTTTTACCTCGATTTTTGGCTTTCTTTGTATAACCTAAAGTTATTCCTGAACTTGATGTAATTATGTTTTGATATTTCTTACTTTGGGGCATCTTAGGGTCAGGATGCCAAGGCTTGTTTATTGTTTTTGTTTCCTGCTTATCAAACACAAAATCTACTAGTGAGTCAAAAGATTTCTTAGTTAAATTATTACTACTTAAACGTAGATAATCTAAGTGAATAAAATTCTTGAGAAATTTAAATTGGGAGTAAGTTTTAGTAGGTAAAAGATAGTTAAAGCTATTAGTAGTAAGAGAAAGAGTATTATGAAGGGATAGCGTGGTATTACTAGAACAATTTTCTACAACTAATAACTGCTTGTTGCTGCTTTGGATATTTGGTTTTATCATGATGCTTAGTGATTAAAAGTGAGTTCTCTTGACAGGGCTTATTTTTTTTTGTCTGTTTACCCTAACCTAGTATTCCTGTACTGTTATAGCTGCTTAACTTTAAGCTGTCGAATTAGGATACAAGTACTCGTAGAAATTGGAACTAAGCTTTACTTACAGTTACCCTATACCCGTTACCTAAAACGTAATATAAAAACGTATTACGTTTTTAGATACCCTCCCTTACTCACTAATTACCTTAGTTAGATTCTCTTGGGTATGTATAAAAAAATACTTATTTACTTTGTAGATTAACCACTAGTGTACCCGTTACCTAAATAGTGACACTTTAAAGTGACACTATTTTATATATGCCCCCTTACATTGACTTGAGATGAATTTAAGCTTTTTGTTAGGTTACAGACTGTAGGTATTTCAGATAACATTCTTTAGGGGCTTGTTATTGGTTATTCTACGTCTTCGCTCTCGTTCGTCCAGTATCTCCGTTTCACTTCGACTCTACGAGCTAGTACTTGACTAACTATCTCTCAGACTGTTTTTTTCTTTTGACAGCCCCCAAGGAATATTATCACTCATTATATATGCGACCTATAGGACGTAATTTGATTAGAACGTACTTTAGCAGTCACAACTATTAGCATCAGTATAATGATTATTGATTATCTGATGTATTTTAGTATTATCGTTTGTTACTAGTGTTAGTGAGTAAGGGAGGGTATATAAAATAGTGTCACTATTTAGTGTCACTATTTAGGTAATGACTATAAGGTAACGGTAAGTAAGTAAAAGCTTATATGTATATTTATTAGTTTTCCCTGGCTAACGCCCACCCACCCCTAGTATATATATTTCTCCTGGAGCGTAGGCGGAAGGATTATATATATAATAAGCTCATTTTAGGATGTGTCAAGTAAATTTAATTTCTTTTTTATATTTAGTATTTTATCTATTTAAGCGTGATATTTATTATTAGAAAATTATCGTAAATTTCAGTGCAATTACTGATGCTTTTACCATCAATTACTTTTTATACTTTGTTTGATTTTACTTGCTGTCGTATCTACCCTTGGATCAAGGCAATAGGTAGCTGATTTAAAATCATTAGTTGTGTTTCATCTTTAGGCTAGCTTTTAGTCTAATACTTGCTATTGTCATCAAAAAAAATCAAAGACTCTTGTAAGGAATCTTTGATCACTTTGGCTACTTTTTTAAGGTTTGATTACCTTACTTGTTTAGAGTAGCTTGATTATTTCTTTCTGATTTTTCTGATAAATAATCGCCAAGATTTGGGCTGCAAATTCCCTTTGTGATAGTTGAGACTCTACTAGTTTTTTGACCTGATTTAAGGCTGTTACAAAGTCGATCGCGCTAGTGTTTGAACTTAGTAGTAGGTCTATTGTTGTCTGTGTTGACTGACGCTTTTTGTACACTGAATCATTCATTGCTGGCGTGTGTCCCATTGATTGCGCTCTTATCTCTAGCGGTATTCCTGCTTGCATTCCGTTGATGTTCCCTAGATGTCTATCAGCATGGGTTTGAGTAAAAGGAGCGTTCCATTTAACTAAATACCTTCTGGCAGATGTCGCATAAAAACGTTTTAAAGTATCGCTTTTTTGACTTTCAGGCTTATTACTAGGCAATAAAGGTATTTTAATATCTAGTCTATCCATTAGGTTAGGATATTTAGGAGGAATTAAAGGACGAGCTATTCTGTTCCCTGTCTTAACAGTAGTTCCCAGTACTGTCTTTTCTCCTATGTAAATCAGATTATCAGTATTCTCAAGGTCGTTTAAAGCTGGGATAACAGTACCGTCTTTAGTCTTGTATGATTCTGTGAGGTTTTTAATTGCGAATATTTCACTAATTCTAAGAGCATAGACTACCTGCATAGAAAACACCCATAGCCATGCTTTACGGGTATCTAAATTAACGTTCTCATGTAAGCTAGCTGTTATACCTAACGTCTTCTCTCGCCAGCTTAAGAAGTCTTCTAAATTAATACTTTGTAATTCCGCAAATTCAGCTTGAGTAACATTAATATCGTCTAGTACCTCTAAGATATCTTGTCGTTTATTTATTCGGACTAACTTTTTCATAGCAGAAACGACATATTTGTAACTTCTAGTCCCTTTTTTTTGTTTATCAATCACTGTCTGAATGTCAGCTAAATTAACACTCTTATTTTGTGGTAGATGCTTGTAAAACCCTCCATAGGTATCATACCAACTAGATAAATCACTGGGATTATTACGATCGCGCTTGCGCTTAGTCCTACTAAGTCTACTCCAGAAATCATCTTCTACTTTGGCTATAGCTTCAGCAAAGGTTATTTTATCGTCCGCTAACTGGCTTTCTTCTTTGATTTCTTTGTCATACCAAGCCCAAAATTCAGTCTCAGATGTAAATGACTTTAAAGCATTCGATACCTTATTAGCTTTTTTTAATGCTTCAACCATGCCGTCTAGGGTAAACGGACATTCACAAGCATACTGTTTTCTGGCAGTATTAGGCGTTTTAAACTGTAAATAGATGTTTTGCCCTTTACGGGTCATTCCTACACCTCTAGGCGTTTGTTTTTGGTATCTTTCAAAATCCTTTTGTAAACTTTCGTAACCAATCTCGTAATTATAATTCTTACTCACTTTTTACTCACTTCTGTTCAAAACGTTAGTGAGTAAGTCTTTGATGTAACGCTACAGCGTTAAAAACAGTTCTTTCACTGGTTCAAATCCAGTATCGCCCATTTTGCATAGTTTTATCTTCGACTAATATTTTGATACTTTCGGTATATGGTGTTCCAACTCCTAATGGTTTAAAGGAATATAAACGATTTCTTTGAGGAATTGTTTGAGAATGATTAATAATCAGGCACAAGAATTAATGCTAAATATAGGTCTAAAAGTTTTTAATGGTTAATGCTAACCTATGTTGTAGCTTTGTATTAAGACAATAATTACTCGTGGCAGCTTTATGATTCCAATTAAAACTTTCGGCAACATTATGTTTCCACACTCCACTAAGAATGAAGAGAAAACTTAACAAAAAACCGTCATTTCAGCTTCTGCTGTAGCAAAGTTATGCTTTCTGTTATATTTATTTATATTTAAAATAACTAATTAAGTGTTGCAGATTACAGTTATTTTGTAAATTTTTTAGTTGAGTTAATTATTTTTAAAGCAGGGTTGTTAATAAACTTCACAATTGCCCTGTTTTATAATATTAAAAGGACAAGTAACAGTAAAATAACTTTATTACTTAATTATATATGTGAGTATATTCACGTATATCAACCTTTCGTATTAAATGCTAATATAACTTTATTTAAGATTTTATTATCAATAGTTAATATGATCCAATTGCATGAGTTACTGGCAAATCCTCCATTGATACATGAAGAAGCATCGGGTAGTCTTACTTCCTGGCAATTATCAGATGAAGTTCTTTATTTTATTGATCAAAGTATTGATGAAAATTCGGTAACTTTAGAAACAGGTGCTGGTATTAGTACAATTCTTTTTGCAATTAAGGGATCTTCTCATACTTGTATTACTCCAAGCCAAGAACAAGTAGAGCGAGTAAAAGCTTATTGTTTAACGCATCAAATAAGTACTGATAAAATAGATTTTAAAATAGATTTTTCAGAAAAGGTTTTACCTTCTTTAAAGACTGAGAAAATAGATTTAATTTTAATTGATGGTTCTCATGCTTTCCCTATCCCATTTATTGATTGGTACTATACCTATCGTCAGTTAAAAATAGGGGGAAAAATGATTATTGATGACACTCAACTATGGACAGGCTGGGTGTTAAAGCAGTTTTTAACCTTAGAGCCAGAATGGGAAATTGCTAAAAATTCTCCACCGCGCTCGGCTATATTTACTAAAATTAAAAAGTATACGCAGGCTAAATGGTATGGGCAGCAGGCTTATATTGTTAGAAAAAGTCACTTGTTTATTTTTAGTGCTAAAGTCCAGAATTTTTTACGACTTTTATTAGATGGAAAGTTTGAGAGGTTAGCTAAACTTATTAATAATCAACTGAAAATTAGGTATAAAAAAATTTAGTTTGATTAATTGAATCAATAATAATTAGCAGATAGACTTAATTGTTTGAGTAGTAAGTATAAGTTTATCTAAGAAAGGCAAGATAAGCGCGAATGTGACATAAGGGGCAATCTTGAACATTTTAAAATATTTGGCAGCTTTCTGTAGTTGAGACTGTCAAAATAGTTTTTAATCAATAATCTCTATAATATTTGCCATGTATGCTTTTTAGTCGTTTCGCCAAAGCTATAAAAATTTCAACTTTTGCAGAGATTAGTCAGAAGATGCATAAATTACTATTATATAGCGATCGCGCCAGTCTGAAAAATTATGGTTTTGAAATCCTTACATAGCAAAAGTTTCGATCTAGATTGCACTATATAACAGCTTTGCCCTTATTTACCCCAAGTGCGCGATCGGCAAAATAATTGATAATATAGGCAATATTGAGAAAGCATCATACTTTGTTTTAGCTACTGAATTTTAATTAATAATTACTCTTATTACAAGTGTTTTTGCTATTTTATTTTTAATCACACCTACTTAAATTTAGTTGTTGGAATTACTAGCTTCTTGGGAAAGATTATAAAGTATAGGAGTAAGCACATTATTATAAATCTGTTCTACATTGTTAACCAAGGTTTGTGTATCAATGTTTTCAAGTCCAGGAACTATCTCTTGATTATTGATGGGCATACTACCACTATTAAAACTATTTCCAATGCTTGTACCTAAGTTACCACTTAGATATATGTGATTAAGTACTTGTCCTTGATATACTCTTTTAGTAATCTGCCATCCTGGATTAAAATTAATTTTTACAGCGCGATCGCTCTTGCCATTACTACTACCAATAATTATGCTAGGTTGCGTAGGATCTTTATGTATTGCTAAGAGTTGTAACCCACTAGCTGATGGTACTAACTTGATCACATATGCCATAGTTTCATCTATACCATTAACTCGCAAGGTATAACCATTGGTATCAACGAAACGACGACAGCTATCAGTATAATCGAAATTTAGCAATAATAAATCGATTTGTCCAGGCATTGTTGCAGATTCTGCCCAACATGGCTGTTTACCTGGGATTTGCTCTAAAATTTCTAAACGATATTGTTGATATCCAAAAGGAACAGCTACAATATTAAATTCCGCTTGATTTACCTGTTGTTCTTGGAAAGAAACAGTTTGGGCATTAGTTTGAGAAGGATTAATTAAAGCAGTACTAGCGATCGCTGATAAACTAAATATTAATGATTTAATCCAATGGTTATATTTCATATTAATAAAGCTCTTAAGTCTTATCTTGCTTAGGATTTTATAGGATGAAAATATGACTTTATGCAGCTATACCTACTATTGAGTATATATACTTAAATTTCAGATCAGTTAAATAGCGATAAACGCGATCACGCTTAGTAAAGGCTTTTTAGCAGATGGGATTTTTAGGCTTAATATACTTAATTGGAATTAGCTGTCCCCAAATCACTTTATAATAAACATTAATGCCTTGTTTGGTTAAGGATTTATGTTTTTTGTATGCTTGCATCATACATGAGTTAAGACCTTTAAAATGATAAGTAATTTAAAAATTAATTAAGAGTTTTATCTACTCTAGAAAATACGTTAACTAATGAATAGAAAATCCACAGGATTATTAAGAAAACTTGAATTATTTTTTGAATCTTTGATTTGGAATTTTAGATTTTTTATTATAGCTCCAGTAATTTTTAGTTTACTCAGTGCTTTACGTTTTATTATTATTGGAACTATTGATATATGGTCGGGTTTAGTATTAGATATAGATCCTAAAAATCCTTTTGGCAGTGGGACTCTAAAGACAGTTTCTTATATTATTGGTGGAATTGATTATTATCTAATTGGCATTGTGTTATTGATCTTTGCCTTTGGTATTTACGAGTTATTTATCTCAGATATAGAAACCAAACATCGAGATAATTCTAATATTTTGCAAAGTAATAATTTGGAGGAATTAAAAGGCAAAATAGTTAATGTGATTGTAGTGGCTTTAATTGTCAGTCTATTCAAACAAATGTTGACTTTTCAAGTAAAACAGGTTCAAGATGTAGTGTATATAGCCTTGTCTATTTTATTAATATCAATTAGTCAGTATTTATTAAATATGCAATACTTACATTCAGGAAAAGCGGATAAAATCTCTGAAAGTAAAGGAAAATATAATTCCACTATAAAATAATAAAATCTAAATAAGCGCGATCGCTCTTTATCTAGTTAATATAATTACTATATTAAATAATTAATTCACGCTCAAGTCAAAATTAATATATAAAAAAACATTCAACATAACTAAAACAGTAAATGTCAAATGTTAAATAAGGGTTATAGGCAATTAAAGTTGGTAAAAAGAATATCAAATTACCAACCTTTGCTATTTAATTTCTAGTTTCTGTACCTACCACGCCAATCTTATGACGAAAAGATAATTCTCCACCATACCAACCACCTACAGAAAGTAGTGTGGCTGTAACTAAGGAAATAGCTAAACCAATTGGTACAATTGCTCCAACAGGATCGCCTGAGCGAGAAATATAGTTAACTATAGTTAATACCAAAGCCAGAATATTAATAATAGTATGTAACCAACCTGCTCGACGCTCACGTGCTTTGCCGATACGTATAAAATCTACTATCCCAACCAAAGCAGCCAATATACCAGTTAAGCCACCTGCACCCAATAACCAAACTGATGCACGCGCCCAAAAAGGATCTTGGGTTAAAAAGAAACCAACATCACTACCAGCAGCACCACTTAAAAAAGCTACAGGAAAAATAACCAAAATCGGATGAATGGGATGTCCTAAAATAGCCACAGTGCTAGTTACACCGCTACCAATATAATCTTCGTCTCTACTTTCGAGTAGTGGGGGAATATTAGGATAGGGTGCTTGATTAGATCCACTGTCTGTATTTTGCATTGTATTGCCTCGCGATCGCGAATGGGTTGAAATGAGAATATATAATCACGGAATGGAAACATAGGGAGATAGTTATTATTTTTTTCTGCCCTATATTTTTAGCCACTAGTCAGACTTAACAATATTGTCAATTGTCGATTTAATGTTTTCGCCGACTTTCTTAATCTTTTCAACTATTGGTTTCTCATCGTTAATAAAGACACGAGCGCAATTACGCCCAGGCATTCCTGAGATTGAACCACCTGGATGAGTACCTGCACCAGTTAGATATAATCCTTCTAGAGGAGTTTTATAGTTAGCAATTTCAGGTAGAGGACGGAAACAGATCATTTGATCGAGAGTCATATCCATGTGATAGTAGTTACCTTTATATGCACCTAAACGCTCCCCTAATTCTGCGGGGCTTTCAACATGGCGTGCAATAATTGCATCTTTGATATTTGGAGCATAATCAGCTATCTTATCGATCACTCGATCAGCCACTTGATTTTTAAGTTCATCAGTCCAACCAGTGCCATGTAACCCAGTCCCTTCTTTACCATGAATTTGATAGGGGGCGAAAAATTCGATCCAGAGTGTATGTTTGCCATTAGGTGCCATAGATGGATCTAAGACTGTGGGTACATCAAAGTAGATGGAAGGATCATGATCAGGTATTCTACCCATAGAAGGGAAAGCATGGGATTCTTCAACATGATGTACTGAGTCGGCGATTAAAACTGAACCTACTAAATACTCGTCTTGATGGTTATGGTGAATAAAACGTGGTACTTCAGATAAGGCACAGTCAATTTTCAGAATAGTTTCGTTGTTGTTAACAATACGGCGTTTGAGTCGCTCATATAATTCTGGTGCTGCTGTATCGGGAATCATTTGTAAGAATAACCGTTGAGCATCGATATTAGAGATAACCGCTTTATTGGCGCGATATTCCTGTCCACCTCTAACTCTTACTCCTGATACTTTGCCTTTATTATCGAATAACAATGATTCAACGGATTGATCGCATAAAACTACGCCACCTTTAGAGTTGACTAAATTCATTAAGGCTTGGGTTAATGCTCCTGTACCACCGCGAGGTCTTGCCATACCAGGATTATGACGCATGGACATCATCATTGAACCGATGCCGATGGTTTTTTGGGAAGGAGGTGCGCCAAATTCAGCAGCTAATCTTGCTAGTGGGGCTTTGAGAAACTCTGAATCAAACCAGTAATTTAAACTGTCTTCAGGAGATGTCAACATGGTGCGGATTAAATCCAAGGTTTTATCAACACCACCTAAAGTGGATAAAAGATCTTGAATATTTTTTAATCCATAATTACCAGCGATATCAAGTAGGGATTTAGGAGGAGCATTAAAGACAGGAGTAATTCCTTTGGTTAATCTTTGCCAAAAATCAATAAATTCTCCATATTTTTCTGCATCTCTTTGATTGAAGCGGGCAATTTCTGCGCAGGTTTTGGCTACTGATTTGTGCGCTAGGAAATATTTACCGTCTGGATGAGGACAAAAAGTAACAGGATCGCAATAGAGATATTCTAAGCCATACTTAGTTAATTCAAGCTCTTCGACGACCGGCCCTAGGTGGATAAACTCATGATCGATCGCGCAACGATTGAATTGAAACCCAGGAGCTTCCTTTGGCATTAGTTCCTCGGTTGTTGCACCTCCACCAGGGAGCGAACGCTTCTCTAGCAGTAGAACACTATAACCTTCTTTGAGCAGATAGGCTGCACAGACTAAGCCGTTATGCCCTGCACCAATAATTACTACATCGTAGGCTTGCATTATTTATATATTTAATATTTAATTGGCGTATTTAATTTTATTAAATTTATCTCTATTTTTCATATATCAAAAGGATGAGGGTTTTTATGAATTTAAGGTATATGGTTTTGCTTATTTCCATTTATTTTTATATATTTGATTGTCAGCAAGGCTCTATATAAATTGAGGCTCTAAGTATATTATTAATTAAATTTTGATACTTTTTTTAATATTATATAATATTAAGTAATAAAACTTATTATAATAATTTGAAATATAATTTTTTCCTGAAGAATAGTACTTTAAAAAATAAAATTCTTGCTAATCTAACTATTATTTATAAGACTTATAATTACAGTAATTGAGTTTAATTACTATAACTATTAGATATATATAAGCAATGCAGCACAGTTAAATTTCCTCTAGCTACAGGAGTTATATTGCCAAAACTTCCTTGGCAACACGCAAACCAGATAAATATGCACCATGAGCAGTACCAAAATAATCTTGACTACAGGCTTCCCCTGCAAAAAATAATAATTTTCCCAATGGCATAGCCAGATCCCGACGTGTTTTAGGTGTTGCACCCACAGCATTATAGGAATAAGATCCTAAAGAGAACGGCTCGCTTGCCCAGCGCGTAATCTGATAATCGATAGGGTTAGGTATATCCCGTCCATAAAGCAGCTTTAATGTTTCCATAGCACTAGCTACAATTCGCTGATCCGACCAGGCTTCTATCTCTTTTGCCCTATCTGCTGCATTAAACCCTAGTAATATAGGTTGATTAGCCACTCGTTTAAAGCTAACCCATTCTGTCCATTCGCCATGTTTCTGGGAGATATATTCTAGCCAATCAACATTAGTCGCCCAAAAAGCATCAGGGAAGCGCAGATAGCATTTATTTAATACGCCCATCCCCAAAAGAGCGATCGCATTTTGTTTATAATCTGGTAATTGAGGAGAAAAAGCTACACTTTGAGACTGTAGAACTCCCAATGGCAAGGTTATAATCACATGATCAGCGATAAACTCTGACTTTTGTGTAATTATCTTGACGGGAGATTTATCCCAATGTATTTCTTTAACTATCTGACCTAATTCAATCTCCAAGGTGCTAGCTAAATAATCTGTAATAGTTTTAAACCCTTGAACAAATAAGGCATCATCACCCCCAAATTCCTTAGCACTGTCATACCAATGGGCGGAAAGCTTGCTTGTACTTCCTGAGTACTCTTGTTCTATTTCGCCACTTAATATAAAGTTAATAAATCGGTATGCCTCGGATGAGGGATCAAATTTCCTCCTCAAGGGTTCAATTGCTTGTGAGATTGATCGATCAGTATCCTGATTCTGTGCTTTTTTCAAAGCTTTATTTACTTGCTGCCTTAAACTCTCTAAAAGATTTGCCTGTGTTTGGGAGAGGGGTTGCCCAGAGGTATGATAAGTTATAGTTTTGTCATAACTAGTAATCAGCCTTTGGGCTTGAATTAAGCCAGCTAAATCAGTCAAAGGATTACCTTGAACGCCGTGTATCCAGCTTGCGCCCAAATCTAAGGGTATATCTTGCCATTTGGTACTTGTCCAGATACGACCACCAATGCGCTCGCGAGCTTCAATAATAATAATTTGATGCCCCTGCTTTTGCAATTGGCGTGCAGCAGTAAGACCCGCCAACCCCGCACCTATGATTACAATGCTCTTTTTGCTGGATTTTGCTATATTCCCTTGTGACTCTTTAGCACTAGTAAGATAACAACTCATCAACATCATAGTTAATAAGTTTAAAAACTTGCGCCTCTGTGTCATGGGTTTTCTTAGGGTAGGCAACTATAATCGTTAGATATTGATAACCTTCGACAGGTTAATAGTTTATTTGGCAGTAGTCAATTGAGCAGGATCATTCCCTCGAGAAGATTCAGTACTGCCAGGATGATCTTGAAGGGTAATCAAATCAAAATCGCGATCGCCAATAGCAGCTTTAACTTCTGGTTCTAGATCGTGCATTACATCACGGTTGAAAGTAAAAACTTGGTTAGCTTCTGCTACAATTTGCTCGATTAATTCGGGGGTGACTGGCAAGGAATTGAGGGCATCGCGATATTTTATTTTAAATTCTTTGATTGCACCCACTGAAGGCAAGGCATCGAATTCATAGAATCTTGTACCCTGATTTGATGGTAAATCTAAAGCGGAACGAACAATACTTTTTAATCCTTGTCCCCCTGAAAGATCGCCTAAATAGCGTACATAGGAATGGGCTACTAGTAATTCAGGTTGAGATAAGCCAAGGTCTTTAATTCTAGCTACGTAAGCTTTACCTGCTGGTGAAGGTACAATCTGTTGTTGCCAATTATCGCCATAATAAAAGGTTAAATCTTCTTCTAAATTGGCGGTGCGATTAAGTTCTGGAAAATATATTAAACTAACTAGCGGATTATCTCTATGGGCTAATAGTTCTGCTTCTAGAGTGCTATAGACAAAATAGAGGTTAGCTAATAATTTACGAAAGGGTTCTTTTGCCACAATTCCTTTTAAAAAACACTTCATATAAGCGGTGTTTTCTGACAAAGTGTGAGACTGTTTAGTACCTTCCCGTAACTCGATAGCTAGATCACTACACATATTTTAACCCTCCTTATTTATTTCTATTTAATCATTAATTACTGGTAATTTATCCAATCTTGAGGCTTAAGAAATACTTCGGTTAACTGTGCTTCGGGTGTTCCTGCTTCGGGTTGATACCCATATTCCCAACGTACCAAAGGTGGTAATGACATTAAAATTGATTCAGTACGTCCATTAGTTTGCAAGCCAAAAATAGTACCGCGATCGTAAACTAAGTTAAATTCTACATAACGTCCACGACGATATAATTGAAAATCTCTTTCTCTTGATCCGTATTCGGTATCTTGTCTTCTTTCAACTATCGGCACATAAGCAGGCAGAAAAGAATTACCGCAACTTTGTATAAATGCAAATAAATCTGACCAACTACGAGTTATTTTACCAACTTTATTACTGTATTCCGCAGCAGGACTGTTAATATCAGAACCACAATATAATGGATTGATACTATCTTGGTAATCAAAGAAGATCCCGCCGATCCCTCTGGCTTCTTGACGATGTTTTAAATAAAAATATTCATCGCACCAACGTTTAAAAGCAGGATAGTATTCTGGATGATGATTATCGCAAGCTTGTTTTATGGTTTTGTGGAAATGTACCGCATCTTCAGCAAAAGGATAGTAGGGAGTAAGATCTACACCACCACCAAACCACCAAACTGAACCAGCTTCAAAATATCGATAGTTAAGATGTACTGTAGGAACGTAGGGATTTTTGGGATGTAACACCATTGATGTTCCAGTTGCATAAAACCCATGTCCTGCTGCCTCTGGACGTTGTATTAAAATAGCAGGTGGTAAGGTATCTCCCCATACTTCTGAAAAGTTGACACCGCCTTGTTCAAAAACTCTGCCATCTCTAATAACACGAGATCTTCCACCGCCTCCTTCTTCTCTTTGCCAACTGTCTTCGAGAAATTTAGCTTTGCCATCAAGTTGTTCTAAACCTGCGCAAATATCATCTTGTAATTTTTGTACAAATTGTTTGGCTTGTTGTCTGGAGTCTTTGGGTGGTACATTTTGGCTTTTGTTTATAACTTGATTGCTTAATTGGTTACTCATGGAAATTATGCAATTAAATATCTTTTCAATTATTTAACTATATGGCAATATATTTAGTTTGATTTTTTCTTTTTACAAAACTTAATTGCACTAATCGTGGTTTAGCGATAAATATAATAAACATTACTATTTAGTTATAAATCAAATAAATTATGAGTAAGACGCTCACCCAACCTGCAATTAAAAAAACTACAGAAGAAACTTTGCTGACTCCTCGCTTTTACACCACAGATTTTGAGGCGGTGGCAAATATGGATATTTCAACTCAGGAAGAAGAATTAAAGGCAATGATTGCAGAGATGCGCGCAGATTATAATCGAGATCATTTCTTACGGGATGACGATTTTAAGCAATCATGGGATCATATAGACGAAAAAACCCGTCGTGTATTTGTTGACTTTTTAGAACGTTCTTGTACTTCAGAATTTTCTGGTTTTCTGCTATTTAAAGAATTATCTCGCCAACTTAAAGATCGTAACCCAATTTTGGCAGAAATATTTCAATTAATGGCAAGAGATGAAGCGCGTCATGCTGGCTTTCTAAATAAGGCGATGAGTGATTTCAATATTTCTCTAGATTTAGGATATCTGACAAAAAACCGTACCTATACTTTCTTTAAACCAGAGTGGGTAATTTATGCTGTTTATTTATCTGAAAAAATTGGTTACTGGCGTTATATTTTAATGTATCGTCATTTAGAGCAACATCCAGAATATCAGTTCTATCCTCTGTTTAAAAAGTTTGAAAGTTGGTGTCAGGATGAAAACCGTCATGGAGATATTTTTAAGGCATTATTGCGATCGCAAAAGTCTATGTGGCAAGGTTGGAAGGGTAGATTATGGGCGCGTTTCTTTTTATTATCGGTATTTGCTACCCATACATTAACTGTACATGAACGGGCTGATTTTTACGAATCTGTTGGCTTAAACGCTCAAGAATACGATCGCGAGGTAATTAAGAAAACTAACGAAACCTCAGCAAGAGCATTTCCTATTATTTTAGATGTAGATCATCCCCAATTTTTTAAACGTTTAGAACACTGTGCAGACAGGAATGAAGAATTAAAAGCTATAGAAGCAACAAATGCACCAAAAATAGTTAAGTTTTGCCGTAAATTGCCCTTGATTATTGCAACTGTTTGGGATTTATTAGTTCTGTATTTAATTAAACCTATTGATGCTGAGGCTTTACGGGGTACTGTGCGTTAGCTAATCAATTGTAAATAGCTATTCAATTCAAGGATCAAAACAATTGCTTTTGTTACCAAAGATTATAGGAAATAAAATTTCTCAAAAATGATGGTGATATATTAGAGTGTTCTATATCCCAACTTAATATGCGTAATATACAACGCTCTAATATCCATTTAAGATGAGAGTTAGCATTAATCAGCAAATTCAATTTTTCTCTTTCAAATCTTCCACCATGAATTAGCAAATTTCTTATGTTCGTTAATGAATATTCATGTCCACCTAATGTCCATAAATCACTTACATCAATTTTGTAAAATTGACAAAATGAACTGAATACACTTGCCAAAGAAGATCTGTTTAATTCTGAAAGTTTTTCATAAACTAATTGCCTTTTAATTTTTTCATGTTTGAAGTAATCATGATTCTTAATAAAACCTTTTAAATCATTACTAAACTTTTTCCATAAATCATTATCTAATATAAAGTGCAAGCTATGTTCATCTTTATATCCATTAACTAAATTTTCGATGGCAGCATAATAACTCAGATATTCGCTTTCAAGAGTTGCATATTTGCAATAAGCTGCTTTGCTAATAGCATCAGTCAAATATCCCTTAAAACTGCAATTGTTAACTGCCAATAAAGCATAGCTAATGAAATTGCTGAAAATACTTGGATCGATAAGTAAGTCATCCGTTGAATGCTCAAAATTTTCTTTAGGAACAGATACGTCTCCTCTATAGAAATCAACAAACTCGTTTTCTATTATCGATCTGTATCCATAACAAGTGATCTTTCTACGTTGGGAAAATGATACTAGCTTTAAAAATAAATCCAAGTCATCAAAAATATCTTCACCACCCTCAATATTTACTTTTCCACTGAAATTAGCAGCTAGTACTGATTTTGAAATTTTAATATTTTTCCTCTCTGAATCGTCAAAGTAAGAGTAATGGTTGATAAAATCTAATTGAAGGTCTTTTGCTATTTCAAAGCTTTTTATTAAAACATTTTGGACAGATACATTGCCATCAAAATTTTGTTGTACAATGCAACTTGGGCGTAATAGTAAGCTTTGAGTTATCCAAAAATAAAATGTTCCAAATTTTTCTTTTTTATTACTTGCCTTTTTGAAAAATTCTTTTATTTTTAAATTTGTAGGTTCTCCTGTTAAGACAGTATTTTTATTTCCAGATATATTATAACCAGATTTAATTCCCAAATTATAAATTTTGCTTGCTTGAATAATGTATCTAGGATTTCCTGTTGAATCTAAAATATTAGCTTCCAAACCAAATTTAAAAGGAAATGCGTATAAAGGTATATTGATTTCATCCAAGTTAGCTTTAATAACAGGTTTTGTATCTTGAGTTTCAGGAAATATTATCTCGAAGGGGACATTTTTGCCAAACCATTAATAATCAGATTTCCACTGAAGCTTAAATTTGGTTTTTTCATCTCCATATTTTCCAAAGATTATCGTTACTAAGTTTCTTCACTAAAACTAAAGTAAAAATTAATACAATTAATGTTATTTTGGCAACCTGAGATCGCCTGTATCAACATTACCTTTAAAGCGATCGCGTAATTTCCATGATACTTATAAATACGATCGCTTTTGTATGTATTGCGTTTTAAAGCAGGTAGCCACTATCATCAATTCTATCTGCCTATTTTCCCTTTTATATTTCAGCTTTTATATTTTAAAATTCTGTCTAAGCACCAAACACTTCATCTTCGATACCCTTCCACCATTCACCCAATTTTAATAAGTCTGCTTGGATATCTTGCAACTCACTCATATATTCTTGAGGAGAAATTTGCTCTTTACGCTCTTGCAATTTCGATAACCTTAATTGTACTAATAACCAAGGTTTTGATATGCCGTTTGTGGCTTCTATATATTTAGCTAATTCCTGACTATTCATGTCCTAGTCTTTCTGTTATGGATATTCTTTTACAGTAGCGCAATCAGGAATTTTATTAAACTAAATTAAAGTAAATTGCTAAAGGTAATACTATAAATCCTAAAGTAATTAAAATAGCTAAAATTAACGCGATCGCATATAGTAAAGAACTATATTTGTCATTAAGCAACCCGATAGACTGCCAAAGACTCCAAATACCATGACGTAAATGTAAGCCTAATAGTACCATCACTCCTGTATACCCAAAAGTATAAACTGGGGTGTGAAACTTTTCTATCACTAAACGAGATAAATCTCGCATTTGGACACCGTTAATTACTGTTGAATAGTATGTGCCAAATTTAAAGGATGCTAAATGTAAGATTAAAAATCCTAATAATACTGACCCTGTAATAATCATAGTCCGAGAACTTAATGATTGTTTACTAGGTTGTCCTACACTTTTAAGTTGACTATAACCTATTGGTCTTGCTTGTATATTATTTATAGTAATTAAAATAGCGATCGCTATGTGAAAAATCACTAATCCTAATAAACTAAATTCTGTTATATATAGTAAAATTCCTAAGCTATTAATAAAATGTGCCAGTTGGTTATAAGCGACAGAACTAGTTAATAAGGTTAAGTTGCCCACCATATGAAATAGAACAAATACAGACAGCCCCAACCCTGTAATACCTGTAATTATTTTTTTTCCTAGGGGGGATGTGTAAAATTTAATTAGTTTAGGGCGGTTATCTTTAAAATTGATTTGGCTATCGCTATTTGTGATCATAATATATAGCAGTGTGATTTATAGATATGTTTCTTCACTATACTGTTTAAAATTAAAATCATTGCGATCATTGAAAGTTTTATTTATCTATGTAGTAGCTAAGTCTTTTGATTATGAAGCTATCCGTCGCTTTTACTAATTAACACTTGTTTAAATTATCAAGATATTTATCTCTAAGTTACATAGCATTTTATAACTATTATCACCATTTTTTTAAACAATAGTATTTTGAATATCTTTGGTTTTTTATCTAGTAAAAGTTTATTTAGTTAATATCCAATAAATACCCCTACTCTATTTTTATTAGACTTACTTTCAAAATCCCAAACTAGCTGTTATCAAAAACATAACCATATACAATCTTATAAAGAAGCTTTTTGTATGTTTCCCTTAAAAGTATTAACATCTGGTAATGATGCGCCTTCAGCTTTGGAAGAATTTACCATCAACTGTAATACTTCTTTGGCATTTTTTAAAGCTTCCTCATAAGAATCTCCATAAGTTTGACAAAGTTCTCCCCATTCTGGCAGGGTAACGATAAAACAATTATCTTTCTTAGACCATTGAATCACCACACTATAATTTAACATTTGATTTAGCTCCAGATAAACTTTGTCCGTCTGATCAACTTATGGATATAACCGTTCAATCAATATTGTTCTTTATTGAGAGTATTTTCCAGTACCTACTCAATATTAAATAAAAATGTTAAGAACGTCACCCTAAATAAGTTGCTATCACTAAATCAGATAATATTTATACCATTAGGTGTTGTAATAAGATTTTTGTGCCAATAATTATTAAAATCGCCCCGCCAGCAATTTCAATCTTATTTTTTAGTAAATCTCCACAAAAATGTCCTAAATAAACTGAGGCGAAGGAACAGATAAAAGTAATAACACCAATTAACCCTACGGTTTGTAAAATTGTATATTTCAGTAAAGATAAGCCAAAACCAGCAGCGAAAGCATCAATACTAGTCGCGATCGCCAGAACTACTAAAGTCGATATATCTAGAGGATTAAATTGCTTTTCTTCTTCAGAACTAAAAGCATCGTGGATCATTTTTCCACCAATAAAACATAATAAAATAAAGGCTATCCAATGATCTATTGCCAGTAGATATTTTTTAAAAGTCAAGCCAGATAACCAACCTAGTAAAGGCATAATGGCTTGAAAAACCCCAAAAAACAAAGCAATCTTTAGTGACTTGTTAATAGTAATATGCTTAATTGTTATGCCACTGGTCATTGAAACCGCACAGGCATCTGCTGCTAATCCTAAAGCTAATAACGATGTTTGAAATAATTCCACGACTATTATATATAATTGGTTTATTACCAATTGTAAATTATTTTACCTAATTGTGCGTTTCATATTTCAATCACTTTTTTGTCATTTTCTCCTCAATTTCTAATTGTCTAAGATTAGTTTTCACCTTTTTCTCATTTTTCAATTAACCTATAAAACATCAACTTCACATTTAACCGAGCTCTTAATTTATACTCTATTTATTTTGAGTTTCTGAGTCTTTAATTGCGTTTTGTTTTTGTCTGGATGTCGGATAAAAACTTGCCAATAATAATAAAAACACCCCAATATTTATCGCCACATCAGCCACATTAAAAATTGGAAAGTTAATTAAGCGAAAATCTAGAAAATCAACAACATGACCAAATAAAAAACGGTCAATACCATTCCCAATAGCTCCAGCTAAAATAAACCCATACCCCAATTGTTCAATTAAACTAAGCTTGGGACTGTAGCAGACAAAACCAATCAAAATCAAACTAACAATTAAGGAAATCCAACGGAGAATTTCCACTTGTCCATTAAAAAAACTAAATGCTGCACCCGTATTAACTACATAGGTAAAATGAAATATACCAGGAATAATAGCTATAGTTCTACCTATATCCACAAAGGTTTTTACTACCAGATATTTAGTGATTTGATCAAAAATAATACCTAAAATAGCAACTAACCAAAAAATTCGTTTCCTTTTCATTACCATAGTCCTCATAACATTTAAATATAAATAAAAACAGAACTGCGTTATAATTATTAAGAAATTTTGAGTTGACGATACAAAAGTCTATAGACCAATCCTATGTCTCTTCCTATTCGCAATATTGCTATCATTGCCCACGTCGATCACGGTAAAACAACGCTTGTGGACGCATTACTCAAACAATCGGGTATTTTCCGCGAAGGCGAAGACGTACCAGATTGTGTTATGGACTCTAATGACCTTGAGAGAGAAAGAGGCATTACTATTCTGTCCAAAAATACAGCAGTTAGTTATCAAGATACTCTAATTAACATTGTCGATACTCCAGGACACGCCGATTTTGGCGGAGAGGTAGAACGAGTCTTGGGTATGGTGGATGGCTGTGTGTTAATTGTGGATGCTAATGAAGGGCCAATGCCACAAACTCGCTTTGTTTTGAAAAAAGCCCTAGAGCAAGGTTTACGTCCCATTGTAGTTGTTAATAAAATAGATCGTCCTCGCGCTCATCCTGACGGTGCGGTTGATAAAGTATTTGACTTGTTTGTAGAATTGGGTGCAGATGATGACCAATGTGACTTTACTACTCTTTATGCTTCAGGTTTAGAAGGGTATGTTAAAGAAAGCCTAGAGGATGAAGGGGTAGATATGAAACCTTTATTTGAGGCGATTTTACATCATGTTCCACCACCAGCAGGGGATGTAGATAAACCTTTACAGTTGCAAGTTACAACCCTTGATTATTCCGACTACTTAGGAAGAATTGTAATTGGTAGAATTCACAACGGAGTCTTAAAAGCAGGTCAGCAAGCAGCTTTAATTAAAGAAGATGGAAGCATAGTTAAGGCTAAAGTTTCCAAGCTGATGGGGTTTCAAGGCTTATCGAGAGTGGAATTACAAGAAGCAACTGCGGGTAACATTATCGCGGTGGCAGGTTTTGCAGATGCTAACATTGGAGAAACTATCACTTGTCCTAGTGAGCCTCAAGCATTACCTTTAATTAAGGTGGATGAACCTACCTTACAAATGACCTTTTCAGTAAATAACTCACCTTTCGCAGGACAAGAAGGAAGTTTTGTAACCTCCAGACAAATACGCGATCGCTTGATGCGAGAATTAGAAACTAATGTGGCTTTAAGAGTCGAAGATGGAGAATCTGCCGAACAATTCTTAGTCTCAGGACGGGGAGAGTTGCATTTAGGAATTTTAATTGAAACTATGCGTCGCGAAGGTTATGAATTCCAAGTGTCTCAGCCTCAAGTGATTTATCGTGAAATCAATGGTAAACCCTGTGAACCTTTTGAGTATCTTGTTTTAGATGTTCCTGAAGCTGCGGTAGGTAGCTGTATTGAACGTCTTGGACAACGCAAGGGCGAAATGAAGGATATGCAGAATAGTAATGGGCGTACTCAGTTGGAGTTTGTTATTCCTGCAAGAGGTTTAATTGGTTTCCGTGGGGAGTTTGTCAGACTGACTCGCGGTGAAGGTATTATGAATCATAGTTTCTTGGAATACCGTGACTTTTCTGGAGAATTAGAAACTCGTTATAACGGTGTGATAATTGCTTTTGAGGAAGGAGTAGCAACTTTCTATGCCCTCAAAAACGCTGAGGATCGGGGTACTTTCTTTATTACTCCTGGTACAAAGGTTTATAAAGGTATGATTGTAGGCGAACATAATCGTCCTCAAGACCTAGATTTAAACGTTTGTAAAGCCAAGCAGTTAACTAACCATCGTGCAGCTAGTGGCGATGAATTGGTACAGTTACAAGCACCTACGGAGATGAGTTTAGAACGAGCATTGGAGTATATTGGTTCTGATGAACTAGTAGAAGTTACTCCTGAGTCGATTCGTTTACGTAAACTTCAAACTAAGAAATTGGTTAAAAGATAGGGATGGTTAATGATTTAATTATTGAGCAATAGTATTACTTTTTGTAGCTATGAATTAATAATTTTTAGGTTTCATTACTAAAGTAATTAATTTACCGACTAATTAAAATGGTCGGTTTATTTTTGCTTATAATTATTGAGGTTTTAGTACAGGAGTCGAGGCAAAGGTTAAAAGAATAGTCTCACGCTAAGACGCTAAGATAATTTATTATGATCTTTGTTATATGTAAGCAAATAGCTTATATCAATGATCAAGTATTAGTTGGAATGATGAAAATATTTATTAAGTCAATGAAAAAGCTAAACTAGTTATAAGTATCTCTTTGTTTTCGAGAATCTGTATTGAATAATATTTGACTTTTTAAACTAAAAACAGAACAAAAGAAAAAAATTAAAAAATACTCTTTTAAGCTTAACTAAAGACTTATCATTATTATATTAATTACCCAATAAAATAGCTTTTGTATTATTAAATAAATTGTTAATGATTAAAAATCAAATAAATATACCAATTAAAATTAATATTAGGATAAATAATCAAGAATTCCAATAATTATTACAAAAGCAATAATAATAATTTCCTAAATAAAACCACCAAAATAAACAATGCTAAACTTTACCAAACCCTTTTATCCTCTATTACTTTCAGCAGTTAAAACAGATCCCGAAACTGCACATTATCAAACATTAAAAACTTTCAATTATTTAGATACAAATCGTCATTCTACCTGGGGTAGTTTAGCCATAAAACAGTTAGAAAAATCCTTTTGTGTAAATGCTCCTAGTTTAGAACAAACTCTTTGGGGCTTAAAATTTAATAATCCCTTTGGTTTAGCTGCAGGTTTTGATAAAGATGGCACAGCAGCAGGAATTTGGAACAGTTTAGGTTTTGGTTTTGCCGAATTAGGGGCGGTGACGCTACACGCACAACCAGGAAATCCTCGCCCTCGAATGTTTCGTTTACCCGCAGATCAAGCAGCCTTAAATCGCATGGGTGCAAATAATCTCGGCGCAGCAGTTATGGCAGATACCCTAACCCAAACATGGAAAAGACAAGCACGTCAAATTCCTATTGGCATCAATTTGTGTAAATCAAAGACAACCTCTTTAACCGAAGCAGCAGCAGATTATGTGGGTAGTTTCCAATATTTACAAGTTGTGGCAGATTATTTTGTAGTTAATGTAAGTTCGCCGAATACTCCTGGGTTGCGATCGCTTCAAAGTGGAGAACAACTAGAACCAATATTGTCTGGCTTACAGGCAGCAAATACCCAATCTAAACCTATATTTATTAAAATAGCACCTGATTTGGAATGGCAAGATATTCAGGATATTTTAAACTTAGCCACCAGTTATAATCTGGCTGGGGTAATTGCCACTAATACTACAATTCGGCGTGATGGCTTAAACACTACTATCTTACCAGAAACGGGTAAAAGCATTAGGGAAGAAGCAGGCGGAATTAGCGGTTTACCTGTTAAACAACGATCTACAGAAGTTATTCGCTTTATTTATCAAGAAACTGGCGGTAAATTACCAATTATTGGCGTAGGAGGAATTTTTACCCCTTCGGATGCTTGGGAGAAAATTATAGCAGGGGCGAGTTTATTACAAGTTTATACAGGTTGGATTTATCAAGGCCCTTGGCTAGTTAATCAAGTGTTATCTGGGCTTGTAACTAGATTAAAAGCACAAGGTTTAAATAATATTAGCGAGGCAATTGGTTTGGAACATCGAACAAGGGTTAATTAATTAGTTTTTGCTAGATAGCCTACTAAATCCTGATTATTCCAGTTGAGAGTATCACCAATTTGATTACCATCATGATAAGCAGCCAAGATAACCTCACTGGTTTTACCCCAGGAAATTGTCCCGTCAGCAGCGATCGCAATTGCCCCCAAGTCACGTTTACGACTGCGAGATTCTTCCATTGATTTATTCATTGCTTCTACCAAAGACATCCCATCAGTCACCCGAATAACGATTTTAGCAGCTAAACATTCTTCCATAATGTCCTCACCAATCCCCGTACAGCTAACCCCAGCCGAAGCATCCGCATAGTTACCCGCAGGCATAGCTGAATCACTTACCCGTCCAATTCTTTCTAAACCCTTACCACCTGTAGAAGTGCCAGCAGCAATCTTACCATCACGATCTAGAGCAACCACCCCTATTGTACCTTGACGAGGTTCATGGACTAATGCTTGTTCTGCCACCACTCCCGCCATATCCTTACTAAAGTTTTCTTTACGTTCCTGCATCCATTCCTGTAAACGGATATCAACTAAAGGATCATATATAGGAACTTGCAACTCGCGTAATAACTCGGCTGCACCATAATCAGAAAGGACGCGATCATCTTGATCTTGTAAAAATTGGGCTAATTCTATTGGATGTCTTACCCTTGAAACATTAATTATACCACTAAAACGTTGTTTCGCTCCGTCCATTAATGCAGCACTCATGCGTATTTGTCCGTCAGACTGAAGTACTGAACCTGTACCAGCATTAAAAGTTTGGTGATCCTCTAGTAGTTGACACCCTTTAATTACTGCTTCGGTAGCCTTTGCGCCATCGATGAGTAGGGCATATACTTCTTCTACAATACTATGGAGTGCCTGACGTACTAAAGATTCCCCAGACTCACTCTTTAGGTGTCCCCCTGCGCCACCATGAATAATTAATTTGGGCTGAATTTGCTTAAGCGACATAATTATGTTAGATGAATATATGAATATGTATAAATATAAATTATAAATTTACAGGATTATCCGATTGTTTGCGACGACGACAACGATCCGAACAATATTTAACATCATCCCAGCATTTCTCCCATTTCTTACGCCATGTAAAAGGGCGATCGCAGACAGGACAAATTTTTGTAGGGAAATCGGATTTTTTGCGTTGACGAGCCATTATATGCTTGTAAATTAAGATACTGATATATTATATTTTTACATCAAGTAATTACTGTTGTTATTTTAAAGGCGCGATCACATTTCTAGTAGCCCCGAAAGGCTAATCTCCCACTTATTCTTTTCAACTAAGCTTGCCCAACTAGACCAGAGATAATCAGACTGATATAATAAAAAGTTCTGAGGTGCAAAATTGAATCGCCACATCACAAAATAATTATCTATAGGAGAATTTTAATTAGCAATGGCAAAGCGTATATCCGTGGTTTTAAATCAGAGTGTTAGTAAATTGGGTAATAATGGCGATCTAGTAGAGGTTGCTCCAGGTTACGCCCGCAATTACTTAATTCCTCAAGGTTTGGCTAGTATAGCGACAAGAGGTATCGTTAAACAAGTTGAAGCTAGAAGAGAAAAAGAAAGACAACAAAAATTAGCAGAAAAACAAGCAGCAGAAAACAAAAAAGTTGCTTTTAAAACTATTGGTAAACTCACAATTCGTAAACAAGTTGGGGAAGAAAACGCCATCTTTGGTACAGTAACTACTCAAGAAATTGCTGACATAATCAAACAGCAAGCTGGAATTGAAGTAGATCGTCGCGGTATTGAAGTTCCAGATATTAGTAAAACTGGCAACTATCAAGCAGAAGTTAAATTACACCCTGAAGTTACTGCTACTGTAGATTTTCAAGTTGTTCCACAATAAGGGAATAACTGAGTTATTAATTAGGTAATAGGCATTAGATTGTATTTGTTTACTGCCTACTACCTTTTAACCTATTAACTTTGAGCTTTTCACTCATACCCACCTGATTAATATCTATTATCAGACTCAATACTCCTGACTACTAGCTTTTAGCGTTTAGCTTCTCCTGACTCGTTACTTACATTGTCCCCTTGTGGGATTACCTACTACCTCCTACCTATTACCTACTACCTACTTTAACCGTCCACCAAGCCAACCCATAAGCTTGAGTAGGTTCATTAAATTGGTGACGATAATAAACACGGATCTTATAACGTCCTGTGGCGGGGATCGGACAAAAAATATGTTCAACACTATCTTCAAAACTAGAAGAAGAACAAACGTTGCGCATATTACTAGTTTCATCTATGGGTAAAAGATAAACATCCAAATTATTTAAACCGCGATCGCGAAAAGTTTCCCCCTCATCATATTGTCCATTACGATTAAAATCATTTAATAAAACCTGACGATCCCAAGTTAAAGTTATGGCTGCATGACTCCCCGCGACTAATGGTGATTGCAGATAATATTCCTGATAATCATTAACCGCTACCTCTCCATAATCCCAACCTAGATCATCTGCTAGTTTACTTTTTCCCGAACCCTTCACCGCTTGTCCTGCTTGAAATTGTTGATAAGCACGCCAAACATTTAATTGTCCTGTCCCCATTTGCATATCTAAGGGTATACGGGGGTTAAGATAGGCATCGGAATTTAACCAGGTATGATTTTTCTCCCCTAAAATTGTACGTTCCATACCTAGTAATAAACCATTACTGCGATCGGCTATTTTATCTGCTGAGTTGAGTAAAACTGCTTTCATAACTTGATGACGACGGGAATCTAGACTCCAGTTATCCCCTAAAGATTTAGATTCCGATAAACGCCTGTCTCCATACTCTTGTAATAGAGCGATCGCACCTGTAATATGGGGGGCTGCAAAACTAGTACCGCTAACTTTCTCAATTTTTCCTTTCTGATTATAGAGAGATATCCCTCCTCCTGGGGCAACTAAACTGATTGCACGTCGTTGACCAGAATTAATTTCCTTTTTAATATAACTACGCCCAATCCCCTCTGGTATATCACTCAAATTAGCAAAATCAACCTTTTTATATTTGCCATTCCTTTTAGTTGTATAGGCGGTGGTAATTCCATTAAAATTATCTGTCGGGATAGGAATGCCCCCTGTCCCCTGATTACCTGCAATAACATATAAAACATTATGTTCCTGAGCAGACCAGTCAATACAGGCAGTTAACAAAGCCTTACCATCCAATTGGGCATTTCGCCGATCGTCTCGCTCTAAAGATTCCCCAAAACTAAAATTAATTGCCCTAATATCGCCGTTATTTTGTAGAGCAATATGCTGAGTAGCCAGACATTCTTGAGGTTGTCCCCCTTCACTTAAAGAACCAACCGCCGAAGAATATAATCTAGCTTGGGGCGCAATTCCTGATAAAGATTTATCTTGGGCAATCATCACCTCTGCAACCATAGTGGCGTGTTCATCGACATTTTGATCCGACTTAGGGGGCAGATTTCGATAAAAGACAGCTTTAGGAGTAATTATTTTCAGGTTGCTAGCAGCTTTATCCTGTCCAAATTTTACGGGACGACCTACTTCAACTTGACCAATACCAATTTTACGACCTAACAAATTATAAGGAGGTTGTTGTAAACGTCTCGCATTTACTCCCTTTTCCCCTAAAGAATCTGGCAAAGCAAAAACAGGAGTAACTAAAAGAGCCGATAGCCAACTAAAAACCAAAAATGATACTTTTTTGCCCATATTTTTCGCACATGATTATCGGATTTCCTCACTATCTGTAGCAATTACCGACCGAATGTGTCACAAAAGCTTGCCGAAATAGTATAGTGTAAGTTAAAAGTATGTCAGGCTAATCTGCAAACTTCAGGCTTAAAACTACAAAAGTCAAGCCAGACAGTAAGCCAGACCATAAACCATTTAACCAACATATCATAATAGGCAAAATTGAGTATATGACAAAACAGGTTGCGCATCCGATGCTGAAATTGCAACGCAAGGTATCTTCCTTGGTGGATTCTAAAGTAGTTAAACCTAATGATCGCATAGGTAAGATCGCGCTGTTATTAGGCAATGATTGGTCGTATTGGAAGAATGAACTATCAGACTTTGATTTTTCTCCCAAAGACGAAATAAAAGAACTTCTAGCGGTTGAAGATTGGGATGAAGATTAGGGGTGTCAATCAATTTTAGATGACTTTGGAGTTTGACCCCTAAATAGATTAAAGTGAAAAGTTACTAAGTCTTATTACCCAGAAAGAATTCTAAGGCGATCGCCATGTCTGCTGTAACTACTACTCCCAAAAATTACAATTTCCCTTTAACTGCCATTGTTGGACAAGAATCTATTAAGCTTGCTCTACTTCTATCTGCTGTAGATCCCGAACTTGGGGGTGTGGCGATCGCTGGTCGTCGTGGTACAGCCAAATCAGTTATGGCAAGAGCTATCTATCAGCTTTTACCACCAATTGAAGTTATCAAAGGCTCTCTTTATAATTGCGACCCAGCCAAACCTCAAGAGTGGGATGATGATACTGCCGTTGAATATAGCAATACTGCGACAGAAGATATATCTACTCAAATTATCCCTGCGCCTTTTGTGCAGATTCCTTTAGGGGTAACGGAAGATAGACTTTTAGGATCAGTAGATGTTGAAGAGTCGGTCAAACGGGGTGAGCCTGTATTTCAACCAGGACTTCTAGCTCAAGCACATCGTGGAGTTTTGTATATTGATGAAATTAATCTTTTAGATGATCAAATAGTCAATCAACTTCTGAGTGTGCTAACCGAAGGGCGCAATATTATTGAACGGGAAGGAATTAGTTTTCAGCATCCTTGTAAGCCAATTTTGATTGCTACTTATAATCCTGAAGAAGGGATTTTGAGAGAACACCTTTTAGACAGAATTGCGATCGCTATGTCGGCTGATGCTGTCTTATCTTTAGAACAAAGGGTTGAAGCAGTTAACCAGGTGATTGATTTTACCAATTCCCCCCAAGAGTTTCTCAGTGCTTATCAAGCAGATATTGAGACCCTTAAAACTGATATTATCTTGGCTCGCGAATGGCTCAAGGAAGTCAAAATAACTAACGATCAAATTCTTTATCTAGTTCAAGAAGCTGTTAGAGGGACAGTAGAAGGACACCGCGCGGAATTATATGCAGTTAAGGTAGCTAAAGCCTGTGCAGCCTTAGATGGTCGAGAACAAGTCAATGCTGATGATTTGCGCAAAGCTGTAGAACTAGTGATTGTTCCCCGTGCAACCACTATCGAAGTTCCTCCAGAAGATGCCCCTCAGCCACCACCACCACCACCCCAACAGCAGCAGCCAGAGGATAATTCTAATCAAGATCAAGATGAAGATGAAGATGAACCAGAGGAGGAACAAGAACAGGAACAAGAACCACCTGCTATACCCGATGAATTTATCTTTGATATAGAAGGGGTGGTATTAGATCCCACTGTTTTAACCTTTGCTCAAACTATGCAGCGTCAAGGGAAGTCTGGGGCGCGCAACTTGATTTTTTCTGAGGATCGGGGTAGATATATCAAACCTATGATTCCTAAAGGGAAAGTTAAAAGAATTGCGGTTGATGCGACTTTGCGTAGTGCTGCACCCTATCAAAAAGCTCGCCGACTACGGAATCCTGACCGTCAAGTAATTGTTGAACAGAGCGATCTACGCTCTAAACGCATGGCACGTAAGGCAGGATCATTGATTGTCTTTGTGGTGGATGCTTCTGGTTCTATGGCGTTAAATCGGATGCAGTCGGCAAAAGGTGCGGTGATGCGGTTATTGACAGAAGCCTATGAAAATCGTGATCAAATATCCTTGATTCCTTTTCGCGGTGAACGGGCAGATGTTTTATTACCTCCCACACGTTCGATTACGATGGCACGGGGAAGACTAGAAACATTACCCTGTGGCGGTGGATCTCCTCTTTCCCACGGCTTAACTCAAGCAGTAAATGTGGGAATTAACGCTAAAATGTCGGGAGATATTGGACAGGTGGTTATTGTGGCGATTACTGATGGTCGAGGTAATATTCCCCTGTCTCGTTCCTTGGGTGAACCACCAGAGGAGGGGGAAAAACCAAACATTAAAGAGGAATTATTAGATATTGCAGGAAAAATTCGAGCTTTAGGTATGAAACTATTGGTAATTGATACAGAGAGCCGTTTTGTATCTACTGGCTTTGCTAAGGAATTAGCTAAACAAGCTGGTGGCACTTATTATCATTTGCCCAAAGCTACCGATAGTGCGATCGCCGAAATGGCAAGGGGAGCGATCGCTCAAATGTAATTAATTAATCAATATGTAAGTAAATTAAAATTGGTAGAAGGAGAGTTAGTTACTATTAGATATGAGCAATAGTTTATTTTGTAGTTTATTTTGGAGGTGAAATCTATGTCCCTTACTTTTCATTCTTCATCCCTCAAACTCTACTAATTTGTCAACTATAAATTGAAGAAAACCTACTACCTACATTGTCCCCTTGTGGGATTTGCGTAGCTTATCCTTTAGGACTACCTACTATCGTCATGTTCGGGCTTTGGCTACCAAAGCAAGCGTGCGCTCAGGGACGCTTTCCGCGCCCACTACCTAAAAAACCTTACTCCCATTCAATTGTGCCAGGGGGTTTTGAGGTAATGTCATAGACGACCCGATTAACTCCCTTAACTTCATTAACAATGCGATTAGAAATAGTTTCCAGTAAGTCATAGGGAACTCTTGCCCAATCTGCGGTCATTCCATCCTCACTAGTAATAAAGCGCAAGACTATAGGATGAGCATAGGTGCGTTTATCCCCCATCACCCCAACACTACGAACAGGTAAGAGGACGGCGAAAGCTTGCCAGTAATCGTGATACATACCCTGATTACTAATCTCATCCCGCACAATAAAATCGGCATCGCGTAAAATATTTAATCTTTCGGCGGTAACTTCCCCCACGATCCGAATTGCTAAACCTGGCCCTGGGAAAGGATGACGACGCACAATTTCTTCGGGTAACCCGATCGCGCGGGCAACATTACGAACTTCATCTTTAAATAGTTTGCGTAAAGGTTCAATTAATTTAAAACGTAAATCTTCAGGTAAACCACCAACATTATGATGACTCTTGATCTTGACTGCTACTCTTTCACCTGTTTTAGGATCTACATTAGTATCCGCAGATTCGATCACATCAGGGTATAAAGTTCCTTGAGCCAGGTAATCAAACGGGCCTAGTTTTTTCGATTCTTCTTCAAATACTTGAATAAATTCATGTCCAATGCGACGGCGTTTAATTTCGGGATCGGTTACTCCCTTAACTTGTGCCAAAAAGCGATCGCGAGCCATGACGTATTCTACAGGAATATGAAACTTGTCTTTGAATATTTCTACTAGTCTTTCTGGTTCACCTTTTCGCATGAAACCTTGATCAATAAACATACAAGTTAATTGATCGCCGATGGCTCTATGGAGGAGAAAAGCTAAAGTTGAAGAGTCTACACCCCCAGATAAAGCTAACAATACTCTTTTATCACCTACTTTTGCCCTTATTTCACGGATGGATTCTTCAACAAATGCTTCAGTTGTCCAACTGGGTTCGCATTGGCATATATGATAGACAAAATTGCGAATCAGGGCAATTCCACCTTGGGAATGTACGACTTCAGGGTGAAACTGCACTCCAAACAGTTTTTTATCAGGATTAGAAATAGCAGCACAAGGAGTATTCTTAGTATAAGCTAACACTGAAAACCCTTGAGGCAATTGAGTACATGAATCACCATGACTCATCCACATAGTTGATCCATTCTCTACATTGGTAAGTAGATCTGTGGGATCTCCTATATATAGCTGGGCTTTACCGTATTCTCCTAATTTTACTTTTTCAACTGTTCCACCCAGTTGTTTTACCATCAACTGCATTCCGTAACATACACCCAACACAGGAATACCTAAATTCCAAATTTCAGGATCACATTTAGGGGCGTTATCGTCATATACAGAATTTGGCCCACCTGAGAGAATAATTCCTTGAGGATCTATTTCTCTGAGTTTCTCCGCAGTGGTTCGATAAGACAGCACCTCTGAATATACTTGAGTTTCTCTAATTCTGCGAGCAATTAACTCGGAGTATTGAGAGCCGAAATCAAGGATAATTATTTTTTGGCGGTGATTATTTTGCTCAATGAGAGACTCTGGGGATAAAGTCTCATTTTTGGGGGAAACTGATTCTGTCTGAGTAGTCACTATTTTCTAGAAAATTCTTATAGGTGATTTAGATAACAAAATGTAAAGAAGTTGGAACTGTTGTAAAAGTTTCACTAGGTAATAGGTTATGATTCTGCTGGGTTACTATATATATCGCAAAATTAGCCTAAATATTCTTATTACACTAGCATAAGTTAGGTAGCAAAAGAATAGCGTTATCGCTTTTTTTGATAATTTTACGTGTGCGATCGAATAGTATTGACCCTACGCAAACTTTCTTTTCAGTATATTTATAAATATAATCTTGAGATTTAGAATCGATCGCCCTAGTAATTTCTTGATAAATTAAATCTACCCATTGATCATCAGTAGAATTTATAGCTCGCAGGATTTCTAAGGCTGATTCTGTTGTAGGGCTAGTAAAAATTTGCTGAATTTGCTCTGATGGAAAACCAAGTTTAGCACAGTAGGCGGTTAAGATTTCTAGTCTGGCATCAGCTAAATGATTGTGGGTGTGGAAAATGCCCCCAGCTAGTTTAATTAATTTGCCATGATATCCAAATAATAGGATGGATTCAACTCCACAAAATCCTGCTGTAACTAACATTGAACCCAACCAGTTAGCAGTTTTAACTAGCCTTTGGGGGTTAATACCCAATGTTTGCGCCAAATCTAGCCCATTTTCTCCTATACAAAAGACTAAGGAGTCATATAACTCTGCTTTACTTTTAATTTCTGCTTGATAGGCTTCTAATTGATTAGGAGCGGTTAAAGGTTGCACAATACCCGTAGTACCCAATAAAGATAGTCCGTCTATCACCCCAAAAGCCTCATTAGAAGTGCGTTGAGCTAATTTTTGTCCTTGAGGCAGAATAATTGTCACAATAACGTTTTGATCTTCACCCAGTAAAGATTGCAGATTAGTCTTAATTAATTCTTGAGCATAACTATAAATTGCTGATTGGTTATTATATTTCCCAATACCCTCCCCTCCCTCAATGACAATAGGCTCTGCTGATCTACCATTAATCAGACTAACTTTTGCCCAGACAGCAATATTATGAGTAATATCTAAATGCTGTCCAGAATCACTACGAGTAATGGCGATCGCACAATTTGGATCAATCTTTGCCACTTGTTCAATTTTAATGTCTACCATTTGATCTGGTTTAATTAAATTTACCGTCACAGTATCCTGATTTAAAGTTTCTTGGAGATGGCGTAAAGCAGCGATCGCACTAGCGCAGGCGAAAACAGGTAGAGTGTATCCAATTGACATTTTTATTTCTAATCCTTAAATATCTAATTTAATTTGGGGAAGCACTTAAATTAGGCAAGAAACTAACTATTTGGGGAAAAATAATAATTAAAACTAAAACTAATAACTGTAAAAGTATAAAAGGAATTGCACCACGATATATTTCTATGGTTTTTAATTCTGGCGGGGCGACTCCACGTAGATAAAATAAAGCAAAACCAAAAGGAGGAGTCAGGAAAGAGGTTTGTAAATTTGCGCCAATTACCACTCCATACCAGACTAAATCTAATCCTAATTGTTGGGCAACAGGTGCAAAAATCGGAATAACAATAAAAGCAATTTCAAAAAAATCAATAAAAAACCCTAGGAAAAAAATTACCAACATATTGACTACTAAAAAGCCAACCGTTCCCCCAGGAATATTTAATAGTAGGCTTTCCATATATCTATCGCCTCCCACACCCCGAAACACCAAACTAAAAGCAGTCGAACCCAAAAGGATAAACATCACCATTGTAGATATCCGCATGGTTGCATCACAAACTTCTCTGATAGCTTGCCAACTTAGCTGACGATTAAAAGCTGCTAGAATCATCGCCCCCATTGAACCCAAAGCCCCAGCCTCTGTGGGAGTAGCAATACCCACAAAAATACTACCGAGTACCAACAGAATTAAAATCAAGGGTGGAAACATGACTTTAATAACGCGCGTCAACAACTTTTCCCCACCAATCACACTAGCAGGTAAAGCTGGAGCAACTTCTGGTTTAACTAGGGCAAGTATTAAAACATAGAGAGCAAAAGATCCTGCCATCATCAACCCAGGGATAAATGAGCCGATAAATAAATCCCCAACAGGCACGCCTAATTGATCCCCTAATACCACCAGCACCACACTTGGCGGAATGATTTGCCCTAAAGTTCCAGAGGCAACGATTACCCCTGATGCTAATTCCTTGTTGTAGCCATAACGTAACATAATCGGTAAGGAAATCAAGCCCATTGCCACAACAGTTGCAGCCACCACCCCCGTAGAAGCAGCCAATAAAGCCCCGACAATTACCACAGCTAAAGCTAATCCTCCTCGAACTTTGCCAAAGAGAATGCCCATAGTTTCTAACAGTTTCTCGGCAATACCAGTTTTCTCCAGCATTGAACCTAAAAAGATAAAATAGGGAATTGCCAAAAGGGTATAGTTAGCCATAATGCCAAAAATACGGCTAGGCATGGCATTAAAAAAACTAAAGCTAAATTCCCCAACCGCAGCACCAATGAGGGCAAAAATAATCGCCACTCCCCCCAGGGAAAAGGCAACAGGGAAGCCAAGGGAGAGAAAAACCAATGCCCCTGCAAACATCGCTACGCCGAGCCAGTCGTAATTCATTTATCTTTCCCCCTGACTGGTAATAGTCTGTTGATAGATATTCCAGCTTTTAATAGCCTCGGAGATCCCTTGCAAGATTAATAAGAAGCAACCAATAATAATGACGAATTTAATCGGATAACGAGGTAAACCGCCAGGATCAGGAGACATTTCACGTATTCGCCAAGAATTAAATACTGTTGCCCAAGAATAGTAAATTAATAAACTACTAAAAGGAATCAAAAATAGCAAATTACCCCAAAAATCCGCTAAAGCTTGACGACGACGATCCCAGTTTTTGTAGAATATATCAACTCGCACGTGTTCATTATATTTGAGGGCGTAAGCTGCACCGAGCAAAAAAACCAAATCAAATAGATACCATTGGATTTCTATTAGAGCATTGGAGGTTAAATTGCTGCCAATAATTTTGCCAAGATACCTACCTAAGACATTCCAGACTCCCACAATTACCATTAAGAAGACTAACCCATGAGTAAAACGACCAATCCACTCATTAATTAGATCAATCCTACGGGCTAGTTGTAATAGCTTTCTCAAACTTCTGCCTCAATTACGATGATATAGTTTGGTAGCTTATGCTAAAGGTTTTATAGTTTCAAGTCCAGAACAGTTGATTAATTGTCACAGAACTACAATGTGTAACTGATAATTATTATCTTTTTCTTTTTCTTCTTGCTTATATTTATTCTGCTATCTTCTTAGCCAAATTCACACTATCTTACCTATATCCTATAAAGAAGGTTAATTATCCTTGATAAATTTATAGTTTATCTTTTATATCTAATGTCAACTTTAAATTGGCAATTTCGGTTATTTTTATCCAAAACAGAAGCAATTTATACCTTGCTTAGTAGCTTAAAACCTCTGTTACCGCCGAATCGTTATTTGGCTAGGGAATATTTCCAATTAAACTATGGTAATATCTGTTTTTTTGGGAATAATATTTTTACAAAGCATAAGCAATAGCAAGGACTTTTATTTATCCAAATATTATTTAATTATTTTTTCCATGACAGCCCAACTAATATCTACTCTATCCCCCGAACTCAATTTAACTAAATTACCACAACACGTTGCCATAATTATGGATGGTAATGGTCGCTGGGCAAAACAAAGAAATCTCCCTAGAATCGAAGGACATCGCCGAGGAGCTAATACGTTAAAGGAAATATTACGCTATTGTAAAAATTTAGGAATTAAAACTTTAACTGCTTATGCTTTTTCCACAGAAAATTGGGGTCGTCCAACCACAGAAGTTAGTTTTTTAATGGCATTATTTGAAAGACTATTACAAAAAGAATTAAGAGAGATGGAGGCTGAGGAAGTTTGCATCAATTTTATTGGAGATATAACTCCTTTACCGCTATCTTTGCAACAAGAAATGCGTCATTCTATGGAACGAACCAAGAATAATAAAGGGGTGTTTTTTAATGTCGCAATTAATTATGGTAGTCGTAACGAAATAGTAAAAGCTTGTCAACTAATTGCTGAAAAAATTGAGCGAGGAGAATTAACTTCCGAAGAAATTAACGAACAAGCGATCGCACAACATCTTTATACTTCTGCAAGTTGTGATCCTGACTTATTAATTCGTACTAGTGGTGAAATGCGCCTGAGTAATTTCTTGTTATGGCAATTAGCCTATACGGAAATATATGTTACTGATACCCTTTGGCCAGATTTTACACAACAACAGTTTGACCAAGCTTTACTTTCTTTCCAGCAGCGCGATCGCCGTTTTGGTAAGAAGGTTGGTTAGTTATTAACCTTGGTTTTGGGGATAGGTAATTATCTTAGGAGTTATTAAAGATAATTAAGGGAGGGTGTATTTAGCTGTTAGCTGTTACCTATCACTTATTACTTATTACTTATTATCCCCTACCTACTACTCCTGTCTCCTGACTCCTGTCTCCTGTCTCCTGACTCCTGACTCCTATAACTAATAATCACCCCAATTGTCATAAACTTATACATGAATAAAGCAAGAAGCTTGCTCTTGGGGTTCTGTCCGTGTTTCGATCCCAAAAACAAGCCTCTTAGATAGTTCACTCCTCACAATTGGTATTTTTACTCATCTAACCATTAAATAATTGTAATAATGTAACAGTTTGAGGATTGTCACTACAAAGTAGTTATTCCAGACTCCGCCTACGAACGACGCAGTACCGATGACCCGTTGCTAAAAGTTTTCTACCTATTAATTAATTACAAAGTGCGATCGCTTTATCTAAAATTGCCATACCTTGATCAATTTCGGCTTCCGAAACAATTAGGGGTGGGACAAAACGTAAAACTTTAGTACCTGCGGGGGCTAATAATAAACCTTCTGACATGGCTGCTTTGACTAATTCAATGGAAGTTAAATCAATATCAGAACGTATTTCCAACCCATTAATTAATCCCCACCCACGCACATCACTAAATATATTAGGATATTTCTGGGCGATCGCTGTTAATCTAGCTCGTAATTGTTCACCTCTAGCTTGTACATTTTGTAAAATGTTTTCTTTCTCTAGGGTTTTTAATACCGCCAAAGCAGCAGCACAGACAAAGGGATTACCACCAAAAGTACTAGCATGATTGCCAGGTTCAAAGGCTGCACAAGAGTCTTTACAAAGCATTGCCCCAATGGGAATACCACCAGCCAAACCTTTAGCACTAGTAAAGATATCTGGTTCAACTCCTAAATTCTCATATCCCCAAAGTTTACCTGTTCTACCGACCCCCACTTGTACTTCGTCAAAGATCAACAGAATTCCATTATCGTCGCATATCTTACGTAACTTCGAGAAATATTCTTTATCCCCAGGACGTACCCCCCCCTCCCCTTGGAGAGGTTCAATCATAATTCCTACTACCCTAGAACAAGTACCTTCATCAAGGTCAGCGATCGCATTTTCCACGGCGGTAATGTCATTATAGGGAACATAGGCAAAGCCTGCGGGTAAGGGAGCAAAACCTTGTTGATATTTTTCTTGTCCTGTGGCGGTAACAGTCGCTAAAGTCCGTCCATGAAAACTTGCTTTTGCAGTTAGAATAATCGGCTCATCTACTTTTTCGAGTTTAGTATGAGCGTATTTTCTGGCAAGTTTAATCGCAGCTTCATTAGCTTCCGCACCTGAATTACAAAAGAAAACTTTATCAGCACAGGAATGTTCTACTAACCAGGCTGCAAGCTCTCCCTGTTCAGGAATATAATACAGATTAGATACATGATGTACCTTTTGAATTTGGGCAGTTACAGCAGCAATTAGTGCAGGATGTGCATGACCGAGGGTACAGGTAGCAATTCCAGCCACAAAATCTAAATATTCTTTGCCGTTAGTGTCCCAAAGACGACAACCTTCTCCCTTTTCGATCGCAATAGGAAAACGACCATAGGTATTCATGACATTTTGCTCAAAGCGATCGCCATCAAATTCGCTATGATTATCGGTGGTAGCCAGATCTTTTAGTAATGGTGATTGAATCACGAGTTACTCCTGAGTATAATTTGTTTTAGCAGCATCATAAATGTATCTAAAATAGCAATTAGTATTTGATAATACTGAGATTGTTTAGTATCTAACCAAACTTATTTTTAAATGTAATCAATTTTAGGCAAAACTTGTGATTATTACCCGTATTTAGAACGCCTTACAAGTAAACTTAATTACTTAGGATTGATCATTAATTTATTATTCTTATACGCTTTAGCTTTAAAATCTCAGAATTACCAAAGGCAATCTTTGAATGCAAAGTTTTAGTTTTGAGGAAAAATATCGTCGTTTACGCAAGGAGTTGGTTCGAGGTGGTATAGCATTAGCTATCATTATCCTTATTGGAACTTTTTGGTATCGGTTTGTTGAAAAATGGACTTTGGTAGAATCAGCCTACATGACTGTCATTACTTTATCTACAGTCGGATTTACTGAGGTTCGTCCTCTGGGGGAAAGAGGCAGATTATTTACCATTGTCTTAATTTTAATGGGGTTGGTGACCATTGGTTACATTGTTAATCGTTTTACAGAAGCCTTAATTCAAGGTTATTTCCAAGAAGGGTTTAGATTTAGACAGGAGAAAAGCTTGATTGAATCTTTAAATCAACATTATATTGTTTGCGGTTGTGGGCGCACTGGTAGCCATGTGGCGCGTGAATTCTTTGCAGAAGGGATACAGTTTGTGGTGATTGATGATAACCTCGAAAATGTCGAGGCGATTAAACAGTTAGGATATATAGCTATTTTGGGGGATGCTACCCTAGATGATTCTTTGATCCGCGCTCAAATTGATAAAGCAATCTGTTTAGTTACCGCCTTACCTTCCGATGCCGAAAATCTTTATACTGTTTTATCCGCCAAAACCCTTAATCCCCGTATTCGGGCGATAGCTCGTGCTAGTAATGAAGAGGCTGTACAAAAGTTACAAAGGGCAGGGGCAGACGCGGTAGTATCTCCTTATATTACGGGGGGTAAAAGGTTAGCAGCTTCGGCTTTAAGACCGCAGGTAATGGACTTTGTTGATGGTATTATTACAGGATCGAATCGTTCCTATTATTTAGAAGAGTTTTTAGTAGATTCCGAACATTGTCCTTATGTTGGTAAAACTTTGAGGGAGGCACAACTGCGATCGCAATCTGGGGCTTTGGTTTTGGCTATTCGTCGTGTTGATGGGGATTTGTTTGCAGGGCCGACAGGGGAGACTTTAATCTTAGAACAGGATGCTTTAATTTGTATGGGGACAGCCGAACAATTACGAGATTTAAATAAGATTTTAGGCCCAATGAATCCTATTAATTCTTTTAGAACACCTAAGAATCAGTAGGTATTATTTAAGTATTATATAAGTATTTAAAATTATGAATGATTATTTTGCTACTGTTGCCCGTGGCTTGGAGGAAGTGGCTGCGGAGGAATTAAGTAATATTGGTGCGGTTGATGTGCGTCCAGATTTTACAGGGGTGCATTTTCGGGGAGATAAAGCATTATTATATAAAGCCAATCTTTGGACAAGAACAACTTTTCGGATTTTGATGCCTATTGCCAGGGTAAAAAGTTTTAATGGGGATGAACTTTACCGTCATGTACAAAAACTTGATTGGGACGAATATTTAACACCAGAGATGACGATCGCTGTTACTTGCACGGGTAAGAATAAAAATCTCAATCATACCCACTTTACAGCCTTACAAATTAAAAATGCGATCGTAGATTGGCAACAGCGTCGAGGCGGAAAAAGATCTAGCATTGATACGGAAAATCCCGATTTATTAATTAATGCTCATATTGACGAAAAACACTGTATTCTTAGTCTTGATAGTTCGGGGTCTAGTTTACACCGTCGGGGATATCGTCCTGCTATTGGTGCTGCACCGATGAAAGAAACATTAGCAGCAGCCTTATTAGATTTGGCTCAATGGACACCAGATTTACCTTTTCTCGATCCCATGTGTGGTAGTGGGACTTTACCAATTGAAGCAGCTTTAAAAGGTTTAAATGTTGCCCCAGGATTATATCGTGATTTTGGGTTTCAAAATTGGTTAGATTACGACCATGACTTATGGCAAACTCTCTTAAAAGAGGCAGGCGATCGCCAGAAATTTGAATTAGCTGTACCGATTATTGGTAGCGATCGCGATTTACAAGTAATTCGTCAGGCTTTTATCAATGCGGAAAATTCAGGACTAGAAGACTATGTAAAATTTGCCCGTCAGGAAATATCTACTATTGAACCTCCAAGCGATCGGGGTGTGTTAATTTGTAATCCTCCCTATGGTATTAGGTTGGGTAAGGAAGCAGAATTAGGAGAATTATATAAACAGTTGGGAGATATTTTTAAACAACGATTTAAAGGCTGGACGGCATATATCCTGACTGGAAGCATGAAACTAACCAAGCAAGTAGGACTACGGACTTCTAAACGGATAAAACTCTATAACGGTGCAATTCCCTGTACTTTTTTAAAGTATGAGTTGTATTGAAATCTGGATATCTTAGTTCTAAGTTATGCCATACTAATACTGAAAATGCGGATTAAGAAAATTAAGAGAGTTCTGGTCAAAACATAACGACGCTGAAATAAGTCTATTATTATGGTATCAACGTACCACTGATGCCAAATGGCAAAACCTGGCAGATGTGCGAAAAGTCTTTCCTGCTGCTGATCTTGTAGGAAATTTGACCGTTTTCAATATAGGAGGCAATAAATATAGACTCGTTACTTTCATCGATTATCAATCTCAAATAGTTTTTACTCGCAATATCCTTACCCACGCAGAATATGATAGGGAGAAGGGGAAAAATGACGACTGGTTTAACAACTCCTAGTAATTACTATCTTCAATTAATTAATTCTTTTCCGCCACGTCCTATAAATAACGAAGCTCAATTATTGGCGACATTGGCACAAATTGAAGCAATTATAGATAAAAAAAATATTGATCAGGACGATAAAGATTATCTTGAAGTACTGGGTACTCTGGTTTATGAATACGAGCAAAAACATGAACCAATGCCAGTGCTAAGAGGAATTGAACTTATTAAAGCATTAATGATTGAAGAAAATTTGCAGCAAGGGGATTTAGTTACGGTTTTTAATAACGAAGCTACAGTTATTAATATTTTAGAAAAAAATCAAGAAATGAGTGCCAAACAAATACAAAAACTCAGTGAATTTTTTAGCATTTCTCCTCTGATGTTTTTGACTGCTGAATAAATCAACATAAGCAATGTTTTATCTGTAATCTAAAGCGCGCTCACCATGAAATTGAGCAAAAGCGATGATGGTGTACTTAATAACTTTTATATTTAAACTACTACCTATTTACCTACGATTTACCGCAACTATTGGGAATTTGAGGAATTCGGGAATTATTAGTTGGATAGGCGGTTAAAACAATGCTACCATCCTTTTTAATTGCAATTCCTTGGGCAGCAATAATATTACCCTTACTAGTTTTTATTTCTTTAACTGGAAATGCTGCTGATGTTGCTTGACCATTAATAGTAATTGAATCTGAAACTAAAGGTGCAATAATTTCATTAGGTATTCCACCCTTACCAGTAATAACCAAATTATTACCATCAGTACCCCTATTAGAAACGCAGGCTTGAGCCACAGTTTCCCCAGCCTCTACGGGATTATTAGGTAATTTGGTTGCGCCTTCAATGGCATCAGAACTAGGAGCGTTAATATTAATATCACCATCAACAGTACCACTAGCATCAATATCGTTTGTGCCATTGTCGGGAGTAGCATCTCTTTCTTGTATGCCTAAAACACCCTGAGCCTCAATTCTAATATTGCCTCCTTCACCTTCTGGAGAGTTAGTGACAATATCATTACCATTACCTGCATTTTGACTCTCAGGAGTAACTATAAAACCATCTTTGGCATTAATAGTTATATTACCTCCACTAGCGTTAGTTCCTACAACTTGGGTTGAAATAGTACTATTTTCCGCCAGAGTCAGGCGATCGCTAGTATTTAAGGTAATATCACCACCATTACCTTGACTAAAAGTACCAGAAAAAATTAATGCGTTATTATTTAAAGATAAATTATCTGCGCTAACATTTATATTATTTCCTTCGCCTATAACATCAGAATCTAAACTATTTCTAATTTGCGCCCCATTGGTTAAAGATAAGGAATCAGCAGTAATACTTATTTCACCACTCTTACCATTAGCAATAAGTTGCACTCCCGTATCATATATAAAGTTTCTGACTGAACTTGAAATCTGAGTAGGTACTGTTGTATTAGGATTTATACCGTCTAAAGTAACGTTTGCAGTTTCACCATTAATCGTAATCTTACCTGCATCCCCTTGACCAAATGTATCTGATTGAAATACTGAACCACCTGTTGCTTGCAGAGAATTTGAGACATTCACGGTAATATCTCCAGCATCAGCGCGTCCATTTTCTGCTGCTATACCTGATGTATCTGTTGCTATACCTGAAGCTTCTGATAAAGATAAATTATCTGTGTTGATAGTGATATTGCCACCCTTACCTATTGCGTCTATATCAACACCACTTAAAATACCACTAGCATTAGATAAGGAAATGGAATTAGCAGTGAGGTTAATATTATTTCCTTCGCCTATAACGCCAGGATCTAAAGTATTTCTAATTTGCGCCCCATTGGATAAAGATAAGGAATCAGCAGTAATACTTATTTCACCACTTTTACCATTACCAATAAGTTGCACTCCTGTATCATATATAAAGTTTCTGACTGAACTAAAAATACCTGAAGATACATTATCGTTAGGGTTTGTACCATCTAAAGTAACGTTTGCACTTTCAGCATTAATCGTAATCTTACCAGCATCCCCTTGACCAAAAGTATCTGATTGAAAGTATGAACCACCTGTTGCTTGCAGAGAATCTGAGACATTTACGGTAATATCTCCAGCATCAGCACGTCCATTTTCTCCTGCTATACCCAATGTTGTAGTAGCAATTGTTGAGGCTTCTGATAAAGATAATTTATCGGCGTTGATATTTATATTACCACCCTTACCTACTGCATCTGCATCAACACCACTTAAAATATTACTAGCATTAGATAAGGAAATGGAATTAGCACTGAGGTTAATATTATTTCCTTCGCCTATAACACCAGGATCTAGATTATTTTTAATTTGCGCCCCATTGGATAAAGATAAGGAATCAGCAGTAATACTTATTGCACCACTCTTACCATTAGCAATAAGTTGATCTCCCGTATCATATATATAGTTTCTAACTGAACTTGAAATTGCGCTACCATCAAGGGTTATAGTAGCGTCTTCACCGTTAATCGTTATATTACCAGCATCCCCTTGACCAAAAGTATCCAATTGAAACAATGAACCACCTGTTGCTTGCAGAGAATTTGAGACATTGATGGTGATATTTCCAGCATCAGCACGTTGATTTTCTCCTGCTATACCCGACGTTTCTGCTGCTATACCTGAAGCTTCTGATAGGGATAAATTATCGGCGTTGATAGTGATATTGCCACCCTTGCCTACTGCACCTGCACTCACACTACTTAAAACTTTGCTATTAGACAAGGAGAGAGATCCTGTTTCAATATTAATATCTCCTGCATTACCAATTCCACCAGCATCAACTATATTAGAAATACGGCTTTCTCTAATATCTATTATTCCCCTCGCATTAAGGTTAATATCTCCTGCTTGAGCGTCGGCAAAACCAGAATTGGCTACAGAATTGGCTACAATACCACCCTCTAATAAACTGCTATTTATATTTATATTATTGCCAATTAAATTAATAGTTCCACCAGCACCATCGGTTGCAGATCTTACGGAAACTCCAGAAGTATCTAGAGAGATGTTACCTTGAGCAACATTATTAGGAAAGTTCAAGCCCCCATTTTCGTTAATGTTAATAGTTCCCGAACTTTGTAACCCGCCTAATGTTATATTGCCGTCAATAGCTAAGATTATGGCATTATCTAGCTGTATATCGCCACCAATTAAGTTTAAACCCTCACCCGTTTGAACGCCTATCGCAGCAAAATTATTTAAATCTGTTGCGTTTTCATTACCTCTTAGTGTAATACCTGCTGGATTATCTCGTAAATTTAAACCAATGGGAGCATTAATAGTAAGTGTGGGTTGATTTAGATTATTAACTGCACTAAATTCCCCATCTTCAAATAAAATACTATCGGCTGTACTACCATAAAATGAACCCCCAATATTTAAGTCTGCACTTGTACCAAAGATAATGCCCGCAGGGTTAATAAGGAATAGATTAGCACTCCCCTGTGCCTGAATTAAACCATTAATCTGGGAAATATTACCCCCTGTTACCCTAGAAAGGATATTACTGACATCTAGATCATTATTGAAAACCGCACTACCGCCTGTAGGGATAGAAAATTCTCCAAAACTATGAAACAGGTTATCTCCGCTTCTTGTACCTGCATCTATTTCAAAGTTATTACCATTATTATTAACTACAGTGCCAGTTGTACCATCTGAAGTTACTTGGGCAGAAGCAGCAAGACTGTAAAATAAACTTGCAGTTATACAAGTAGCAAAAGATAGAGGAAAACAAAAGCGCGTTTTCAACTTGATACTCCCTGATATTGATTTAATTACTAGGTATATTTCTATAGAGTATTATAAAGGTAAGACATATTGCAATTAAGCTACATTCCAATTTTTTTTAGATTGTGTTTGAAGATTTATAATTTAAGGTTAAGAGAAGTTACAGTTAGGTAGTAGGGGTTTTGGTAGTAGGTAGTAGGGGTTTTGGTAGTAGGTAGTAGGGGTTTTGGTAGTAGGGGTTTTGGTAGTAATTATCAATGATCGATCTATCGGTTGTTTAGCAATTAAAGGCTAATAGCAATTTTTAGAAATATAATTTATGTCTCATCAAGCAGTAAGAAAAGCCGTTATCCCAGCAGCAGGTTTTGGGACAAGAATGTATCCTGCAACTAAGGTTTTGAAAAAGGAATTGATGCCAATTATTGATGGTGATGGACGGGCTAAACCGATTATTTTGGCAATTGTTGAAGAGGCTATCAGTGCAGGAATTGAAGAAATAGCAATTGTGGTACAACAAAGCGATCGCGATTTATTTAATGATCTATTTAAATCTCCCCCTTCGCCTGAATTAGCAGCCAAGTTATCCCCAGATAATCAAGCTTATACTAAATATCTACAATCTATCGGCGATCGCATTACTATTTTAACTCAACCTGAACAAATGGGTTTCGGTCATGCTGTTTTTTGTACTCAAGAATGGGTTAACAATCAACCTTTTCTACTATTATTAGGCGACCATGTTTATACCTCTAATATTGCTGTTTCCTGTGCTAAACAAATGGTGGATATTTATCAGCAATTTGGTACTAGTATCATTGGTATTACTGTTATGAATGAGGATATTATTCATAAAGCAGGTTGTATTTTTGGTGATTGGACAAAGGATGAGTTTGTTTTAGAAATTAAAGAAATATATGAAAAGCCAACCTTAGAATATGCTCGTCAACATCTACACGTTACAGGTATGCCAGATGAGCAATATTTAGGTATCTTTGGAATGTATATTTTAGAGTCGGATATCTTTGATTTATTAGCAAATGCAATTGAGAATCAGCAACTAGAAGCAGGGGAGTTTCAATTAACAAGTTGTTTGGATAAACTAAATAAGAAATATGGCGCAGTTGCCTATCAAGTTCAAGGACAATATTATGATACAGGTATGCCTTTGTTTTATCGTCAGACTATGATTGACTATTATAACTATATGAAATCAATAGGTAATAGGTAGTAGGTAGTAATTCAGTAGTCAGCAAAAAGGAAAAGCTAACAGCTAACAGCTAACAGCTAACAGCTAACAGATAATAACTAATATCTAATTATATTAAGTTCAAGTATTCAGTTAAAAGTTAGGCTAATAGCAAAAAGCTATATTAATTTGATATTTTGAAAATAAGGTGCAACTGCTATATTTATCTTTAATTTAGTTAGCTTTTTAGTGGATAAACGACTTTCTAGAAATTGAATAGTTTTTTGACAAGTATCAAAGCAGCCTACCGAAGCCATAAGTTGATGATCTAAAAAAATTCCCCACCGTCCATTTGGCAATTGTCCAGAATGAAATATCATTTTTATCACTTCTCAGAATATTCCACCTAGATTAAGCGTTAAATGTTAATTTGGCAAGGGATAAGTTGCAATAAAAATTATTTAATTCGGTAATTATTAATAATTAATAAAATTGGTATTTAAAGATATAGCAAAACGAAATAATTAAATTTTTAGCTTTGGGCTTTTAGTTTTTAGATATTCCTGACTCGTTACTTGTTACTCTTATTTACTACCCCCTACCTAAACCCTTACTACATACTCTATATACTACCTTCGATTGATAATCACCCGAATTATCAAGCAACTAATTATGCACGGCTATATCACATGAAGTATAGAAAAGAATGCTACTAATTTAGGGCAACTTCTGGATAAGAATATTTTTACCCAAAACGTGCCTTATAGAGAGTCAAAAGTCCATAAAACCTACTACTCAAAAACCTTTCTACTTGCAGCCAACATTTAAGTAACTCATATTAGACGAATGCTCAATAATTAGAGTAAATTACCATTAATAGTTTATATCTGAGTAATTCAATTCAATCTTCCAGGGAATGTTGCTGGAAAAAAGGAGCTAGTTCTTTATTGAGATACCCTGCTTGCACAAATTCGGCATAAGTATTAGCTTCAGTTGAAATCAATTCTTGACGTAATTGTTCGTTGGTGGAGTCTTGCAAATTTGGATGCTCATTCTGTAACTGTTCTATTTCATTTTCTAAGCGATTTAATTCTCCTGTAATTAGAGTTGCTTGGTAGCGGGCAAATTCAGGCTCAATTCCAGGACGCTTACCAATTTGACCTAAATAATCAAGAGCGCGATCTAAGGCGGTATAACGGGCGATCGCTTCCAAGTATTGCTCAATTAAAGCACGATCGCCTAATAAATTGAATTTTTCTAGTAATGGCTTAACTGTTAATCCCTGTACCAATAGCGTAAACAAAACTACTCCAAAAACCGTAGCAATAATAGTATCTCGTTGGGGTAAAATAGCAGGGATACTTAAAGCAAGAGCGATCGATACCGAACCTCTTAATCCACCCCACCATAGTATTGTCTGTTCTTGAGGCGGAATATCCGACTTGGTGATAATATTGGTCAGACTGCTCAAACCATAAACAGCTATAGCTCTAGTTACAATCATAGCTACAATCGTTACGGCAATAATATTTAAATTATCTTTTAACGTGGCAAAGTGAATTTGATCGCCAATAAGCAAGAAAACGATGGAATTGACGAAAAATGCTAAAAAATCCCAGAATTCGGTAACAATAACGCGAGTACGGGGATTCATACCGATACGAGATCCAAAGTTTCCTAGAATCAATCCCATTGTAACGGTAGCAATAACCCCAGATCCTCCCAATTCTTCAGCAATTATATATGTACCGTACGCCGATACCAAAGTTAAAGATTGCTCAACTAGTGGTAGATCAAATCTTTGTGTTAGATAGGAAATTCCAAAACCAATTAAAGCACCAACCCCTAAACCGATACCAACGACAGAAAAGAATTGTTGCAAAATCGACTGAATTTCTAAATTGGAAGTACCAAAGGGAAGTCCTACTAAGAAGCTAAAAGCTACTACCGCCATCCCGTCATTAAACAGGCTTTCTCCTTCCATTAATGTGGTTAAACGGCTTCCTACTCCTAATTCTCTAAATAACGCCGTTACAGAGACAGGATCGGTAGCTGACAAACTTGCTCCCACGAGTAAGGCGGTGGTTAAACTTAGTTGAGTAAATCGCTCTAAACCTAACCCAATGCCAATAATTGAAATAATTACTCCAGCGATCGCATATAAAGTAATTGGTAATAAGTCTTTTTTTAAGTTAGACCATTTTAAATTCCATGCTGCTTCAAACAATAACGGTGGTAAAAAAATGGATAATATTAATTCGGGAGATAAATCTAACAAGCGAATATCTACAAATGCCAAACCCAAACCAACTATTACTAGGAGCAATGTATAGGGAATTTGACGCAGCCAACTAACAATTTGAGGTAAGGTTGCAACGCTTAATGATATAGATAAAACTAAGAGAAATTGCTTCAGATTCTCTTCAATACCAACTTCATTCATAGTCAATTAAATCAATCTAAACAATCTTTGCGACTCTGAAATTGTACACTTTATAGATAAATTTGATAAATAGGTAGATTGTCTAGCAGTATTCTTATTTATATATTTTTTTGATATGGTTATATAAAATAGTAGTTATATTCTGCGCCTAGGCATAGCTATACCCAAGGCTTATCGCTCGTGACGGGGAAGGGGAAGTCAGAATATTATATTATCTAGGCAAATCAACCCAAACTATAATTGATTAACTTTAAAGATAAGCCATAAAGCAAAGATTGAATAGCAATAATAGTTAAAATACCAACAACTGCTATTGGATAATTGAAATTCCAATATATTTGTATACTCTTAAATAAGAAACTACAAAATATAATTACTACAGCAGAAAAGCCTAGATAACTAAATAAATTTAATATTGGCAATTCTCCTATAACTAACTGCACAATACCAAGTAATAAAGCTAGTAGATAAATTGCTTGAGCATGATTAACTTGAATACCTAAATTTAGTTTACAAGCGATCGCTATGGCAATAGCACTAAATATTGTATATAAACCTAACTTAATTATGTAAGTGTAAGTGCCAAAAGTATCTTTTAACTGTAATTTTCTGGCTTTATAAGCCAATTTTAAAGACCAATTATTATCAATAACATCCGCAGCTAATAACCTGGGCGATCGCTCTTGTCTCCCAACAGTATAAACACATCCTACCCTCACATCCCCTTGTTGTTGCCACTTTTTTTGTTGCGTTTCTACTACATATATATGTGGTAAAACTTTTTCCCCATAAGTAAATGTTACAGGGGTTTGTTTAGGATCTAATTCATTTTTAATTCCAGCTTTGAAGTTAGCATATCTTTGACAACCTAAATTAGCTGCTTGAGTAGTAGTGGAAGTTAAGGGAAAAATCTTAGTAGGCGTTTGTTTTATGGCATTTATTCCAGCTAAATTTACAGCTAAATGGCAATAATCACGAGAACCTATAGTATTTTCACATATAGACGCAACCGCACTAGATTTTATTCCATTGTTGGCATAAATTCCCCAAATTATCAGGGATAATGTAGCGCAAACCCAAACGCAGGGAAGCAAAAGTTTTTTAATACTAGCAAGCTTACTATATTTTCGATGTAACTGATTTACTTGGGCTGGAGGATTAACAGTACTATTGTACTTAGTATTATTTTGCTTAGTGACCTTGGCAAGTTCAGTCTTTTGGCTCATAATTTTAAAATCCGCCAGGGTTGCATCACTATCAAAACAGTAACGACTAAGCCATAAAGCTACAGTATGAGCATCTTCATAGTTTAATTGAGTTATCTGTTCATACCATTTATGCACTCCAGCAGATAAATTATCCACTCTAGGAATTTTCCCAGACTCAAAGTAAATATTTAAAGCTGGTAATATTTTAGTTTTATTATCCTGGGATAAATAATGAAAAAACTTAACTAAGCGGATAGTTTCTTTATCAGGCGTAATTATCTCACTAGTTAACAAAGAGCGATCGCGAATAAAACAATACTCACTTAAATCTAAATTTTCATTACCTATCTGCTCATCCAAACTATTATTATCAGCAGAGCTTGATTTAAATTCCTCCAGACTTCTAAAATTATCAAGATCCTGATTAATAGTAGGTGAAGTTGGAATACTATCTAAATTATCAAATTCCTTAATATCGGATAAATCTATAAAAGTTTGCCAGTCAGGCTCAATAGTCCCCAATTTACGACTATACAACCAAATACTATCAATAGCTTCCAAATTTAAAGGCGCGATCGCTTGAGTAACTAAATTAGTTAGCAAATCATAATCCGCCATCAGTTCTGCTTTACGATTAATATATATATGTAGCCTGGTATTTTGAATGACTAACTGAAAACGAAAATTCCTATTACCACAAGCACTTTTTAAAGCATCGAGAATCAACTCTTGATCCATAATAAAATTTGGATATAAACAAGCATCGAGCCTATCATGCCCAAAAAGATGTTAAATATAGTTAAATAGATTGATCTTGTCAGAAATCATTAGCTGTGAATTTCTTAAATGGATCATTATTTGATCTTTTTAGCTTCTCCTGTCTCCTGTCTCCTGACTAATTACTGTATAACATCCAAAGTAATTCTACCGTCTTCCAACTCTACAATACGATCTGCGACATCAAGAATACGATTATCATGAGTAACAATAAGAATCGTACATCCTTGTTCACGAGCCAGCTTTTGCATCAATTCCACTACATCTCGTCCAGACTTACTATCTAGGGCTGCGGTAGGTTCATCAGCTAATACCATTTTAGGATGAGAAACCAAAGCGCGAGCGATCGCCACCCGTTGTTTTTGTCCACCTGAAAGATTTTGAGGGTGATAATGAATACGTTCTCCCAAACCAACTGCTTGTAAAATAGCGATCGTTCTTTGTTCAATTTCAGTTCTATTAAACTGAGGATGTAGTTCTAAAGACATCTGAACATTTTGTTTGGCGGTTAAAGAAGCGAGTAAATTATGAGCCTGGAAAATATAACCAATGTTTCTTCTTGTTTGGACTAATTGATTTTTTTTCGCCCCCACCAATTCTTGATCAAAAACTTGTAAACTACCTACTTGTGCCGATCTCAACCCACCCATCAAAGTTAAAAGTGTTGTTTTACCCGAACCTGAAGGACCTTTTAAAATTATTACTTCTCCTGAATTAAGAACTAAATTAATATCAAATAAAATTTGTTTTTTTAATTTCCCTTCACCGAAAAAGTGATTAAGATTCTGAATATTAACAACTTGATTAGTTTGGTTTATTAATTGTGAACTATCCATTAGTTTTAGGTAGTTTAATCTTATCTATAATTTTAAATTCTTTAAACTGCTTGGTAATATTTATATTCTAAGTAATTAGTAGATTTATATTTAGAATGAATATAAGATATGGACTAATAGCAATTCTCTATAACAATGCAATATATTACATTTAACTGCTTTGGCTGAGATTTAAAACTTAAATATTAAGTAATCAGAGCAATTGCTTACTGATAATATATCTTAGCTGTTAGCTGTTAGCCTTTTGCTTCTTAGATTTTAGTTACTCGTTACTCGTTACTCTCATTGTCCCCTTGTGGGATTACTCTTTACCTGTCTCCTGACTTCTAACTCCTACCTAATACAGCTATAGTTTATATTCCCCTTCATTAATTCTCTGATAAAACTATTGAAAATATATACTTAAAAAATATCAGCAGGATCGGCTGCACTAAGTTTTCTAACAGCGATAGTACCTGAAATACAACACATAATCACTGTGAGAATCAAAACTACAATAGCGCGACTAACAGTCATAAATAAAGGTAAATTTGTTGCACCAGCAGCCAAAGCATATAAACCAGTAGCGATCGCGCAACCAGGAAGAAAACCCAAAACGGCTAAAACTACTGCTTCCGTGAAGACTAAAACTACAAAATACCCATCTTTATAACCCATAGCTTTAAGGGTGGCATATTCCGATAAATGATTAGTAACATCAGTGTAGAGTATTTGATATACAATAACCGTTCCGACCACAAAACCAATAGCTGTACCCAGAGTAAAAATAAAGCCTATAGCTGTAGAATTCTGCCAATAGTTTATTTCTTTTTGAATAAATTCCTCTTTTGAGAAAACATCAACATCCTTGGGTAATTTTGCTCTGATATTAGCTAGGGCTAATTCTAAATTTGCACCAGGTTTGAGGTTAATAATACCAATATCAATTAATCCAGGAGCGCGATCGGGATATAAGCGTAAAAAGTTAAGATCACTAGTAATAATATTACCATCAGCAGCAAAAGATGCACCCAAACTAAATAATCCACCCACTGTAACTTTACGGGAAGATAATTCAGCCTGTACAGTTTTATTCTGCTGCAATAAATCAGAAATAGGGCCAAATTCCGCTCTAGATTTAACATCAAATAATACTGTGTCAGCTAATTTTAGCTTGTCTATATTTTCGGGAATTCCTGATAGATTTAAAATATTATTAGCAGGATTAAAACCAATAGTTAAAATCGTGCGAGTATTCCTATCAATAGGATTTTTCCAAGAACCAAAATTAAGATATAAAGGAGTTACAGATTCTACCTGCTTAACTGCTACAGATTCATATAAACGTCGATCAGAGAAAGGCTTAGTATAACCCAAAGCATCGGACTGAGGACTCATTAAAAATATATCCCCGTCTAAAGCCTTATGTAAAGTTACAGAACTATCAAATAAAGCGGTCTGAAAACCTAGCTGAATAAACATCAGCATATCCGCAAAACCAATACCAGCAAGAGCAATTAATAAGCGAGCTTTTTCGTGTGTTAACTGCAACCAAGCTAAAGGAGTTTTCATTTTTTTTAGCTAATCTAAGTTAAACCTTAATATATGACTCAAGATCCTAATATTATTATTAGCATTATTATTCCAGTTCTCAACGAAGCAGCAATTATTCAAAGAAATGTAGAGCAACTAAAAAACAATTCCAATATAGAAATAATAGTTGTAGATGGAGGTAGTCAAGACAACACTGTAGAGTTAGCCCAGCAGACAGAAGTATTAGTAATCACTGCAAGTGGTAAAGGTAGATCTGCTCAAATGAACGCAGGTGCTAATATAGCCAAGGGAGAGATACTACTATTTCTGCATATAGATACCCAGCTACCCCCCAACTTTGTAAAATTAATCTTACAAACCCTGCAAAAGCCAGATACTATTGCAGGCGCATTTGAACTAAATATTAGAGGAGAAGATGTAGCATTACGCTGGGTTGAAAAACTAGTAAAACTCCGTTCACATATATTTTCCCTTCCCTATGGAGATCAAGCCATCTTTCTAAAAAAACAGACCTTTTGGGAAATGGGGGGTTTTGCGAACTTACCAATTATGGAAGACTTTGAACTAATTCAACGACTCAAACGCCAAGGAAAAATCGCGATCGCGCCAGGTAACGTAACTACATCACAAAGACGTTGGCAAACACTAGGAATTTTGCAAACTACTATAATTAATCAATTAATAATTATTGGTTACTTTCTAGGGATTTCTCCCACAAAACTTAATAATTTCTATCGTCGTCAAGGTAAACAAAAAAATAGAAAATCAACAATTAGGGATTAGAAAAACAACTAATCGCGTGAGTTTACGTAAAAATTGTCAATTCCCCAACCCCCTATTCCCTAATGATCATCCTTTTCCAGACCTCCTTGATCTAGCTCTACCACCTCCAATTTTTGTAATTCAATTGAGTCATTTTTTTCCAACTGCTTTCTAAGCTCTCCCAACCTTTTAACTTGACGAATAGGCAAATTAGCCGTCAGAGAAGTCATCCGTTGGTCGTTAGATAAAGTAAATTCCATCTCTTCGCGATCAACTTCAACGTAGCGAGCAACTACATCTAAAATTTCTTCTCGCATTGCCTTCATAATATCTGGATTAATGCAAGCGCGATCATGAGCAATAATTAGTTTCAGACGACTTTTTGCCTGATTTCGACTATCAGTGTTATTATTCCAAGGAAAAAGCATTTCCAGAAACCCGTAAATCATAATTAAGATTGTTTGCATGGTAAGAGACTAACAGAATCAATGGTGTTGTCATAAAGAAACTTGTTGTCGTTCCAACCAAATCTGTTAGGTTAATTAACCACCAAACATCCGACGCAAACGAGAAAAAATATTACCTTGGTTTGCCATCAAATCAAGAAATGGTACTTTTTCCCCTTCTAAACGCCGAGCAATATTAGAATATGCCATTGCAGGCAGAGAAGTATGTTCAGATAAAACTAAAGGTTCTCCTCTATTGGTTGATTCAATTACTTTTTCATCATCAGGAACAACACCAATTAAAGGTACGCCCAATAACTCCAAAACATCCTCAACGCTCATCATCTTATTTTCCTCAATCATCAACGGTTTAACCCGATTAACTATGAGGTTAATTTTATTAACGCCCTCTGCTTCCAATAAGCCTATAACGCGATCGGCATCCCTAACCGCAGCAACTTCAGGAGTTGTGACAATTAAAGCTTCCTGTGCTGCTGAAATAGCATTACGAAAACCCAACTCGATCCCCGCAGGACAATCAATTAAAATGTAATCATAACCCTTGGCTAAAGCAGTAGCTAACTTCTTCATCTGCTCAGGTTTAACTGCTTCCTTATTGCGATTTTGCGCTGCTGGTAATAATACCAAACCCTTAAGACGCTTATCTTTGACTAAGGCTTGTGCTAGACGGCATTCACCAGCTAACACATCAATAGCGGTATAAACTACTCGCTCTTCTAAACCTAATAACAAATCCAAATTTCTTAACCCAAAATCAGCATCAACGAGAGCTACTGAACGATTTTGTTTAGCTAATGCTGCTCCCAAGTTAGATGTAGTAGTGGTTTTTCCCACTCCCCCTTTGCCAGAAGTAACAACAATTATACGACTCATATTGCTTGTTTACGATTGGTGTAGCTGTAATTATTTTGCTTGATTTTTTTCAACCCATACCTTTTTTGACGGCAAAAAAATATAGTTTTTAGTAAAATCTGCGGTTTTAGCCAAGTAAATTCCGTCTGTAGTTATAAAAGCTAACTCTGGTGATAAACGTCTTGGTCTTATTCTGGGCGGTCTTGCCACAGCATCGGCAATACGTAGTTGGGTAAATTCCATTTGTAGGGCTGCAATTCGACATTGATAGTTTCCTTGCGCTCCTGCATGAGCAATACCCCGTAAACGTCCCCAAACTAAAATATCTCCAGCAGCGATTACTTTTCCACCTGGATTTAAATCTCCACAGATAACAATTGTACCTGGATGGCGTATTTCCACTCCAGAACGTACCGTACTTTGTAAATAAAGTGGTTCTGCAAGCATAGGGGCAAGCAGATCATTATCAGTGGTTGGTTCGTTGCCGATAGGCTCAGCTAGACTTTCCTGCTCAACAGAATAGCCACTGGTAGCAGCAGCTACAGCCGTTTGCCGACGATTGGTGCTAATTTTTGATAAAGATAACTTTACTTCATCTAAAGTTTCAGCAATTGTTTGTAATTGCCTGGCATCAAGTAAGCGATCTTGAGCAACCAAACAAACCTTTGTGCCTATCTGCCAAGACTGTTCTTTTGCTTGTAACAGATGTTTTAACTCTTGCCAAATTTCTGACCAAGGTAGATCCGAATTGCTTTGGGATTCGTTGGGCAGAACTAGTAATAGTTGATCACCATCATTTCTGAGATAGATTTGTGAATAGCGATTAACTAAAGGTGAAGAATCTGGCACATTGTCAGTTATATCAAGAGAGATAGTAGGCTCTAAATTCATGCAACTATCCTGATCATTCTTATGTCTACTTTTTTTGTTAGTAGTTATGTTTTCACGCTTCACATACTAGCGTAAATTTATATAGATCAAAGATTAGAAGTTCCTTAAGCTCGACCAAACATTAATTAAACTATCTGATTCCCCAACATTGCCAGGAAATAAAACTACTGGTAAATTGGGAAACTGGGGATGATTAGGATCGGTACGAATTACAGAACACCCTGGTAAAATTTGCCCTAAAAGTCTTGCTGCCGTCAAATTTAACCCGACACTCAATACATCATTGGAAGTAATTCCTCCTTTACTAATTAAAAAGCTCATTGACCTTGGTAAGGATTGGACTATTTCCATCAATAAACCAGATACGAGCATTCCGAATTGTAAACGTTGTTGAATATTGGCAAAATTAAGCTCTTGACGACTGGTGTAAACTACTGGTGTCTTGCCTTGAGCAAAGACTTCGTTAACTGAATTAAGGGTTTGTTGGAGAATTGCTGCTTTGGTTTGGGGCTGCTCGCGTAAACCAGCTACATCCACCTCAATACCTACTACTTCTTCTTCTTTGAGAAGCTGATTCAATTGATCAGTGGTTTTTCTTACATGAGAACCAACTAGAACTATCCCAGGTTGGTCTGTGGGCTTATATTTTGCCATCTCCTCTGGTGGGATTGGCTGTTTTCCTAATTGCGCTAGAGAGGTTAATAAACTAGCAGCAGAACGGAATAAAAAGCGTTTGCCAGTCGCGGTGGTTTGTAAAATTGCCTGAGCAAATAAATCAAAATCGGCTTGAGTTTCTCCATCGACAACAACACATTGATTACCAGTAAGTTTTAACAGGCGTTCTTGAATTTGACCACTACGAATATCGTTAAGGGTAAATTTAGTTACTGCTTGTGTGGGAATTTTACCTGCGGTTTTTTCCTCAACGTAGTCAGGTAAATAGCTGTGATGGTAATTAAATACGGAATCTTGAGCAAATTCTGTCTCAGCAACTGGGGTTTTAACCCCATCTATTAGTAGGTAGTGAGTACTATCGATGGTAATTCTGCCCCCTTCAAAAAAAGCAGGTGTTAGGAAATGAGCATCAAAACCGCCTAATTCTTCGGCTATTACGTCAGTTTCTAAAGGATAGTGTCCTCTTAAGGTGGAGTCCGAGCGACTTACTATTAAAAAATCTTCGATGTTAAGATTTGCGATCGCCATTTTGAGGTTTTGGCAGATTTCTTTAGTGGTAGCTGCTGCCTCGGTCGGATTCATTGCCCTAGTATTACTTAAAATAAACACAATGGGAATCTCATCTTGCAAGCCTTTAGTTAATGTCTCAACATCCCAGCGCATCAATAGTAAACAACTATGTACCGTTTGTGAACCAGTTGGATCATCATCTATAACAATTATTTTCGGCTGCGATTGATTCATAGTTTTTTAACAAAATTTACAGTAATTTGTATTTTCCTAATTAATTCTAAATTTTTTCGGTGATTTACCAAAGCTGAGTTAAAATGCTGGCAAAAAGTTTAATACTATTAAAGTCCCTAAAGTTCGCTCAAAATAATTTATTGCATAATCATAATTTAGTATCCACTCTTTTACTTACTTGTACTTATACACTTACTAGGGCGTTAAAGCCGTCTTGAGGAACTTAATTATCGTGCGTATCCCCCTCGACTATTATCAAATTTTAGGTGTAACGATTAAAGCGGATGCTGGGCAATTACAGCAGGCATACAGCGATCGCTTATTACAACAGCCTCGCCGAGAATATAATGAGCAAGCAATTGTTGCTCGTCAGGAATTGATTGAGTACGCCTATCAAGTTCTCTCAAATCCACAACAGAAAGCTGATTACGATGCTCAGTTTTTTGTCCATATGCAGGCTGTGGAAACGGATCTAGTACCAAGTCTTTCTGAAACCCCAGCATCCGAGGTTGAATTAACTCCTCAAAATTCTCAACCTACTAATTTGACTAACCCGACAATTGATATCCCTGCTTCACAGTTTGTCGGTGCATTATTGATTTTTCATGAATTTGGAGAATATGAATTAGCCCTAAAATTAGGAATTGATTTTTACAACAGTGAGGAATTTGCTCAACTCCAGCAACAACAGGAAGAATATCCCAAAGGCGCAACCCAAGAAAATATAATTCTGGCTTTGGCATTGGCTTATCTTGAGTTGGGAAGGGAACAATGGCATCAACGGGAATATGAAAACGCAGCCCTATCAGATCAGTTAGGCTTAGATTTACTAAGGCAAAAAAATTTATTTCCTCAAGTACAGGAAGAATTAGAATTAGATTTATATAAGTTACGTCCTTATCGAGTTTTAGAATTAATTTCTCAAAATCCCCTCAACTCTGCCCAACGCGATCGCGGTTTTCAATTATTAAAAGAGATGCTTCTACAACGCCAAGGAATTGAAGGCAAAGGCGAAGATTGTTCAGGCTTGAGTTTTGAGCAGTTTTTGTGTTTTATTCAGCAATTGAGAACTTATTTAACCTCTTGGGAACAACAACAATTATTTGATAATGATTCTCAAAATGATTCAGCGATCGCTAATTATTTGGCTGTTTATGCTCTTTTAGGACAAGGATTTACTCTCAAAAAACCTGAATTGATTCTACGCGCCCAACGTAAGTTAGATGTTTTAGCTGATAAGCAAGATGTGGGTTGGGAACAAGCGGTAACAGCCTTACTCTTAGGACATACCGAAAAAGCAATTAGAAAATTACAATCTAGTAGTGACTCTACAAAACTAGAAGCAGTTCGTCAACACACACCCGAAAATGGCGATTTACTCACTGGAATGTATCTATATAGTGAAAAATGGTTGAAGGAAGATGTCCTCGCCCAGTTTATAGATTTATTAGATAACCCATTAACTTTAAGGGAGTATTTTGACGATCTTAAGGTGCAAAAGTATTTAGAATTAGTACCTGAAAAAGCTAATTCAATGACTCCCACCTCGCTTGAAGTAGCGGAGAAAGCCCCGCCCAGACCTCAAGTAAATCAAGCTACAGTTAAGGAAAAACTTTTATCTAGTTGGCGTAGCCTCTTCTCCAACCAAAAAGTCCCAACTAAAAAAGCCCCAGTCCGTCAGGAATTAGTGGGTGCAGGAGTTCATCCCATTAAAATTAATGACTCAGGCAGACAAGTTAACCCCCCTAAAACCAAAACTCAATCACATCCTCAAGTCGCCAGTAATAGAATACAAAATGTACCTGCAGTCGAATCATTAAAACTACCAAGACCACCTCAACCTAAAACTAAAGTGGTGGCTTCTGGGATCAAGCGTCAAGCTCGAAATAAAACCCAAGGTGTCCCAAAAAAACCTGTGGCGGTTGTTCGTCGTCGTAAACTAGATAAAGCGACCCTAATAAAAGGATGGTTATTTATTTTGAGTTTAATCTTTGGTGTAGGCAGTATTGGCTTTATTGCTACAAAACTATTCTTAAGTCCTAATAATAAGACAGCTAGTACCCCTCAACTAGCGATCGCAGTTGCTCAACCTACTATAGAGATACCAACTGTCGCCAAAAAACCTGTAGAGGTAAAACCTCAAGTAACTTTTACCGATACTTCCAAACAAGTTATTCAACAATGGTTAACTAGTAAATCAGCAGCCTTTGGTAAAGAACATCAAATTACCCAGTTAGATAGCATTTTGGCAGAACCATTACTCAGTACTTGGCGAGAAAGAGCTTTAGCATATCAAAAAGAGAATCTACATCGAGAATACCAACATCAGATAACCATGCGATCGGCTAAAATTGATCCGCAAGACAGTAATAAAGCAACTGTAGAGGCTGAAGTTAGAGAAGTGGCTCAACATTATCAGTCAGGAAAAATCAATCAAACCGAATCCTATGATGATAACTTGCTGGTACGCTATCAGTTAATTCGTAAAGGTGAGCAGTGGTTGATTCAAAATACCGAGGTGATCAAATCACTTTAGGGAAAAAACAGTAAAAAATTATAGGGAGATTACACCTATTTACAGAGTAAATAAATGACTCGAAAACGGTAGAATAGTGTAATTAAATATCAAATATAGTCCCTAACGTCTGACGCTGATGATTTCTTCACTAATTGCCGACTTTCGCATCATCTTTGAACGCGACCCTGCTGCTCGCAATTGGCTAGAGGTTTTAGTCTGTTATCCAGGTCTACAAGCTCTATTTTTCCATCGTATTGCTCACTGGCTATATAAAATTGGTATTCCTTTTTTACCTCGATTCATTTCCCATTTATCTCGCTTTCTAACAGGGATAGAAATTCATCCTGGAGCACAAGTTGGCAAAGGAATATTTATTGATCATGGAATGGGAGTAGTAATTGGAGAAACAGCGATCGTTGGCGATTATTCCCTAATTTATCAAGGTGTTACCTTGGGAGGGACAGGAAAAGAATCAGGTAAACGTCATCCAACCCTAGGAGAAAATGTGGTTGTCGGTGGTGGTGCTAAAGTCTTAGGCAATATTCAGATTGGTAACAATGTACGTATTGGTGCAGGTTCGGTAGTGTTACAAGATGTGCCTTCCAATTGTACAGTAGTTGGTATTCCAGGAAGAATAGTTTATCGTTCGGGAGTGAAGGTAAACCCCTTAGAACATGGTAATTTACCAGACTCAGAAGCAGCCGTTATTCGCACATTAGTAGATCGCATCGAATCTTTAGAAGAAGAAGTAAAACAGTTACGACGTGTTCAAAATCATAATAGTCTCGTGACTGCTGCGGTTTTGTCAGAGTCTGGAGAAGTGAAAAATCTCTCTCAAGTAACTAAAAGCTGTTTATTACGGGATAAGGAAATTAGACAGTTTTTGGGCGAAGAGTTATTAAAAGAAAATATAGCCGTACAAGATTAGTTTAGGGTATATTAGGGTGATTATTTGCTATAGGAGACAGGAGACAGGTAGTAGGTAATAAAGAAGGAGGAGTAATCCCACAAGGGGACAATGAGAGTAACGAGTTGGTGAAAAGTCCAAAGCCCAAAGCTAAATAGTTATTTCTAACTTGTCTATAAATTTTAAATAGTCAATACATAAGTAAAGGTGCTTAACCCAGATCGCTTTGAACAGTTTTAATTACAGGTAGATGGCTTAAAGGTACTGTGAAAGTAACTGTAGATCCCAAACCATCCCCCATGCTATAGAAAGATATAGTTCCTCCCATCGCTTCGACAAGTTTTTGAGAAATAGCTAAACCAAGCCCTGTACCTCCATAGGATTTAGTACGTGAACCATCAACTTGATAGAAATTTTCAAATAACTTATTTTGCTTTTCTAAAGACACACCAATACCAGTATCAGCGACGCTAATTTTAACCATTCCAGGAAAGTCTCTATCTTGAAATTCCACTTTTTTATTATTAATTTCAGCACTTATTACAATTCCCCCTTCTTGAGTAAATTTAATTGCATTACCCACCAAATTTAGGATTACTTGTAATAGACGTTGATAATTGCCATGTAGAGTTACAGGAGTTAGGGTAGCAGGATATTTAATTTGAAAATTAAGCTTTTTTTGTTCTGCTTGAGTGCGAATTAAATTATCAACATCTTGCAATAATTCTTCCAATTCAATCTCGGTTAATTCCAATTCCATTTTGCCAGCTTCAATTTTGGCAATGTCGAGAATGTCATTAATCAAATTAAGTAAATGAATCGAAGATTTATAAGCCTCTTCAATAAATTCCCGTTGTTCTTCGGGATTATCTGCCATCCCTTCTAAAAGTAACTTCAAAAAGCCAATAATACCGTTGAGGGGAGTACGTAATTCATGGGAAGTATTAGCCAAAAAGTCACTTTTAAGACGGTTAGCTTCTTCAGCTTGGATACTCGCCTGTTCAACTTCACCATAAAGTTTAGCCAAAGAAATAGCTGCTTCTACCTGTTCAGAAATTTCGCGTAACATCTCCATTTCGGCTGTTGTCCAATGACGATAGCGATCGCACTGTTGCAGACAGATTAAAACCTGATCTTGATTATTACTGTTAGTGGCAACTACTAAAATCGACTTTCTATCTAAAATATCTGGTGCTATAAAGTCTAAAGCCAAAGGATAACTAGATTCTAAAGCTTGGTTTAAATAAACTTCCTGATTCCAATTTACTTGATGTTGTGCAATTGAATCATACGCCGATTGACGATATTCTGCTTCTACAGATAATTTGGCAATATTATTGCGCATTCTCAAAATTAAACAACGACTAGCAGCAAATGTAATGCCGATATTATTAACTGTCTGTTGATAAATAGTTTTTAAATCTAAACTACGACGAATTTGATAAACAACTTGGTTTAATAATTTTTGATAACTATAAATAGCTGCTGGCGCGTCATTTTCGCTAAAGGAAAACATTTGAGCCGTTGGTAAGGTGTGCCCCATGACTAAAACAGTCTCAGATTCTCCATCAGGGGGTAATATAGGGCTAATAACTAATTCAAAAGAATAGGATTTACCTGCACAATTAAATAAACAATAACACTGCTCAGGTAAGCGACGTTTCATCACCCGTTGAATTTTTCTTAAATAACTTTGAAAATCAACTGGAATAAAAAGATGATTGGCTTTAAGAACTGATAAATCCTCTTCTAAACCGTAAGTTTGCGCCTTTGCCCACCAAAAAGAAAGATACTTGCCCGTACTATCCTGAGTAAAAACTAATTCTGCCCCTAATTGCTGCCATCTAATTTCACTGGCTGACGACATAGTAGTGTTACTGTTAGATCTTGCGGAATCGAATCTAGGGAGCATGGGCAGATAGGTTAAAGTTTGATTAAATCTCAATAAAAAATTAGGATTCTACCCTGAAACTATAACCTATAGATATCTAAGGTAGGGATAAGCTATAAATAGCAAATAAGATTATTTTGAGTAATGGACAATCAATAATTAATAATTAATTTGATTAAAAACGGTGATGGCTGTTACTAGCGCAGTACTATTAACCTTCTCAGGAGAGGAGGTGTTGGCTTTAAGTTTTTTGACAAATTAGAATTTCTTAAATACACAATTGAAGTAAGGCACTCCGTCATATTGATTAATTATCAAGTATTACATATATCTTTTACTTATAATCCTAGCTTGATATCCCTTTGCCCCAAACCTAGATTAATCATTCCATTCCCCTTGAGGTGGTACAGGAGGATTACGTTGAAAAGTACGAGTCAGATCAGTATCTCCATCTCGCTCACCATTCAACCATTGCTTGATAGCTGTTTCAATCACACGGCTAGGATCATTAGTAAGATGTTTGATACGATCAATAAGTTCTGAGTCTAAATCAATAGATACTCTAATTTTGTCTGGCAACCTTGCTTCAGAGGAAGCTTTACCCTGATTGGGAGATAGATATGATTGCTCTGATGTTGGCAGATCCTCATTCATAGGCAGTCTAATTATAATTATTACTTTTATTTTACCTGTTGATGATCAAGCTCAGATAAAATAACGGGTCAAGTTTAAACTGTCATTAGTTAGCAAAGTTGGGCTACAACTAAGATATAGCAACTCTTACAGCTAAACTAAATAATAAGGGGATTGTAATTATCAATTTATTGTTATTTTCCCTAATATTCCAAGTTAGTCTCAGTAGCAAGGTTAAAAGGCAAAACCAAGGGAAATATTCGCCTACAGTTGAGGAGGATATATATTATTAGTATTAGATAAAGTTTATTTCAACCCACGATAACATCTTGACTGTCACTAACATTTAAAATAATGTCTTATAGATTTTAGAAAATAGGTAAAAATCAACATTACAATAGTTTAAACATAATTAACTTATAAAGATTCTTAAAAAAAATAAATTTTTATGACTGACGTTCCCGTCTCTCGTATCCGCAACTTCTCTATTATTGCTCATATAGATCATGGTAAATCCACTTTAGCTGATCGTATGTTACAAGCTACTGGTACTGTGGCGCAAAGACAAATGAAAGAACAATTCCTCGACAATATGGATTTGGAGAGAGAGCGAGGAATTACCATCAAGCTACAGGCAGCGAGGATGAACTATACAGCTAAAGATGGGCAGCAATATGTTTTAAATTTGATTGATACCCCAGGTCATGTAGACTTTTCCTATGAGGTATCTCGTTCCTTGGCAGCCTGTGAAGGAGCGTTATTAGTAGTTGATGCTTCACAAGGGGTTGAGGCACAAACTTTGGCTAATGTTTATTTAGCATTAGAAAACGATTTAGAGATTATTCCTGTACTTAATAAGATCGATTTACCAGGGGCTGATCCTGAAAAAGTAGCTCAAGAGATAGAAGATGTAGTAGGTTTAGACTGTAGTGATGTAATCAAAGCTTCTGCCAAAATCGGGTTAGGAGTAGATGATATTTTAGAAGCGATCGTTCAAAAAGTTCCACCACCACAAGATACTATCAGCGAACCTTTACGCGCTCTAATTTTTGATAGTTATTATGATGCCTATCGCGGAGTAGTAGTTTATTTCCGTGTAATGGATGGCAAGGTGAAAAAAGGCGATTTGGTGCGTTTAATGGCATCAGGAAAAGAGTACCAAATTGATGAATTAGGAATTCTCTCGCCTACTCAAATCGAAGTAGAAGAACTCCATGCGGGGGAAGTGGGTTATTTTGCTGCTGCAATTAAGGCGGTAGAAGATGCCCGCGTTGGGGACACTATTACTTTAGTAGAAGAGCCAGCCAAAGAACCTTTACCTGGTTATACGGAAGCTAAACCGATGGTTTTCTGCGGTTTATTCCCTACAGATTCGGATCAATATCCCGATTTAAGAGATGCGCTAGATAAATTAAAGCTTAATGACGCTGCTCTTTCCTATGAGCCTGAAACATCCAGTGCGATGGGTTTCGGTTTTCGCTGTGGCTTTTTAGGTTTGCTACATATGGAAATTGTTCAGGAGAGATTGGAGAGGGAATATGATTTAGAATTAATTACTACTGCTCCATCGGTGATTTACCGTGTGACAACCATTGATGGGCAAGTAATGGAGATTGATAATCCTAGTCTGTTGCCAGATCCCCAAAAACGCGAAAAAATTGAAGAGCCTTATATCAAGGTTGAAATTATTACCCCCGAAAACTATGTAGGTACTTTAATGGATTTGTGCCAAACTCGGCGTGGAGTATTTAAAGATATGAAATACTTTACTCAAAGTCGCACTTGTTTAGTTTATGAATTACCTTTAGCTGAGGTGGTAACTGACTTTTTTGATCAAATGAAGTCCCGTACTAAAGGATACGCTAGTATGGAGTATCAGTTATTGGGGTATCGTCCTGATCACCTAGTCAAATTAGACATTTTAGTGAATAAAGATCCTGTGGATGCCTTATCTACTATTGTGCATCGCGACAAAGCCTATTATGTTGGTCGGGCTTTAACTGAAAAACTTAAAGAATTAATTCCGCGCCATCAGTTTAAAGTTCCTATTCAAGCAGCTATTGGTGCTAAAGTGATCGCCAGTGAACATATTCCCGCCTTACGCAAGGATGTATTGGCTAAGTGTTATGGTGGTGATATTTCTCGTAAGAAGAAACTATTACAAAAACAAGCAAAAGGGAAAAAACGCATGAAAGCGATCGGCACTGTTGATGTACCTCAAGAAGCTTTTATGGCAGTCTTAAAGATAGGCAAAGAGCAATAAGTGCGCGATCGCACGCCTTTATATCGATAACCAGTGATCAGCGACTGATAATTGAGGTATTTCTATAATTATTAATGCCTATTGATCGTTGATCATTGCTAATTTATTTTTTCTAACAATGACTATTGAATTACCTGATAATACTATTTATCCCAGTCCTAAACGCCAAGTAGGATTACTCACGATCTTTCGCCTGGGTTTATTTAACCTAGGATTAGGTCTTGTGTCAGTCTTGCTGCTTGCTGTTTTAAATCGGGTGATGATTAGTGAATTGGCTATTCCTGCAACTATTACAGGGGGCATTTTAGCTACAATTTCCTTGGTATCCCCTGCTAGGGTATGGTTTGGACAGCTATCGGATCATCAACCTATTTTAGGTAAACATCGGACTAATTATGTTCTTTTGGGAGTGGCTATTTTAGGTGTGGCTATCTTTCTAGCTGTGCAGGTGGTATGGCAATTGGGAGAGGTTGTTAGAAATAATGGTGATTGGATTTGGAACAGTCAAACTATTGGCTGGAGTTTACTATTAACATTGATAATGGCTATTTGTGGATTAGCCACTAGTTGTAGTTCAACACCTTTTACTGCTTTATTGGTTGATATTTCTGAGGAAGAAACCCGTTCAAAGTTAGTTGCTATTGTCTGGTCGATGTTAATGGTGGGCATAGTAATTGGTGGAATTACAGGTAGCATTGTTTTTAAAGGAATTGAAAATCAGGGTGTTAGTGCAGGCAATATTCCTCTAGAAGTCTTACAACCGCCGATTAATTCTGTCTTTGGGTTTGTACCTTTTGTGTTTATCGCTTTGGCAGTAATTGCTACTTGGGGAGTGGAAAAAAAATATTCTCGCTTTAATAGTGCTAGGGGAAGTAATCGTGAGGATAGCGTTACCTTTACTCAATCCCTTAAGATTTTAACTGTTAGTCGTCAAACTGGGATATTTTTCAGCTTTTTATCTATTTTGACCATTGGTTTATTTATGCAGGAAGCGGTATTAGAACCTTATGGCGGAGAGATATTTGGCATGAGTATTGGCGAGACTACTAAGCTTAATTCCTATTGGGGAATAGGTATTTTACTGGGTTATGCTGTCACAGGATTTAAAATTATCCCTGCTATAGGTAAGAAATTGACGGCAAAAATGGGCTGTATTTTGGTTGCAGTTTGTTTTGGTTTGATTATCTGGGCTGGTTTTACTCAACAACCTCAGATTTTGCAAGGGACGATGGTTTTATTTGGTATTGCTGCTGGGATGGCTACTGTTAGTAGTATTAGTTTGATGTTAGATCTGACTTTAGCTGAGAGTGCAGGTACTTTTATTGGTGCTTGGGGATTAGCACAGGCAATGTCTAGAGGAATAGCTACTTTTATTGGTGGGGCTATCTTGGATTTGGGCAAGAATATTTTCTCTTCTTCCTTTTCAGCCTACAGTTTAGTATTTGCCATGCAAGCAATAGCTATGATCTTAGGCGTTATTATTTTAGATCGTGTAAGTATTCAAGAGTTTAAGGCAAGTAGTAAGAATGCTCTTTCTAGTGTGATGCAGGCAGATTTAGATTAAAAGCGGATTTAGAATTTAGCATTTTGAGAAGACATATTAATAAATGGTGATACGTGTAACTCTTCGGGGAATAAATTGGCGAGGAAGTAATCTAATGTAGTTGATTTAAGAAAGCCTTGAAAAACTGCTACCGTCCCAAAACGAACTCCTGTAACTCTTTGTTCTGCTAAGATTAATTCTATTTGCGCACTATTGAGTATGGCTGCTTGGCGTAAATAGTAACCTAGAGCATTTTTATGGGGCTGCGCTATAATTTTTAACCAGTCTTGAGCAAAGAAATCGGCGGTTTCTGGTTTTATTAAACCCTGTTTTGCTAATATTTCACCCACTTTGAGATCGGGTGACTGGAGTTGTACTTCTAAGGCTGCTTGAATTTGAGCGGAGGAAACTAAATCTGCTTCTTGCAATATTTCCCCCAGCATTTTGGTTTGTATGCCCAAAAAATGGCGCAATAAAGCATTAGATTGAGGTGTTAAACGCAAATATCTCATTTAAAAATTAATATTATTTAGGTGTTAAATGGTGAGGCAGTAACCCTTCTTTACATCAATCTTAAATTTTATTGTGATAAAAATCTTCCGTAATTTTGCCAAAAAAATCGAATATTTTTAAGATTGTCGGTAATAATGACAACTGTAGCAATCTCAATTTAAGACAACGATGGAAAATTCTGCCCCTAAGTCGTCGGTAATTATCATGACGGGAATGCACCGTTCTGGAACATCTTTAACTGCATCGTTATTACAAAAAGCAGGACTTCAGATAGGCGATCGCTTGATGGGGAGTGCTAATGGTAATGTTAAAGGACATTTTGAGGATCTCGATTTTGTGGAATTTCATCAAAATGTTTTACAATCTCAAGGTATTAGTGTTGCAGGTTGGACAGAACAACAGCAAATTCAAGTACAAGCGCAATATTTAGCTTCAGCGCAAGGTTTGATTAGCGATCGCGCTCATTTACCTATTTGGGGTTGGAAAGATCCTAGAACCACTTTATTTTTAGACTTTTGGTTAAGTTTATTACCAGAAGCGAAGTATGTTTTTCTCTATCGTTCACCTTGGGAAGTAACAGACTCTCTCTTTCGTCGTGGAGATGTGATTTTTCTCAATAATCCTAATTTTGCCGTACGTCAGTGGTGTAATTATAATCAGGCGATTTTGGATTTTTATCAGCATCATTCGGAGCAATGTATCTTAATAGAAATTAGCAGCGTTATTAGTAATCAAAATTGTCTTATTGATCTAATTAGAGAAAAATTTGGCTGGGAATTACACTCACCTGAATCTGTATATGAACCTGCTTTATTTAATGCTAATAGTGATACTTATTACCGTCAGGCTTTAGTTACTAAGTTTTTTCCCGACGCTATAGATATCTATCAGCAATTACAACAATGTGCAGACATTCAACCTCCAATTTTAGAAGCACCACCAGGAATTGATTTAACTTGTAATTCTTGGATTTTACAAGATTGGATTGATTTAAAACAAATAACCAAACAAAAACAGCAAGCCGAAAAACAGTTAGCCGAAATAAACCAGCAACTTGAAACAGTTAAAGGGGAACTAGCCCAAGCAAACCAACAAGTTGAAGCAGTAAGAGGGGAAGTAGCCCAAGCAAATCAACAAATTGAAGCGGTAACTCGCGATCGCGATCGCCAAATAGCAGAGTTAAATGATCAATCTCAGCAGCAACTAAAAAAAGCCACAACTAAGTTTCAGCAGCAATTAACCCAAGCCACAACTAAGTTTGAACAACAAATAGAAGAGTTAAATAATCAATCTCAGCAACAGTTACAAATAGCTCAAATGGAAGCACAACAACTCAAGCTTCTAATTGTAGCAATGGAAAGTAGTAAGTTCTGGCAATTACGACGACGTTGGCTAGATATGAGGCAGAAACTGAATTTATCCACAATGGATACTTTATATCAGAATTATCTTCTTTCGACTCAAGATAGCCTAGCGGTTAGTAATGTTGTTGCCCCTGCTATTACCGTTATTGATGGCATTCCCGTTAGTGATAACCCTCAATATCAGAAATGGCTCAATAAAAACTATCCTAAACCTGCTAAACTGCGAAAACTTAAAAGCTTGGTTACTCAATTAACTTATCAACCTTTGATTAGTATCATTGTACCAGTTTATAATGCTCCTGAAAGTTTTTTACGCCAAGCAATAGAATCAGTAATAGAACAGGTATATGAAAATTGGGAATTATGTTTAGCAGATGACTGTTCGACAAACCTCAATATTCGCCTAATTTTAGAAGAGTACGCCCTTAAAGACGAGAGAATCAAGGTAACTTTTCGTGCCGAAAATGGTCATATTTGTCAAACATCCAATTCCGCATTAGAAATTGCTACAGGAGAATATATAGCCCTGTTGGATCACGATGATCTATTACCTCCCCACGCTTTAGCTACCGTTGTAGAACTGCTTAATCAACATCCCAAAGCAGATTTTATCTATTCCGATGAAGATAAAGTAGATGCAGACAATATTCATAAAGATCCTTTCTTCAAGCCAGATTGGTGTCCAGATTCATTTTTAGCAAGGATGTATACCTGTCATTTAGGGGTATATCGGCGATCGCTAGTTGAGGAAATTGGTGGGTTTAGAGTGGGTTTTGAAGGTAGCCAAGATTACGATCTGGTGCTGCGAATTACGGAAAAGACCGAAAACATATATCATATTCCAGATGTACTTTACCACTGGCGGATTCATTTACAATCAACGGCTGCCGACTCCAATGTTAAACCCTATGCGGAAGTAGCTGCCCAAAAGGCGATCGCCGAAGCATTAGAACGTCGAGACGAAGCTGCTATAGTAACTCCTGCTAAGTTTCCTGGGGTGTATACAGTACGCTATAAAATTAGGAAAACAAGCTTAGTTAGTATTATTATCCCCACCAAAGATTTAGCGGAGGCTTTAGAAGTTTGTCTTAAATCAATATTTAGCAAAACCACCTATCCAGATTACGAAGTAATTGTAATTGATAATGGAAGTAGGGAGGCAAAAACCTTTAAATGCTTTGATTATTGGCAACAACAAGAAAGCGATCGCTTTAAAGTGTATAAGTATGATGTGCCGTTTAACTATTCCGAGATCAATAACTATGGAGTAAGCAAAGCCGAAGGAGATTATCTACTCTTTCTTAATAATGATACAGAAATAATTACCCCAGACTGGATCGAGGGGATGGTAGAACAAGCCCAAAGAAAATCTATAGGTGCAGTGGGTTGTTTACTACTTTATCCCGATAATACCATTCAGCACGCAGGGGTAGTTTTAGGTATTGGAGGGGTGGCAGGGCATAGCCATAAACATTTACCCCTAAATCAACCTGGATATATATCTCAAGCAGTATCGGTTAATAACTATTCGGCAGTTACCGCAGCTTGTCTAATGTGTCGTAGATCAGTATTTGAAGAAGTAGGGGGATTTGAAGCAGAACTAGCGATCGCTTTTAATGATGTGGATTTTTGCTTAAAAATTATTAGTCACGGATACCGCAATATCTATCTACCCCATGTAGTGTTATATCATTATGAATCCAAAAGTCGGGGTTATGAAAACACACCAGCCAAACAAGCCCGCTTTGCAGGGGAAATAAAATACATGAAACAGAAGTGGCAAAAATTATGCGATCGCGACCCCTGTTATAATCCCAACTTGACTAAAAGTTATGAAGATTACAGCCTAAATATTTAGTTATTGATCTATGACAACTATCAAAGGTAGCCAACACAAGATCAATATAGTCATAGGCTTAATCTTGTTGGGATATAGTTTGTTGAATATTATCCCCTGGCGAGTTGGTGGATATGGATATGATCTCGATCAGTCTTGGGAAAGTGCGCTAAATATTGCTTTTGCTAACAAAATACAGTTTGGCAAAGATTTTATTTATACCTATGGACCCTATGGTTTTTTGCAGGACAATTTATATTTCCCAGAGACGTATGGTTATCTGATGGCGTTGCGTCTGCTGATTACCATAGCTGCTTGGGCGGGGTTATTTGAGATATATAAATATTGTTTGAGGCGTGGGGATAAATCGGTTATTTTTCTGATCCCGATTTTGGGATTTTTTCCCAATCGATTTATAGCAATGGAACCTTTTTTGTTTTTGTTGATTATGCTGCCCTTGGTGCTTTACTTCTATGTTAGTAAGCAGATGAATTGGGTTTTGATATTAACAATTATCATTGCTGCTTTGGCAAGCTTGACGAAACACACCTATCTAATGCTTTGTCTGGTGTTTATTATCCTGATTACCATCGATGAATTGGGTAAGTTAAAAAGAATTCCCCAGGTTGCACTGGTCTATTTCGCTTTTATTTGCTTGTTTTGGATTATAGCAGGTCAAAATCTGGTTAATATCCCTGCATACTTTTTAAATGGTTTAGAAATCGTCAAAGGTTTTAGTGCCACTATGGGAATTGCAGGCAAACTAGACGAAGTACTGCTTTATATATTTAGTATGGGGATATTTCTCATCTTGGTTGGGATAATTGCAGCCAGAAACTACTCTTTTTGGGGAATGTTGCCCGTTTTAGGACTAGCAGCAAGCTTATTTATCACTTTTAAAGGGGCTTTTACTCGCCATGATGCCCATGCCCTACAGGCGTTATTTAACATTGCCCCAATAGTTTCTCTTTATACTGCTTTATTGTGGGATAAAATCTCTATAATTCGCTGGAGAATAGGTAATAACATTAGGGTATCTGCCATTTTTTGCTGGGGTTTGAGCATCTTAATCTTTACTATTATGGGTACAGTAATCCTCAATCATCATTTAGACTTTGGCTATAGTACCTATACTTATAAACTAATTACCAAAACTAAAAATAACTTTGTTGATGCAGCTAAACTTATCAGTGGTAAGGCAAATTTCCAAAAAACCGCCGACAAAGCTAAAGCCAGGGTAAGAGAAGTTGCCCCCTTGCAACCGATATCTGGAACAGTTGATCTCTATCCCAACGAAATAGCGACTATCTTTGCCCACGGTTTAGATTATCACCCCAGACCAGTTATACAGAGTTTTTCGGCATATACGAGCAAATTAGCTCATCTCAATGTTGAACATTTAAAACAACCAGATGCTGCCCAAACAATTCTTTTTGATATTAATCCTATAGATCAACGCTTAGGTAGTTTTGAAGATGGTCTTTCTTGGCCAGAAATTTTGACTCTCTATGAGATCATTAACATTGATGGTCGTTATTTAACTTTGCAACGTAGTTCACAACCTCGTCAATATCGCCTTGAACCAATTACTCAGCAACTCAATTTAGCTTTTAATCAATGGTTTGATGTTCCTACTGCTGCCGATCCCATCTGGGGCAAAATAAACATTCATCCCAACCTCTTAGGCAAACTATTTACCCTGGCTTTGCGATCGCCTGAACTATATCTGGAAGTAGAAAAGGCTGACGGTAGTATCAATAAATATCGTACAGTTGGCGAGGTGATGAATGAAGGTTTTTTACTCTCCCCAATCTTATCTAATCGCTGGGATTTTTTAGATTTAGCTGCTGCTAATTGGCAAGAAAAATTGACACACAAGCAGGTAAAAAGGTTTCGGATTATTAGTGAGGGTGCTAATTCTTGGTTATATCCTTCAAAATATCAGTTTAGCCTTGCTAGCTTTAAGTTCTCACGACAAGATTTTTCACAAGTCCCAGGTTGGTCAACTTGGAATAGTTCTTTAGTTCCCAAACCCCTTAATGGCAACATACAAAAAGTGGCAATTGAAGGTCATGATCTGATTGGTTGGCTAGCTCATGCACCAATGACCACGTTAATTGATTTGAATAAGAAGCAACAAACTTTTTCCTTTACTTTTGGGATTTTAGATCAAGGAGTTGCCAAGGCAATTAAAGAAAAGCGAGGGGATGGAGTAGAATTTAGAATCAATGTATTACAAGCCAATGGGGAGGGAAAAATTTTATTTTCTCGGAAGTTACAACCTAGAATTAATCCCCAAGATCGGGGTGTGCAGCACGGAACTATCGATCTTAGTGATTTTGATGCTAATCAACTTTTCTTAGTAACTATACCAGGGGAAAATAATGAATACGATTGGTCTTATTGGGCGGAGTTAGTGGCAGATTAAATGTAATTTAGTGGTGAGGGGTAAATGAGCGTGAAATTTTTCCAACAAAAAATAGTCAAGTTTTTATTTGGGGGGGGTGTTGCAGCAGGGTTTAATTTACTCCTAATTTTTGTTTTGATTGAATGGTTAGGATTCAATACCAGCTTGTTACGTAATCTGGCTAATATCATTGCCATTGAACTATCTCTAATTCTGAGCTTTTTTATCTATCGTCTTTGGGTTTGGACTGGAGGAGTATGGCGGATCTCTGCAATATTATTTAAACAATTACCTCTGTATCATTTATCCGCAGGTACAGCAGTATTATTGAGGGTTTTGGTTGTCTTTCCCCTTTTAGATAGATTAGGGGTAAATTATGGTGTTAATACGATAATTGGGGTTTTATTAAGTGCAATCATTAATTATTTAATCAGCGATCGCTTGGTATTTAAAGATCGCCAAACGCAATTATATTATCCAGAAGGGTTAGAAAGTTCTCATCACCAAACAAAAGTTAGCAACCATATAAAAACTCTTAACAGTAATACGGCGATTAAATTATTCTCAATTGTCATTCCTGCCTACAATGAAGAGGAAAATATTGCTAAAACAGTTGAATCTTTAACTCAAACTTTAAATGAGGCTTTAATTGCTTACGAAATTTTGATTGTTAATGATAATAGTCGCGATCGCACTGAATCAGTTTTACAAGAAATTTGTACTTATCATCCACAGGTGCGTTATATCAATAATTATTATCCTAATGGTTTTGGTTTTGCAGTTCGATGTGGAATTGAAAACTTTTCAGGTGATGCAGTAGCGATCATTATGGCGGATAGTTCTGATTCTCCAGATGATTTAATTAATTATTATTACAAACTGCAAGAAGGTTATGAATGTGTGTTTGGTTCGCGTTTTATTGAGGGAGGTAAAGTTATTGACTATCCTGGTCATAAATTGTGGATCAATCGTTTAGCTAACTTGTTTATTAAAGTTTTGTTTGGTTTAAAATACAACGATACCACTAATGCTTTTAAAGCTTATCGTCGAGAAGTAATTGAAGGTATTTTTCCTTTAATTTCTCATCACTTCAATTTAACAGTGGAGATGCCCATCAAAGCAATGATTAGAGGCTATTCTTATACAATTATTCCTATCTCTTGGCGCAATCGTCAGAAGGGAGTTTCTAAACTAAAAATTAAAGAAATGGGTAGTCGCTATTTATTTATTACTCTTTACTTGTACTTGGAAAAAACCTTATCTCGTGGTGATTATGTACGTCGAGAAAAGAAGATTTTAATTCAAACTAATAAATAACGCTTGTGGTGATTTTATTTCATTCAAATATTTACTTTAATCTTAATATTCTGAGGTAATAAAATTGCGGAAAATAACAGTATATCTTGCTATCAAGCGTGATAGTAATACTAAAGATTGTTAAGATTTTAGTTCAAATGCTGATTCTGAGCTTAAGTCATCATAAATTAATTGAAAATTACATGACCGCCTGACACGAAATCCAATTACCCAAACATACTTTCGATCTGTAGTTTTAATTAGTCTAAAACCCTAATACAAGCGTGCCTAATACAAGCGTGCCTATTGCCTCACCTAAACTTTTAAATAGCGTATCTAAACAGGATTTAGTATAACATTCAATTATAACAACAAAATAAAATGCCTAACAGTTTATTAGCTATTAACTATTGATTTCAATTTATTTGCAATATTTTAAATATTTTTGCGCCAATTAACATGGTATATCCAATCAAATTATCCCTAAAAATTAAGCAGTTGTTATTAATTTTATTAGCAATTGTCTCACCTATAATTTTAGGAATCTTAATCTGGCGATATAGTGTTAATGTTCCATTTTGGGATCAATGGGATACTCCAGGTAAATTCTTTTTAGAAGCTGCTCAAGATAACATTACTTGGGAGCAGTTAATGACACAACATAATGAAAGTCGTACTTTGTTTCCTAAGCTAATATTTTGGATTCTAGCCAACTTAACTAATTGGAATACTAAATATGAAATGCTAATTACGTTTTTATTAGCTTGTTTGGTATCCTATAATATTTATTATTTAAGTAAAGCTACCTTTGGTAATCAAACAAAACATTATCTTAGTTTTATTTTAAGCAATTTATTAATTTTTAGTCCTATACAATATGAAACCTGGTTCTGGGGATTTCAGGGTGTTACTTTTGTCTCAATTGCTGCTATTACCACTTCTTTAGTAGTTATCTTTAGTCAAAGTTCTTGGTCAACTAAATTAATAACTAGTGCTGTTTTATCAGCGATCGCTACTTTTTCTTTTGCCAATGGTGTGATCTGTTGGATTATTATTTTCCCAGCTTTATTCTTAAAATCAATTCAAGATCGATTTCCTAAAAAATGGGTGATTTACTTTTGGTTACTTACTATTAGTATGACCTTATCTGTCTATCTATATGATTATCATCGTCCTTCAGATTTACCTAGTGTAACCCAGATTTTTACTCGCCCTATTTTAGCCATTAGTTATTATTCTGCTTTACTAGGATCACCTCTATTTCCTCAAAATTTATTAGCTAGTCAGATTACTGGCTTCATTGTTATCTTGCTCTTTATTATTTTTAGTTTTTATATATTAGTTATTAACAAAAACATTGAGATTGTTGAGCGAGCTTGTCCCTGGTTACTAATCGGCTTATATGTAGTTTTTAGTGCAGTGTTAACAACTATGGGCAGGATGAGTATAGGAATAGAATATTCTTTATCCTCAAGGTATATTACTTTTACTACTTATTTGATAGTGGCTTTGATTTATTTATCGGGCATTATCTTAACTCAAATTCCCAATCAAATTTGGTTAAAAATTATCATTGCTTTCCTCTCAATTTCTTTGTTAATTACCTATATAAGTAGCTTTCAATTAGGAGTAAAAATCTCAACTAACTTTTATTATCAAAGAGTATATGGCAAAACCTGCCTACTAACCATCGATCTAATTAATGATCGAGAATGTCTTGCAACAAAAATATATCCCTATGCAAATAAACTCGTTCAACAGGCAAGAAAAGTCAATCAAATTGGCTGGTTACAACCAGGCTTGCTTAAACAGATTGATTGGCAAACTCCCATACAGCAAAATCAGCCTAAGTATGGAGAATTAGCTAATTTTACGGCAAACACGGATGGTTCTTATCTGGCTTCTGGTTGGACATTACCTAGTTCATCACAGTCATCCTTTGATACAGTAATTTTAGCCTATCAAACCACCGATCAAGTTCCATATCCCTTGGCGATCGCAGAGTTAAAAATTGATGACAAAGATATATTTAAACTGTTGATCAATCCTCAACAGACAAAATTAACCTGGGAAACGTCTTTTTCTTCCCAAACAATTCCCTCTCAAGCCACTTCCATCACTGCTTGGGTTTTTAACACTAATAATGCTAAAGCCTATCAAATTGAAGGGGTTGCCAAGTTAAAGTAGTTTATGATGACAATCAGGAAGATTTAAGATGAGCGATCGCATTTTAATTTCAGGGGGTGCTGGTTTCGTTGGCAGTTCTCTAGCAATTGGACTTAAGCAACTACATCCAGACTCACAGGTTATCTGTTTAGACAATTTACGACGTAGAGGATCAGAATTAAACTTACCACGCTTTAAAGCATTGGGAATTGAATTTATTCATGGAGATGTCCGTTTTAGAGATGATTTAGATCCGAGTTTATTAGATGTTGATACAATCATTGATTGTTCGGCTGAACCTTCCGTTTTAGCAGGTGTAAATTCCCCTCAATATGTTCTCGATACCAATTTAGTCGGCACAATAAATCTTTTAGAATTAGCCAGAAAAACCCATGCTAATCTCCTGTTTCTCTCCACCAGTCGCATATATTCCATCGAACCTCTAACCAAGATTAAAGTAGTTGAAACCAACACCAGATTAGAACTAGCTAGGGAACAAACCACCCCAGGTGTATCTTGGCAAGGAATCAATGAAGATTTTCCCATCCATAGTTATCGATCTTTATATGGCACAACTAAGCTAGCATCAGAACTATTAATAGCTGAATATCGCCAATCTTTTGGTTTACGAGCTATTATCAATCGCTGTGGAATATTAACAGGTGCTTGGCAGATGGGAAAAGTGGATCAAGGGGTGGTTGTCTTATGGATGGCTGCTCATTATTTCCAAAAACCCCTAAAATATATAGGCTATGGTGGTACAGGTAAACAGGTTAGAGATTTCCTACACATCAAGGATTTATTAAGACTAGTAGATTACCAAGTTAATAATTTTGACTCCTTAGATGGAGATATTTTAAATGTTGGTGGAGGTAGATATAGCAATCTTTCTCTACTCGAAATGACTCAATTATGCCAAGAGATTACTGGCAATACTATTAATATAGAATCTGTCACCACAGAAAGAACAGGAGATATTCCAATTTATATTACCAATTGCGATCGCTTAATCCAAAAAACTCAATGGCAACCAAAAATGAAGCCAGCCCAAACTTTAGAAGATATTTATCATTGGATTGTTGCCCATGAAGACAGTCTACGCCCAATTTTGTCATGCTAGCAATTGATAACCCGATATCCCCAGAGTTATTAGAATTGAGTCAGGAGACAGGTAGTAGGTAGTGGGTAGTGGGTAGTAGGTAGTAGGTAGTAGGCGCGGAAAGCGTCCCTGAGCGCACGCTCTTGAGGTCGCCAAAGCGCGAACGTGACGATAGTAGGTAGTAGGTAGTAGGTAGTAGGTAGTAGGTAGTAGGTAGGAGTCAGGAGTCAGGAGTCAGGAGATGTGGGGAGTAAACAGTAATCCCACAAGGGGACAATGAGAGAAAAGCTAAAAGCTAACAGCTAACAATAGCAGTGCGATTCGTTCTTACGAAACCTATATATAGGGGGATGTAAGGCATTGGTTGAGTAAGTTTATATGACTGGAGTTCGCACTTTAATCCTCAACCAATGATAACTAAATAATCTTATTGGTGAGTAACCTTATTGAGCTATAAAGCAAAGAAAATAAGGGAGATTCTTAATCTCTTAAAACACACAAGTCCAATCCGTCAGACACAGACGTGAAAGCAAAACCTCTGCGGTAGAGAGTGGTCTTCAATCCGTAAAGCGAGGGGACGGCGGAAAATTACTACTAGCCTAATGTGGTAATCCGTTGGCAAGTTCTCATGATGAACAAGGACTAAGGAGTTGACTGAATTGTCCCCAGTTAGAACTAGCGGAAAGGCTTATACGCTAGGAGACCTAAAAAGGCATTATCAAACGGTATATCCTTTGATAAACAGGTGATAACCAGTTTCTTATGAGTTATCTGTGTTACCTAAAAAGTGGCAAATAGACTCCCATCTAAAAGAACAAAACAAAGATTATTTGGAACGAAGTAAATCAATTGTTTCTCTCAGGCAAAAGGTCGAAAACCTGAGTAATCAACCAAGATGTAACATCTAGTTTCATTAGCTAGGAAATAATTGATAAAGATAGAGTCAGAAGCTAAAGACTTCTTGTAATAAGAAGTATATGCTGACAGACTCACGATGAAACGGAAGATAGGGACATAAGTAGAAGTTAATAAGTTATGGACTATGTTGAATTAATACAACAAGAGTATGAATGGGCAGACCTACCCTGGAAGAAATTCGAGAAGGTTCTGTATAAGCTTCAAAAACGTATCTATCAAGCGTCCATTCGTGGCAATGTCAAAAACATTAAACGACTCCAAAAATTACTAATTAACTCCAGAAGTGCAAAATTAATATCGGTTCGTAAAGTCTCCCAAGATAACCAGGGTGCAAAAACGGCAGGTGTGGACGGAAAAAAAATGCTGACCCCAAAGCAACGTTTTGAACTGGTTGATAAAATCAACTTGGGTTCTAAAGTGTCTCCTGTTAGAAGGGTATGGATTCCCAAACCAGAAAAACAAGAGACAAGACCTTTAGGAATACCTACGATAAAAGACCGAGCAATACAATGCCTTGTCAAATTAGCTCTTGAGCCAGAATGGGAAGCAAAGTTCGAGAAAAACAGCTATGGTTTTCGACCTGGACGCTCATGCCATGATGCTATTGCAGCAATTTTCGATGCAACAAGATATAAACCAAAATATGTTCTTGATGCTGATATCAGTCAATGTTTCGACTGTATCAATCACAGAAAATTACTACAAAAGCTAAAAACATTTCCAAAGCTTCGTAAACAAATACGAGCCTGGCTAAAGGCAGGAGTCTGGGATAAAGAAACACTTTTCATGACTAATAAAGGAGTACCTCAAGGCGGGGTATTAAGCCCCTTACTTGCAAATATTGCCTTGCATGGAATGGAGGAGTATATCAAAGACTTTGCGGAAACTCAAAACATCACCTATCCGAATGGAGGATGTATGAGTAAACAACGTAAAAGAGACTCAATATCTCTAATTAGATACGCAGACGACTTAGTTGTACTCCACCACAAACATGACATAGTTGTGAAAAGCAAAGAAAAGCTCTCAAACTGGCTAAAAGAGATAGGACTAGAGTTAAAACCCAGTAAAACTCGAATTACACACACCTTACATAATTGTGGGGCTGAAAAAAAAGGATTCGACTTTTTAGGATTTAACGTCCAACAATATACCGTTGGAAAATACAACTGCGGAAAGTGTAGAGGAAAATCACTAGGCTTTAAAACCTTAATCAAGCCTAGCAAGAAAAGCATCCTAAGACACTATAAACAACTGGCAAAAATAATTACCGAAGCCAAATCTTGGAAACAAGAAGCATTAATAGGTAAACTTAACCCTATTATTCGCGGATGGTGTAATTATTTTTCCATAGGGGTGTCAAAGAAAGTTTTTCAAAAAATGGATTGGTTAATCTGGTGGAAACTCTTTAAATGGGGAATAAGTAGGCATAATAATAAAGGAAAGGATTGGTGTAAAAACAAATACTTCCAAAAATATGAAACTTACAACATAAACGAAGGTAAAATCATCAGTAAAAATTGGATATTCGCGACAACCAAAGATGGAAATATTCATAATTGGCTACTTTCACATGGTGACACAAAAATCATCCATTATACGAAAGTAAAAAGCGATGTCAGTCCTTACGATGGAAACTTAATTTACTGGAGTTCCCGTATGGGAAAAAATCCCCTAATGCCATCCCGCAAAGCAAAATTGCTTAAAACCCAAAAAGGAAAATGCAACTGGTGCGGTTTAACGTTCAGACAAGATGATGTATTAGAAGTAGACCACGTTATCCCAAAATCAAAAGGTGGAACGGATTACTATAAAAACTTGCAGGTACTTCATCGACATTGCCATGATAAAAAGACATCAGCCGACGGATCACACGAACCTACCTTTAAACCAGTAAAACTCCCTCAAGGATGGTATTGGGAAGGAGGAATGTTGATTACATAGGGTCTAATAGCGTATTGATGACAACAACCGTTTTATTGAGGAGCGCATTGAAGTGAAAGTTTCATGATGCGTTTTGTAGAGCAGTAGGTGGGGTAACTCACTTACTGACTTTAATATAAGTATCCTTTTCTGTAATTACTCCCTTGACAAATAATTGAGGGAATAATTCCCCTATATATTACCTATTTAGCCAAGAACCAGGTTGAATTTTAACTAGTAATTGAGGGTGAAAAATTGCGATATAGCGTTTATTTAGCTTAGATTTTGATAATACTATAGTTTAAGGTGCAAAAGTCTCTAAATTTGTGGATAAAATGCAAAAATTACGTAATACATCACCCATTAAACTAATAAATAGGAAATTACTGAGTTTATACTAAGCTATTGGCTAACTGTCAATTTTTGTAATATAAATTTATTTTTTTCTTTTCTTTTCTGTAAAAAATTAGGTTAAATTTAGAGTTGTCTTTTTAATCGAATGTTCTGTGAATTCTACAACATTTACACGCAACCATAATCTAAGCAAAACTTCAGAATCTAGTATGGTATTTTTCGATCCTACTTTGATTAACGCAGCGAGAAATATCTACAGAAAATATTGCAGTCTAAATATCTCAACCGACAACCGACCGATGGGTGTAGTAATTAATCGAGATAGTCATAGGGGGCAGTTAACATTTTCTCCTAAGCCCATACTCTTACCAAGAGAATGTTTTATTCCTATGAAACAAATTGAGGCAGAAATTTATTGACAGTATAACTCTTAATCACGTTGTAAATTAGATTATGGAAACGCTGGTTACAGCGATTATCGCTTTTATTGTTATTGTTACTTTTGGTATTTGTATTGGTAGTTTTCTTAACGTCGTAGTTTACCGTATCCCTGCTAATCTATCTTTAATTTATCCTCCTTCCCGTTGTCCCCATTGTCTTCATAAATTAGGGATAACTGAGAATGTCCCAGTATTTGGCTGGCTGTGGTTGCGAGGGCGTTGTCGTTGGTGTAAAGCAAGAATTTCAAGTCGCTATCCCATCGTCGAAGCTATTACAGGTTTGATTTTTGCTTTGGTTTTTTGGCGATATGGCTACAGTTTACAAACAATTGGTTATTGTCTATTTTTATCATGGCTTTTGGCTTTATCCCTCATTGATTTAGACACCATGACTCTACCTGCGGTATTAACTAAGTCTGGGTTAGTGGTGGGGTTAGTATTTCAAATTGTTTTTGGGTGGCAATTAGCCAAAGGAGAGGGAATAGCTAATCAACTCCTATTTGGCATTGGTGGGGCGGTATTAGGGATATGGTTGATTGAAACGATCGCCGCCCTTGGTTCAATAATGTTAGGACAGCAGGCTATGGGAGATGCTGATGGTAAATTAATGGCAACTATTGGGGCGTGGGTAGGCTGGAAATATGTTTTAGTATCTAGTTTTATCGCCTGTGGGGTAGGTTCAATTATTGGTGGTGGCGCGATCGCTTTGGGTATAATTAGCAGAAAGCAGCCCATTCCTTTCGGGCCCTTTTTGGCTTTGGGTGGTGCTTTGAGTTTGTTTTTTGGTGAGGCGATTATTAATACCTACGTTAAGACTTTTTTTATAGCTGGGTATTAGTTAATCAACCTGATCGATATTCACCGCAAAGCTATTGTAGCGACTCATGGATTTCTCCAGCCCTTGTTTAAAACTAAATTCGATCGCTTTTACTGCTGTTGATAGGATTTCGTTAATTACTTGATTTTCTGTCGGTGTAAATTTGCCTAATACATGGCTAATGGTTTCTTTTTTACCATCCGACTTACCAATACCAATTCTTAAGCGCGGAAAATCTTGACTACCTAAATGAGCAATAATTGACTTCATCCCATTATGTCCTCCAGCCGATCCTGATAGTCGCATTCGCAGTTTGCCCACAGGTAAATCCATATCATCATAAATAACTAATATAGATTGGGGCTGGAGTTTATACCAGTCTACTGCTGCCCTTACTGATTGTCCTGAACGATTCATATAAGTAAGGGGTTTGATTAACCTAATTTTTTGTCCTCCTGGGGCTACTCCCTCGGCAAATAAACCCTGAAAACGCTTATTTTCTTTTAATGGCATTTGCCAAACTTGGGCTAATTCATCAACTGCATCAAAACCAATGTTATGTCTGGTCTTATCATATTTGGGTTCGGGATTACCTAAACCGACAATTAATTCAGGAATGATTAGCTTGGTTATATCAGGAGTCACAGGAATTATTAAATCAGCAGTTACGACTAGTAATTTTATATTTTAAAGGTTAACACCTTCCTATAAATATTTAGTTCGATTGAAATAGAGTTTCTAAATATACTCTGGCACAGGCACGATAATTTTGGGCTGCTTCGGTAGTTTGTCCATTGCTATTTTGTAACAAAAACAAGGAAAGAGCAGCAGCAAATACCCGATCTTGATCCCAATGAGGATGAGTCTCAAGATAATTTTTGAGGGATAAATGTAATTCTTCAGGAATTTCCGCCAGGATGCTTACAGTCGAGTTCATGGTTAATTTAACGCTCCCATTAGTATAATTATTTTCGTTTTTATCTAGACACAACGGCTTATTTTAAATAGGCATCACCATTGCTGTTGTAGATCAACCTTGTTTTAAAGGTTAAGGACACAAAATGGTTTTACATCTTGGTTAACAGTTGTAATATAGTTCTCATCTATCGTAGTGAATTTGACTCATTTAGTGCTTGCTGATTCATTGTCGTCTAAAAAGGGGGTCGTTTGTCAATGTTACACAATATTAAGACGACTGTTAAAAAATCTGCATGACTACGAAGGAATAATAGTTCGCAGCCCTTTTTTGTTACAAACATTTACACTTTACGCTTAATAGACGATTAACTTTTGGTAAAGATTTAAAATCCCCGATGCAAGACTCAAGACTTGATTACTACGTTTGTGCCTGTGGAAAAACCTGGGTAAAATGTGGAAAACTATTTAAAGGCTTGTGGAAACTATGGGGAATTTGTGGGGTTAATTAGTTGCTAAAAATAAGAATTAATAATTTTTCCTGGGTTGGGATAAAATAGTATGTTTATACTACTAATTGATCTTCCCACCATTGAGTAGCTAAGGAATTGATTTGCTCTAATTCGCTACTGTCAATACGTTTGAGATGCCCTAAAACTAAATTAATTCTGCCTAAAGATTGTAGGCGATCGCGGTGACGTTCTAAAAAGTTCCAATAAAAGAAATTAAACGGACAAGCTTTATCTCCTGTGCGATCGCTTTTGTTGTATTGACAGTTACGACAATAATCACTCATCTTGTTAATATAATTAGCAGAAGCAGCATAGGGTTTAGAGGCTAAAATACCCCCGTCAGCAAATTGTCCCATCCCAATTACATTTGTCTGCATTACCCAGTCATGGGCATCAATAAAAGCACTATGAAACCAGTTTTCAATCTCCTGGGGAGAAATGCCAGCAATTAGGGCAAAGTTACTTAAGATCATTAACCGTTGTATATGATGTCCATAGGCTGTTTCCTCTACCTGTGTCAGGGTTTGACGTAGACAGTTCATTTTGGCAGCTTTAGCATCCCAAAAAAATTCTGGTAGGGGTTGCTGATGGTTAAACCAGTTATACTGACTATAATTTTCTGGTTGAGATTGATAAATTGCGTGCATATATTCGCGCCATCCCATCACTTGACGGATAAAACCCTCAACACTGTTTATGGGTAATTCCTGCTGATAATAGGCAGTTTCTACCGCGTCAATCACTTCCATCGGCTCAAGCAACCCCAAATTTAAATAAGGAGAAATTAGGCTATGCCACAGGGTATATTCCCCCGTCAACATCGCGTCTTGATATGTGCCAAAAAGAGGTAAACTAGTTTCTATAAAGTAGGCTAGTACTTCCTGTGCCTGTTGTCGGGTCACTGCCCAATTAAAACCTTCTAACCTGCCGTAATCTGAAAATTTTTCTTGTTTTACCCAGGCTATAACTTCTTGCGTCATAGTATCAGGTTCAAAAGTTAAGGCAGCAGGGGTTTTAAGATCTCTTGTTGGTGTTTGGCGATTTTCGATATCATAATTCCATTGATTACCAATAGGCTTATTACCAGCCATCAGAATATTAAACCGCTTTCTACCTGCACGATAAAAATCTTCCATCAATAATCTTTTACGGGTTTTTGTCCAGGTAAGGAATTCCTCAGATGTCCATAGGAAATGGTTGTCGGGGACAAAGGTTAAACGGCAATTAAGATCTAAACTGGTAATTAGTTTTTGGAAAGGGCGATCGCAGGGGGTTGTTATTTGTAATTCGCTAATTTGATATTCTTCGATCCAAGCTTGCAAAGGGGTAGCAAAATCCTCCGCAACCCTATAACTGACTTGCCAACCATCCGCCTTTAATTGTGCTGCAAAATGGCGCATTGCTGACCAAACTAAAACTAATTTTTGCTGATGATAAGGTCTACGTCGAGCATAATTACCAGACTCAATTAAAATAACTTGTACTTGCTGTTTATGATCTTGATGATTATCTAAACTTAACTGTTTTGTTGTCAGGCGATCGCCTAAAATCCAGATACCAATAGTCATTTTATTTATTATTTAGTATTGCTCTATTTTAATATTTAATAATTCATTATAAATTAGCTCTTTTATTGACCTTTTATATTAAAGTAAATATAACAATACAGTATTTAATAAAATAAATAATTAATAATATAATGTAAAGCAATACTAGATCAAGTTAGGACATTTTTTAACTACTACCTACTACCTACTACCTAATAACCACGCTCAAATCACCCTAATTGTCCTAATCTAATTTTGTACGGCTATAATTGCCCTTTTGTTTTCCCTTAAGCTTAAATTAAATATAACCATATACTGATTAAAAGTAAATTTATAATTATCTATGAGTATTTCTACTAAAAATTCTGCTGTTGTATCTTTTACTAAAAAAACCAATAACTCTTTAACTAAAAACAAAATTACCGTCTTACAAATTAATCTAGGTCGTAAATGTAACCTTGCCTGCACACATTGTCATGTAGAAGCTAGTCCCATTCGTACAGAAGAATTATCACCAGAAGTTTTAAGGCAACTAATAGAAATTATTCAGCGTTTTCCTCAAATAGAAACTGTCGATTTAACAGGTGGCGCGCCAGAAATGAATTATGGTTTTCGTCCTTTAGTAGAAGCAGCTAAAGCACAAGGAAAAGAGGTTATTGTTCGCTCCAATTTAACTATATTTTTTGAGGAGGGATATCAAGATTTACCTGAATATTTTGCTCAAAATCAACTAAGAGTTGTTGCTTCTTTACCCTGTTATTTAGAATCGAATGTAGATAAACAAAGAGGTGCAGGAGTATATAATAATTCTATCTTAGCAATTCAAAAATTAAATCAATTAGGATACGGACAAGACCCTAAATTAATCTTAGACTTAGTATATAATCCTACCTTACCGACCAATAATAATTTTTCCTTAACACCTAATCAGCAGCAACTAGAAGCAGCCTATAAAGAATACCTAAAAGATAACTTTGAAATAAAATTCAATAACCTATTTACTATTACTAATATTCCCATCGGTCGTACATTACAATTTTTACAACGCCGAGGAATTGATAAAGAGTATACAGAATTTTTAGCAGCCAATTATAATCCTCAAACACTAAATCATGTGATGTGTCGCAATGAACTATCAATTGATTATTTAGGTAACGTTTATGATTGCGATTTCAATCAAATGGCAAATAATAAGGCTACCACCCCAGAAAAAGAACCATTAACTGTTGCTAAACTTTTAGAACTAAATAATTTAGACATAATTGACAAAATAAAAACCGCTAACTACTGCTATGGATGTACAGCAGGGACAGGATCTAGTTGTGGTGGGGCTTTGGTTGAATAAGTGATCCTATAAGATTAATCATGACGACCCTTAAAAGCTGCGATCGCTGTATGTAAAGTTGGATAAATATGTTCGGCGGAAATACTTTTGAGAAACTCAGAGCGATCTAACTCCAGATATAAATCCTGTTTTACTCGTGCCATACCAAAGATAATATTTTGGGCTTCCAATTCAGCTTGCAATTCCAATAACATATCAATGGCAGTAATATCAATTTCTACACTAGCTTCCATATTAAGAATAAACCATTCTACAGGGTCTACTTGGGAGGAAATGGCATAAAGCGATCGCCGTTTAAAATTTTCCGCATTAGCAAAGCATAAGGGAGCATCATAACGATATAGTACCAAACCTGGAATAGTTTTTGCCCCTTGCCAGTCATCAATATCATGTAGCCCATCCAAGCCTGGGACTTCGCCTAATACAGCATCGTGGGGACGCGCCACCCGAGAAAATAATTCAATTACCGAAAGACCAATAGCAATACCCACCCCTACTAAAATATCCGTCATCAAGACAGCGATGGTAGTTAGTATTGCGAGTAAAAATTCAGTAGATCGAAAGCGATATAGTCTGATAAATTCCGACACTTCGATTAATTTAGTTGCAGCATAGATCACGATCGCCCCTAAAGCAGCCTTGGGAAATAATGCGAGTATAGGACGTAAAAACAATAAAACCAAGATTACTGTAAACATCGCCACCAGGGAAAACAATTGACTTTTACTACCCAAAGAATCACCGATGACTGTACGACTACCACTGCTACTAATAGGAAACCCCTGCATTAACCCATTACCCAAATTAGCCATACCCAAAGCCAACAATTCTTGATTAGCATCAATCTTATAATTATTACGATTAGCAAAAGCCCTAGCAGTCAAAACATTATCAGAATAGCCGACAACAGCAATTCCCACCGCCGAAGCGAGTAATAAACGAAAATCTGCTAAAGATACTTGAGGAATAGCTAGACTAGGTAACCCCGCAGGAATTTCTCCCACTACCGCCACACCGCGATCGCTTAAATTTAAAATAGCCACGGCTGCTGTTGAAAGTAGCACAGCAATTAAAGGAGTGGGTGCAGTAGGAAAACGTCGTTGAAAGATAAATAAAAACCCTAAAACTGATATACCTAAGATCAGCGTCGGTATATGTGCCAAAGACAACTTACTAATAAATTCCCCTACTTGAGCAAAAAAATTATTAGCAGTAATTTCTATTTTGCCTAATTTACCCAGTTGTCCACCGATCATAATTAGGGCAATCCCTGCCAGATAACCGATTAAAATAGGCTTAGATAATAAGTCCGATAAAAAGCCCAAGCGAGCAATATAACCGACGATGCAAACCAGACCAATAAATAAAGCCAATAAGGAAGCCAATTCTACATAGCTATCAGTCCTATTAGCTGCTAAAGGTGCAAGTGCTACGGCTGTCATCACCGCAGTACTCGATTCGGGCCCAACTGAAAGCTGAGGCGAAGATCCAAAGATAGTATAGATAATCATTGGGGGTAAAATTGCCCATAAACCCGCCACAGGTTCAACTCCTGCCAATTCCCCATACGCCATACATTGAGGTATTAAATAGGCTGCTACCGTCAAACCTGCTAAGATATCCCCCTTTAACCATTCGCGACGATAGGCTAGCAGTTGTTTTATACCTGGGGTGGAAAATTGAAAAGGAATTTTGACTTTAGTCATCGGCTATCTTGGCAATTATATAAATACTCGACAATTAAGGGACATTTTTTAACTACTCCTGACTCCTGACTCCTACCTACTACCTAACTCCTAATTCCCAAGCATCTGCAACTTATAAAGACTGGCATATAAACCTTCTTGGGCTAATAATTGATCGTGACTACCAAATTCTATTAATTCGCCTCGCTTGAGTACTAGAATTTTATCCACATTGCGGATGGTAGAAAGACGATGGGCAATAATAATAGCTGAACGATTTATTAATAGCTGATCCAATGATTCTTGAATTAAAGCCTCGGTAGCAACATCTAAACTAGAAGTAGCTTCATCTAAAACCAAAACATGAGGATTACGAATAGCTACCCGTGCAAAAGCTAAAAGTTGTTTTTGTCCGCCTGAAAGGTTTGTGCCTCGCTCTCTTAAGACGGTATCATAACCATCGGGTAAATCTTCAATAAAGCGATCAATATTAACTAATTTGGCTGCTTGTTTAACTTCCTCATCGGAATAATTATCGCCCAAGGTGATATTACGTTTCACATCCCCAGCAAATAGAAAGCTTTCTTGTAAAATTACCCCAATATAACGGCGTAAATCTGTTTGAGGAATTTCCTTAATATCTATCCCATCGACTAAAATTCTGCCCTTACTAGGTTCATAAAGACGGCACAATAAACGAATAATAGAACTTTTACCTGCACCCGTCGGCCCAACCAGCGCGACTTTTTCCCCAGGTTTGATAGTAAAGTCGAGATTTTTGATCACATATTCATTGGGTTTATATCCAAACCAGACATTCTCAAAGCGGATTTCTCCTGTCTGGCTGCCATTTTCAGTACTAGCTATTAAGCTACGGTGTCCCTCGGCGATCGAAATTAGTTTATCTTTGATTTCGATGGGTTCGTTTAATAACTCTGTAATTCGCTCAATTGCTGTAAATCCAGACTGAAACATGGTAAATTTATCCGCAAACTGGCGCAAAGGGTTAAATAAACGTTGGGCATATAAAATAAATGCAGATAAAGCTCCGTAGGTCATAGTATCTTGCAATACAAATATACCACCTGCCCAAAGGACTGCAGCGATCGCCACAAGAGCAATCCATTCTAAAGTTGCTGAAACAGCAGAATCATGGAAAATGGTTTTATCTACTTGCAATCTATAACGTGCGTTAACTGAGCGATACATCTCGCCGTTATACTGTTCACGTCGAAAAAGCTGCACGATATTAATACCTGTAATGTTCTCTTGCAGCATGGAATTGAGTTTAGATAGTTCTTCCCTGGCTTTATAGTTTGCCTTACGATACTGTTGTTGAAAATAAATAATTAAGGCAGTAACAGGAATCAGGAGAAAGACTAAGATCGAGGCTAATTTCCAGTTAATTAGGTAGATAGTAACGATAATTGCCACAATGGAAATAAAATCACTAACTACTCCAATTGCACCACTGGCGAAAACATTACCCAAAGCTTCAACATCACTGGAAATTCGAGTAATCAATTTACCTACAGGAGTGCGATCAAAAAAACTAGCAGCTAAGGAGGTTACATGGTTAAATAAATCCTGTCTAACTTCGGCGGTAATTTCTTGACCTACTTTTTGTACTAAATATCCTTGTACTGAAGCAAAAGCCAATCTAATTAACACTGTAAAGAGTAGTAGCCCTGTTAACAGATTAATACCTTGACCGACAGATACCCCATCCAAAAAGCTCCAAGTAGGTTCTGATTTAAGTAGGGATATAGCTTGACCGATAATTAATGGCTGGACTGAATTAGCTACTGCTAAAGGGACTAGTAAAATTAGACAGATAATCAAAGTGCCTTTACTTTGACGTGCATAGGGGATTAATTTGAGAAATAACCGCCAATCATTATCTTGATTTTTTCTAATTTTATCGGGGTTGGGGGCAGCGATCGTCATAATTTAGTTATTGCTGACAGGGAATATGATGATTTTCACAGGTAAGATATACAAGTTTTAACTCTAATTTGGTCAATGGTTAATTAGGATATATCTGTAACTATAAAAACTACAAAAAACCTGTCTGTATTAGCTTTAATCTATTGTTAGTATTTATTCCTTCATTCAAATTATGACAGCGAATACTAACTACAGACTAGATCACCCCTGTTTTAGTTTGATCTTTGGTTTGTAGTTTAGCAACAAGATCATTAATATTATCGCGATTTAGACGATAACTGAGGGGATGAGCAATTAATCTTGCGCTGCTTTCATAAAGTAGATCTATTTCAATTAAGCCGTTTTCCTTAAGAGTTTTCCCTGTGGAAACCAAATCAACAATAGCTTCAGACATCCCTGTAATCGGCCCTAATTCCACTGAACCAGATAAGGGTACAATTTCTACAGGTAGATCAATACTATCAAAATGCTCCTTTGCACAATTGACAAATTTAGATGCAACTCTACCATGAGGCGGTAATTCAACTGAACGTCGATAAGGACTTGTTTCGGGGACAGCTACCGATAAACGACAATAGCCAAATTCTAAGTCTACTAGATTAGCAACTTCTGGTTGTTTTTCTCGCAATACATCATAACCAACAATTCCCAGTTGTGCTTGACCGTATTCGACATATACAGGTACATCCTGCGCTCTAACTAACAAGGCTCTGGCGGTATTAGTCGGGTCGATAATTTGTAGTTGACGGTTAGACTTATCTAGAAAAGCACTAAAATCTAGTCCTAGATTGCTAAATAATTCAATACTATCTTTTAATAAAGCACCCTTGGGTAAGGCGATGGTAATCATGGAACAATTTAAATAAAAATTATGTTGATTGGATTAGATCACCTTACCATTAAATAATTATTGGTTTACGTTAGGGGTTCTTTTTCTATAACTTCTAGGATTTTGTAGCCGTATAAGATTAGTTGCTTGACAATTTGGGTGATTATCTGCTTAGAGGTAGTAGGGAGTGATTAGCGCGCAGAAAACGTCAGTTTCTCTGGTATTGGACTGCATCAAGAAGTCAGAAGTTAGTAATTATAATTGATCACTTAGCAATTAAAAATCAAGAAACTAACAAATGTCCTAATATCGCTTTTTTTAAGTCAATATCTGTATTGATTATTAACTAGTTTTAATTACCTCTTGATATATTGCTCGTTATTTTTCCTTTTATAAATATCAGTTTTTCAAATTAACTTAAGAAATTATTTAGTTATTTAACAAATAATCTTTAATAATGTTGGCATATTTTTTAGGCTACAAAGTAACTATTATATTTAAATATTAAATTTGATTGTTAATCTCCGAAACCCATATTTAATAATAAAATGCCCTCTTATGCCCCGTATTAATTTAAATGTTTACTTTGCTTATTTTATCTGGCACAACTGTAAAAATACTCATTAAAAAATATACTTCAAATAGCTGATTGTGATATTCACTGAATACAATATTAGCTTTTTTTCCCATTATTAATATATTGGCAAAAGTGATCTATCTCATTGACTAATCTTGAAATAATAGGTAAAAAATTATGGCAAAGGTTGAACAACCAATTTATTGTATTACTGAACAACAGCGTAATGCACTCTTGAAGTATCTTCTAGATCGTCCCTATAAAGAAGTGGCGATCGCGGTTCAGTTTCTAACTAATGCTCCGAGTGCTTTTGTTAATGTAGAAGTTCCAGATGAGCTTGAGACAGCAGAATCTAAATTGGAAGAAGAAAAAGAACATAACTCCCACAATAAGCAGGAAGAGATTATAGATAAGTCTCCTGTTTTAGCACAAGTCTAAATAATATCAATAGGAAGCTATTAGTTAATATATTTTGACTTTTAGCTTCTTACAGGATAATTTTAAACTACTATCAGTAAGCAGAATATCTTAATTATTAATCAATTAATTTTACACGGTTATATAATTAAGTCGCCACGAATCAACTACAGCTTTAGATATTTAACTTGCATTTTTATCATAGTTTTTAAACTCTTACTTAGTCATGTATTGAGAGTTTAAGAATAAAATTATTGTACATATTTAAACTAATAAAAGATAGTAAGCTCAATTCCTCAAGGTTGATGGAGAAATAACAACTATTTATTAAGTTAAGGGAAAGTCTGCAATATCTATTAGAACCTAAAAGCTTAAATTTAAATCTCTAGTCAATTTTTTTCAATTACTATCACCAGATACAAATAGCTTAATAATAAGCTGTTTAAATCTCTTTTTGCTGCTTTGAAAATGGTAGTAAAACACTGTCGTTTCTAAAAATAGAAATAGAAACAGTCACCAAAATAACTATTACCTCCTATACATCACCAAATCATTGTTAAAAGCTCATGGATAACAATCTTAATTCCATCTTTAATGATCACAATCAACCTTTGGCTATTAATAGTAATTCTAATGACACAGAAGGTTCATTATTAGGAATTTCAGATAATACCAATCAAATAGTTTTTATTGATCCTGGTATAGATAACTATGAGCTTTTAGCCTCAAAAATAGATGTAGGAACAGAAGTTATAGTATTAGATGCTAACCGTGATGGAGTTGAGCAAATTACTGATGTATTTAGAGATCGCAGTAATATTACAGGTGTTCATATTCTTTCTCATGGTGAGACTGGAAATATAAAATTAGGTTCAACCAACTTAAGTTTAGATAACCTGACTTCCTATCAAGATAGTTTACAAGTATGGAATAAGGCGTTAACAGCAGATGCTGATTTATTAGTTTTTGGATGTAATGTTGCTGCGGGAGATTTTGGTAACGAATTTATAGACAAACTTAGTACATTAACAGGTGCAGATGTAATAGCTTCAGATGATCTGACTGGTAGCAGCTTATTGGGTGGTGACTGGGATCTAGAAACTGCAACGGGTGTAATAGAAACAGAGTCGATATTTGCAACATCTAGTTTGGATGACTTTCAAGGACTTTTAGATACCAAAGATATTAAAGATATTCAAGATTTGACAGGGTGGAATAGTCTTTATAATTCTGCCAATCATACTGTAACAGGACAAGTAGGGCAAACAAATATCTTAAAACTTTCAGAGAAATTAGGTAACATCGTGATTGTACCTCACAATGATGGAAGTCTTAGGATATATAGAACTGCCGAACCAGATAAGGTATTAAATGTTTCCAATTATCTCATTGAAGGATCGGGATTAAAAACAACTGTAGAACTATCATCTCTGGGTACAGGAGTTGAGGATTTAAAAGTTGCGATCGCTAAAATTCAAACTTCAAAACCCGATAAGGTAGATGGAATTGAGATCGAATTTACTAATAACTCGACAACCCATAAGATCCAGCTTGCTAATATTGGTAATATTGAAGGGACTTCTGAGCAAGCTAAGTATATTATTACCGAAAAAGGGCAAATTGCAGGTGATTTAACTATTAAGGGTGGCAATAGTTCTATTATCTACCAAAACCGCGTAGCTTCGGTCAATTCACTCTCTAATCCTACAAGTGGTTGGTATGAATATAAAGCTGAAGGTATAGCAGGAAAAATTCGCTATCAAACCTCTAATACTTCCTCACTGCAAATTCAAGGTGGAACTAAGGATGATAGTATATATTTGGGTTCTTCTTCTAACAATCTAGGAATTACTATTTTAGGTAATGATGGTAATGATAGTCTTGAGGGTGGAAGCAATAATGATTTATTACAAGGTGGTAAGGGTAATGACACCCTGGTAGCCAGAGTAGGAAATGATACTCTAGAAGGAGGCGACGGGGATGATATTCTCTATAATCTCTCCCCCACTAACGATACTATAAAAGGTGGTGCTGGGAATGATCGCTATTCTGTTAGATCTGATAATTGGGGTATAACTGAAATTCAAGAAAGTTCTAATGAAGGTACTGATACTTTATCTTTTAGTACTAGAACTATCCCCTTAAGATTTGATTTTAAAGCTACAGGAATTAATGTTTTTACAGGTACAACCTCAGAAGTTACACAAGGACAAGATTTAGCTAATATTGCTAATAAAATAGAAAATATTAACAATATTGAAAGGATTATTGGCAGCAGAGAATTAAGTTATTTTGCTTTTGATCAGGCTTGGTTAACAGCTATTAGAAGTAATTCTAATTCTGATGATGATTGGGAAAACAACTATTCGGATACCTTTAATATTGAAATTAACAGTGATATCTCTGGTAAAGGAAAACTAGATTTTTCTACTATAGATCTTGATTTAAAATTTAAAATTTCTTCCACCACCACACAAGATATTGTTGAAGTTTACATAAAAAACACTTTCACTAACGAGTTCTACGATACAGCAGTACTTCGTATAGTTGCAGCCCGTAAAAATTCTAATAATACTTCTGAACCAGGCTATTTAGATATTTTAGGTGGCAAAAAAACTAATACCTACGAATTTGAAAAAGATGCTAAACTTCCTGGCGAAATTAAGAATAACAACACTACTGCAGTTAATAGTTTTAATTATGTTGGAAGTGAACTAGCGTTAAATTATAATTTAGGCACAGATAATATAAGTGCTGGTGTTTCTCTCCTGCAACAAGGGATAGATCTGCCAGATTCTCAAAAGTATCGACTTGTTAGGGATCTAAGTACAGATGATCCATTTAAACTGGTTTTAGATGGTAGAAAGACAGAAGCCATTCCACAAACTGCAACCAGCCAAGATATTAAAAATGCGATAAAAAATAGTAAATCATTTATTGATAAGGTTCGTGCCAAGTTTTCAACCTATACTCCAGCGATCGCAGATGAACATATAATAGTAACAGGTACAGGAACGACAGCAGATCCTTGGTTTATAGAATTTAAAGATCTAGATGCGATCGAGAAATTTACTGTAGAGGGCAGATCTGGTGTAAATATTACTATAGACCCTTCAACAGATAACAAAATTCAAAAAGTTTCTCATAATGGTGCAACTAAAGGTACTTTCCAATTAACTTATGATGGAAAATCTACTCCAGCAATAAATTATAAGGCTACTGCTAATGATCTTAAAAATGCCTTGATTGCCTTAGATAAAGGAATTAGTAATAATATAGCTGTTAGTGGTAAAGGTAGTAATGCCGATCCTTGGAAAATTGATTTTAAAGATACTGCTAATATTAAACTTCTACAATCTCAAAGTAGCTTAAGTAAACCCCTTGCGCTTAATACAAGAGAAGAAGTTCGCTATCAAATTGTTAGAGATACTCCAGATAGTGAATTTACTATTAATCTTAACGATCAAGTAACCACAACACTTAATCCTAACGCTACAGCAGCAGAAATTACCACAGCATTAGAAAACCTCAATAATATTGATGATGTTACCGTAAATGGTGAGGGAACAACCGCCAACCCTTGGGTAATTGATTTTCACGATGCTGATAAAATCAATAAATTTACCATTCAAGGTACTTCTGGGGTAGATATTGAGGTGACGCCTACAGTCAATACCGCTAATAAAGAACAAAAGATCCATCATAATGGTGCAACTGGCGGAACATTCAAACTTAAATATAACGAGTTAGCCACCGCAGATTTAAAATATAATGCCACTGCTAAGGAAGTTAAGCAAGCATTAGAAGCACTAGAACCCTTTAATACTACTGGAAATATAGCTGTTGAAGTTGTAGGGAAGGGAACAGATACGAATCCTTGGTTAGTTAAGTTTGCACCCAAACCCATTAATCTGCTAGAAGGTTCTAAACTTGCGATCGCAGGTGCTAGTAATAATCAAACTCAGAATATTACCTACAACGGTATTAATCAAGAAAGCTTTACCCTTAAGTATGGTAATTTTACAACTGGTGAATTAGCTTATAATGCCACTGCTACAGATATTAAGACAGCACTAGAAGCGTTAGAACCATTTAAAACAAATACAGGCAGAATTAAGGTTGATACAGTTAGTGGTACAGGAACTATTAGCGATCCTTGGGTAATTAAACTTGCAAGTAATCCTATTACAGTAGATCAACTGACAACAGATTCTGCTAATAAGTTAACTAAACCTATAACTACTGAAGAAATATCAGAAATCAAACAAGTTCGTCTTTGGACTAATAACGCTAATTCAGGTACATTTAAACTAAAATTTGGCGGTGAAGAGACTGAGGCGATCGATGTTACACAAGATGTTCCACAGCAGATCATAGAAAAACTTGAAGCCTTAAGTAATATTGGCGCAGGAAATGTACAAGTCAAGCTAGATGATACTTCTAGTTATCAGCCATTTTGGATAATTGAAATCAAACCGACTGAAGAAATAAACCAATCATTCCAACTTACAGTTACCGAACCCAATTTAACAATTAATAATGTACCAACAATCTCAACTCCTAACATCAGTGAAGTAACAGCAACAACTAAAAATGATCGTATCTTCGCTTCAGGAGTTACTAAAGATCTCAACATTTCAGGTAAAGCAGGAGATGATCATCTACAGGGAGGAAAAGGAAAAGACACACTAGCTGGCGATGAGGGTAACGACTTAATTGAAGGAAATAAAGGAGACGATCAACTAGAAGGAAATACAGGGGACGATCGCCTTATTGGGGGAGATAACAACGATACAGTTACGGGAGGAGAGAATAACGATATCCTTTGGGGAGGAGAAGGTAACGATGTAATAGAGGGTGCAACGGGAGATGATATTTTAGTTGGGGAAACAGGACGCGATCGCCTTATTGGGGGAGATAACAACGATACATATATCTTTGCCGATAACTGGGGACAGGATTTAATTACAGGGGAAAATAAAGGAGGGAGCGATCGCGTAGATTTTTCGGGAGTTGACCAAAAAGTTACCCATATCCTCAGTGATGGTGCTTTGGTTGCAGGAACTTTTATAGAAGTACAAGAAGTTCAAAGCTTTAGTATTTATAATCCACAAGGTCTGGGTTCGGGTACATTTAAGTTAGAGTTCGATGGCGAAAAAACTGAGAATATTAAAATTAATCCTACTTTAGAGGAAATATCTACCGCTTTAAATAACCTTGCTAAGATCAAAGCCATTGGTGGTGTGACTGTCACACAAAATATGGGTGGTTGGGATATTACCTTTAATAAACCAGGTGATGTAGCGAAAATCTCCAAAGATACAACTAATTTAAATTCAGCAGCGATCGATATTGCCACTAAAACCGAAGGAAAAACTGTTGACAATTATCTAGAAACCCCCCAAGCAGATCTCAAAGGATGGACTTTATCTTCTGGTAGTGTACGTTTACAAGGTTTATTAGGTTTTACTCCAGGTCAAGCTGCTGAAGGCGAAAAAGTGCTGACTACGGGGAATACTTCCAAAGCAGATGCTATTTTAGAAGGCGCGCATCCCATCAAAGGAATAATTGGTAACACTCAGTTTGCCACCGATGGTAAGTTAAAAGAAGATTTAGAATTTGCACTGCTAATTGATAAGGGTGATGGTAATGGTGAGCAAGAATACCTAGTTAAAGTTACTGCTCAAAGCACCAATGATAATAACTCCCTTGATAACTTTATTACAGATTTAAATACAGCTTTAAAGAGTATAGGAACTTTTAGCACAGCAGGGCAACCCGATAAAGCCTATGTAGAAGCAACCTTAAAGATAGCAGATATATTAGATCCACTCTCAAAAGTAATTCAATTCAAAGTCAATCATAATCCCAACAATACAACCACAGTTACAAATCAAGTCTTTATAAATCCAACCAGCATCAGGGCTTTTGCTCCTTTAGTTGGTAACAATAAACTATCTAACTCAGTGGTAGTCGGTGAAGATAGCCTCAAAAACATAGAAACAATTACCGCAGCCAATGCAGATAATACCTTCTTATTTGGTGATAACTGGGGTCATGACGAGAGTGAAGGTTGGAAAGGAAAACTACTTAGCTTTTTTGGTGGTGATGTTCCCTTAGCATTACAAAATAGCGATCGAGAATTAACAATTGATACCAGTAAAATGTTCGAGGATCACGAATTGGTTCTCGATTTTAGAGCGGTCACTGAAGCTTTAGAATTTGAATTTGAGGATAATGACGGTAGTACTCAACTGACAATTAAGCGTTCTCAACCTATAGGTATTCCCCTTTATGGCCCAGAATTTACCACTATTGATTTTAACACCATTGTCATTACCAATGTAGGCGAAAACACTACTATTTACGGTGGTAGGAATGAAAATACCTACAGTATGGATGCAAGTGTGCAAGAGTGGGGTAATGAATATAAAGGTAAATTGATTGGTGGGGAAGGACGAAGAGTTGGAGTAACAGATCTTATACTAGACGACTTTAGTTTAACAGGTATAGCTGAACGGGTTGATTCAGTTTTAAGCTTAGATTTAATCCCAGAACTTAATGTTACTAATACTATTGATATTAGCGGTGCATCCCTATCTGAACCTACTAGTTTACTTAATTTCGCTGCATTAGAAGATAATACCTTATCAACATTAGTTCAGATTCTTGGTAAGACAGGAAGTAAGATTGCTTCTAAATATCCTGGTATTTCTGATAAATTACAGAATTTTGCCAATTCGGGCGAAAAACTCAATTTCATCCCAGGTTTAAAATCTGGTCAGTTTGAGAATATAGATAATCTTCAAACAGGGATGGGATTAAGTGCGGTTATAGGTAGTGATATGATTCCTACTTCACTTCCCACCACTGGTGAAGAACTCAAAGATACCTCTTGGACTTTCTTAAGTGGTTTGATTCAAGGGTGGGGAGGAAATGAATTTACTATTGCAGGTGGAGATATTTATGGAGTTGCAGACAGTGTAATTAGATCACTTAGCGATCGCGAATATAAGGAAGCTGGGGCAGCTATTTTTGACGGCGCATTTGGAGCGTTAGGCGCACATGGACTAGCTGGTATGACTGGGGGTGATACCTATAAACTGTCTGGTTTATGGGGAGTTGCTGGAATTGGTGAAGTTCCTGATCCTTTGGGTATATTCGGTGGCGATACCCTCGATTTTTCCGATGTTGAAGGGGATTTAGATATTACAGTTAGTTCTGTACCTGGCGTTGAAGGGTTTAATACTATTAAGGCGGTGGTAAGTAATCCTTTATTAGATGGCTTGGTAGATAAAGTCTTGGGTAGTGAGATTAAAGGTTACAGTGTCGCTTATGCTACTGGTATTGAAGATATTGTAGGTAGTGGTGGGACAACCACCATTCATCTTATGGGTGATGCTCAATTAGGAACAGTCGCTGCGGGTGCTGGTGGTGAACTAGTTTTAGATTATTCTGAGTATACAGGACAAGAAGGTGAAGATGGAGATGAAAGCGTCGATGTAGATTTTGGCGCAGGGTATAATTTAGATATCATTCCTGAATGGCGTATTCCTTATATCTGGAGCTTTCCAGCCATTGGATATCAGTTTGGTAATGCCGATGGATTTGATAGAGGAAGTGATTTTGAAGCTTTAGATCTCATTCATGGTTTCTTCGATTTAGGTGGCGTAGAAACACCTTTAAATTTCTTCAAGAATTTTGCCGTTGCCGATGTCAGTCAAGTTATCGGTAGTCCCATCGCAGATAATTTAACTGGTGCTGGGGGTGATGATACCTTTGTTCTAGGTCAGGGTGGTAGTGATAGTGTCGATGGTAAGGATGATGAGGAAGGCGACACTGTTACGTATGGTGGCACTGAAGACCCTGTTTTAATTAATCTAAATCAAGGGAAAGCATGGCAAAACATTAGCGGTGCTGTTAGTGAGGTTGAGACGGAAACAGAAGGGGATAGTCCAGTCCAAGAAGTACAAATCATCAATGTTACAAATACTCCAGATAGTGATGGGACATTTACCCTATCTTTTAAGAATGAAACCACCAATGCGATCGCTCTTGATGTTACCCCAGAAGATCTCACCACAGCTTTAAATGCACTAACAACTATACAAGCGGTGGGTGGTGTAACTGTTGAAGCAGTTGATAATCAATGGCAGATTAGTTTTAAGACTCCCCAAGATGTTACTGAAATTACTGTCGATCAAACTAATTTAACTAATGCTAGCATCGCTATTTCTACCGAGACAACTGGCATCGCACCAATTAAGGAAGTACAGAATATATCTAATGACGCAGTTGCAGGAGTATTTAAATTATCCTTCGACGGGGAACAAACAAATTTACTTAAACATAGTGCAACCGCAGTAGAAGTTAGTACCGCTCTTAATGCTCTTAGTAAAATACAAGCAGTTGGTGGTGTCAAGGTTGATGAGGGAGAAGATCATAATTGGAAAATTACCTTTAATGAGCCTGCAAATTCACAGCAAATTACTACTGAAGATTGGTTGATCACATATCCTGGTAGTGAAATAGCTAGTACGTTTGAAACCATTGGTACGCAAATTAAAAAAGTTCAGAATCTATCTACCAAAGAAACAGGAGAAGGATTTCAACTATCTTTCAATGACAAACAAACCGATTTACTTAAACCCAGTGCAACCGCAGCACAAGTTAGTACCGCTCTCAATGCTCTTAGCACAATACAAGCAGTCGGTGGAGTCACAGTTACCCAAAATCCTGATGAGAGTGAATGGAAGATTATCTTTAATAAAATAGGAGATATTTATTCCCTTGCCAATATCAATCTTATTGTCGAAGATGCAATTTCAATACATGACCTTCTATCTGGTAGTGATATAACTACAGACACTTCAGGGTCTTCTTCAGTAAAAGAAATTCAGATTTTATCTCCTCAGCCACTGGGAGAAGGATTTAAACTATATTTTAAAGATAAAGATAAACAAACACCTCTACTTAAATATAGTGCAACCGCAGCAGAAATTAATACTGCTCTCAATGCTCTTAGCACAATAAAAGCAGTCGGTGGAGTCACAGTTACCCAAAATCCTGATGAGAGTGAATGGAAGATTACCTTTAACAATCAAAACAACGTTGATGAAATTGTTGTTATAGATGTATCCGCAAAATCAGCAGTTGAAAAAGCTCTTGCAGTAATTGAGTTTCCCTCTGGTAGTGAGATAACTGTAGAAACTGCAGGATCTTCGTCACAAAAGCAAATCCAAACCTTATCTACTCAGTCCACAGGCGCAGGGTTTCAACTATCTTTTAAAGATCTGCCCACCGAAACCATTGACTATAATGCCACTGCATCAGACATTAGTACTGCTCTCAACAAGCTTAAAACTATAGAAGAGGCTGGCGGAGTAACAGTTACTAACGGTGCTGAAGATAATCAATGGAAAATTACCTTTAATAACACAGGTGAAGTTGATAAGATTGCTGTTCAAGATTTGCTTACCACAACATTCAGCAAAATTGAAAAGATTGGTGGTGGTCAAGGAGATGACATATTAATAGGTGATCACAAAGCTAATACATTTGTTGTTAACGATGATAACGTTGGCGGTAACGATATTATCTTAGGTGGCAAGGGTGATGATGTTTTAGACTTTACTGGAATAGAAGAAGACATAGATATCAAGACCATTTCTAATCAAGATGATCGCATGGAATTTGAAGTCGATGGGGATAAACTTGTTGCTTATGATGTAGAGAAAGTGTCGGCAAATGCAGGACAAATTCAGACTGCAGCAGGGATAGATATTGAGATCGCTGACACTCCTTTTGCTGTTAATGATTTCCTCTCTACAGGGGACGGGGTGCTATTAGTTGCGGAAGATACACCCACCCTAGAAAACAATCCTACTGCGCTTGATTATCAACAATTAGACCCAGTGGCGGAAGAAGCGATCGCCCGTTGGCAAGATTCACCCCTAGCATCTGCTAGTCCAATTGATCTTAATGATGTGATTATCTCCGTGGTCGATCTCCCTGGCGAAGCTTTAGGGGAAACTAAAGACGGTATTATTTATCTCGATCAAACCGCAGCCAACCGAGGTTGGTTTGTGGATCAAACTCCTGGGGAAAATGAGGAATTTAGTAGTAATTTAACTGCCGATCTTGATAGTCCTGCCTATGGTAAATTTGACCTACTAACAGTACTTATGCACGAAATGGGTCATATTTTAGGGTTGCCAGATGGGGAGAATGTGGTTGCCGACTTAATGAATATTGATTTAGCAACAGGTACACGTAAAAACATCCCAGAAGCAAATATTAATCCTATTCCTCTAACTTCCGTAGCAGGATTTGTGGAGGGAGAAACCCAGTCGGATGAAGAAACCTTGATAAGCGGGCTAAACGCCTTTGCTGATTGGGCTGCCAGCTATGGTGATATTTTACAGCAAAATGTCGGTGCAGTAGGTAAACTACCCTTTATTGATAATGCCTTAGACAAATTGTGGAGTGTGACAGGGGCAAATATTACCGATCGCATTAGTCTAGCAATTCGCGATCAAATCGCCTCGGTTTTTGCAGGTAAAGAGCAAATTACAACCGCAGATTTATTGGCTTTGAATGTACTTAGTCCCAGTCTTTCTAGTGAGTCTAAGGAATTTAAAGCTAAACTTTCTTTAGCTGAAGTCAAGTTACCCGCTAATATTGATTTTAATGGGTCAATGCTAGGGGAATTAGGCTTCTTGCTACCTGCTAGTGTTGATCAATCTACCCCCATCGATTTAGCAGGTAGTATTAATTTAGAATTTGTATTCGGTATCGATGAAGAAGGTAAATTCTATGTTGAAAATCCTAGTCTCAATGCCCAACTTTTAATTGATAATGAGCAGCCTTTGGATTTATCGCTAAATATAGGGCCTGCGGGAATTGGAATTGAAGATGGTAAGATCCTATTTGATGCTGCGATCGAAATGAATCAAGAGGGTCGTTTCCAGGTTGAGGATTTTGACACCCTAACTTTGGGCGCACCAGAATTAAGTAAAGATAGTAGATACGAAGTCGATTTACCCATTAAATTGCAAGGTGCATTAGCTGGATTTAATGATGAAGACAAACCAGCCAGTATTACAGCAGCCTTTAATACCTTAAATAATCCTACACCCTTCCCAGAAGGGGCAACCTTAGCAGAATTTTTTGGTAGTATTCCCGCCTTTACTAGTGTGGAAAATCTTACCGAACTTCTGGAGATTAAAAATGTCTCTTTAGATGCTTTGTTAGAGGGATTAAAATCTACCCTTCAGCAAACAATAGATGAAGATGGTATTGCTTATCAGGATTTACCCCTGCTTGATCAAAGTGTAGTAGATTTATTAGGTTCGGGATCTGCTGATATCGTTGCCACCATTATCGGCGCGATCGAAACAGTGCAGGCAAATCTGAGTAATATTCAGAATTTAGAAATAGAATTAAATAAAGAAATTAATACCGCCCTAGGACTTGGTTTTGAGTTCAATCAAGGAGTAGATGCTGCTTATGATCGCCTCACCGCAACGGGATATGATTTAGATGGTAATTCCAGCGATGATCAAATTGCCCTAGCTTTAGCTAATGCTAATTATCAAGATAGTTTTACACAATTGAAAAGCGATCGCGAGTTAGTGGGTAAAGGGGAATTATTGGCGATATATGGTTTAAATCAGGATTCCACCGATGCAGACATCGCCCTAGCCCTAGCCGATCCGACTCAATTAGATATCCTTAAGAGCGATCGCGATTTGGTTGCAGGCAACACCACCATCAACGCAGCCTTAAATCGTTTGGCAGTTATGGGCTTAAATAGTAATGCCACAGATGCAGAGATCGAAGCAGCCTTTAATACTTCGGCACAAATGGAATTAATTTCTCAAGCACGGGATTTAATTGGTGGTAACTTGATTACGCCCGAAATGCAGGCGGAATTAGGACAGATGTATCAAGTGGCGTTAGATACTGCCCGTGGAATGCTAGCGAAATTAGGATTACCAGAAGATGTAACCGATAGTGCGATCGCATCTCTTTTAAATCAAGATGAGCAAATAGCAGCAGCCAAAGCTGATCGAGATTTAATTCTCAGTGCCGATGCCCAATGGCAAGAAGCCTTAGCACGTTTGGAAGCTAAAGGACTTAACGGCGATGCAACTAATGAAGCAATTGCCTTAGCTATAACAGATGCTGAATTAACTCAACAATTGCAAATGGCTCGTAATTTTATCAATATGAGCTTTACCCTCAATAGAGTTGAACTTAGCCAAGCAACAGCTAGATTAGCTGCTAAAAACTTAAATGGTGATGCAACCGATGCAGACATTGCCATGGCATTAATTGATAGTGGGGCATTTACTAACTTAAAGAGCGATCGCGATCTGCTGCGTGAGTTTGATGAGAATAAATTTATCACCTTAACCTATGAGGATTCTAAACTACTTTTTGATTTAAACCTGGAAAAACGTTTATCTACAGAGCTTGATTTCTCCTTAGATTTACAATCTTTAGCCGAACTTACAGGGGATGAAAACCTAACTAGTTTCCTAGCAACCGTTGATGAATTTGCTAACGTCGAAGCTTCGGGAGATTTAGCTATTGATGTCGGTGGTAATTTACAACTGGGTATGGGATTTGATTTGAGCGATATTACTAATCCTGAGTTGTTTGTCACAGATAACACTGGTTTTAGTTTCGATCTCAATGTTGAAAATAAAACCCCCCTAGATCTCGGACTTGGTTTTGAGCTACCTGTAATTGGGGAAGTTGGGTTATATGTTAATCAAGGGGAAATGAATCTTGATTTGCAAGGTCGTTTAGGGTTAGCAACAACTGAGGATAATCGCTATAGCATCACTGAATTAATTAGTGGTGGTGCGTCTAATTTTGACCTGGATGTTAATGGTAGTGCTAATGTCGATTTACCCCTTTATTTATTATCTCCTGCTCTTCCTGCTGGTGGAACTACCCAAGATCTTAATGGCGATGGTAGAGGTGATCATGTTTTACATCTAGATACCCAATTAAATGAGACTGGGTTTAGTGATTTTAATTATTCCATTCCCGATCTAAGTTCAGTTAATGCCTCGATTTTAGATTTACCCCTCACCACAGCTATGAAAGATGCACTAATTAACGGTGCAGACTATCTAAGCGATCTACGTGCTAGTTTAGTACCAGAATATGACAGTGAGGGTAATTTAGTTTCAGCCGAAAGCCCCTTATCACAATCCCTTCTAGGAACTGATGCCACCATTGATAGTATTGTGGGCATTAGTAGTTATCTGGATCTGGGCAAATATATTAAATCCTATCTCTCCCCAGAAACCCCCACTACCCTAACGCTACGGGGACTTATTGGAGATCTTAATACTAAATGGGTTTCCACGTTGCCAATTAAGGAAGGACTAGGCTTTAATTTCGATCAAAATAACTTTACCCTCTCTTTTGGTGCAGATAGTCAGTATCAACAGGAAATTAATTTAGCTTTAGATCAACAAGCAACTGAATTTGGAGTTGAATTAGCAGGGGATGCCAATATAGACTTGCAAGTAAATGCAGGTATAGACTTTGATTTGACCTTTGATTGGACGGATTTCTCGACGGATTTTGAGCTTAATCGTCTCAATTTTAATGCTACAGCAGCTACGGATGACTTGGTTCTAGATGCTTATTTCGGCCCATTAGGCATGAGTATTGGTTCAAATGATTCTAGCAAGGAGAAAGGAGAAGCTTCTTTGAGTTTGGGTGGTTCTTTATCCTATCTCAATGATCAGTTTTCTTTTAACGCCAATAATAATAATCATATTGATGTCGAGTTACCTTTCTATGCTTCCCTTGCAGGATCTGATTTAACTGCTGGTGCAACGCCGAAAATTAATTTAAATGGTCAATTATTTGGTGAACAAGACCTTCGCTTTACCCATACAGATTTCGATAAGTTACTCAATTTCCGCAACTTTGGAGTTGGTGATGTTTTGGTAATGTTCCGAGATGCTATTTCTTGGGCGCAAGACTATCGAGAATATGAAGTGATGGAAACCGAGATTCCCTTTACCGATCTATCTTTAGGGGATACCCTCGATTTTGCTTCTGCTATCGATCGCGATGTTTTATCAAAAATCAACTTTTATCGTCCCAGAGTGGATTTACTCTCAGGCGTAGGTGGTAATTTAAATGATGGTAAATTGACGATCGCCACTGATAGTTTTGCTGATAGTTATAAGGGTAAATATTTGACCTTGGATGATTTGGGAACATTTAAAATTAAAGCGGTGGAAAATGCCAATACTTTGGTTTTAGAAGGTTTAACTACTGAATCATTAAGCAATACTAATTATGTAGTTCACGAGAAACAAGAATTACTTCGCACCTATCAAGAATTAGTGGTGGCGATTAATAATTCTGGCATTCTACCTGTTAATACACCCCTAAGCTACGATCCTCTGAAAAATGAATTTGTTATTCCCTTTAAATTCCAGAAAACTTTACCCACTACTAACAATTTACCTTTAGATTTGGGGTTAGATTTAGGGGAATTATCCCTCACCACCAATGCTAAAACCAGCCTCAATGCCAGTGTAAATGGGCGTATGGACTTAGTTATCGACTTTGATGGGCAAACTGGGACAGAGGGAGTAACCCTAGGTGTAGATAACGTTCGGCTTAATGGTCAGACAAGTTTTGAGGTGGCAGATTTAGCGGTAGCTGCTAAACTTGGTTTCGTTGGTTTAACTGCAGGTGGGGATAATAGTAGTTCTAGTGTCCATTTAGATGCTACCTTCACAACAGGACTCGATCGCGATCACAATGGTAATACTCCAGGGGATACTCGCTTTAGCTTTAATGATTTAGTACTGGGTAATCTCTTTGATAGTTTCTATACTCGTCTAGATGGAGAAGCCTACGCGAAGTTAAAAGGGTTACAGGTCAATGGAGGCTTTGGAGATATTTCCATCGATCCTAATTTAGAATTGGGGGTTTATGTACCTTCGTTGGGTGCAGCAGCATCAGGATTGCAAACAGTTTATCAGCCTTTGGGTCAAGCTTTCAATCTCCAGGGCGCGATCGCGAATGGACAACTAACTAATAAAAATCAGCCTTTAACCGCTAATGGCACGATTTTAGTGATGCCTGATCTGACTCAAATTCTGAGTTTAAAGAATTTATCCTTTGCTGATGTGATCACAGGTATTCAAGCAGGAATTGACGCGATCGATCAATCTCTTGCTGATCAGCCTTTCTATACTACACCCCTACCCGTGATTAATCGTTCTTTGAAAGAATCCTTTGCTTTCTTAGATAATTTAGCTGCTAAATTGCAAACCGCTAATGATCAACCAGCCTTAATTCTGCAAGATGTAGAGTCGGTGATTGAATCTGCATTAGGAATTAATGATGATAATCAACTCCCCCCCACTCAACAAAAATTCTCCCTCTCCCTCAGTCCAGAGTTTCTAGATATTCATTTCAATTGGCAAGCTATTTTCTCAGATCAATTCGATTTCAGCCTAGATCTCGAAACTTTCAAACAATTATCAGGAAATGCTGGGGCAGCAGCCCTTGATGCCATTACTGCCTTAGCGGATCTCAAAGGTGGTGCTGGTATAGGTTTAGAGGCGATCGCTCTTTTGAATTTCGATCTCGGTATTAATTTGGCAAGTCTGAAAAATGGCGAACCTGAAATTGTCCTGCGAGATTATAATCCCAATACGGGTAAAGGTACTCGTGCCTTTGTTGGTACTCGTTTAGAAGGTTCTAATCTGGATCTAGGATTTAAGTTAGGGCCGATGGATGTGGGTGTCAGTCAAGGTACAGTTAGTCTTGATGGGAATGGTCAAGTTGGTAAACAAAATGCTAATGACTATGCAGGGTTGGATGTTTATCTAGATCAACAAGCTGGTAGTAAAACCGATGATGGTTTGTACTATATTACTGAAGAGTCCATTGCTAATAACCTGAAATACAACTTTAAAGGGGACTTTGATGTTAATTTACCGCTACGTATGACTGTTGGCGGAATAGACTTTGATCTCGATCCAATTCGTATAGAAACCAACCCTATATATGGCGATCAGGGGTTAAAACAACTATTTAATTACCTGGGTAATTCCAGCGATGCAGGGGCAAATAATCCCGTGACCATGACTTTCCCCGATATTCGTGGTGAATTTGCAGCTTTAGGGGGTAATTTCTCCCTCCTATCCCTACTCAACGATCCTGGGTTTATTCTCGATGGTGTGGATTTAGCAGTGGGAAGCCTAGAGGATGTCCTAGATAGCAATCTCGCTCAAGATGTTCCCCTCCTAGGTGATAAATTAGCAACGGCTGCCTCTTTCCTCAGAGATATACGCCAGGGAATGCTAGGGGAATTAAGGGAAAAACTAAGCGGTAATGGTAAAGCGATCGCCACTTTACAGGAAACTTTATATGATGTTTTGGGGCCAGACCTATTAAATTTATTAAGCGATCGCAATAATGATGGTAGCGTAACTATCAACGATGTTTTGGTTGGTTGGTATGACGTTAATGGTAATCTTCTACAACCCTGGGTTGCTGGTGGTTCACTTGTTCCTAATGCTGACTCTATTCAGTTTGATGTTCAATTAGGCGGTCGTCTTTACGGGGATGGACTTAATTTACCCTTAGATTTTAATCTCCCTGGCTTTAGTTTGGATGTCAATGGTGGCTTTGGTTTGGATCTAGGTTGGAATTTTGACTTTGGTTTTGGTTTGAGTGTTAAGGATAGTTTCTATTTAGTAGCTGATCCTACAGAAACTGAATTAAACCTTGATATTGCTGCCTTCCTCGATGGTCAACCTCTAAACCCCGATCTTAATACTCCCTTTAACGCCAACGGTAAGTTACTTTTCTTTGATGCAAATTTAACTGATAATAATCCCAATGGTAAAGCTAGTGGTGTCTATGGACAGTTGGGGCTAGATTTAATTGGTGATAGTCGTCATCGTCTCACCCTCAATCAGTTATTAGCAGGACGTTTTGATCAAATCTTTGATGTTGATTTTGATGTTGAAGCAGATTTAGATCTGGGTATGACCCTACAACTTAAGGACGCTGAAGGGTTACCAAAATTAGCTGGTGATTTAGAACTCTCCTGGGACTGGGGATTAGGACAAACCGCTACTAAACCTAACATCTCTTTCCAAGATCTACGAATTGATATGGGTAGTTTAGTTAATGACTACCTCAAACCTATTTCCCAAACCATTGCGGATGCTTTAGAACCAGTTCGTCCTTTAATCGACGTACTCAATACCAAAGTTCCAGGTTTAGATCGCGTCATTAAAGATAATACTATTAAGGGATTAGTTAATTTAATCCTAGAAATCAAAGGTCGTCCTGCAATCAATTGGGCTTTTGTCGATGAAGCTTCTAAGATGCTGGATTTAGCACAAAAGATTAACTCCGAACTACGAACCACAGGCTGGTTAAATTTGGGTTCTATTGCAGGATTTGGTACAGGTAAACTACAACCCACCCCTGCTACTTCCCAATCAACACCCGCAGACTTTAATCAGTTTCTACAACAAAATACCCGTCAGCAACCATCGATGGCGGGGGTTAAACGCAATCAAAAACCTCGTTCGGGCTTTAAGTGGGACTATGTTAAGGATATTTCTAACTGGACTGCATTATTAAGTGGTGGTGATGCAACCCTGTTTACCTACGAACTACCTATCTTAGAATTTAAAGCGGATTTCGATATCCTACTTGCTTCGATTGGTTTCTTACCCAAAGTTGCAGCCTTGAACCTATATGCTAGGGGTGGTTTTACCGCTAGTGCCGATCTAGGTTTTGGTTACGATACCTACGGAGTTCGTAAAGCACTCTCAACCAGTAATCCTTTGGATGCTTTTGATGGTTTCTATCTAATGGATTACAATCTTCAAAACCAAGAAAAAGATGAGTTTAGTTTCCAAGCTAGTATTGGACTTGCAGCAGCTTTAGGTATAGCCATTGTTGAGGCTGGTTTGGAAGGGTTTATTAAATTAGACTTGGGTGTGGATTTACAAGATATTGCTAAATCGATTCTTAATAAGGATAGCGAAGGATATGTAACTGGTCAAAATTGGCAAAGTGATGGTAAGATTCGGGCTTCTGAAATTGCCACCATGTGGAACTATGATAATGATGGTGATGGTAGTGCTGATAATTTTGAGAATCTAGCTAATGTTAAGGGTGGTGTTAAGTTTAGTGCTGGTGCTTTTGTCGATCTAGATTTATTCCTCGGTAAAAAACGCATCTTTGATAAAAAGATATTTGAGGCTGAACTATTAAATCTCAGTTATCAAGCCCCCCAAGTTCAACCAACCCTAGCTAAAAAAGAAGGATCAACTCTTTATTTAAGTAGTGGTAGCCGTGCCAACAATCGTATTTACAATACAGAAGACGGCGGTGAGAAATTTATTATCTCTGGTAAACAAGCTGGCAACATAGGTATTGAATATGATGGCTTCTATCAGACTTTCTCAGGTATTACTAAAATCGTTGCTGATGGTGGCGCGGGAGATGATCTTTTCGATGCTAGTTTATTAAGAAATAACGTCACTGTAGAATTTACAGGTGGTGTAGGTGATGATACTCTAATTGCAGGTTTAGCAGGTGGTATTCTCGACGGTGGTGAGGGAGATGATCTGCTAGATGCTTCTGGCGCGATCGCATTTGCTAAATTAATCGGTGCTGCTGGTAATGATACCCTCAAAGGTGGTACTGGTAATGATTTATTAGATGCGGGAGTTGGTAACGATGTACTAAATGCGGGGGTTGGTAATGATACCCTCAAAGGTGGTACTGGTGTTGATCGTCTCTCTGGCGAAGCAGGGGATGATACTTATATTTTCGGTTCAGACTTTAATGTGGATCGTCTTGGGGATAATGAGGGTAGTAATACTTTCGACTTTTCTGAGGTTGCACAGCAATTGAATTTAAGCCTCAATTTACGTGGTGTTACTGTTACCGAATCCCTAAGCGGTAGTGAGATTAAAGGTAATAGTACTGTTCATCGGGTTATTTTGGGTACTGGTAATGATTTAGTTAACGTTACAGACTTTGCTAAAGGGACTTTTAATTTAGAAGATGCAGGGGGTAATGATACCTATAGAGTTCGTTTAGGTCGTGCCAATTCCAATACAGAAACTGGTACAATCAACCTAAATGATCGCTCTGGTAGTTTTGATGAGGTAATTGTCGAGCAAACCATGAAAGATGCGATCGCCCTCAATCAAGATCAGCTTCTCAATGGGCGTGAAGTCTTTAATTATAATAGTGGTGTAGATCGTCTCAGCATCATCGGTAAAGCAGGTCAATATGATGGTAATAATATTATTGACTTTGGTGGCGAGGTTACTTTAACTAATAGTGATAATAATGGTATTTCTCGTTTAGGCACAACAGATCTACGAGTTATTGGTAAGAAAATTGATCTTCAAGCTCAAATTAATGCTGATGCAATTATTCTCGAAACCATTAGCGATATTAATCTAGATCAAGTTCTTAATGCTATCAACAACGGTTATATTGATCTACGCACCTATGGCGAGGGCAAAAACATTAATTTAGCTGCTAATCTCAAGGTTTCGGCTGGTAATAGTGAAAATGCTCAAGGTAACGGCTGGATTCGTTTAGTTGCTCCTGATGGGTCGATTATTAATACTAATGCTGCCGAAATTCTGGCAAGTGGTAGTCATTTGATGGCAAAGGTTAAAAATACTATTGCTACTAAGAATGCACCTCTAAAAACTCAGGTAGCCCAACTTACCGCAGCCACCGCCCTACATGGTACAGGGGACATCATTATTGAAGAAGTAGACGGCTTAATTCTGACTAACCAAGAGAAAACCGCCAATATCTTTAATACAGGCTTAACTATTCCTAATAATTCTGTTATCCCTACTTGGGTAAATAATCAATGGATTAATAATCTTAGCGATGATTGGCGCGGTTTAATTACTGATGGTAATGATCCTTACGCAGTGGTTGCCAGCAATGGTAATATCGAAATCACTCTTTCTCAACCAGATGCCCTACTCAACCTTACTAGTGGTAAATTAAGCAACCGTCTAGCAACAGGAAATATCACTCTGACAGCCGATGATCTAGACTTCCGTAGTGGGGCAAATATGGTAGAGGGTACTAATAACCTAACTATCCAAGCCCAACAATTAGCACAATTGTATCGTTTAGGAACAGCAGCCGAAACCTTTACAGGTAACGATCTAATCGATGCTGGAATTAATGATACACCTGCAATGGAACTATCTAATCGGGATTTAGCAGCTTTAGCCGATGGTTTTGCTGATCTAACTATTGGTCGCTTAAATTCTGGTAATACCATGATTTTAGGGGATATCTTCCAAGGGGGGATAGTTCGCAATAAATTAACAGGTGAACCTAATTATCCTCGTCTCCTAGCAGCACAACAGCCCGAATTTAGAGATACAACCCTACTGTTAAGCGATCGCTTGGAAGTTCGGGGAGACGTTAGGGCTACAGGTGAAAATCTCACATTTAAAGCTAATACCGCCCAAATATACCCCCTCAGTAACCACGAAGTTACAGGATCTGGAGTTACCGCAGCCAATCTAAAATTAGAAATTAGCGATCGCTTGGATGTCCAAGGTTGGTTACGCGCCACCAATAGTATTGATATTGATGCGGATGCAGTCTATACCAGCATCGGTAGTATTATCGAAACTACTGACCCAGATAGCCTCATTTCTATTGATGCAACTGACTTAATTGCTAGTGCTGGTTTGATTGAAGCTAAAGGTACTAATTCTATAGTTAATCTCCAAGCAGCTAATCGGATAACTATTAGGGAGGGTGGTACTGTTGCAGCCCGTGATCTTGCAGCCAAAATCAATCTGGTGGCGGAGGAAGTGATTACCATAGCCTCTGGTGGTGCGGTGATTGCTGGGGCTAGATTTGAAGATCAAAATGGTAAACCTACAGCGATTAAAACTGGCGAAGGTGCTGATGCGCGTCTTGTTTCAGGTCATGAATTGCTGGTTAAAGGCACTGTTACCACTGCGGATGAGATGGTGCTATCTGCTGGTCTACCACTCAATTCCTACAATGATTACTTTAGTCAGTTAGACGAAAAACACTACCTCAATAGAATCGAAGAAGACCAGTTTAGTATTTTGATGACAGGAACTTTAACTAGTCTTGCTGATAATACTACCCTAGATTTAACTGCTAGCGATGACATTATTATTCGCGGTAATATCAATGTTTTAGGTGATAATTCTAACCTCAATATTCGTTCTGATGGTTGGGTGTATCAAGAAGGTTTTATTGATGTTAACAACAACATTACTATTCAAGGTGGTTACAATAGTGCAAATCAAGTAACAGGTGGTGCAAGTACCCAAGGTTCTAGCGTCTATGTTCATACCACCTCGCGGATTAATACCCGTCGGGCTGGTAGTGTGATTGTTATTCAAGGCGCACAGGATGTAGATATTTTTGGATCTGTAGTGGCTGGCGGTACAATCAATGAGACTGGCGTTACCTGGGCTGGAGATGATTCGCAACTAGTAGTTAAAGCAGGGGAACAAATCTATTTAGATGCGGGCTTGTTGGCTTCTGGTGCAGTCAGATTAGAAGCTGGTGTAGCAGGATTAGATGACAAGGATCTAAGCATATTGATAACTACCGCAGGGGGTATTACTAGTGGCGGATATACCAGTGATAATAGCGGTGGATTAATTGATATTCAGGCGGATGGTAACTTAGAAATGATGGGTTGGTTGCTAGCTGGCGGTCAACTAGAACAAAAATTTGATGAGGATGGTAAGTTAGTTGAACAAGCCGTTAATTGGTCTAATAACCCTGGCACAATAACAGTAGCAGCAACAGGACAAGCCTTTATTGGTGGTAATACCAAAAATAAACAGGGAGAAGATATTCAAACAGGAGGTTATTTATACGCCAGCGATCGCATTGAGGTAATTGGCGGACAACATCAATCGGATACTGGGGTTTATGTTCAAGCTGCTAGTGAGTTGGTAACACATAATCTTAATGGTTCGATTTGGATTAATGCCGATGGTGATGCGGATATTCAAGGCTTGTTGTTACCTGGGGGAGAAGTTAAGGAAGCTAGAGACGTTAATGGTAAGTATTTAGGACGTACTTTAAAAACCTTTAATGGTGACTCCACCGTACGTATCGATGCTAAACATCAAATTAGGATCGGACAGAACTTAAAAGCTGGTAAGAGTATTGATCTGGTTGGTGGGATAGATCCCCTCTCACCCGATCCTGCTAATGGTAGTACTAATCATTCGGGTAAAGGAATTGTACTCTATGGTTCTACTCAACTGGAAACTTGGCAGGAAAACAGCCAGATTAATCTCAATGCACCAGGTAGAGTGGATATTTTAGCACCTGCTCATACTAATGAAATTGAAGCTACAGGATTTATTGCTAATGCCAATGGTCAAATAAGTGGTGATGTAAGCCTACAACTGTGGGTCAATAAAATTGATTTTGAAATTGAAGCCAGTGTTAATCTTGCAGCTAATGTTACCGCCGATAATCAATCAATTGAAGATCTAATCAGCGATTTACAAAATGTCCTCAATACTACTGCTTGGACTGTTACCCGTTCCAATAATAGCGATCATCCCCTAAACAGTAGCTATACTCCAGATGCTAGCGATCCTGATCTAAAAGTCAAGTTGCGCGAAGGTCGCTTTATGCTGGCTAGCCCTTATAAATTTAACCTACGGGGCTATTCCACTAATGCAGATTTACTAGGATTTAAGGATATTGCTGATGGTGTAACCTCCACTTCTACCTATGCGATCGCAGCTAGGAAAGCAGGTTCTACAGTCTCCATTGGCGCACCCCAAGGACCTAACGGTAAGCTGTATATTGCAGGTCAAGTTGTGGGGCATAGTGGTATTAATCTTTACAGTGGTACTTCCCCCGATGGTAAGGATATTGAATTAGATGGTACAGGTAAACTAGAAACCATTAATAGTTCGATTAAAATCAATGCAGGAGAATATGGTCTAATTAAAGGCGATTTAGTTGCTGGTGGTTTGGGTTCGGATATACATTTAAGTGCCGATAATCAGATTGACTTATACGGTAGCTTGACTGCAGAAGACAAAATTATCATCAACGCAGGAAAGACTGTTACACCTGAATCAGTAAGTATTGCTACCTTTGGTACTAGTCGTATAGATGCACGTCAGGTAGAAATTACAGGACTTAATAATGTAATTATCGATAGTTCCATTGGGGAAGATTCCAACCGTTTAACCAATATTAATATCAGTTCAACTCAAGGAGATCTTAGTCTGGCTCGAACTTCTGGCAGAATTGTTAGCAGTGCGGTAATCGACCTTAGAGGACAAAATGTTGATATAGCAGGGGTATTGCGTAATACAAATGCCGATGGAGATGAGTTAACTAAAGAGATTACTATAGCAGCAATTAAGCAAGCAACGATCACCGCCGATGTAATTAGTAAAGGTTCAGTAGCGATCGCAGCAGGAGATTTAATTGAAGTTTATAACGGTCAAATTCTAGTTAATGGTTTAGGAGAAACTTTAGAATTAAGTCAAACAAATGCTCAAGGTAATATCACCCTCGGTCGTATAACTGAGGTTAACAACAAACCCACACAACAAGGTGCATCCCTAACGGCGGTTCAGGGAGTCACTTTAAATAGCCAAGGAACAGTTACAGTAAATTCTGGAGTCCAAATCTCTACCACCGCAGCCAATAGTAATCTTAATATCCAAGCACAAAACCTCAAGCTGATCGGTTCACTCTATGGAGGCGCACAACCTGGAGGAGCGGGTTTAATTTGGCAAGAAGGAGCGAAAATTACTATAAATGCTCAAGATGCAGTGATCATCGGTGGAATGGGTGTTAATGAGCAGGGACAAGCGATCGCTCGTGGTGGTTCAATTCAAAGTGCTGGCATAGTTGATATTAAAGTTACAGGACAACAAGACTCAATTAACTTTACCCTCGATCGCCATAGTTTAATCCGTACAGAATTGGCTTCCCTCTCCACAGCACCAACTCAAATTAATATTGATACCGTCGGAGATCTCCAAGTGTACGGCTTAATTGAGGCTATGAATACAGGGGGAGATGTTAAATTGAAATCCCAGGGTTTACTACTCCTAGATGGAATGGTGCGCGCCGATCATCTCCTGACTATAGAAGGTGGCAACGATCTTAATAATTATGGTGTAATTCTCAAACAAATTCGTTATCGTGATTCCCAAGGTCGTTTACTCAATGCTTCTAGCGTCTATATCGATGAGCAAGGTAATTATGTTGATGAACTTGGTAATCTCCTAACACCTGGAAGCGATCCTGTTATTAGTAGCGATCTCAACCTGACTAGGGAGAGTGGCGGAACTCTCAATACTAACGCCAACGGTATAATTTCCCTGAGTGCAGAGGGTGATATTCTCCTCCAAGGTGCAGTTAGCCCACCTAAATTAGTCAACTCCAGCTTAACAGTCAACCCAGCCACCGTTAGCATTACTAGTTTAGATGGTAACGTAACCCTAGATACTTCAGTTGGTGCTACCGAGCAACTTACTATTAAAGCTCAAGATATTAATCTAATCAATCAGTCGAAGCTAAGAACCTATAACCCAGGTAGTTCAATTAGTCTTCAAGCGGATGGTAAAGTTGTAGTTGCAGCCCCAAGTTCTGTTACAACTGATAGCTTCCTAGAAATTGTTGGTCAAGATCTCTGGTTGGGCGGTTTAATTACAGGTGGTAAAGATAACCGTGTGCTGCTTAACGCTGCTGATTCCATTACCATTCCAGGTGGTATTCGTTCCCTTGGAGATTTAGATATTCACTCTGGAGTAGATTTAGCTTGGACAGATAGCAAACTTCAAAGCAATTTAACTCGCGAAGAATTAACCGAGGGAGATATAAGCATCCTCGAATACGGAATGTTAGATGCTGCGGGTGAAGTTAATCTTTTAGCAGGTGGTAATTTAAATATCAATTCGGTTTCTAATCTGCAAAATGGCACAAAACCAGCCTTTATGCCTTTCATTTCCCAAAAACCGACGATTATCTCCGTTGTTACTGGCACTTATCAAGTAGCAGACGGTACTTTTAATGTTCCTTTTGTTTCTTGGATTCCTACCACTGTTACTGTAGAAAGAAAGCCTGATTTGGTGCGTGTCGGTAGCGAGTTTAACACTATGGACGTAACTCTTACTCAGGATGGTTACTATAATGGCACTACTAAGAGAGAGTATTTTGTTAACCAGGTTGACTATTTTGTTAATAATATTAATTGGGGTACAGTTCCTAAACCTTCAGTAGATACTCTCTTTGAAAACCTAACTGATGCTCAAGCAGATAAAGTTATAGCTCATCTCGGTTATAAGAAGCTATACAACTTTAGCTATACCAATCCCCAAGTTCACCGCACCATTAACGGTAATCCCACTCAAGCAGTATGGAAACCTAGTTGGGTGAATAATGCTAACACTACTGTTAATATCGGTGTCGATGGCTGGAGTGATAAATATATTAGCCTACCTAATGACGTAAAAGAAGACGTATTACGAGTTGTTTCTCAAGGAGAATCAGTACCATGGAAAGAAAATGTTGGTCAATATCGCGAGCTTGCAACCGTTAGATATACCCAAGATAGATCTACTCTAACTGAATCTTATAATGGCAATGGTGGTTTGATTAATGACTATGATGATAGTCCAGCACGTTGGTCAGTTAGCTACAATGAGAACAGTGGTCAACGGCAATATGCAGTTTACGATGGGCGCATTGGTAATAACGCTGTTGCCTACAATAAGATCCCAAATTGGTCTGGTAATTCCTATGAGGCAAATGTTTACGATAAATTAAATAGATATATCACTGCACCATCTGGGTACAGAACTGATACAGATACAATAAGTAATCAGCAAACTGTAGCAACTTACAACCGTAATGTAGGATATGAAGATAAATATAATTATTACTGGAGTACTAGTAGCTCCTTAAGCCCTGGTATTAAACTACACGAGAATAGAGATTATGGCGGTGCATCTAAATTCTTTGGAGTTGGCGACCATGCTTATGTAGGTGATGATTTTAACGATAAAACTAGTTCTATTTATTTCCTCACAAGCGATCCTACTAATACTCTTGTCACGATTTATGAACATAGGGATTTCGGCGGGGCGAGTACAACTTATTCCTATGATGTAAGTTATGTTGGTGACTCGTGGAACGATCATGCTTCATCCCTTAGAGTTTACGGAAAGCAATGGTACGGTAGAAATATCAACGAAACCCAATACGACTATAATTACGATTGGACTTCTAAATGGACAAACGTTGAAGACGATCGCACTACTCTTAAATATCAATGGGTAAGTAATCCTCAAGACATTTACGATAATCGTCCTCGTTACGAAACCTTTGATACTCTAGTTAAAGATGAAAGCTTCTTAACTAAAACGAATTTCCGCACACAAGAAGTTTTAGAACCTCAACTATTCTGGACAACTGAACGCCTCAATGGTGGTGGAAATCAAGCTTTTGGAGACTTTGCTAACGATGCTATCCGTGCTGGTGCTAATCTCAATTTAAATGTCGGTGGTAATGCAACCATCAGTGCCAAACTTAATACCGTCGGTGCAACTGGCGCGATCGCTATTAATGCTTCAGGTATTCTTGAAATTAAAGGGGAATTACCAGCACAAACCAACGCTAATAATACCATTGCTGCCCCCGCAGTTCTCAATACTCAAAATCGTATTACTCTAGATGGTAATCAAGTTATAGTAAGCGATCGCTCTCAATTAACCGCCACTCAGTCGAATGCTGAAATTACTCTCAATTCTAAGACGGATTTGAACTTTAGCGGTGTTGCTCTAACTGGTAATGGTAGCAACGGTAAGGTATCTTTGAAATCTGCCACAGATCTTACTTTAACTGGAGAAATTCGTAGTAATGATATTGATGTTCAAGCAGGTTTAGTAGGCGGTGTTGGTAATATCACAGGGGATGTTAATACTTATCTTGATGCTGGTAATGGATCTATTGATTTGAATGCAGGTGCTACGAGTGGTAATATCAACCTCCCAAGTGCTTGGGTAAAAGGTGGCACAGTTAATTTGATTGCTAATAATGGCAGCATTAATAACTATAAGACTAGTACAAATAGTAGCGGACAAACCCAAATAGAACACGGTTTGATTGCAGCTAACAATTTAACTTTAACTGCCAAGGCTGGAGTTACTGCTAATATTATTGCTGAACAATTAACAGTTGATGGTAGCAGTTTAGATCTTAATGTATCTCCCCATACTACCAGTACGACCGCTAATCTTACAGCTACAACGGGTGATTTATATCTCACTGCTTTAGGTTCACTCAACCTACAAAAAGCTACCACTCCAGGTAATCTAAATATTAATTCCGCCCGTAATCTAAATGCAGGTATTTTAAGTGCTGGTAATAGTCTGCAATTGGATGTATTAGATGGTAACTTCACTCTTAATAATCAGTTGAGTGCAGGTACAAAAGCCAGCTTAAATATACAAGGTAATGCAGTTTCTCTTAATAATAGTAGTGTCAACAGTCCAAGTTTAGAATTGGTAACTACAGGTGCTGCTAACCTCAATACAGTTACTTCTAACCTCAGTGTTTTAGGAATGGGAGAAGCGGATATTATCCTCAATAACACTAGTAACAACCTACAAATTAATGGTGATGTACTAGTTCAAGGTGGTTTCAATCTCAAAACTACAGGTAATTTATCTCTCAATAAGATTAAACAACAATCCGATACCACTGAAAGTAATGCCCTAATTCGCTTACAGTCTGGTGGTGCAATTAATTTAACTGGAATAGATGCAGGGGTTAATTATGGCATCATCGAATTAGATGCAGTGGGTAACCTGACTATTCTTAATCCTAATGATAATCAAGCGGATCTACTAGCAAAAACCATCAAACTTAAGAGCGATCGCCTGAGTAATTTAGAAATTAATACAGCCGAATTAGAAGCTATAGTTGCAAACGGTAATGTTCAAGTCAATAATTTTGTTCCCGATCCAAATATGCCCAGAGCCTTAAATGTTTCTAAAGTAGAAGCTTTACAAGGCAATATTTACATTACCACAGCTAAAGATTTAGTTACCACAGCCCAGTTAGAAGTTAGTCCTTCTGGTGATATCAAGTTAGTCAGTAAATTAGGGGATCTGCTAATTAATCCTACTGACAATGATCAGGATACATTACTCAAAGCCTATAACCTCTCTCTCAATGCTTTAGATCGCTTGGTTGTTAATGATTTAGTGAAACTAGAAGCAAATTCCCTTGAGATGATTTACGGTGACACTGGTATAACTTCAGGTGCAATTCAACTTCCCAATATCCAAGCCAATAACTTAGCTCTCGAATTAGGTTCTGGAAGTGTTATTGTTACCCCAGATTCCTTTGTCAATCCCCAAACAAAAGTACCTTATCAACTAAACAAAGTAGAATTAACCGCCTATGGCAACCTAATTACTGAAGGCAAATTTACAGGCTACTATCGTTATCGCGATATCTATACCAACAAAACCTATTACCAACAACAGCCAGAAGCCAATACAGGCGCGATCGTTTATCAGGAAGTTAACGGTGTCCTAAGTCCATTAAGACCTGTCCAAGTAGATTTATTAAAACTAGTACCAGTGCTGGAGATGCTTAGTTATCAAGAGCGCGAAACCGAAAGTGGTAAATATATTTATCTTGGTAATGATGGTCGTCAATATTATAAAGATACTCCTGATGAGGATAAGGTTTACAGTCGTCAAACAAGTGATGGTCAGTACGCCTATACTGTTAGAACAAAAGATCCTATTCCAACCTATCTAACTGTCTATTCCTCTGAGTCTAACCCCACTATCTTTGCGCAACAAAATACACAATATCAAGATGTTCAAATCAACTTCCAACAGGTAACTAACCCTAATACACTAAATCTGCAAGCTAAAATGCTTCAAGAATTAGCAGGTGGTATTCAACAGGGTCAACCAGTCGGTAAACCTAAGACACCAGTAGATAGTTTAATAATTAACGCCAATACTATCAATCTTTCAGCAGCCCGTGATATTAAAGACATCAACCTATCTAACTTACAGGGTAATGCGATCGCTATTAATACTGGAGCGGATCTTACTTTAACTAGCACTCCCACAACCAACAATCTAACTTTAACTTCTAATGGTTATTTTGATAATTTAGGTAACTTTGTCGGTGGCAATATTACTACTGGAGGTAATTTTAAACTAGCTAATACTAACCTGGAAGTAAATGCGTTTAAAACAATTAATCTCAATACCGCAGCTACAACCGTTAGCACTCAAATAGCAGGTAAAGGTGAAATTACTATTGAAAACGCTAGTCCTATTAGTAATGTCACAGTACAGGATCTACCTGATTTAAAAACAACCAATGCACCCAAAGATGTAGTCTTTGAAACTGGTTTGCTGGGCTTTAAGATTCCTAATATTGCTCCAGGAAGCACTCAGACTGTTACCCTCACATTACCTGCTGACGTTACAACTAATAGTTATTGGATGTATGGGGCGACTCCAGATAATAATACTAATCATTGGTATGAATTTTGGTACGACGGTAAAACAGGAGCGAGATTCTTTGATGACAATGGGGATAAGAAATATGATCGTGTAGTTCTAACTTTGATCGATGGTCAAAGAGGCGATACAGATCTCACCGCCAACGGCACTATTATTGACCCTGGTACACTAGCTTTTGCTACTAATAATAGTGTGATTGAAGGAACTAGTACTCGTGATTACCTCTACGGTAGAGAAGGTAACGATCGCATTAATGGTGGTGCAGGTAATGACTATCTCTATGGTGGCGATGGTTTTGATGAACTTTATGGTGGTGATGATAACGATTATTTAAGTGGTGGTGCTGGCTTTGATTATCTCTATGGTCAAGCGGGTAATGATCGTCTAGAAGGTGATCAGGATAATGATTATCTCGATGCTGCCGATGGTAATGATAGCCTGACTGGTGGTTCTGGTGCAGATACTATAATCGGTGGTTTGGGTACAGACATTCTTGAGTACGTTAATTCTACTGCAGGGGTTAATGTTAACTTGACTACTGGTGCTGCTAGTGGTGGTGATGCCCAAGGAGATATGATTAGCGGACTAGAACAGGTTAGAGGGTCTGCTGGAGGGGATACTATTGTTGGGGATGCCCAGATCAATATAGTTTATGGTCGTGATGGTAATGATCTTCTTTCTGGGGGAGCAAATCGTGATTCTCTCTACGGAGATAACCAGAATGATACCTTAATTGGTGGTAGCGATCGCGATGATCTCTATGGTGGTGATGGTGATGATCTTTTAATTGGTACTGATCCTAATTCTACTACTCCTGGTTTAGGTGATATCGAGATCCTCCAAGGACAAGCGGGTATAGATACTTATGTACTGGGTGCAAATGGCAGAGTATTTTACAACGATGGTAATAGTAGTAGTAATGGTAAGACTGATTACGCTCGCATTGTTGGGTTTAAAAATACAGAAGATGTTATTGAATTACTAAGCAATAACAACACCTACTATCAAGCAACTTCACCCACCGCCACCATTTCTGGTACAGGTATTTATCTAGATAATGACGGAGTGACTGGATTTAGTATCAACGACGAACTTCTAGCTATTCTTCAATCCGTTACACCCCCAACCCAACCACAAAAAATAGTTGATGGTACTGTTGGCTATCGCTTGAAAAATGAGCAGTAATTGAGGAATAGAAGAATGAATATCTTCAGGTGTGCTATCCGAGGAGATCCGATGAGGTGTTATCTCTAAACTCTTCGATAGCCTTAATAAAATTCTCAATAACTACTAAGTAAATAATTAACTATGAAACTATTAACTCGTATTTCTCTATTTTCTACTATTGCTACCACGGCTCTTTTTTCCCTGGCTAGTGGGGCTTGGGGACAAACTACCGTTACTGGTGATCCTCAAATGGATTTTACAGCCAATTTAAATGCAGAATGTGATTTTGTAGCCACTGATGGGAAATTGGATCATAAAACTGCAACTCAGTATAAAACCCTAACAACAGAAGATGGTACTGGAGAACAGGGTATTTATGGAATTAACTGTAATTCTACAGGTGGTACACTTACACTAACTACATTTAATAAGCCGACTAGTACTGACTTTACTGACGCGCAGGTGACTTTTGATAACGGCATAGATAACGTAGTTTACGACATTGACACTGCTGGATCTCCTACAATTCTCACTGGTTCGGAAATTCCTTTAATTCTTGGGGATAACACAGTTAATGTCAGCGTTGAAGCTAATTTTAGTACGGCTGTGGATGCAAATAATACTACTCAATATGACTTAAGTATCATTGCTGATGTAGTACCATAATCTGCCATTTAGCTGCAAATTAAGGATTTTATTATTATAAAGGCTGCAATTAAAGCGTACAGTCCTTTCCTCCTTCCTTTTAAAGCAATATATTCCACATAACTAATATATTTCGGTTATAACAGTACAGAATTTTAATTCTGCTGGATCTAGAAAATTAATGTTGCCAATAACTAGGAACAAGCTATTTCAACTGATACTTACTAGCAGCCTTATTTTAGGCAATTTGGGGTGGAATTGCGCTGTTTGGGCTGGAATCCTCCTAAAACCTATTTTTTTGGTAGTTGAGACGGAGAGAGGACAGGGTAAAGGTATCTTAATCCTCAAAAACACAGGCTCACAACCGCTTCGGGTACGTTTATCTGCTGACCCCTACACCTATACTGAAAAGGGCGAATTTAAACGTCTAAAACCTGGTACACAAAATTCAGATTTAACTCCTTACCTACGCTTTGCTCCCCAAGAAATTAGTATTGCTGCATATCAAGAGCAAAAAGTTCGCTTAGTAAGTTTGTTACCTCCCAGTCTTCCTGATGGGGAATATCGTGCAGCAGTAACGGTGGAAAATTTAAATAACAGTACTCAAGATGGTCTATCAGTGGGCTTTAGTCTCAGATTAGTTAGCCTGATCAATGTTCATAAAGGCGAGTTGCAAGCAAAATTTAAAACCGCCCAAGCAAATTATAAACCAGCACTCCAACAGCTTCAGTTATTAGTTCATAACCAAGGAGAAGCCACTGCACGCCCAGATATTATTTGGACTCTCAAGCAAGGTAAAACTAAAATAGCATCTGGTAAAACTACTGCAGTATTATTGGCAAAACATAAGCGTAACATTATCTTAAATAATCAAGAGGGTAAGGATTTAAAACTAGAAAAAGGTGTCTATCAGTTAACAGGAGAGTTTTTGTGTACTCAAAAAAGTCAGCAAGAGCGTATTCCTTTTCAAATAGAAATGCAATATTAGGCTGTTGGTATATTTCTATTTATTTGATTATCTTTACTGTATTTAGTAGCATCTTCAATCTATTTAATCCTTTGTTAGTAGCAGCTAATGAAGTTAAACTTGATTCCCATGCTGCAACAAGTTCTAAGCAACTTATCCCGATAGGTATTATGATTGGGGATAAATTAGTAGATTCCGTCTTAATTCGAGGTTCGCTTGATCGTAGTAGCAATATATCAGACTGGCTAATCCCTTTAGATACAGTTTTAACTACTCTTAAATTTAAATTAACTAAGCTCAATAACGGACAATTACAATTACAGTCACCTGGTTTAGTTGTGCGTCTTCAACCCAACCTAATAACTAATGATCCAGAGTTAGGACAAGTAATTTCGCTAAAAAAAGTCGAAAATATCCTCAAAGTTCCTGTAAAATTTGACCAACAAGAATTTACTTTAATATTTAATCCTGCTTGGAATGATTTAACCAACTTCGATCCTGAAGAATCTCCCATTATTGTAGATGGATTGCCAGTTATTACAACACCTAAATTTGCCATAGGAGGGGTACAATTACAAACAACCCTAAGTGATAACCGTAGCGATCGCGAAGCGTACCCGAAGGGTAATCGCTATTTGAAAACTCAAGGAAGCATTAGGGCAGTTGGTACAGCTTTAGAAGGTAGTTGGTTTGTAGGCTTAGATCAATATAATTTTAATGATTTTAAAAGTTGGCAACTAGAACAACTACAATATTTTCGTCAGAATGGACGCACAGATTATCTTTTAGGTTTGCAACCGACTTTTTGGCAAGGTGGGGGCGGATTTTGGGGCATCTCCACTATTCAAAAATGGGGGTTTGACTCCTATAATGCTTTAGATTTTAATTCTTACAATATAGACTCTCGTTTACAACCTAAATATATTACTCGCACCATCACAGGTAAAGCTCAAGCTGGTACTTTTGTACGCATAGTAAAAAATCAAGGCGATCGCATTATTGCTGAACAGTTGGTGGATGATTCGGGAATATATAAGTTTAAGAATTTGGTTTTGGAAAATAGTTTAAGTAACTATCAAGCCTTATTATATGCTCATGGACAACTGACTATTAAACCTGAAGTTCGTCAATTAGGTAAAAATAATCTGATGGGAATTCTTGCACCTGATAGTCAAGCTTTGGTTACAGCTATAGGATGGCAAGCTAATGATACCTCAAGTAATAGTTTTCGCGCAGGTTTGGCTTATCGACAGGGAATGACGCAAAATCTGACTCTAGGTACAGGTATAGTTTATGATCAATCACTTTTAGCCTTAGCACAGATATTTTATCAACCTAGTCAAATTCCAGTTCAAATAGGTTTTTCTCTCCTCAGCGATTTTGATAAGCGAGTTGATATTAGCAGTATAGTTAAAATTCAACCCTCTTCTAATGTGCAGCTTAACCTAGTTACTAATCCCTCGGATCAATACTTTCTTTTCAATTGGGATATTCCTAACAACTTTGCTTTTATAGCCAAAGGTAGCTTACAACACTCCGACTTAGAAGCTGGTATACAATACGGTTTTTATAATCGTAACTTTTCTATTTTTACGCAATTGATCATCGATACAGACCAAATTCTGCGTTGGAATATATATGCTGATCTAGCCAATTGGGAATTTAAACAAGTAGGACAAGGTGCTAACATTACATCCGCAATTAACTATAGCTTCTCCCCTCAACGCCTGCAATCACTTCTACTAGAACATTCCACCTCTAATACTGATTGGTTAACCACTCTCCAATGGAGTTATCGATCCAACTATAATAATGGCGATCGCGGTTTTCGTTGGCAATTTGATTTAGGATATAGAATTGGTAGCCAAGGTACAGGTATAGTTACTGCTGTTTCCACCAGTTTACTACCAGGGATAGATCTTCGCGGTCGTTATCAACAAATCTCCTTAACTTCAGACAATAGTGACTTTCGACTCGAACTTATTCCTCATTTTAGTCCTCAAACCAGACTACCCTTAGATTCCAGTGGTTTTAATGGGTTGCGAAGATATGGCGGAATTAAAATTCAACCTTTTCTAGATCATAATCAAAATCAATTGCGCGATCGCGATGAACCCATAATTTTAGAAGAATCGGAATTACTCTTAACTATTAATAATCAACCCCTGCGAAATTTTCCTTATCGTACTGTAGCTGATGGTATTGTAATTCCTTTATCACCTGATCTTTACCGCTTAGATCTAGATCCTGCGGGTTTTCCCCTCGATTGGCAAATCAAAAATCAAGCTTATGCTATAAAAGTTAAGACTGGTGCTTATACTCCCGTATCCCTTCCCTTCACCCCTGCATATACAATCATTGGTACAGCTAAAGATGCTAAAGGTAAACCCCTGTCTGGAGTCCAGGTTAAAGCGATCGCTGCTGAGGGTAATAATTCTCTTTTTTCTGTTACTAATCTTGCTGGGGTATTTGTCTTAGAAAATCTACAAGCAGGAACTTATACTTTAACAATACAAAATAAACCAACTAAACCTAACACTATTGTAATTGATCAGCATACAAAACCTTTTCAAGAACTAAATCTTACTCTCAAATAGATAGGATCTTCTGCTGGTAACAAATCCATATTGCTTAAATTTTCAACTAATAATCATTCCTGATAATGCACAACATATCTTCTATTAATTTGTTTCCTATGTGCATAGGGTATGGATGACTAATATTGCCTCTAGTAAATGCAGGGTAATTTCTTAAATAATGAGGTACTCTACAAAGTGCTTTGATATTCTCCTCTGTCTTAAAATCTTGACGCACAAAAAATGGTAATATTTCTAGCATTTGTTGGTGTTTATAAGCAATGTTAGCTGCATAAGTATCGCCTTTATTTTCTATTTTTGATAAATTTCTAGCTTGGACTGTATGTTGTTTTTTCTTTTGAGTCTCTGGGATTCTGCCAATAGAAAAATAATGTATTAATTCAGCAACATTTTTGTCTATGAACCCACTTAATTGGGTGTAATCTTTAGTTTCCACATTCTGATTCCAATGTTCTCTATCAGTTACATATTGAGGTGTCTCATTACCGCTACGAAGACGAATTACAGTTAATAAGTTATTTAATTTTTCGTCATTTCTTTGATATTGACAATGATGATTATGCACATGATTAAAATTTAAAATATCTCTTTGTTGTAGCAAATATTCATTTTTTAATTGAAACCAGGCTTGATTATTACCACCATCTTTACTGATTTCATTGCGCCAAACATCGGCTTCAATTATAGCAATAGCTGGGTTTTCTAAACAGTTAACTAAAGTATCGGCAACAAACTTTACTAAGTCTTCACCTTTCATCTGAACTTGCTTAATACTAGTAGAATCTTTTTTTCTTACTTCGTGAAATAATTTTCCTATTTTTATTGCTGCTTCTGTATAGGGAAACCATTGTTTATGGGTAGGAAGTAAAACATCTACTGCCCCTGTTGCACTTAGGCGAACAGCTACTGCATACTGAAAAGGAGTTTTGCCAATGAAATCGTTTTTCTTGACCCGACAAAAGGCAATTAAATCTAATTTTTGAGCAATATTTTCTGGGATCTTTGCTATTTTATATACTTCAGAAGGTAAGCCATATAAAGTACCCGTTTGACGTATAGTAATATCTAACACAGCATTTAATGTTCTTCCTCGCGTTTGTGAACTATAAGCTGTATCATCTTTGGCTGTAGGCTTAATTGTTTGCAGCATTTGAGAGTTAATATTTTCTAATACGCAAGCTTCCCTAATTGCACCACGAATATTTTGTTTTGGATCTATTCCTTTTATTTGAGTTTTAGTAATTTCAATAATTGCCAAAATCTCGCTTTGATATTTATTTTCTACTAGTGATAATACATTTTTTTTGAGAAAGTTTTGCCAAGCTTGTCGTTTTTTATGATGCCCTTTTCTGATTTCTTCGTCGAAATTTTTATTAACTTTAGACAATCCAGAAACAGGTATAGGCTCTATAAGATATGAATCTGTAATTAAAATTTCTTGAACAATTAGATAATCGGGCAAGTTATCTTCTTCTCGTAATAAGAATGATTCTCGTAACTGCTGATAAACTAATTTTTTTGTGTGTTCTGCACGATAAATTATAAACAAATATATTTTATTCTTATTAGAAGCGCGTTTAATAGCATTTATAATAATATTTTGCTTCTCCTTGGTTATAGCTTGTTTTTCTGCCTCTTTGTATTTAGATAGGGCAGAAGGCAATAACGATTTACGTATATCTTCATGATTAAGCATTGCTAAAGGTGTTTTTTTTCCAGTAGGTATTTTGATATCGCATTCCATTGGTTTATCTGGAATTAATACATCATTTAACAAGTGCAAAATTTTACTGGTAATATCTGCTCGTTCTTTTAAACTAAATCCTGTATCAATATTGTGTCCGTGTCCTCTCCCTGCTTGTTGTTCTTGATTATATTTATATCCTTCAGTATGGATCAAATAATATTCGTCTTTATGGAATTCTTTACTATTATCTAAATTGCCATATTTAGCAGGATTATTTAAAATTTCTTGTGGTTTAGGTAGAGGACGCGCTTTAGATAATGCTAATAAAGCTGGTAGTTGATTTTTCCAAGATTTATTGTTGCTATCAATAGTTAATTTAACTAAAGTTGAATCAACAGGATAGTTATCGATGGGAGCAGTATTCATCCCCATTAAAATAGAAATATCTCGTCCGTAATTAATATCTACTAAAGGTTCATGAGCATATCTTTGACAACTAAGATGTAAAAAAACCCAAGGTTTTAAGTTACCTTTTTGATTAAATCTTCCTGCTTGGGTATGTATATGGAAATCTAAACGATAAGCGAAATAACCTTCTTTTTCTTTTTCACTATCATCTTGCTCATTCTTTTCTATATAGTTGGCTTTGAAAGTATCACTAACTAAATGTAATCCTGTTTTACTCGAACCACCACCTTGTACTTTACACCAAGTAATTTTTTGTTCTCTATCCTCTAACTGAATCGTAATAGTTTGTTCGTGTAACAAAGTTGCTAATAAGCTGGGAATAGCTTGATATCCCAACCCATTATTAGAATTAATATCATCAATTAAAACTGCTGGTTCTATATCTTCCCATCGCCAATCTTTAGGAATATTTTCTATAGCATCTAAGAAACGTGTGCATACTGATTCAATCTCATCTTTATTACCTTGCCTATTTGAATATTGTCTTGTCCAAGTTTGCGCCCAAGCAAAAATTAAATCATGTATTTGATCTGGGGTTGGAATGTTTTGTAGGAAGTTGTTAGATTTACCAACAGCTAAAGCGCGATATTGATAAATATCATCTATTTTTTCTGATTTTTCAAACCCATAAGTCAAAGTTGAACTACTAGCGAGCAAAAGATTATTTAATTGCCGATAGGGTGCATAAATTGTTTTATTATCACGCAATACTTGTTCCATATCTCTACAAAATTTGGTAACTTCTTTAGTGAAAGGAAACATCAACACAGCAATTTTTAGATCCGTAAATGGATTGATCGCTAAATCCATACGCGCAGGTAGAGCAACATTTTTTTTAGGCATAATATTTTTATTTAATAAATTAGATCACAGGGTTAACTATTTTGGCTAAATGTATTAATAAAAAACATTTTTGATATTTTCCAAAGCATCAGCTAAAGGTTTATATAAAGCATTGCCAACAGAATCATCTTCGGCTGCATAATCACAAACTCTGAGTATTGTTGCGACTAACAAACTATTTTCTTCGCTATCGTTATCTATCTGACTTATATCGTCTCCTACTCTTTCCCCAGCCAGTTTTTTAGCACTGTTATCCGCCCAAGCGGAATCTACAAAATAACCATGAAAAGGTACTCCACCGCGAATTAAACGCCCTACTGCTTGAATAATTCTGCCTAATGTTGTGGCTGCTAAATCAGAACGAGGAAAAGCGAGTAAATCTTTATTATTACGTAAGGTTCGATAATAAGAACGTTGTTCAATCGATCGCCAGTAATTATTTCCTGTTTTTCGCAATATTTCGGCACTTTCGGCGATACCATCCCCCTGTTGCCAAGCAATAAATTCTTCTTTATCCTGCCATTGATAAGCCCGTCGATTTAGTTCTTGAGCGATCGCTTCTGCATCGTTAGGATGGGGATAAGGACGGGTAAAGAAATATACTGCACCAAATGCAGCTTGACCATTACTATTGAGAATATTAAATCCGCGTCCGATAGAATTTGTGGGGGCAACTAATATTTTACCTCCAGTATGGGCAAAAGATTCGATATCTGCTCTTTTTAGCTCTCCTGAATCAGTTTTATCGTTTTTCTCTGGCTCTAAATTGTCTTTTTCGAGGTTTTTAATCTATTCGCGCAGATTGGGTAAGTAAGTTCGTAATTCATCTGCTACCCATTTAGATTGTTCGTAGGAATTAACTAAAATAAAAATGCGATCGCGATCCGCCCAGAGTTTTGGTTCTGTTTCTCCTAATTCTTTTAGGGTTTTTAATTCTAAGAATATATGATTGCTACCATTTTGAGTTACTAAGGATTTAGCAATCTCTTTTAGTATAGGGTGGGCTTTTGATTTATCACTTAAGTTACCAGAAACGCGAATTGGTCTATTTTTGTCATTAAACTGAGGTAAAAATTCAAATTTACTCTGGGAAATAGCTTTTACTGCGTTTTTCTCTGGCTTTAAAACTCCTTGAGGATCGCTGACGTGAAGAGTTGTGGAGTCTGGTAAATAAGATGTTCCTGAAAGTGCTAAAACATTCGCGCCTTTTAAACCATCTAAATCTGTTAACAGGCGATGAAAATTTAATAGATAATCTCGCCCAATATTAGAATATGCAAACAAACTCAGAGTATCACTACCTTTACTAGAATAATATGTCCCAAATTGCCTTCCTGTAACTGGTAGGGGCAAAATATTCAGCATTGATCTGGGCATTTTACTATAGGGAGAAGGTTCGCGAATATTATTTGGTCGATTTTGCCACTCATAGAAAACAATTTTAGTATGACGATCTAACAGGGTAACGGTAAGAGTAAACTGTAAACGATAAGCAAGGGTTTCAATGGTGTCAATGTCTTCTTCTTTGGTGAGGTAGGGATATAATTGTTGTGAATTAGGTAGGCTTCTAAGATTATTTAATTCAGTTTTTAAGCGATCTAAATTGCTTTGTGTATCAGGGAAAAAAGTAGTTATCCACCCCAGACAGTCTTGATGAATTTCTTCGTCTGTAGCACTTTCTCCTGTACTATTAATGTATCGCAGAATTTCCAATAATTTGGTGCTTGCGGGATTATCACTACTGCGTCTGATTACAGGATCATCTTTGAGAAAATCATCCACAATTTCCATCATTGATTGAATTCTACCTTCATCGACTTTTAACTGCTGTGGGGACTTTTGATAAGAATCATATTCCTCTAACCCTGCTAAACGACGTGCCAACTTATAAAAAAGAACGTGAGGTGTAAAATAACCCTGTTGCACACAATTCGCTAAAACTTCACCTTTAACATTTTCTTCCAATAATTTAAGAGTGATCTGTATTATTGTCTGGGAATCCCTTTGTACTGCACTCCATCTAGCTTTTAAAGGCGATCGCCTTAATTCCTGACGATCGGATTGTTCGGTTTTAACTCCAGTATCGTCAAAAACGCCGTTTCTTGCGCGATCTGTTAATGTTATCTGCTTGGCATACACTTTATTAAACCATTCAATAATCGTATCTGCTTCGTCAAACACCACAATATCTGACTGTAAATAGATTAATTCCCCCATTTTGAAAGGACGTAACTCATAATGAGTTGGCATTCCAGCTTGCGCCATAGTTCCAGGGGTAGTAATCCAAACTCTTGCTTGGGGCATATCCCGATAGGCTTGTTGCGAGGGACAATTATGGAAAAAAGGACAAAGATGAGACTTACCAGTGGCTTGTTTACTTTTGTCTTTGGGTTCTTTTTGGAGAGTTTGACAGGGTTCTGTTCCTGGTTTTAATGGTTTACCCTTTAAGATATTTTTGCGATCGCTTGAAGTAATTTGTGCTTGTAGCGGACATACCGTACTCAACCAACGTTCACCCCAATGGGGTTGTTCTCTTTGTAAGTGTGTTAGGTAATCATCTGAACCAGAAAATCCCTGTAAATGTTTATCTCGTTGACTTCTACCTAAAATTGGTACTGCTACAGGTTCTTCATTTTCAGGATCGTTACCAAACCACCAATTAATTTGATTGGCTGTTTTAATTGCCGACTGAACATCACCTACAACTATAGTAAGACGCAGATTAGGACAATTCCTAATTATATGGCTGGCTAACAGTAAGGATAAAGTAGATTTTCCCGACGCTACCATCCCCGCCACGTGGGTAAAGCCATCTATGGTTAAGCTTTGGGCGGGTTGTGACTCAACTATATTGTCTTGTAAAACTTTGTGATAATTGAGTTGATTGTAACGTCTTACCCAATTTCCTTTATTAGTGTTTGACCAATTATATTGTTGTGCTAATACTTGTTCCCTTTGATCTAAAAAAATTGCTTCGGCTTCTAGATCTGCTAGGTTAACAGTAAAAGGATTTCTTGCTTGTACGCTATTAAACCAGGAGTTACTGACAGATTTGTTTATTTGTTTCTTAGTAAACTTAACCCGCAATGTCACAGATTCTTCTTTTGTCTCAGATTTAAATTGATAGTAAGTACCTGCTTCGACTGGTGGGCTTTTACTTTTACGATAATTTAATTTAGCAGTTAAACATCCTTCGTAGATATTTTGATGTATTGGTTGACGTATATTTTTGGCAGCATCAATAATTTGATTGTCTAAATTTTGAATATCGAAGTCGTAATTGCGCCAACTTTGGGAAATATTACTAATATAGTCTCGTAGTGCATTTAACCAATCAAAACGAGAAGAAAAAGGGATAATTTGCCGACAATTAGCGATCGCCCTTCTTTTTTCTGGACTTAAATTATTTAACTTGGGATGTCTAATAAATGTTCCGCTAAGAATCGCCCAAACTACTGTAACTGGTTCGTCATCAGCTTCTAAATATTCCATTAAAGCAAAACCAAGTTCGACTTGCAGAAGTAATCTTCTTTCTTTAACTTGATCTTTTAATTCCTCAATACGCTTAGTGAAATCCGCAGGAGGTTCAAACAAAGTATTCCCTGACATTTACTTTTCTTCCTTTTGTAATTGAGTAATTTTTTGCGTGACTTGTTGTCTAAATTGCTTGTCGCTGACAATTTGAGTCTGCTTAGATAATTGTTTTGCTGCTTGTTTAGCTATTTTTGTATAGTCAGGATGATTAGCTACACAGCGATCGCTAATTACATAGAAGCTTTCGTCATACCGCAAATTTCCCTCTCCATATAAATTTTTAATAGTTTTTGCTAACCTATATGGATCGCTCACATCTTTAAAATCGATCGCCCACACTGTATCATCCTTAAAACGCAACTGAATATCGTAGCGATCAACTGCAGGATATAAGCGAACTTCTGTTAAGTAATTAGGATATTCTAATTTGAGTTCTTCTAAGGCGGAATACAAATTAAGTTCAGGAATACCAGGAAACCCAACGCGATGTTGTAGACCATCTTTAATTTTAAGTAAACCAACTTCCCCTTTAACCTGATGGATATAACTTAGGTTTTGATGATGATTGCCACATAATTTAGGTTTTAAGCCTTTTAATTGTCCATTTTTCTCTGATAATATTCCACAGCAAGCGCAATACCAATAGTCTCGATCTCCTTCACATTCGTCGTATAACTCCCCGACATCTTCAGGAAAAATATATTTAGTTCGTCGAAAAGCTTGATTAATTTCTCTAGGTGTAGTGTACTGATGCTTAATGATAAAAGGACGAAATATTAAATACTCTTTTTGTGCTTGTTCGGCATTATCTTCATAAGCATTTCTGAGTTTGTCTAAAATTCGCGTAAACTTTAGATTATCGATCCCTAATTGCTTAACAATAGTACTTGCGTACTGCCAAGTTTTATCTTTTTTTAGTAATACTTCCGTTAAATAATCATTTGCTTCTTCACTTAAACTCCCCATATCCAACAAAGCAAAGTCACTATCAAATTCTGCAGGAATCCAATTAGTTGGGCAATAATCTTTTACTGCTTGTTCTAGTAAAATTAAAAAACCCTGCATTGTTTTAGGAAAGGAAACACTGTTTTTGATTTCTAGGGATAAAGCATTCATCCCCTGATGCAATAAATCTGGATAGGGGTATTTTTTCTCTGAGGCTAGGTATTCTTTTAACCCAATCAACAAGTAATCAAATAATTCTGTTTTTTTACTAGTAGACATAAACTATTTGCTATTAAATTTCTTAATTACTTCATGATTGCTGGTCGCTGAGATTGGTAATGTTTGCAGTGTGTATATTTAATGGATAACACAAATGTCACATTTGATTTGCTGTATTATTACTGATGCGATCGTTTCATCAATTATACAAAGATAGTTTATTCTTGTCAAGCAAGAAACAAATGAATCTTTTGTGAAACAGAATGAAAAATTATTTAGATACGGAAAGATTAGCTAATTTAGTTCGTAACAAGCGTGGTAATCGTGGGTTAAGGGAAACAGCTAAAGAGATAGGTAATGTTAGTCCCTCAACAATTTCGCGAGTAGAAAATGCTAAAACCCCAGATATGGATACCTTTTTAGCTTTGTGTGATTGGTTGGAAATTCCCCCCGCAGAATTAATTAAAAATGCCGAAGAGGAAGAAGAAACTTTAAATACTCCTGAAGCAATTACAATTCAATTACGCGCTGATAAAAATCTTGACCCAGCGATCGCCCTGGCTTTAGCATCATTGGTTAAAGCAGCATATAAAGATCTGTCTAAGAATAAAGATGAATAGGAACAAATATTATTGATGGGATTGATTAACAGTTTAACTTGCGAAAATAGACAAAGATTAGAAGCGATCGCAACCAAACAAAGAAATATATTAGGTTTTAAAGCTTTTGAATTATTTCCAGCACAAGTATTAGTCCAACATTTTAATGCAACTATTTTTACTCCCCAAACAGTACCTAACGCAGAATCAGAACAAATAAAAAGATTATCTAATAGTGACGATTGGTCAGCAGTAATTATTAATATAAAGCCATTATGGATCGTTCATAATCCCCGTCATGCAGCTACCAGACAACAATCAAATTTAATGCACGAATTCGCCCATGTAATTTTAAAACATAAAATGGTAGGTTACAATCCTAAAAAGGGACTTCCCCAACGCCGACAACAAGACGAAGATGAAGCAGTATATTTAGGTGGATGCTTACAAATTCCTCGACGTGGTTTACTTTGGGCAAAACAAAGAAAGATGACTATATCTCAAATTGCTATACATTTTAACGCTAGTGAAGATATGGTGAGATTTCGGAGTAATGTTAACGGTATCTTTCTTTAATTGCTGGTGAATTAAAATCATTTGGTATATGAAATTATAGAATCAGAAAATACGGTGAAAATTATTAGAACGTCAGTTCGACCAAAGATATTTTTGAGACATTTCTAGAAAATTAAGCTCAAATTCATTGATGGTAATTACGAAAAATATACCCTTTTCCCCTTTCCCTTGAACCTTGAACCAAACATAACCAGTTAATTTTGTAGTCATCGAATTCACGTTATTAGAAAGTGGTCGCATTATGGAGAGTAAATTGCGATCGCATTAGTTATTACATTACCAAATTTCATTCCTAATTTTGTACGGCTATAGTTTAGGGTTTGTTTGGGCATAATTTTTGTTTAAGTCCCGCTAGGTTGACTCTGAGTTTCTATGGTTTTACAGTGCTAGAGCATTTATTCAACTTTTCTGCGGGTTTTGTAGCTTTTTGTTGAGTCGGTTTTGGCGATCGCTTTTTACCTGAAATCCTGCCCACCAAGTCGTGTAGCAGTACATATAAACAAGGAATAATAAATAGGGTTAGTATAGTTGCTAATGCCAATCCTGAAAAGACGACAATACCTAATGGTTGTAGGAACTCTCCCCCTTGTCCTAATCCTAATGCCAGAGGCAACATCCCGACTACGGTGGTGATGGTAGTCATCAGAATGGGACGCAGTCTTTGGGGTGCTGCTTGTAAAATTGCCGTAGTGCGATCGCATTTTTCCCGTTCTCGAATTTGATTGGCTAACTCTACGAGAATAATTGCATTGTTGACCACGATACCAACTAACAAAACTGCTCCCACAATTACGGTTACGCCGATTGCCGTCTGGGTAATAAACAGTCCCCAAATACCCCCCGCTAATGCTAAAGGCAAAGTAAACATAATTACCAACGGATCGACAAGGGAATTGTACTGTACTGCCATCACCACAAACACTAAAAAGGCTGCGAGTCCCCCTAAAACAGCGAAAGCAGACTGAATTTCTTGGTTACTTTGAGCAGCAGCACTGGGGAGGCGACTAACTCCTTGAGGCAGGTCGATCTCTTGGAATATTTGGTCTAATTCCTCTAAGGCTGCTCCCAAATCGGCATCTTCATTAAGGCTACCTGCAATCAAAAATACCTGTCGTTGGTTGATGCGTTGAATTTCTCCAGGGGCTTGTCCTGATTCAATACGGGTAACATCTCCCAAACGAATTAAGCGATTACTATCCTCGATAAATAGGGGAATTTGCGCCAGTTGAGAAGGACGACGAATTGAGTCTTCATCAAGCTCTACTCGCACATCTACCAAACGATTGCCGCGTTGCAATTGGGTAGGAATCGAACCTGTGATCGCCGTTTCAAGAGTATTACCAATATCTTGAATATTGAGGTCGAGATCCGCAGCTCGTTCGCGATCGAGCCGTATTTGAATTTCGGGTTGTCTGGAATCGGCATCGGGACGAAAGCTGGATAAGGTTGCTCGTTGTTCTAAGGTATCTAATACTTGCTGTCCGGCTTGTTCTAATATTTGGCTATTTTCTCCCTGAAGAATGATATCAACTTCTGCACCCCTTACTGGAGAGTTATTTAAAATTAGACCTCGTACCTCACCAGGACTAAGACGTAAGCGAATATCAACTAAATCTAATTTGTCGAATTCCGCCGATACCCGCGACACATACGCCTCAACATCTGTGTTTGGTTTAAGAGTGATGGTGCTAGTGCCACGTAGGGGGTTTTCACTGGTGTTGCTACCAAACAAAAAACCTCCAGATGTGGTAAAAACATACTCTGTTTCGGGCTGCGCTAGTAAAATCTCATCTACTTTCACCATAACTCGGCGATTTGTCTCTAGAGGAGTACCTGGAGGAAATTGGGCGCGTAATTGAGCTTGCCCAGTATTGATCCGAGGCAAAATCTCCTGGGGAACTCGACCGACAATTAGCAGACTACTACCACCCAACACTAAAAAGGTTAAGCCAATTGTTAGTAACCGCCGTCGCAAAACCTTTTTAAGCATTACGCCATAGCGTCTAGTAGCAGCTTCAAATTGACGATTGAACTCCTTTAATAACCAAAAACGTCCAACAGAACTCGATTGGCGGATTGCCAACAGACGAGATGCCAGCATTGGCACGATAGTTAAAGCTACCAAAACTGATGCAGCCACAGCAAAGCTAACGGTTAGAACCAATTCATTAAACAGTAGGGAAATAAAACCACCAATGAGCAAGAAAGGCAAAACTGCCACTAAATTGGTACTACTAGAAGCAACCAACGCGGATTCAACCTCCTGACTGCTAGAAATTGATCGCTTGATTAACTGACGGGAATTAAGTCGCGTCTTAGCGTCTTTGCCTGGTGTCATCCCCGCGCTTTCGGCAATATTCTCTAACATAACAATAGAGTTATCGACCACAATTCCCACTCCTACTGCCAACCCACCTAGGCTAAACACATTGAGCGACAAACCAAACAGCTTCATTAAAATAATTGCCATCAGTGCTGCTAAGGGAATTGCGGAGACGACAATTGCCGTTTGACGCAGAGAACCAAGAAATAATAAAACAGCGATCGCAGCGAGTCCCGCACCAATTAAACCAGCATTGGTTACGTTGCTAATGGCATTTTGAATAAAAACCGATTCGTCCAGGGTAGCAACTAATTCGAGATCTTCGGGAACTATCCCTGAGCGTCGTAATTCTTCAAGTCGTTGTTTGATTCCCTCTACAACTTCAATGGTATTGGCGACTGGCTGCTTTTGAATGCTGAGTTTCACCGCAGGTTGCTGATTGAGAAACACAAAAATTCGCTGATTAGCTTTACCGTCAATCACCTGGGCAAAATCTCGCAGATATACACGACTTAGAGATGCTGATTCGTCTGTTGCTGCTGTCGTTTCCACTTTAAAAGAGAGATCGAGAATTTCTGCTACATCCTCAAAGCGACCAATAGCACGCGTCAAGGGTTCGTTCAGATTCCCCAGAATTCGCCCGCCAGAAATATCCTGATTAGTTTCTTCTAGTTCGGTAAGTACATCATTCAACCCCACCCCTAAAGCCTGTAAGCGACTGAGATCGATTAAAACCCTTACTTCTTCTTTCACACCTCCCGAAACATCAACCACTGCTACACCCTCAACGATTCCCAGTTCTCTAGCTAGTTCCTCATCGGCAAAGACGCGCAATTGCAACGGATCTAAAGATTGAGATGTTAGCGCAAGCTCATAAACTGGTAGTTGAGACGGATCGACTTTAAATAGTCTTGGGTCTTCAACCGTATCTGGTAAACTTGATCGCACCCGATTAAAAGCAGCCGTAGCATCATTCAATGCCTGGTCGATATCCCCTCCTGGCTGAAAGTAAAGGTCTATACTTACCTGACCTTCGCGAGTTTGGGAAAATACCTGTACCACTCCTTCAGTGGCAGCCAGTCCTTCTTCTAAAGGGCGAGTCACTTCATCTATTGCTACTTCCGGGGAAATACCAGGTACACTCACCCGCAAGCCAATACGTGGGTAGGTGATAGAAGGTAGCAAATCTACCTGGATGTTAAACAGAAAAAATACCCCAATAACAATTACTGCTAGAGTTAGCATCAGAGTGCCGATGTGCTGACGAATGGAAACGGCAGTGATACTAAGATTGGAGACAGAGGAAGTTTTCATGAATGAAATGAGTTAGAGTTCGGAGTTAGGAATTTGTTCTTATCTATTGGCTGTACTGCGATACATTTATGATTCGGAGATAAAGCTGAGACGAACCGAATCGCCATCTTGTAAATTGCCACTGCTACGCACGACAAATTCTTCTCCTGGTTCTAGTCCAGAAACAATTTCTACTTGAGCATTGGCGCGATCGCCTAGTTTGACCTCACGGGCTGTAACTGTGGCATTTTCTCCCTTTTGTTTGAGGATAAATATAGTTGCGGTATCTGACTCGGAATTCTGATTTTTTGCCCCCTTAGAGGCTACCTGGACTGCTGCTTCAGGTACGACTACGCTCTTATTGTTCTGTTGACCAAAATTAACCCGCGCCAGCAATCCCCGACCAATACGGCGATCGCCATTAGAGATAGTTACCTCGACGGGAATCAAACGAGCGGTAGTATCGGCAGCCAAAGAAATTTGCGTTACTTCTCCTGTAAAGGTTTTTTCTGGCAGGGCATCTAACTGTACCTGTGCCGTCTGTCCCGTCCGAATCTCCGCTAACTCTAATTCTGAAATCTGCACCCGTACCTGAATCTGGCTGAAATCTCCTAACCGCAACACTTCATTGCCTGGTTGGGCTAAATCTCCTGGTTCTAAAACTCTTTCTAATACCGAACCCGTAACGGGAGAAGTTAACACGGTAAATGACTGTCTTTGTTGTTCCTGTGCCACTATTGCCTGCTGTGCTGCGACACGACGTTGGGCAGCTACTACTGCCGAAGAGCGATTTTGTACCTGCTGTTGTGCCGACTGTAATGCTTGTTCAGCCTGTCCCACCGCAGTCCTGTTTAATTCTGCTTCTTGCTCGGAAATCGCACCTTGCTTAAACAGTTGGTTGGTTCTGGCAGCATCAGACTGTGCCTGTTTTAGTTCTAGCTGTGCCTGTTCGACTTGGGCGCGGGCATCGTTAACATCTGCTTCTAAACTAGCTACTTCCGATTGGAGGGCTGCCACCTCTGCTTCGGCTTGACTTACCGTAGATGCTGAAATGGAATCATCAATTCGGGCTAATACCTGACCTTGCTCTACTCGATCCCCTGCATCTACTGTCATATCCAGTATTTGTCCTTCAATACGCGATCGCAAGGCAACCTCTCGCACTGGAAAAGTCGTACCCACATACTCGGTGTCTCTTTCTAGTGAACCAAGGCTTGCTACTGCTGCATCTACAGCTACTGATTGCTGCTGTTGTGGACTAGAAGTTTCACTTTGAGCTTCTCTAGAGGGTAATGAACCACAGCTTGCGGTCAATATCATTAGTCCAGGTATCAAAGAATATGGTAACCAATTGTTATATCTAATATGGGAAAATCTGAGAGGCATAATTTTTACGAAACTGAAGTAGGCAGCAGCGATTCAATTTCGCAGACATTGAATCAAATTATATCAAAGTGATATTATTGATGATTATATCAATATTATTAAAACATAGACATCATACTACTTACTACACCTGGTGTCAGTGAGGATGCTGATAGTAATTAACGCTATTTTCGCGTGAAGAGATTTTATTAATTAATTTTTAATTGCCCAGCGAATTTGACGTAAAATGCCTCGTAACATCGCCACTTCTTCTGGTTCCAGATTAGCTTTATTATATAAACGACGAAACTTTTCCATTTTGACTGAGGCTGTATGGGATTGTAAAAAGCCAATTTCTAATAACATGGCTTCTAAATCTTGATAATAATTCTCCAACACTTCTATAGGTGCATTAGTTGTTGTTTGGGGTGAAGATACAACTTCTACTGGGGAATGATCATTGGTAGCTAAGGAAGCTTGGTATAGTTCGTAGGCACAAATAGCAACCGCTTGGGCTAAATTTAAAGAAGGATAAATAGGGTGAGACTGAATACAGACAAATCTTTGAGCATATTTTAATTCTTCATTACTCAACCCTCGATCTTCTGCCCCAAATAGCAATGCGGACTGCACATTAGGGGTAAGCAACCAAGGAATAACTGTAGATGGCGACTCTAGTTTAATAGGGACACTGCGAGAACGTACTGTAGTGGCGATCGCCCTAGTACAACCAGCCAAAGCATCTTTTAAATTATCAACTATTACAGCTTTTTCTAAGACATCAACCGCATGGACTGCCATTTTTCTAGCTATTTCAGATGAGCGATCGCATCGGGGATTGACCAAAATTAGTTGGTTTAAACCCATATTTTTCATAATTCTAGCGATCGAGCCTACATTTATATCCCCTAACGGTTCTACTAAAATAATTTTAATGTTTGATAAGAGGTTAGAATTCATCTTTCCCCAACTCCTGCAAAATCTACTAACAGAGATAGCTTCTGTCGCAAAGTTTCCAATCCTAAGCGATCGCTAGCTGAGATAAATAGGGCTAAAGGATATTCCTCTTGGGCTTTGGCTAAAGTCTCACTATCTACTTGGTCTAATTTATTAAATACTAGTAGTATTGGCCCTGGCGCTAAAGGCATTTGACCTAATATTTCCATCACTGAATGAATTTGATGCGACCATGTGGGATGGGAAAGATCTACAACATGAATTAAAGCATCTGCTTCAGTAACTTCTTCCAAAGTGGCGCGGAAAGCATCAACCAAAGGCGGAGGTAGTTGTTGAATAAAACCTACTGTATCGGTTAAAAGTATATTTTGTGGTTCACCTGTATCTGCATGAGGTACAGCTAGGCGACGGGTGGTAGGATCGAGGGTAGCAAATAGCTGATTAGCTACATAAACTTCGGCATTGGTTAAAGCGTTAATTAAAGTAGATTTCCCTGCATTGGTATAACCAACGATCGCTACACTCGGAACATCTTGTTTTTGGCGTTGTTTACGCATCCGTGAGCGATGGGCTTGTAATTCGTCTACCTGGGCTTGTAAATTGGCAATTCGCTTTTGAATACTACGTCTTTCTGTTTCTAGCTTGGTTTCACCAGGGCCCCTAGTCCCAATTCCCCCGCCTAAACGAGACATTGCCTGTCCGCGACCTACTAAACGAGGTAACATATATTCTAGTTGTGCCAGTTCCACCTGTAGCTTACCTGCACGGGATTGAGCGCGTTGGGCAAAGATATCTAAAATAATCTCAGTGCGATCAACCACTCTAACTCCAAACTGACTTTCTAAATTGCGAATTTGAGCAGGTGCAAGAGAACGATCAAAAGCCACCAGATTAGCCCCCAAAGTTTGAACTCGTAGAGCAATGTCACGTACCTTACCTTCCCCAACTAAGGTTTGAGGATGAGGACGAGATCGCTTTTGACAGATGGTTTCTAAGACTTCTCCCCCTGCGGTATTTACTAAGCCTACTAATTCTTCCAGGCGATCGCTAAATTCTTGATCCGTTACTTGTTCTATTTGTAACCCTACTAAAACAACGCGATCGTGGCTACTATCAACCTGTTGGGCTACATATTCCCGTTCAAATTCTGATTCTAAGCCTTCAACTAAGCCTAAAAAGTCCTGCTCACTCAGAGTATTAATACTCATAGGCGCGGATACCGACCAATATTCTTGTTGGCTTGATTGGATTTCTGGCTGTGGTAATAAATGAGCGAGATAGGTATCTTGTACATACCCTGTTGCCCCACCTCCACGTCTTAGTTTACCTGTACCTGTTAAAGTAAGTAGAGCTAAAGCATCTAATCTTTGGCACACCATAGCTGTCAGACTGGATTCTTTTGGTGGTTCAGGTTGTAATTTAGTAGCAATACAGCGAATTCCCGATAGACGTTTAGCACCATAACGGGGCAATTCTAAAGCTGGGATCTGAGTTTGATGGGCGTTACCAACTCCTACCCTAATTACCTGTCCTCGACGGTTGAGGTAAGTACAAACAGGCTGATTAATTTCCGTGCTAATAGCAGCAAGTCTTTGGGCAAACTCTGGGGTGACAATAACATCCGCAGGCAGTTTCTGATGATAAAGTTTTTTTAGCTGCTTTAGTTGGCTGGGTTTTAATCCTTTATAGTTACCGTAGATAGTATCGATAGGCGTTATCTCAAATAAACTTACTGGTTGTAAATATTATTATAATTTTAGCTGTCTTTAATTGGCTGTCGTTTCAACTTTCCTTAATGAGTCATAACTTTTAACTTAAATTTTTTTTTATTTAAATTATTGCCAATATAGTCATGGTCAAAATTCTTTCTCGTCAATCATTAGGTAAACAAGCTGTTTATGATATAGGTTTAGCTCAAGACCATAATTTTTTATTGGTTAATGGCACAGTAGCAGCTAATTGTTTTAATAAATCCCATTCTACCGCCTATGCCTACGTTAGCTATCAAACCGCCTATCTTAAAGCAAACTATAGTGTAGAGTATATGTCGGCACTCCTAACCGCTAGCAGTGGTATTCAGGAGAAAGTAGATAAATATCGGGAAAACGCTCAGAAAATGGGGTTAACTATCCTACCTCCTGATATTAATAATTCGGAAGAAGATTTTATGCCATTAGATAAATACAATATTTTATTTGGTTTATCCGCAGTCAAGAATTTAGGATCTGCTGCGATCGAGAATATATTAGCTAGTCGCCGTGCTGATGGTAAATTTAAATCTCTTGCAGACTTTTGTGAGCGCGTAGAATTAAGAATTGTAAATCGTCGAGCTTTAGAAACTTTAATTTATTGTGGTGCTTTTGATCAGTTACAACCTAATCGCCGACAGTTAATTAATGACATTGATATTTTAACTTCCTGGGCGCAAAAACGCAGCAAAGAAAAGGCTAGTGGTCAACTAAATTTATTTGACATGGTGAGTGAGAAAGCATCTTGCGAGGATAGTTTCGATCAAGCACCTAGCACCCCAACAGTAGAAGATTATCCCCTACCAGAAAAATTACGTTTAGAAAAAGAATATATTGGTTTTTATATTAGTGAACATCCTTTAAAAGCGGTTCATCAAGCAGCCCAAATTCTTTCCCCTATTAGTCTAGCTGAATTATCAGATAACAAAGTCAAGCATAAAGTTAGTGCTGTGGTGATGTTAAATTCTGTGAGAAAAATTGTTACTAAGGGCGGTGATACGATGGCTTTTGTACAGATGGAAGATATCACAGGGGAAGCGGAAGGAACTATCTTTCCTAAAACTTTTGCTCTTTTAGAACCATTATTACAAGTAGGTAAACAATTAATTGTCTGGGGAAAACCTCAGCAGCGTAATGATCAATATCAATTAATTATTGATGATGCCGAAGCAGTAGAAGAAGTTAAAATGCTTATGCTGGAAATGACCCCAGACCAAGCTTTAGACCAATATAAAAGCAATTATTTAAAAATAATTTTAGAACAGCTTGCAGCACCAGAAAATCAATTTAAAATTCCTGTAATTGCTGCGATCGGTAATGGTAATAATAGACAGTTTATTCGCTTTGGGCAAAAGTTTTGGGTTCAAGATGAACATCAAGCAATTACATCACTACAAGAAGCTGGTTTTACAGTACATTGTCAATCCTTATTAGCTCGTTAAATTTATTAAATGAATGATTATTTCCATGTTTTTACTGATGACATTTTGACTAAAAATTTAGTTCACTTTGAAAATAGTTATTCATCTTGCTAATCATTTTTTTTCGACTAAAATATATACAATAGATTAGATTCCATAGGAATATTATGTAAATCTTTGCTTTATTTGCTGGTGTAGTTAATAAGTGTTAATTATTTGGACATTAAAGTTTTCAAGGTTAGCTTATTTAAATTTAGTTTAATTGGCTATCATTGGTTTTTTGTCTTATAGCACAATTTAATCACTTGACTTACTATGATTCTGTTAGATTATTGTCCATTTATCAAGTTAGATATTTAGTAGTAAAAAAAATAATTTAAATACATGACTGCTCAAAAACCTAAGCTAACCTTAGTTAAGTTAAATCAAGCTGATCTAGCGAGAGGAAGACACGTATTAATTGTTGAATCTCCAGAGTCGAGGCGAGCGGTTTCTATGAATAACAACGTATATACTATTGGTCGTCATCCTCAAAATGATTTAATTATTAATGATGCCCTAGCATCTCGTCATCATGCTACCGTGGCTTGGATGAGATATACCGAAGGAGGCGAAAAAATTGACTATGCCTACTGGATTATTGATGGCAAAGGTAAAAGACAACGAAGTCGTAATGGTATTACTGTTAATGGTAAGAAAAAATCACTCCATCGATTAGTTTCTGGCGATATTGTATTAATCGGGAATGATATTAAAATTACTTATAATTACATTGCTTATAACACAGATAATAGTCAATTCTTAAATTATTGTAATACTGCTAAGGCTACATATAAATCTAATCTTGAAGATGCAAAATATTATAAAGATACAATAATTCTAGAAGATCTTATCTTAAAAGAAGACATGGAAGACGATAGTTCTATTATTGCAGATACGATAATTAAAGAATAAACAGTTGCTGTATATATAATTCTCTTTGATTGAAATAGTTATTAATTGATTACTTGTTAATTAATTATATCTTGGGTATAGACCTATATTGATTTATCGATACAATTAATTTAAGGATAGACGATTCTACTATAGCTACAAAAGAGTAGATAGCTTAGTTGTTAAGCTGATTAAATAACCTTAATTAATTCTTGAAATTTATATGTTCCAAGAAATGAGACAAGTTTTTTCCTAATTTCATATTTTAGACATTGATTTACCGATTAATAAACTTAAGGTAAGTTTAAATAGTTAAATTATACCTGATATAGGCTTATCTGGCTGTTCTTCGCTTCCCTATTAACTATTACCTATCTTATATAAATATGTAAAATCCCAAGGCAAATTTAAATTTTAATTAACTTATGATAGTGTAATTTTCATGTCCTTAGATTTTTTCTAGTCTTAATCATATTTACGCAAAGGGTGATTTTTAATTACTATTCAATTAATATTACCTAGTTTAATAACACGACTTGAGGCTAGATTCTAAGATTATGCCGTCGGATGTAGACGATAATTGCCATAATCTTCGGTCATCAAAGAGAAAATTATCCAATTTTATTATGGCTCAAATTCTAATTATTGATGATGACTCAGCAACTCAACTGCTTTTAGCAAGAACTTTAAGTATGCAGGGTTATGATATTACTTTAGCTAGTGATGGTGAAGAGGGATTAATTAAGGCTAAGGCTATTCGCCCTGCTTTAATTATTTGTGATTGGATTATGCCACGAAAAGATGGATTACAAGTATGTAGCAAAATCAAATCTATTCCAGAATTGTCAACAACATTTTTTATCCTTTTAACTTCCCTAGATTCTATAGAAGATCGGGTTAAAGGGTTAGATGCAGGCGCAGATGATTTTCTCTGTAAGCCTATAGAAATGAACGAATTAAAGGCTAGGGTGAGAGCAGGATTAAGATTACATCAATTAAGTAAAGATTTACAGAATCAAAAGCAATTATTAGAAGCTGAATTAGCAGAAGCAGCAGAATACGTTAGTACTATTTTACCTGAACCTCTGCAGCATCCATGTTTAAAGATTGATGTGTGTTTTATTCCCTCACGACAATTAGGCGGAGATAGCTTTGATTATTTTTGGTTAGACGATCGCCATTTAGTCTTTTATTTATTGGATGTTTCAGGACATGGTTTAAGGGCTTCTTTACCCTCGCTTGCTGTAGTAAATCTTCTGAGATCCCGTGGGTTAAGTAATGTAGATTATTATCAGCCTGACACCGTATTACAGGGATTAAATAAGGCTTTTCAGATGAGCGATCGCAATGATAAATATTTTACTATTTGGTATGGTGTTTATGATATTTACAATCGTAATTTAGTTTATTCAAGTGCAGGACATCCCCCTGCAGTTTTACTGACTCCAAATAAAAAAACTACTGATAAACGTCTTAAAACACCTGGAGTCCCTATAGGGATGTTTCCTGATATTGAATATGTTAATGATTCATGCCAAATTACTGCCGACTCTAGTTTATATTTATTTAGTGATGGTATTTATGAATTTGAAAATACAGTTGATTCTCACTCAGGATTAGAACAGCTAATTAGTATATTAAAAGATTATCAAAAAGATCCTAATAGCAATTTACAATGTTTATTAAACTCTATTAGAAATTGGCATCCTGATTTACAATTTGAAGATGATTTATCAATTTTGCAAATAGACTTTTCTTAAATTATTTAATTAGTTGCTACTAAAATTTCCCCATTCTCTTCTTTTACTTGGTATGTCGGTAGTGCTACTTTAGCTGGTTCGGCAACTACTTGACCGTCGGTAGCAAATTTAGCATTATGACAAGGGCAAAATAAAGTACTAGAGTCTTTTTGCCACTCTACAGTGCAGCCTCTATGGGTACAGATTGAACTGACAGCAGAGATTTTATTATTATTATCTTTAACAACGATTATTTCAGATTCTTTATTTAAAATATAACCATTTTTTTGTAATTCTTCACTACTACCTAGGGAGACAAATTTTGCTTGATTATTTACATTAGAAGTATTGGTATCACTTTTAGAACAAGCAGCTAAGGCTACTGGAAAGTTACTTGCTAATAAACCTAATCCTACCCAATTAATAAAATTTCGCCGTTTCATAATGCAATTAGTAATAACAATTATATTGAAATGTTAACATATATAAAAAGATGTTGACTATAGTATTTTTTCTGAGAAGTTATATTTATAATAGGTAATTATCGATATACTTAGATATCTATAATTTATTTGCTAGTTTTTTTAATATTCAATGCTATCAGTGAAATAACAGTTTTCTTTGCCAATATTCAAACCAGCCGATTAATTTACCTAATCCCTGTTTGGGTTTAATGATTAGTAACCGTATAGTATTAAGGCTCATACGAATATTAGTCAAAATAAAAAGAGATAGATTAGCATATTTTTCAATATAAACTAAATAACTATGGGTAATATGTCGGTATTTATCGATTAAATTGCGATTAGTAATTGTAGAAGTTTCATGAATCACTTTCAATAAATGGGTTACAGCAATTTTATGTCCCTGCTGATGATAAGATAAGCAAAAATCCAAATCCTCATAATATAAAAAATAGCGTGGATCAAATTGAGGAGCATTACTAAAGTTTGCCAGATTAATTAATAAACTACACCCACTAACCCAATCAGTATAAGTATAGTCCTGCGTCAAATCAAACGGAGGGGAAGTAATTATCTTGAGAGTTGCTTTTTGTGGATTAAAAGTGCCTCCAGCAGCAATAATTTCTCCTTGGGGATTAACAACAGTAGTACCTAAAATTGAGATGTGAGGATAATTATTAAAAAAAGCTGTGGCATTATTTAAAACATTTTCATCAAAATAAGCATCAGGGTTAATTAACCAAACAATTCCTTGAGAATTTTGATCTTTAATTAAATTCAATCCTAAATTACAAGCCTTACCAAAGCCTAAATTTTTATCAGAATTGATAACTTTAATATAAGAGTTTTGTAATTCTACTATTTCAAGATCATCAGCAGAATTATTAACAATTAATACTTGGTAATTATTTTGAGATTGCTGTGGTAAAGATGCAAGTAGACGCTTAATTAGACAACTAGAATTATAATTAACTATTAAGAAATACAAATTAGACATTAAAAATTTAGTAAATAAATTTGAATACTATAGCATTTTTCAAAGTCAGCAATATTTCAAATCCAGAGGACGGAATATGACTAAAAAAGTATTAGTGATTGGCGGTTGTGGCAGAATAGGTAAAAGTGTAGCGCGGGATATAGCTACTCATACTGAGGCTGAGATTACTATAACTTCTCGTAACCCAGAATCACAGGTAGAACCACCATTTAAATTTCTAGTTTTAGATTTGTCAGATCCAGAACAAATATTAAAAGCGATCGCGCCTATGGATTTAGTAGTTCACTGTGCAGGACCATTTCATCATCGAGATGGGAAAGTACTCGAAAGTTGTATTAGTTTGGGAATTAACTATATAGATGTTAGTGATCATCGTTCTTTTTACGAGCGAGTAATCAAGCATCAAAATAGTGCGATCGCTAAAGGAGTTACCGCCGTCCTCAACACAGGCATTTTCCCTGGTATTTCCAATAGTATGGTTAAGCAAGGGGTTGAGCAATTTGATCGCCCTGAAAAGATCCATTTGAGCTATGTTGTAGGAGGTTCAGGTGGTGCTGGCTTAACGGTGATGCGGACTACTTTTTTAGGTTTAAAAAATAAATTTTCTGCTTGGATTGATGGCAAATGGCAAGAGATATCACCCTACAGCGAGCGAGAAGTGATTGAATTTCCTAAACCCTATGGAAAAACAGGGGTATATTGGTTCGATATGCCTGAAACCTACACTTTTGCTGATTCCTTTCCCGTCGAAACAGTAATTACCAAATTTGGTTCAATTCCCGATTGGTACAATCATCTTACTTGGATCACTGCTCATGTTTTTCCCAAATCATGGGTAAACACCCCCAAAGGTATTGAATTCTTTGCCCGTGTGAGTTATTTAATGACCAAAGCAACCGATCCTTTTAGTGGTATAGGAGTTGCCATGCGCGCAGAGATTACAGGAGAAAAAGCAGGTAAAAGAGAAACCTATTGTACAACAATGGTACATCAAAATACAGCGATCGCAGCAGGGGCTGGTACAGGGGCGGTAGCTGAGTTAATGTTAGCAGGGAAACTTAAAAAACCAGGAATCTATCCTGTAGAACAAGCCTTATCTACCGAAATGTTTTTAGATACGATGAAGAGTCGTAAGATCGAAATTATTAATCATTAAACCTGGGTAGAAACGAAAAAAAGCGATAAAATATCGCCGTAGTTGCGATCGCGGAATATTAATCGTCTGCGATCGCCTTAATTAATAAAAACTAAACACCAACACCATTAGCATCAACACCGAGCAACTGATCCAATTGATAATTAGATAGAGGGTCACCACCCAAATTATCATATTGTTGAATCAAAGCAGAAGCTATAGGCGCGTTATAACTAGTACCAACCTCATTAGTAATCCAATCATTACGACGGTCATTATGAGAGTAATCATCCGCACTACCAGGGCCCCCTACAATTGCACCATAAAGAATATGCTCATTAGGAGTCGAACTACCATCTAAAGGCACAGAACCAGCACTACCTCGGTGATGCGCTCGTTGAGGATAATTATTACCAAACCCCACCATATAACTAAACCCTCTGGGATTATCACCCAAAATATAATCCACCTGACGAGTAGCAAACTTAGTATAACGACTATCCTGCTTGACTGTATCATTATACAGTTCAGCCAAGAAAGCAGCAGAACCAGTTACAGGCACAGAACCCCAAGAGGCACGGTGGGCAAAACCACCACTAGTATACTTAATATTACCTCCACCATTAATCCATTTATCTAACCACCCTTCGACCTGACCTTTAAAGAAAGAATCTTGACTCTCTTGCGCCAAAATTACCGCAGCACCATAAGAATGGTCATCCACAGCCCAAGACCAATCACCTAAACCACCAACTTTAGTTTTGAAGTAATTTTCTGCTTTGCTTAAATAGGATTTATCTCCTGTAGCTTTATGTAACCAAGCTGCCCCTGAAGCTAATTCATCACCATAACCACTCCAGCTAGTGTAGAAAGGACTGGCTTGGGGTACAGAATCTGAATATTTGCCCTGATAAGTCTCGGCAAATTGATATAGTTGTTTAGCATTGGTGAGTAGTTTATCGGCATAAGCATTATCCACTCCCCTAAATAACATAGATGCTGCTGCTAAAGCACTAGAAGTTGAGGCTGCTACATCCGAACCAGGACGCGATGGGTCGATAGCAAAGGCTCGACGAGTGGTATTTTGTTCTACTGTTTCGGGTGAACCCCAATAACCATGATCGTTTTCACTACCACCTTCTCCTACTTGTACCCAAAGTTTACTGGTTTTGCCATTGCTAGTTTCGTGGGCTTTGAGGAAGTAGTCTGTTCCCCATTTTACTGCTTCTAGTAATTCGTCTAGTTGTCCTGATTTTTGATAGGCATCTTTATATTCCACACCACCCCATGCCAACATATTAATCGAGGCTGCCATTGGTTGACCGAATTTTACGTGGTCGCCTGCATCGAAATATCCGCCTTCTAGGTCACGACCGACGGTGCTACCATCTTTGAGGGTGGAGTCTGAACGCCATTCGAGACGGTTATCTGCGCCTAGATCTCCTGAACGGTTGGCTTCGTAGAAGAGGAAGTTTTTCTGTAATGCTTCTCCATAGGCGAATTTGCCTCTTTGTCCGACTGTTGACCCCTCGTTATTTGGTATGGTGACGGGTGCAGTTGAGGTGGGTGTTGAAGGTGAGCCTGAACTATTGAATTGAGGTATTAATGCTTGTTTGCCACCATCGTTGATAATCAATATTGGTTTGATTGATTGTCCGCTTTGAAGGTTTACTTGGTCGTTTTGTCCATCTATGCTGTAGTTGCCGTTGCCTTTATCTATTAGATCTACTCCATAGGCTGCACTGATTTTGTAGGGTAGATTGAAATCTAATTTCCAATTGTTGGCAGCAGCTTTTGCTGTTATATCTAATTCTAATTTGTATCCTCCATTCCAATCTTCTACTATTGTTGGGTTTGTATTGAAAATAGAGTTTGATGTTTGATTAGTAGCCATATTTAGTAACTTTTTAATGTAATTTCGTTAAGATGATTGCGTTTAACTTAATTACCTTTATAAAAGCTTTACAAGAACTTCACAGTGACTTCACAACTCTAGGAAACTAGATTTAGATCACAAAATTATATGAAATAGAAAAAAGAATGCTACGAATTTGTAAGGAGTCAGGATAAGGTAGTAGGTATTATTATTTGAAGGCTAATAACTAAAATACTAAAAGCTAAAAGATCAAAAACGTCCCTTAACTATCTCGTATCGCTATAAGTGATTACTCCCTATTAACACCAACAAAAAAGACGAGCTATCAAACTCGCCTCAATTCAATTAACTAGTAATATAAAGCCTTTACCCTGGTTCTTCCTCATATTCAGGGGCTTTTTGTTTTTCAGGAATATTAACAGGTGGAGGGTTGTATGGTTCAGGTTTAATATCGTCATCCCAAACATCTTCAGTGATTACCTCATCATAATCATACTCTTTAACTGGAGGTACTTGATAAGGTGCGTCATAAACTTCAGAATCAGCATCTTCCCAGTTATTCTCTTCGTACTCATAGGGAATTGCCTCTGCTTGCTGTTTTATAGGTGGTGGTGGAACTACGCGAGCCTCCTGCCATTGATCCTCATCCCAACGCTCTTCCATTACGGGTTCTCTAGTATCGACTGGAGTAGAAATTGGTGGACGAAGGGGAACACCTGTTCCTAACTGATTTTCAGCTTTAATAGTTTGGGGATAATATTCCTCGCGATCGCTTTCCCAGGGAGGACGACCAATACCTAAACGCTCTAAAAGACCGACAGAAATTTGCTCTATACGCTCTTCTGAACCTTCAAAAACAATCAAACGATTAGGGCCACTACTTACTACTTCTTCTATAGATAATTCGTATGTACTAATTAGTTGTTCTGGGATTTGTGGTATACCCAATGAAGCAATAACAATCGAATTTACTGCGCCATTTTCGGCATCAAACTGAAAATCTCTAACCTTACCTAAAGGTTCTCCAGCCTCAGTAATTACTTCACAATTAATTAATTTACTATAAACTTCAATATCAATATCTTCAATTACACTTTCGTCCTCGACTAAAATTACATCTCCAGCCTGGCGAATATTATCAAGATACATATATTTGGGTATGCCAGAAACTGAAAGCATATTATCCCTAAGACCCAAAGCCACAACTTCTCTGCGATCTATATCTACCAATACCTCTTTTACCACTCCTAATCTTTTACCGCTATTGCGAGCAATTACTTGAGTGTTGATAAATTCAGAACGTAGATGTATATTTTCAATTGTCATTTTATTGTTCGGTTAATGTAAGCTACTGCTTGCACTTGCTATTTATATAGTAATTTTTTTAAATTGAGACAGTTGCCTCTTGTAAACGCAATTAAAATTACTAGATTTTATATTTTATTAGATCCTTATCTAAGATTATTTTAGCTAATCCCAAAGCATTTGCTTTATTGGAGCATGAATACTACTTTTTGGCAAGGATTAATAATATCTATATTAAATTAAAATATTTAGTCATTCCATATAAAAATAGGGGTTAATGATCATAAGTGTTGATGTGTGGTCGTAAGATATTTTTTTAGATTAAAACACAGGACTATAATATCTAAGTATCTTCTATGGCAAGTTGTTGATTTAACAATTGATCAAAACTATTGCGACTAGGTAAGGAAGACTGCGCCCCATTTTTAGTGACCGATAAAGCTCCTCCTACTGTCCCCCAAAGTACGGCTTCTTTTAGAGATTTACCTGATGCTAATGCTACTGCTAAAGCACCGTTAAAGGCATCTCCAGCAGCTACCGTATCCACTACAGGTACATCAATAGGTTTAATCCAAAAATTTTCTTCTTCATTACTATATAAAGAACCTTGGCTACCTAAAGTAATAATGACGTTTTTGACACCCATTTGATGTAAAAAAGAAGCTGCTTGTCTTGCGGTGGTCACACCATCAACAGTAAATCCTACTAATTGACTGGCTTCTACTTCGTTAGGAGTGATGATATCGACTAAACTAAATAATTCGTCAGGAAATTGGGCGATAACAGGGGCAGGATCGAGGATCACACAGCAATTGTGGTCTTTAGCTGCTCTGGCTGCGTTTAAAACTGTGGCTATAGGAATACCAAACTCTAATAATACTATTTTCGCTTGGGGTAGCAAAAGCTTAAACTGTTCCAATTCTTTCTCTCTAACTAAATTATTAGCCCCAGCAGCACAGGCAATTGTATTAGCACCTGTAGAATCTACTAAAATTGAAGCTATGCCAGAATACGACTGAGGATTAACAGTAATACCAGTGGTGTTTACCCCTGCAAATTGTAAACTTTCAATCAAAGTTTGACCAAAGCTATCTTGACCAATTTGCCCAACTAAACTGACTGGAATACCTAACTTAGCGATCGCTACTGCCTGATTAGCTGCCTTTCCGCCAGCAGCAGAAAAAAAACGCTTACCAATTACTGTTTCCCCCTTAACGGGTAGGTGAGGAACTTCTACAACTAAATCTAAATTAATACTGCCAAAGACAACTACGGTCATGGTTGATGAGGAAATGGTTAATTATTTTTGATAAACAATAAAAAGGTAATCCTGAATCGCTACCACACATTTTATACAACATTTAAATTGTTCATAACTTTTTTTAAAGCTGACTGTAAACGATGGGGCTGCATCCAGGCTTGGGGATTACCTAACAAATAGGTTTCGCGGTCGCCACTATTAAAATTATCTATTTTTTCGATTAATTCACCGTGCTGAAATAGTAAAATTGTTGGTACATTCTTGAGATGATAAGTATTAGCAAGTTTAAAATTTTCGTCGGCGTTAATCGCTACTATTTTAATTGGTTGATCGCTATTGGTCTCAATTGTCTCAAGTATCGGACTAACTAAGCGACATAACCCACACCAAGGAGTCCAAAAATGGACTAAAACAGGACATGATGCCTCCAACACCTCTTGTTTAAAAGTGTTTTGATTAACTATAGATGCCATAAGAAAGCAGACTTTTTTTAAATTGCATTTTTTATACTTTGAGTTATGCTACATCCATTTGGGATCAACTGAAAAGATATTACTTATTACAATTTACCAATAAGCTTTTGAAGTTACCTGCATTAACCAAGGATGCCCCCACCAAAATAGCATTACAAAGGCTGCTACTCCTAGATAAGCAGGACGCACAAATTCTTGCCATTTCAAAGTTTGACGACCATCGATAATCGCTAAAAAAGGAATCACGGAAGTTCTATCTTTAACTTGAGTAAACGCCTCACCATATCTTTTAGTTAAACGGCGATCGCCATGCCAAACGGCAAATAAATGATGGGCAATTAAACCGATAGATGTCACCACTGTAAAACTTGTGCCTAACCAAAGAGTATGGGCAATACACCAGATCACCTGTCCTACCATCTGAGGATGTCGAGTAATGCGAATGATGCCTGTCTCAAAGAGATATACCTGTGGCTTTTGAATTGCTGCAATTTCTAATAGGTTAAAGGTTGCTGGGTAAAGAAATATGAAGGAAATAGCGGATAAGATCCAGACGAAAGATTTCACCCCAACCACTCCTTGCACCTGCCACAACTGCAACCCATCGTAACGATGATTAAAAAAGTAAATTATCAAAATTGAGGCAAAAGGAATACTAACAATAGCAAATATTACTCGATATAATCTTGCTCCTATCTTGGTTTCTGCCCAAGGACGTAAAGCTGCCAAACCACTATGGGCGATGGCAAAACCTAATAGTAAACCCAACATAATTAAGTGACTATTAGTTACCCAACTAGTACTAGTCATATAACCAACTATATATGTATTATTAATCTATACTGATCAAAGCAATAATTAAAAGTTAATTAGGCTTCCTAATCATGGTACTGTGCAAATAAAGCACATGAAAATTATTAAAGATTAAGCACTATTAATAATACGTTTAAATAACACCCTGATAGCTAACTATTTTAATAAAACAGTACTGGAATTTTATGTCTGATATTCCTTTTACCTTAGATCAACTTCGCATACTTAAGGCAATTTCCACTGAGGGAAGCTTTAAACGGGCAGCAGACAGTCTTTATGTTTCTCAACCTGCTGTTAGTCTACAAGTACAAAATTTAGAAAAACAATTAAATGTACCATTGTTTGACCGTGGTGGACGTAGAGCGCAGCTAACGGAAGCAGGGCATTTACTATTGAGTTACGGAGAAAGAGTAATTTCTTTGTGTCAAGAAACCTGTCGAGCGATCGAAGATTTACAAAACCTTCAGGGTGGTACTTTAATTGTAGGTGCGTCTCAAACAACAGGAACATATCTTATTCCTCGAATGATTGGTTTGTTTCGCGAAAAGTATTCTGATGTCTCGGTGCAGTTGCAAGTTCATTCTACCCGTCGTACTTCCTGGGCGGTAGCTAATGGACAGGTGGATTTAGCCATTATCGGTGGTGAAGTCCCCACGGAGTTACAAGAGGTTTTAAATATTGTTCCCTATGCAGATGATGAATTTGCTTTAATTTTGCCTCCCAATCATGTTTTAGCCCAGGAAACAGTAATCCAAAAGGAAGATTTATATAAACTTAATTTTATTACCTTAGATTCCCAGTCTACTATTCGTAAAGTTATTGACAAAGTTTTAACTCGTTATGGCATCGATCCTCGAAGACTAAAAATTGAAATGGAATTAAACTCGATTGAAGCGATTAAAAATGCTGTTCAGTCTGGGTTAGGTGCTGCTTTTGTATCGACTACGGCAATTGAAAAAGAATTGGAGATGGGAATCTTGCATCGATCGCAGATTAAAGAAGTGAAAATTGGGAGAACTTTATCGGTAATTATTAATCCTAATCGTTATTGTTCTAAGGCAGCAGAAGCATTTAGCAAGGAAATCTTACCGCAATTTGCCACTAGAAAAGAATTTGGTCATCTTGATACTTTATATAACAATGCTCTGGAAATTACATAAACTTCATAACATTTGAAAATTACAAAAGTACAATAAGTTCATAACTGCTGCTGAGATTGTATGGAAATTATTTGTACTCGTCCTGGTTGTACAAATCCTCGTAATTTTTTTGGGGATTTAGATAACCAAACTAAAATTAGAAATGTACAGCAGAGATATTGTAGTACGTGTGGAATGCCCTTAATCTTAGCGGATCGTTATTTTCCCTCGAAAGTGCTAGGACAGGGCGGTTTTGGAACAGCATTTCTCGCCCGCGATCGCCATAAACCTAAAATGCCTTGGTGTGTAGTTAAGCAGTTTCAACCTGCTACTATTTTAAATCAGGAGGAAAGCGCGATCGCCCAGGGTTTATTTGAAAGGGAAGCGGAGGCATTGGAAGAGTTAGGGCATAAACATCCGCAAATTCCAGATTTGTATGCTTTTTTTACCCCAATTGTCCCTAATATTCAGCGAACATGCGAGGAACAGTATTTTTATTTAGCTCAAGAGTTTATAGATGGAGAGACTTTAGAAACGGAATTAGAAACTAAAGGTATTTTTTCAGAAATAGAAGTAGAGTGTATCTTAACTGAAATTCTGAAAATTTTAGAATTTATTCATCAGCACCGTATTATTCATCGAGATATAAAACCTTCTAATATTATGCGTAATCAACAAGGAGTCTTATATCTTCTAGATTTTGGTGCAGTTAAGCAAATTGCTGTAGGTGCTAGCCAGAAGAAATCTACCAATATCCATACTAGAGGGTTTGCACCACCTGAACAAATTTCTGGTGCAGAAGTTTATCCCTCGACAGATCTTTATGCCTTAGCTGCTACCTCAATTGTTTTATTAACAGGTAAACCTGTTGAAGAACTATATGATTCATTTAACTATATTTGGCATTGGCGCAACTATGCACCTCAAACTAGTACTCGTCTGGCAAATATTTTAGATAAAATGCTGGAATTTGTCCCCGCACAACGTTTTCAGTCGGCTACTGAGGTTTTAGCAGCTTTGGAAACTAAGCCTGATACTAATTCGCAACCTACCGCAACACCTTCTTCCCCCCCAGTTAAACTAAAAACTCAATCCAATTTCTCTTTAGTAGAAGTTTTAGGCAGTGCAGCTTTTACAGGTTTTGAAGGAGGATTAATTTATTTCGGTTTAACTAACCTTTTGTCAGTTTCAGGTATCAGTTTGGGGATTTTAGGCATGATTATGGGGGGATTAGTGTACGCTCTCCATCGTCGCTTAATTGAAAAAATAGATTTAGCTATTTTGGCTTTTGTTAGTAGTGCTTTATTTTTCCTACTGCCAGTTTTGCAAGGGTCATTAGGAATTAAACTAATATTAGGAGTAGCGATGATTTCGGCTGCTGGGGCGATCGCTATTACTGCTTTTTTCCGTCTCGTCTATCAGTTATTGTCTAGAATTTTGTAACTCACCTCTTCTATAACTGCCATAGCTCAAAAACCCTGAAACATGGCACAATAAAATACGCTTATTAAAAAAAAATTAACGCTTAACTTTTCTTTTAATTAAGATCCTTAAACAATTAATATGACTGCAACAATTCCAGCACCTACTAAAACTCGTCGGCAAGTTTTTCCGTTTACGGCTATTGTGGGACAAGAAGAGATGAAACTAGCTCTCTTGCTCAATGTCATTGACCCTAAAATTGGTGGAGTCATGATTATGGGCGATCGCGGTACAGGTAAATCTACTACTATTCGAGCTTTGGCTGATTTATTACCAGAAATCGAAGTAGTTGAAGGCGATCCTTTTAATAGTGACCCCAACGACCCTGATTTAATGAGTGATGAGGTTAAAGAAAAACTTGACCAACAAGTACCATTCAATATTGTAAAAAAGAAAGTCCAGATGATCGATCTACCTTTGGGTGCAACTGAAGATCGTGTCTGTGGCACAATTGATATTGAAAAAGCCCTTTCAGATGGGGTAAAAGCCTTTGAACCTGGGTTACTCGCTAAAGCTAACCGTGGTATCCTCTATGTCGATGAGGTAAATTTATTGGATGATCACTTAGTAGACGTATTATTAGACTCGGCTGCTGGTGGCTGGAATACTGTTGAACGCGAAGGTATATCTATCCGTCATCCTGCTCAATTTGTGATGGTCGGGTCAGGTAACCCCGAAGAAGGAGAACTACGTCCGCAATTGTTAGACCGTTTTGGAATGCACGCAGAAATACATACGGTAAAAGAGCCAGATCTCAGGGTTCAAATTGTTGAACAAAGAGCGGAATTTGATGCTAATCCTACTACTTTTACTGAAAAATATTTAGAAGAGCAAACAGCCTTACAAGAGAAGATTGTTAAAGCTCAACAGTTACTACCATCTGTAAAAATTGATTACGATCTACGAGTTAAGATTTCGGAGATCTGTTCAGAGTTAGATGTGGATGGTTTGCGCGGTGATATTGTAACTAATCGTGCAGCCAAAGCGATCGCAGCTATGGAACAACGATCAGAAGTTACTATAGATGATATTCGTCGAGTAATTGTTTTGTGTTTACGTCATCGTCTACGCAAAGATCCATTAGAATCAATTGATTCTGGTTATAAAGTTGAAAAATCAGTGGCGCGAGTGTTTGGGTTAGAATTAGCCGAGTAAGTACGTTTGAATCAGAGGGTTATACTGGAAAGATTATAGATCCAAAAGTTGATTCTCTTGTTATCCAATGTCACTAATTATAGACAATCAAGAAGTTACCCCAACAGATATAGAAGTTCCTTTGATTGAACTGAGACAGGTAAGTAAAGCTTTTGGTAACAATGTAATTCTAGATCAAGTGGATCTTCAAGTATTACGTGGTGAAGCTTTAGTAATTATTGGCCCTTCTGGGACGGGAAAATCAACTATTCTCAGAATGATTGCTGGTTTACTGCCGATTGATCAAGGATCTATCTATATCAATGGTAAAGAGAGAATAGGCTTAATTGAAGACCAAGATAATTCTATTGGCATTAGTATGGTATTTCAGCAGGCTGCTCTATTTGATTCTTTAACAGTAGAACAAAATGTCGGCTTTTCTCTCTATCAACATTCCAACCTTAGCCAGCGTAAAATAAAAGAATTAGTTAACGAAAAGTTAGAAATGGTCGGTTTAACTGGCACAAATGAGCGGTTTCCTTCAGAATTATCGGGAGGAATGCGTAAAAGAGTTAGTTTTGCACGCGCAATTATGTCTAACCCTGAAAATAGTCAGAGTAGACCCGAAATTATTTTATATGATGAGCCGACAGCAGGTTTAGATCCTATCGCCTCAACTGTAATTGAAAATTTAGTACGGGATTTACAGTGTACCGAGGGCGGTTGTGGGACTTATATCATGGTAAGCCATCAAAATAGCACTATTCGCCGTACTGCCGATCGCGTGGTATTTTTATATGGAGGCAAAATTCAATGGATAGGGACAGTTGCTGAAATTGATTCAACTGATAACCCTTTAGTAAGGCAATTCTTTAGTGCAAGCGTAGAAGGACCAATTCGCGTGATTGATTAGATAATAAATATAGGGATAAGGGGAGAAATATGCGATCGCGCACTGTTAAAGAAGGATCGGTTGGGTTACTGATTATTTTTAGTATTATTTTATTTACTGGTGTAGTTCTCTGGCTGCGGGGTATTCAATTTGGTAAGAAAAGTTATCGAATTATTGCAGACTTTGCTGATGTTAATGGCATTCAAGGGGGAGATCCTGTACGCTATCGAGGTTTGAAAGTTGGTAAAGTAGACGAGATAAGACCTAGTAGCAACGGTGTAGATGTAATCATCGCCATAGATTCCTCCGATCTTCTAATTCCTAAAAATGTTACCCTACAAGCTAGAAGTTCAGGTTTGATTGGACAAACTTTTGTCGATATTGTGCCTAATTCTAATTTACCCAATACAATTGCTGGCATGACTGCCCTTAGTAGTAATTGTGATCCAAATCAAATTGTCTGTGATAATATGCGTTTGCCTGGGGAAAAATCTATTACTCTAGACGATTTACTACCCTATACTTATCGCTTTAGTAAAGCTTATGGCGAACCTGAATTTGTAGCTAAAGTTGATTCTGCGGTAGGTAATGCTGCTGTTGCTGCGGAGGAAGTGGCAAAACTTACTAAAGAAACTTCTGCTTTGGTTAAAGATTTACAACAAGAAGTAGCTAATGTTTCTAAGGTAACTAATACTATTACTAATGTAGCTAATAATACTTCGAGTGAATTAATTACTACGGCAAAAACCTATCAAGCAACCGCCGAGCAGATAAGTAAATTAGCAACCAATGTCGAACAGTTAATTGTGCAAAATAAGAGTAGTCTTACTACTACTTTAGATAGTATTAGTGCTACGAGCGATCGCTTGCAAAATTTGGTCGTAAAAGTAGATAAAACTATTGAGACGACAGATACACAACAACTAGTTACTAATTTAGAAGAGATAACTGCTAATGCTAATGTAGCATCTGAAAATCTGAGAAATATTTCAGAAAGTTTTAGTAATCCAGAAAATTTAGTGACTTTACAACAGACTTTGGATTCAGCTAGAGTAACTTTTGATAACGCTCAGAAAATTACCGCCGATCTCGAATCAATTACAGGTGATCCTGCTTTTCTAGAAAATGTCCGTACTTTAGTTGATGGTTTGAGTAATTTAGTTTCCACAACCGAACAGTTAGAAGAACAGATTAAAACTAGTCAGGCGATTAAACCGATGCAGGAAGCTTTATTAGTTAATCCTAATTCCCATAAGGTTACAAAATAATTTAAATTATCTTATTCTCTAAAATAATTTTTATGTTTAATAATCCGATAAATAAACAAACTATTCCTCTAGATAAAATTCGCTATAATGACCAGGGATTAGTACCTGCGATCGCCCAAGATTATCTTGATGGTACAGTTTTAATGATGGCTTGGATGAATCTAGAGTCATTACAAAAAACCATCGAAACAGGAGAAACTTGGTATTGGAGTCGCTCACGTCAGGAATTATGGCATAAGGGATCAACCTCTGGACATATTCAAAAAGTGCGATCGCTACGTTATGATTGTGATAGTGATGCTTTGCTTATTACCATTGAACAAATTGGTGATGTTGCTTGTCACACTGGGGAACGTAGTTGTTTTCACCAAGTAGAACAAACTAAGTTAGCACCACCTGCTGACACTTTATCAGAAGTATATCGAGTAATTTGCGATCGCTGTTTACATCCTAGCGAAACTTCCTATACCTGCAAATTATTAGCAGGGGGAGACAACAAAATTTTGAAGAAAATAGGCGAAGAAGCAGCAGAAGTAGTAATGGCTTGCAAAGATGACGATAGTCAGGCGATCGCAGGAGAAGTTGCGGACTTATTTTACCATACTTTGGTTGCTTTGGCTTATCATAAAGTAGATATTCGGGATGTTTATCGTCAGTTACAATCTCGACGAGGTTAGATAACCATCAGAATTATTGAGAATTTTGCAACCCTAATGTGATGAGGAGTAAGACATAAATAAGATGTTAAACCCTTGATTAATTTTGCTTCAGCAGTTATCAATTCATGAGTAATTATCAATTTAATTCAGATTCGGGGACTATTTTAATAGTTGACGATGTAGCTGATAATTTGCGAGTTTTATCCACATCATTAACACAGAGGGGTTATCAAGTTCGTTGCGCAATCAACGGTACAATGGCATTAATTGCAGCTAAAAAAGATCCTCCCCAATTAATATTACTTGATATCAAAATGCCAGATATAGATGGATATCAAGTGTGTCAACAGTTAAAAGCTGATGAATTAACTCGCAATATTCCAATTATTTTTTTAAGTGCTTTAGATGACGTAATTGACAAAGTTAAAGCTTTTGCGGTTGGTGGGGTAGATTATATTACCAAACCATTCCAAGCAGAAGAAGTTGTCAGTCGTATCCAGCATCAATTAGATTTACAAGCTGCCAAAACAGAAATTGACAAATTAAATACTCAATTAGAGCAAACGGTAAAAAAAAGGACGGCACAATTAGAGGCTGTCATCCAACAATTAAACGCAGAAATTGCTCAACATCAACACACACAACACCAGCTATCCCATCAAGCTTTACATGATGCTTTAACAGGTCTACCTAATCGTACCCTGTTTATGGAGCATCTTACTAAAGCAATACAACGCCATCAAAGAAATCCTCATTATTTATTTGCAGTATTATTTATAGATTTAGATCGTTTTAAAATTATTAACGATAGTTGGGGACATTTAGTAGGAGACCAATTGCTGGTTGCTGTTGCTGGAATACTCAAAGAATGTTGTCGTGATCTCGATACTGTAGCACGTTTGAGTGGAGATGAATTTACGATCTTACTAGAAGATTTACAAGATTTTCAAGACGCGATCGCAGTTGCTGAAAGATTATTAGATCGATTATCTGCCCCAATTCACTTAGATAAACGGCGAGTTTTTTCTGGTGCTAGTATTGGTATAGTTTATAGTTCTATTTATTATAAAAATGGCATTGAATTGTTAAGAGATGCTGATACTGCTATGTATCGTGCCAAAGAACTAGGTAAAGGACGTTATGCTGTCTTTGATCGCGAAATGTATGATCAGACTATTCATTTATCACAACTAGAAACAGATTTACGTTTAGCTTTAGATCGTCAAGAATTTGTTTTACATTATCAGCCTATTGTATCCTTAACAACTTCAAAATTAATTGGTTTTGAAGCTTTATTACGTTGGCAACATCCGCGCATAGGGTTAATTACGCCTGAAGAATTTATTAATATAGCTGAAGATACAGGGTTAATTATTCCCTTGGGCGAATGGGTATTAAAAGAAGCCTGTCAACAATTATCAGCTTGGCAGTCAACATTTCCTATGGCTTCAGCTTTACATATTAGTGTTAATCTTTCTTGCAAACAAATTAAACAGTTAGATTTTGTAGAAAAATTAGAGCAAATTTTAATTACGACTGGTTTAAACAGAAATTCCTTAAGACTAGAGCTTACAGAAACAATGTTAATGGATCGAGCAGAAAAAACCATTGAGCTTTTAAGTCAGATTAAACAACAAAAAGTGCAGTTAAGTATTGATGATTTTGGGACGGGTTATTCTTCTTTGAGTTATTTACACCGTTTTCCTGTAGATACTCTCAAAATTGATCGCTCGTTTGTCAATCTAATTAATACTAAAAATAGTAATTATGAGATAGTAAAAACTATTATTACTTTAGCTCATTCCTTGGGTATGAAAGCGATCGCCGAAGGAGTGGAAACGCCCCATCAAATAACCCTATTAACTAAGCTAGGTTGCGAAGCAGCACAAGGATATTTCTTTGCTAAACCTCTAGATAAACCTCTAGCAGAATCAATTATTCTCAATAACCCTCAATGGTGAACAGTACCCCGCCCTTTTATGACGGGGCGCAGCTGCACTTCGTAAATCTAAACCTAGCTTAAAAATAGGAGTCAAAAGTTAATAAGTAATATAGTAATAGCTACGATTAAGGGAAGTTTTTAGTTTTATGTCATTCGTAGCTCGTAGACTTATTAACATCTAAAGTTATCACTTTTAGCTTTGAGGCTTCGCTAACCCGTACTTGGTAGCTTTTAGCTAATATTTACTACCACTACCCCCACTACCTACATTGTCCCCTTGTGGGATTAGCTCCGCTTATCCTTTAGGACTACCTACTACCTGACTCCCATAGTGGATAATCTAGCCCAATTGTCCCAAACTAACCTTTTAGGCTGTAACAATAGGTTGTTTTGTATTTTGAATAAACCAAAGTTAATTAATAACTAGTAACCGTTAAGTGATCACTGATTTACTGGTGCTTTGCGAATTTCAGAGTAAAAAGAAGTCTTTTGTCTGCCATCATTATATTTAACAATGATTGTACGCATTTTAAAATTATCACTAGCAAACCATTGACGCTCTTCGGCATACAATTCGTCTGTTTCAATAGTTAAAGTTAAGGCTTCATCCTCGCCCAATATAAAAGATCCGCATACTTGATTATCTTGTGGGCGAATCAATTTACCTGTTTTTGCAGTTTCCGAGTCACTAACTAAGACGATGGTAGCTGATCCTAATTGTTTTGGTTTTCCCCAGTCTACCGAATTATCCCAACTTTGAATTGTACCGCCAAGACTGTTTTTAGGATTTAACTGATGTTTTTCACACAGTTGTAGGGCGCGTTGATCATCTGGAGCAATAGTTTCAATGGTAAGATCAGCTTTGCTATTATCAACATTTTCATCACCTAAAAGATAGTTAGTACGTTGACTAAACCATCGACCTGCACTCAAGTTTAAAAATTCCTTTAAATTCATGATTATATTATTCTGTTAATCTCTATCACCTTTATTTAATTGAACATATCTTGGTTTGATTAGCAATACTGCATATTTAGGATTTTTTTATGAATAACCAATCAAATTCTCCCTCTTCAATCACTAATTTACCTTCCTTAAAGCTCGCTTTAGATATCCTGCTCAATCGTCAACAAAAAGACTGGGGGTGTTTTCAGGTAGTTAAGGAAGAAGAATTTTATGCTTTATATATTCCTAGTTTAGATAGTTTTAAACTATATAAAAATCCCAAAAGTGAAAATTATAAAGGTTACTGGCGTGATTACCGTTTAACTACTTTACCTGATGTTAAAAATACTACTGAAAAACCTGATATTTTTCTGCGTAATCGTACAAAACAGGTAGAGGAAAAAAAGAAAAATTCTAAAACTAGCATCTTGAAAAAACAAAAAATTATTGATGTTAAATATCGCTACAATGCTTGTCCAGAAATTTATCGTCTCAATAAAATCATTGCGCAACTAATTTGCGATCGCCTTGCTAGTACTATTACTTTTTCTGCTGCTGAAGAAATTATGCCCTTAATCTTGGCAAGTGAAGTGGAGGAGTAATAAGGACAAGTCTCGCTACAATAATTGAGCATTACTAAATATATATTATTTTATCAAAGCTTATGGTAGAAGCAAAAATTGGCATCATTGGCGGTAGTGGTCTATACCAGATGGAGGCATTAGAAAACGTTGAGGAAATTACTCTTTCTACTCCGTTTGGTGACCCTTCAGACGCTTTAATTGTCGGTCAATTAGAAGGAGCAAATGTAGCTTTTCTAGCTCGTCATGGGCGTAATCATCATTTATTACCAACAGAATTGCCTTTTCGTGCCAATATTCACGCGATGAAGCAATTGGGAGTGGAATATCTTATTTCTGCCTCTGCTGTAGGATCTTTAAAAGAAGCAGCCAAACCCTTAGATATAGTCATCCCCGATCAATTTATCGATCGCACAAAAAACCGTGCTGCTACCTTTTTCGGTGCTGGTTTAGTGGCTCATATTGCCTTTGGTGATCCTATCTGCCCTAATTTAGCCAATATATTGAGCGAGTCCGTTACATCTTTAAATTTAGTCGATGTGGATTTACATCAGGGTGGCACTTATGTTTGTATGGAGGGTCCTGCCTTCTCTACTAAAGCTGAGTCTAATCTTTATCGTAGTTGGGGTGCAACTGTAGTCGGTATGACGAATTTACCCGAAGCTAAATTAGCTAGGGAGGCGGAAATTGCTTATGCTACCCTTGCTTTAGTTACTGATTATGATTGCTGGCATCCTGATCACGATAGTGTAACAGTGGAAATGGTGGTTAATAATCTTCGGCGTAATGCTGTTAATGCCCAAAAAGTAATTCAGGAAACTGTTAAACGGTTACACAATAATCCTCCCCCCTCGGCAGCCCATTCTGCTCTTAAATATGCCATTTTAACGCCGTTGGATAAAGTACCCCAAGAGACTAAAGCTAATTTGGAATTGTTAATTAGGAAATATCTTTAAATTTGATTAGCTATGGCTTGCAGATCTGCTAGATTTTCACAACATATAACACGCCCGTAGCAATTTATATTTAATTGTTACTTGATAAAAGCTAATACCATTATTTAACCCAAGCAGAATTAACTACTTGGGTTATGTTTTATATATCAGTCTTATATAAGGGTGACTGACGGTATTTATATGATTTATTATTTGCCAATCTTGAAACTTGGTGTGTAATTGAGATCACTGTTAAAAAAGTAATTGAAATGTCGATAATTATTAATGCCCGTGTAATTGGACACCCAGGGGTAAAAGAAATTGCCATACATCAGGGAAAAATAACAGCGATCGCTCCTCAATTAGATCATGCAACTGAAGAAATTATTGATTTGCAGGGGGACTGGTTATCTTTGGGGGGAATAGACTTACAAATTAATGGTGCGTTGGGTTTAGCATTTCCCGATTTAGAATTAAAAGATCTCGGCAAACTTGAGGAAATCTGTGATTTTTTATGGAAAGAGGGAATAGATGGTTTTCTTCCCACTATAGTTACTACATCAATTGAAAAAATACAGCGATCGCTTTTTGTCTTGGCTCAATTTATTAAGTCTCAAGTCAAGCATCAGAATACAGCCCAAATATTAGGAATACATTTAGAAGGGCCTTTTTTAAATCACCAAAAAAGAGGCGCACATCCTGCCCAATATCTCCTGCCTTTAACTATTGAAAAAATTAAACAAGTTTTAGGCGAATATAGTCATGTAGTCAAAATTATTACCCTCGCCCCAGAATTGGATACTACTAATACAGTTATTAGCTATCTGAGACAACAGGATATTATTGTTAGCTTGGGGCATTCATTAGCTAGTGATATCCAAGCCCAACAAGCTTTTAAACAAGGGGCATCAATGGTAACTCATGCCTTTAACGCTATGCCTAACCTGCACCACCGTCAACCAGGACTTTTAGGTGCTGCTATTGTTGACCCTAATGTGTATTGTGGTTTAATTGCTGATGGTCATCATGTTTGTCCGACTATGCTAGAGATTATCCTCAAAGCTAGTAATTACGAGCAAGGTATTTTTTTAGTCAGTGATGCCCTATCCCCTTTAGGGTTAGCGGATGGAGTCTATCCTTGGGATGAGCGAGAAATTATAGTTACCCACGGAGTAGCTAGACTAGCCGATGGTACATTATCAGGAACAACTTTACCCCTACTAACTGGCGTAAAAAATCTAATTACATGGGGTTGTCCAGCAGAGATGGCGATCGCTATGGCTACTAGATCTCCTAGAAAAGCCATCAACTTACCAGGTATGGAAATTGGAGAGGTTGCTAATTTCTTACGTTGGCATTGGGATAGTCAACAGCAAAATTTATCTTGGTCTAGACTGAAATTAATTTAACTTGAAGCGATCGCCAATAAAATAAAACCTAGAAACGAAAAAGGTCTTGGGAGTCTTGCCTTGTTTCGACCCCAAAACCCTTTTCTCTTACACTTACTCCTCACACACAATTACTAGTTTAAAGCGAATGACAGAGATTTGTAAGATTCAAGTGCCAGTTTATATATTGTCATATATTTCATTTGGTACTTTCGTTGCTATTAACTAACCACAGAAGGTTCTTTACTTTTACTATCAAAGAAAACCTTAAGGATACTTTGTGCCATTTGCGAACTAGTTAAACCCAAACTAACTTTAGATTGTTCTGGGGTTGCGTGTTCTACCAAAATATCAGGTACACCAAAGCGTTTAACAGGGACAAAAATATCGTTGTCTTGGAGAGCCTCCAAAACTGCCGAACCAAAACCACCCATCAAACACCCTTCTTCTAGAGTAACTACTTTACCAATGCGTTTAGCTAAAGGAGCAATTAAATCTATATCCAAGGGTTTAACAAAACGAGCATTAACTACTGTCGCTTCGATCCCATGTTCACTGAGTATTTCTGCCACTTGTAGCGCAGGATATACTTGAGTTCCATAACCGACTAAGAGTAAATCATCTCCATGACGCAGAATTTCACCTTTGCCAATTTCGATAGATTCCCACCCCTCATCCATTAATGGCACACCGACACCATTACCACGAGGATAACGCATAGCGATCGCGCCATCTCGGTAATTAATACCAGTTACCATCATTTGTTGTAACTCCGCTTCGTCTTTAGGTGCCATTACCACAATATTAGGTATACACCGTAGATAAGCAATATCGTACATACCTTGGTGAGTCGGGCCATCTGCCCCAACAATTCCCGCTCGATCTAGACAGAAAAATACAGGTAACTTTTGAATACAGATATCATGAATTATCTGATCATACGCCCGTTGTAGGAAAGTGGAATAAATAACCGCTACAGGTTTTATCCCTTCACAAGCCATCCCAGCAGCTAAAGTGACGGCGTGTTGTTCAGCAATTCCTACATCAATGTATTGTTTAGGTAACTTACTTTGTAGTTTATCTAAACCCGTTCCTGTTGCCATTGCAGCAGTTATACCGACAATTTTAGAATCATTTTCTGCCAAGGCTGTTAGGGTATCTGCAAATACCTTACTGTAACTTGGTGGCTTAGGCTTAGTAGCAGGCGCAGCTTTACCTGTAGCCAAGTTAAAGGGACTTTGGGCATGATATCCTACTTGATCTTTTTCAGCTATAGCATATCCTTTCCCTTTTACCGTTGCCACGTGAACTAGTACAGGCCCTGGTACTTTATGAGCTTGTTTAAAGGTAGAAATTAATTCTGACAGATTATGACCATCAATTGGGCCAAAATACTTAAAGCCCAACTCCTCAATTACAGCCCCAACTTTTGGTACTGCTAGGCGTTTCATCCCTTCTTTGACCCTTTCCATTTCAGGCGTTAAAGATTCACCAAAGAAAGGTAGCTGTTTAAACTGTTCCTCTAAATTATCCGAAATAAACTGAATTGGGTCTGATAAGCGAACTTTGTTCAGGTAGCGCGAAATAGCACCTACATTAGGAGAAATTGACATTTCATTGTCATTAAGCACTACCATTAGGTTGGTGTTAGGTAGATGACCTGCGTGATTAATCGCTTCTAATGCCATACCTCCAGTTAAAGCACCATCACCGATAACCGCGACACATTTAAAATCTTCCCCTTTAGCATCTCTTGCTAATGCCATGCCTAAAGCTGCGGAGATACTAGTAGAAGCGTGTCCTGCCCCAAAATGATCAAATTTATTTTCGCTTATTTTTAAATAACCAGCTACACCATCTTTTTGACGCAGGGTATCAAACTTGTTATATCGACCCGTAAGTAATTTATGAGGATATGCCTGATGTCCTACATCCCAAATTACTTTATCGCGATCTAAATCTAAAGTTTGATATAAAGCAATAGTTAATTCTACTACACCTAACCCTGGGCCTAAATGACCGCCACTAGTTGCAACTGTTTGTAAATGTTTTTCTCTTATCTGGCGTGCGATGTCCTCAAGTTGTCGGATTGATAGACCGTGCAACTGATTAGGATGAGTTATTTCGCTTAAATGCATACTGCCGTGTTCTCTAATAATAGATTACCTATTTTTTTCGTTAAGTAAATTATCCTACTTTCTTAGTCTATAAAGTGAGAATTGGATACGTTTCTCAACTCTAGGTTTAGGAAAATTGAAATTACTGTATTTACCATATTAAATATTCAACTAGATAATTGTGTTATATTACTTAAGAAATTTCTCTCGCCTAAGATAATTTGATTTCGAGATACTAACCAACGGTCATAGCAGGCTCCGTCGTTTTACGGCGGAGTAATCTGTGACTTAATTTAGTTGTTTTAAAGAGCGTAGTTACATTTGTAGTTATTACCTGCTTATAATCGGCAAAATTTCAAGTGTGACGAGAGCAACGAATATGTGTTAGATAGATAAACATATAGCTTTTGGTATACATCTATAAAAGCTATTAACAGTCACATAAGTGGCAGTTTACCTCAATGAACTTTGGCAAAGTTGTCGAAGCAGATACCTGACAAATACTATAGTGAATATAAAAATCGGATGAATATGCAAGTAATTGCTAAAGAAAAAAAGAATACTCAAGACTATAAGGTAGCGGACATTACCCTTGCAGATTGGGGACGCAAGGAAATATCTATAGCAGAAGGTGAAATGCCAGCTTTGATGACTATTCGGGCTAAATACCGTGATAGTAAGCCATTACAAGGGGCTAAAATTATTGGCTGTATTCACATGACTATTCAAACGGCAGTTTTGATTGAAACTCTGTGTGAATTAGGGGCCGAAGTTCGCTGGTCATCTTGTAATATTTTTTCCACTCAAGATCATGCTGCTGCTGCGATCGCTGCTGCTGGAATTCCAGTATTTGCTTGGAAAGGCGAAACTGAAGATGAATATATGTGGTGTATTGAGCAAACTTGCCATAATGGCGACGGTGAGCTTTGGGATGCCAATATGATTTTAGATGATGGTGGAGATTTAACAGGTCATATCCATCAAAAATATCCTCAAATGTTAGATAGTATTCATGGTGTGACTGAAGAAACCACCACTGGTGTACATCGTTTGTGGGAAATGCTGGAAAATGGCGAATTAAAAATTCCTGCTATTAATGTTAATGATTCTGTTACTAAAGCTAAAAATGACAATAAGTATGGTTGTCGTCATAGTTTGAATGATGCTATTAAACGTGGTCTTGATCATTTAATGGCTGGCAAAAAAGCTTTAGTAATTGGTTATGGTGATGTGGGTAAGGGTTCGGCTGCTTCTCTACGTCAAGAGGGCATGATTGTTAAAATAGCCGAAGTTGATCCTATTTGTGCTATGCAGGCTTGTATGGATGGGTATGAATTGGTATCCCCCTACATTGATGGTAAAAATGATGGCACAATCGATAGCATCAATAAAGACTTGTTGGCATCTATGGATATGGTGGTAACAGCTACTGGTAACTTTAACGTTTGTGACTCTAATATGTTGACCTGCTTGAAATCAGGCGCAGTGGTTTGTAATATTGGTCACTTTGATAATGAGATTGACACAGCATTTATGCGTCGCCAATGGCGTTGGGCTGAGGTTAAACCACAAGTACACCAAGTATACCGTAGTGAAGATCCACAGGACTTTCTCTTGCTTTTATCTGAAGGTCGTTTAGTTAACTTGGGTAATGCTACAGGACATCCTTCTCGCATTATGGATGGTTCTTTTGCTAACCAAGTACTTGCGCAGATGTTCTTATTTGAGCGTAAATTTGCTGATCAGTCTCCAGAAACTAAAGCCAAGAGTATTACTGTCGATGTTTTACCTAAGCATTTAGATGAGGAAGTTGCTCGTTATATGGTTGCAGGGTTTGGCGGGGTAATTACTCAATTAACCGAACAACAAGCGAAATATATTAATGTACCAATTAACGGCCCATTTAAGCCTGATAGTTACAAGTACTAATATTAAGTTAGAAATAGTTTAGTTTAAGGGTGGGTTATACTCACCTTTTTTTTGTTTTTTTTGAATTAATATTCAAGACTAGTTTTATTAAAAGTAGTAATTTTATGCTTAGAAGAGCCTATGACTGGGTTATCAGTTGGAGTGATACACCTTATGGAAGTTGGGCATTATTTTTATTGGCTTTTGCTGAATCTTCTTGTTTTCCCATTCCCCCCGATGTATTATTAATTGCTTTGGCTGTGGGACAACCAGTAGCAGCTTTCCAATTTTCTTTAATTTGTAGTGTCGGTTCGGTTTTGGGAGGTTTGGCTGGATATGGAATTGGTTTTTTTGCTTTTGAAAGTATTGGTCAGCCAATTTTAGATCTTTATGATCCAGATCAGCAGGTTTTTAATCAAATTAGAGGGATGTACGATACCTGGGGTTTTTGGGGAGTATTAGTTGCAGCAATTACCCCTATTCCTTATAAAGTGTTTACTATTGCTTCGGGTGTATTTAAATTTGATATATGGCAGTTTGTTTTAGCGTCTGTTTTGGGTCGTAGTTTTCGCTTTTTCTTGGTAGGGGGATTGATTTTTTGGGGCGGAGAATCTTTAAAAGATTGGATCGAGAAGTATTTTGATTGGGTTGCTTGGGGATTTTTAGCAGTATTGGTTTTAGGATTTTTGGTACTTAAATTTATTTAAATTAATTGCCAATATTGATACTCAAGTTATCACGTAAAATTAAAATAGCGATCGCTCTTTAGATTTGAATAGCTAAGATAAACTGTCGGGAGCGATCTTTTTTTGAGCAAAAGGTATAACTAAAATTTAATTCAAATTATTATCAGCTTCGTCTTGATATCCATCTACAATGATGGCAGAATGCACTCTTAGCGCGATTAACTAGACCTTAACCAGCCCCGTCGCCAAAAATAACTAACCAGAATTAGGGCAACAGTAGCCATCACTCCCAAACAAAAAGGATAACCCCAATACCAATTTAATTCGGGCATATTGAAAGGAGAAGCCTCTGGATTAAAATTCATCCCATAAATACCTGCGATAAAAGTTAGAGGAATAAAAATACTAGAGACGACAGTTAGTAACTTCATAACCTCGTTCATTCTATTATTTACTGCCGACAAATAAATATCTATTAGTCCTGATGCAAGTTCACGATAGGTTTCGATGGTATCAATAATTTGAACTGTATGATCATAACAATCTTTAAAATAAATTAGTACATGATCACTTATTAATGGATGACCTTCTCTAATTAAAGTATTTAAAGCATCCCTTTGTGACCAAATACCACGGCGCAAAGCTAATAACTCCCGCCTAATACGATAGATTTTACCTAAAATGCGATCGCTCGATTGAGTAATAACCTCATTTTCTAATATTTCTATTTTTTCCCCATAGGCTTCTAAAATGGGAAAATAACCATCAATAACAGCATCCCAAAGGGCGTAGGTAAGATAATCCGCTTTTTGTCGTCTGATAATTCCTCGATTACGATTTAAGCGATCGCGTACTAGATCAAAACAATCTCTCTCAGGTTCTTCTTGTACTGTTAATAGATAATTTTCCCCTAAGACGAAACTAACTTGTTCTAGCCAAAAACCTGCTGCTTGAGGTTTAAGATTAGCCATTTGGGTAATAATTACTAATTGATGCTCATGATCTTCTACTTTTGGACGTTGGGGAACATTGGCTACAGCTTCTAAAACCAGAGGATGTAAATTAAATGCTTCACTTAGTGATTGTAAAACCACGTGATCCCCTAAACCTGCAACATCTACCCAGGATACAGATTCACTATCAAGATAAGTAGCACATTCGGCACAAGTTAACTGGTTAAGATGAATTAATTCTTGTGAATTGTAATCAATTAAGCTTATCTCGGTCGGTTTAGCCTCTTGATCAATAGCAATTACACCAGGCAAACTACCTGGTTGATGATGAAAATAATTAAATGAAACTTGATCGCCAGACTGTTGAGCGCGCTTTAATAAACGAAATGATTTTGCTGTCATAGATCATGTGCTATTTAAACTAGTTTATAGCTTATAACACATCAAGTTGCTGATTTTAATGTCCTTTTGTTGCTTCTGTGGGTGCTGATTTTGATTGCTGATATTTAGCTATAAAAGTACTTTCACTGTTAGATAAACTGTCTTTGATTGTACCGACTAAATTATGTTTTCGATGTTCTCCTTGAATAGTTAACTGTAACGGAGAGTCGCAATTAGCTAAATTACCTTTACCAGACATAATAATTTGATGCCCTTTAAAGTCACCACTCATAGGAATCTCACTCACCTGTTGCGCTGGAGATTTAGCATTAGTCGTTATATTGCCAAATAAATAGATCCCAGACTGTTCGATATTTAGTTGTAACTGTTGATCTTGCAAACAGGAAGGCAAATCAGCTTCAATAAATTGATAACTACCATCAATATTTATAGGGGCTTTTAATTTAGTTTCACCATAGACACTAACGGTTCTAAATAATAGTAAAACGCTACCTATAGCAATTGCATAAAATGACAAAGTTTTGGCGTTAAAATGACTCACAGTATCTATCCTTTGATAATTTAACTAAATTGTGCTTAAGTCTTGTGTTTGTTCGTCGATTAGTGAATTAAGTTGATAAGCTACTTGGTTGTATCTACGAGTAATTAAAAGTGAAGATTCACATTCTTTAGCCAGCTTATCTGTATAACGTCCTAAAGTTTGACGTTCAATTCCCCAGGTACGACTTGTCCCAGCTATAGTTAGATCAGCATTTGTAGATGCTTGAATTACCGCACTTATCGGATCGTCTGTAGCTACTCTAGTAATTTCAATGCGCGATCGCACTTCTTGGGGTAGTTTTTCGATAGTTTGCCACAATTCTGAACTAATACCTTCGGTTGTGGGATCTGTTTGCTCAAATTGGATAATTTTTAGTTGGCGTTGCTCATCACTAAACAACATTCTAATTGCTAAGGATAATGCTAAATCATCGTGTATGTTATTGGCATAAGCAACTACCAAAGATCGCCAAGGGTATGGTTCTTTACCAATGAAAACAGCTACATCAGTAGGAGAATTATTTAGTATTTGTCCAACTCTACCCCCAAGCCTATTCTCTGCAAATGTAGATCTATGCCAACCAACTAAAATTAGATTAGCTTGTTCATTGCTGGCTATATTGGCAGTTTCGCGGGCTACATCTTGAGCAATTCCCACAATTGGGACTATATTTTTTCTAATTGCTTCAGGTTCAATAAGATTAACTACATCTTCTATATTATTGCGCCGTTTGATAATTAATCTATCTGCTGCTTCTGGCGTACTTTCATATAAATAGTCTTCTTCTAACTCAATTAAACTGAGAGGATGTACCACAGCAGCTTTTTTTCCAGCGATCGCCCCTGCTAATTGTAGTAATTCTGTTTGGGTATTGGGATTTGCAATAGGAACTAGTATTTTATAACTGGGAATTGGTGGTTGAGTATCGGTAACTTCCGTTTGAGCAACATTGAGTCTAATTAGACGTTTAGGATAGATCCATTCTAATAAGGGGGAAGTCATAAAGGTTGTTACCAACGCCATAATTACTAGCATGGTAAATAGTAGTGGCGAAATTACCCCAAAATTAAGTCCGATATTTAAAACAATTAATTCGGTTAAACCACGGGTATTCATCAACCAACCCAACGCAGAAGCATCTCTATTTTCTACTCCCGATACTCTAGCTGCTATATAAGTTCCCACATATTTACCCACAATGGCTACAGCTAATACTGCACCACACAATAACCACAAGCCAGGACGATTAAGCAAGCCTATTTGAGTTTTTAAGCCACTATAGGCAAAAAAGACGGGTAAAAGGAAAATTAAAACAAAATCCTCTGTTTTTTCGGCTATTTCACTCACTAAATCAGGATTTTTCGGCATTACTGCCCCTAAAAGAAACGCCCCGAAAATTAAGTGGATACCGATAAATTCTGTAATTAAGGCAGAAACCACCACACCCATATAAATCCAAGATAAGGTTAATGGGGTTAGTTTGCCTCGACGTTGATAATAAATTTCAAATTTTTGTAGTAACCAACGCACCACTACAATCATAAAGGCTATGTAAATTAATGCCTCAATAATGGTAGGAATTGCACCGACTACACTATTAGTTCTAGTAACTGCGATCGCTACTGCTAATAAACACCATGCTGTAACATCATCTACCGCAGCACAGGTTAAAGCTAAAGTCCCTAATTTACTTTTTTGCAGATTATTTTCCGTAATAATTCTAGCTAGTACAGGAAATGCCGTAATAGACATGGCTGCACCTAAAAACAGGCTAAAAGCAGTAAAAGATACTTGCTGACTTGAAACTAAAGGATAAAGTAATAAAGCTAGAATTGACCCCAGAGCAAAAGGAACTAAAATACTGACATGGGAAATTAAAATTGCCATATCTAGTTGTCCTTTTAAATATTTCGGATTAAGTTCTAACCCAATCAAAAACATAAAAAAGATTAAGCCGATTTCTGCCAAAATATCTAAATAGGGAATAGTTTCAGCAGGAAATAAACTAGCTGCAAATGCTGGCGCAATTAGACCTAGCAAAGAAGGGCCCAACATTATACCAGCAATAATTTCACCTATTACTAATGGTTGCTTAATTGCTCTACAAACCTGCCCCATTATACGAGACAATCCTATAACAACTAAGACTTGTATTAAGACTAAAACTGCCGTTGACATAGTTAAGTCGCAATGTTGAATTATGATGAGTTACCAAAAATATGTTCAAGCCTAATATCAATGCTTAAAAGTAGCTGGTAAGCTAAAAAATAGTTATTAAATCAATAGGCTTAAATATCCAAAAAAGCTACCAACAGATTACTTTTTGATGTCACATTACACCTTTATTAAGTAATTGTCAGTAGGTTTTGAGCTTAATCTATTAAATTAAAAAAGCAAAAATAACATACAAGGCTGCTGTTATTAGCTGCACAATCATTACAGGTATACCGTATTTTAAAAATTTATGAAAAGATATACGACCACCGTGTAATTCTGCTACCCCTGCTGCCACAATATTAGACGATGCACCCATCAACGTTCCATTGCCACCTAAAGTTGCGCCATACATCATAGCGTAGAATAACGGTAGTACTTCTGGGGGAAATTGTCCTTGAAAAGTAGGACTCAAGAAATCTGCACTCAGCATATCTACGTTGACTAAATATTGCTTGAGTAAAGGTACCATTGCGACCACTAAGGGGATATTAGGAACAACACTAGATAGTAACCCTACGACAAATAGTAAGACAATTGAACCTAAAGCAATATTTTTACCTAAAATAACCGCTAATAGTCCCGAAATACTATTAATTACTCCTGTTTTCTCTAATCCACCAATTAAGACAAAGGTAGACATGAAGAATAATAGGGTACTCCAGTCAACATCTTTAAGTATATTATTTACTGTATCGATTTTACTTTGACTAGCCAGTAGTAAAGCCATCGCTGCCCCCAATAAAGCTACCGAAGCAGGAGGGATAGGGGTGGGTAAGGTTTCACCAATAACGAAAAATAAAAGAACTACTGCAACTAAGATTCCACCTAACGTTAGTACTCTTGGATGATTAATTTCAGGATGAGGCAATGTATTCATGTCATCTAGCTTTTTGTTCCAGATATCACGAAATAAAATAGGTGCTAAAGCTAATATAGATATTACTGCGATCGCGCCACCTAAGCTTAATCTCATTAGGTAATCGTTAAAACTAAGATTAACCGCATCCCCCACAATAAAAGTTGCAGGATCTCCTACTAAAGTCAGAAGTCCCGCACTATTAGCTACAAAAACCATCAAAATCAATAATGGTACAAAATCTATCCCAATTTCCTGCGCGATAGGCGGTAGCAATGGAGCTAAGAGCATGACTGTTGTAGCGTTAGGTAATACAGAACAAATGACTGTAGTTATGCCAATGACTGTTAAAATTAACCTTTTTCCTTCTCCCTTTGCCAGCACAACCATCTGTGTACCCAAATATGCAAAAATATTAGTCGGCTCAAAAGCTCTAACTAAAACCATAACTCCAAAAAATAGAGCCAATGTGGCATGACTTTGATTAATGTAGCCAATTGCTTGACCTAAAGTCATTACATGAGTAAATACTAGAACTAGTGCGCCAAGAAAGGCTGCTACGGTTAGATGTAATTTTTCTGTGAGGATGGCAATGATTACTGCCGTAAAGGTAAAGGCTGCTACTATAGCTGGTAAGTTAGTCAATGTTAGTTCCATATTTTTGTTATTATTTAAAATATTGACGAAGTGAACGCAAGCCTCGTCCTTCACGGGCGGGGTACTGTTCACCCAAAGGGCTTACATAATAGTTCGCCATTAGCTTGCACGAAAAAAGCAGTCTAGTAGCTAACTACTGGCTGTCTTTAAGTTGCTTTGGATACTGCAATTGTTGATTATTTATGGATAATCATCTAACAATAATTGATAAGATAAGGTATTGATTCTTATTTATCTAAGAATTTCGCTCTAAATTTAGATTAACTCAAGCTTAATAACTAACTTAATTAATTAACTTTTAAACTATTTAAAATGCTGATATCTTACTATCAGATGATTTTGAAAGTTTTATAAGCATAAATATAATTTCCAACATAATATTTGGGTTTCCTGTTTTACCACAGTAATTCAATAAAAAATTACCTTTAGTAACCAATGATCTAAACGTAGAGGGCAGTTATTAATTAAGGAAAATTATCTTTAGTAACTATACTTTCATATGCTACTCTTGCAATCTCCTCTCAATGCCTACGAGGTTAGCTGACGGGCGAGGACTGAGAGATGTCCATTTTTACCTTTTCATAAAAATAAGCCCCAATTTTGGTTTCCCCGTTCTAAAGTCAAGCTTGAAATTACCAACTTAACTACAAGATTTGGCTGACTGAACTCTAATATTAAATTGACATTATTCTAAATTAATATTAATAATTTGTCAATCATGTTCATATATTTTTTTAGATGATTGACGAGATGTAATTAGCTGCGATCGCGATATTTTAAATACTATAAATTAAGAAACTTTTGCGAGAAATACCTATTCTATTTCCGATCCCAAACAAGCCCCACCACCGAAGATCAAATAACGATGAAGCGAATCTGAATTAAGATTACCTCCCGTAGACTTAGCTACAAAAGTTCTACCTTCGAGATATTCATCAACGGTAGTTTCAGCACCATAAACCTCAAAATTAACTACTGGTTTTGCACCCGAATAACAAACAAGGCGATCGCTTAACTCTAGTTTATTTTTAATAGTTGCTGCACCTTGGTCAATAATACAAAGTCCCCCTGCAAAATTTAACTGATGTTCTCCCATAGAATCTACTACTTTAACCTCGTGAGCAAATTTATACTCATCAGCAAAAGGACCTGCAACAACAGTTTTTCTAGCAATTTCTTGACCACCAGAAAAACAAACTAAAATTGCTGGATCATTTTGGGTAATTAATTTGGCAGCCACAGGCTCAATTAAAAAATTAAAAGTAGTAATCAAACAAATCAGCAAAGACAACAAGATTTTTACCATAGTGCAAAAAAGCTAAAAACATATAAGTTTGAGGCTAGTAAATTAATAGTAAGCATCTTATTGATATTGTTCAAGAAAACTTAAAGCCTGATTACGTAAATCATAATACTCTTGAGACTTAAGAATTTTATGGCGATCGCGGGGATGGGGAAAAGGCACATTTAAAATCTGTCCAATTTTGGCTTCTGGGCCATTGGTCATTAAAATAATGCGATCAGACATATAAATTGCTTCATCCACATCATGGGTAATCATCATGACTGCTTGGCGATGGTTTTCCCAAATTTCTAACACTTGTGCTTGTAATTTCCTTTTAGTTAGTGCATCCAAAGCCCCAAAGGGTTCATCCATCAATAGCATTTTAGGACGAGTGATTAAAGCGCGCGCAATTCCTACTCGTTGTTTCATACCCCCAGAAATTTCATCGGGATATTTATCAGCAGCTTGGGTGAGATTTACCATCGCTAGATGTTCATTAATCAAATCTACTTTTTCAGCACGAGTAGCTTTTTTTAACACTTCATCGACTGCAAGGCGAATATTTTCCCTAACTGTTAGCCAAGGCAAAAGGGCGTAATTTTGAAAAACCATCATTCTTTCTGCACCTGGCTTTTTGATTTCTCTCCCTTCTAGAGTTACCCTACCTGCACTGGGTTTATCTAAACCTGCAATGATTCTCAGCATGGTAGATTTACCACAACCAGAATGACCAATTACCGAAATATATTCTTCTGCACCAATAGTTAAATCTATACCATCAATGATTACTGTTCTTCCCCCATCAGGTTTTGGATAAGCCTTAATTAGATTTTCAATAACCAAAAATTCATCTTGACGAGGATTTACTAAAGTATTGCCGACATTTGTGCTGGTGGAATAAAACATTGAACAACTCCTATATAAAATTTAAATAATATTTATCTGAGCAAAAACTTAAGACATAAAAAAAGAACGAGGTGCTTTAGCTCTAATCTCAAAACTATTAAGATAACCAACAGGATCACTTGGATCAAAAGATCGCCCGTCAATAAATGCCTCAGCAGATTCGACTTTATAATCATCCGTAGGGCATTTAATACCCATCTCATCAGCAATTTGGCGATATAAATCAGTACGCCAAGCTGTACGAGCTATTTCCTCGGCATTTTTAGGAAACTTCTCAATTTGTTGCCAACGTGTTGCTTGAGTCATTAACCAAAGGTTTTGCGACTGCCATAAAAAGGTGGAATGGTCGTAAGGAATATTGGAAACTTCCGTAGGTAAATCGTAAAAGATAGTTGTAGCTATATCATTAACAATTCGTTGTTGATCATCAAAACCACCATAATTATAATTACCGACAATGCCAGCACTAGTTATATTAGGCTTTGCCCCAGTATAGGAACGTTCTGAAAGAATTTTAGCTACTTCTGGGCGATTTTCTGGCTTACTACAATATTGACAAGCTTCGATCATCGCTTTAACTAAAGAACGATAGGTTTTAGGATTTTCATTAATAAAAGATTCCATTACCGCCAAAACGCGATCGGGATGTCCGCGCCAAATTTCTCTCCCTTGGGCGAAAGTAAAGCCAATACCTTCATTACCAGAAATTGCCCTAGTGTTCCAAGGCTCTGCCACCATATAAGCCTGCATTGCCCCAATACGCATATTACTAACCATTTGGGGTGGGGGAGTAATCATAATGCGAAACTCTTCATCTGGATTTAAGCCTGTAGCTGCGATGAGATAGCGCACAAAATATTCATATATTGCAGAACTTAAAACCACTGCTAAAGATCGCTTTTCTGGGGGAGCTTGACGAAAATAACCATCAAAATCACGCCCAAATTGTTCTAAATTTCCTTGATAACTTTGCCAAGGGCGAATACCTGCATCCCAAAGTTCCTTACTCATAGTCATCGCGTTACCGTGACGGTGAATAGTCATAGCAGCACACAACGGGGCATGACGCGCGCCTTCTGCACCTGCTCTTGCATTCATTACAGCCCCTGAAACTACGGGGGAGGCATCTAAACGACCAAAGATCACCCCATCACGGGAGTTTGCCCAACTGGCTTCGCGACTTAATGTTACGTTTAAACCATACTTACGAAAAAAACCTTTTTGCCAAGCGATCGCAAATGGGGCGCAATCATTAACAGGGACATAGCCGATGGTGAGGTTGGGTTTTTCTAAGCTTTCGGGTTTAACTATTGGTTCGACTGCTAAGGCTTCTGCCGATAGGGTTTTGGGTGCTTTACTTCCACTGACAGCACAGCTAGATAAAGCGATCGCGGAAACACTCGTCCCTAAACCTTGTAAAAAGGCTCGACGTTTGATTTTGTGATTCATTTTAATACTTGAGATTATCTTAATTAGGATCGGGCAGGACGATGAGTTATCAATGTTTCCACTATCCCTAAAAGATAGTCAAGAATTAAACCAGTTACCCCAATGACAAAAACGGCTAAAAATACTGAACTTAGGTTAAGACGACTCCATTCATCCCAGACAAAGAAACCGATCCCAATTCCCCCTGTAAGCATTTCTACGGCAACAATTACTAACCAGGCAATTCCTAAACTGATACGTAACCCTGTAAAGATATAGGGTAAGCTTGCAGGTAAAATTATTTTGATGATTTTTTTCCAAGCTGGCATTTCTAGCATTTGGGCTACATCTTGATAATCTTTGGGGACGCTAGATACTCCTAAAGCTGTATTGATAATCGTTGACCACAGAGAAGTGATAAAAATTACGAAAATCGCTGACGGATCGGCAATATTAAAAATAGCTAGGGCAATAGGTAGCCAAGCGAGGGGAGAAACGGGCTTGAGGACTTGAATTACTGGATTAATTGCGAGTAAGGCAGGGCGAGACATCCCAATGAGAAATCCTACAGGAATTGCTACCATCGCCCCAAGCAGAAAGCCAATAATTACCCTTCTCAGACTGGCAAGTAGTAACCATCCTAACCCCAGATCTCCAGGACCCCGACGATAGAATGGATGGAGAATGTAATCAAGGTTTTCCATTAGTGCTTGTGGTGGAGTTGGCATTAATTCTGGACGGAATAAAGCGATCGCCCACCAGATGGCAATTAACCCAGCAAAACCTGCTAAAGGAAATAGGAATGTGTCTCTTATAACTATTGGTTTGATTTGTTTCCACGCAGCTTGACTAGCTAGGGCAAAAGTAGATAGATTCATTAATGTGTTGTAGTGATGGTATTTTTATGTTCTATTCGAGCTTAGTTGTCTTCAACTTTTGATGACTTAATACCTATGCTTATAACCGCTTAAATTTAGCAGTGTATCAGCGTTGAAGCGTATTTGCTGTCTTCTTTTGGGTAAAAACACCAATTACTAAATATATCTTCTACAGTTGCGCTTGTAGTTGTCGTGGGGCTGGTAATTCTGACTTTAATTGTTGGGGAATAATTATTGTTGGCTAAATAATATCCATAACCTACAACAATACCGATATCTGCTGTGATTTGATTGCGAACGCGATCGCTCAAGTTAAACATTATATTTGATTCTCCTGATAACTAGCTATAACCGCAACTTACCATTAGCAAGTTTGGTTGAATTTATGTATAGAGCAGTTAGTAACCAAGGATACTGATGAGAACTATAAAATATTAAATATATTTATTTTGCCTCTTCAATCTCCTCTCAATGCCGACGAGGTTAGCTGACGGGCTAGGACTGAGAGATGTCCCTTTCTATTTTTCGTAGAAATAAGCCCCAAAATTGGTTTCCCCGTTTTTATTGTCTGGTTTATGATTTAAACTAAACGATAAAATTTGGCTGACTGAACTCTTAAATTTTACATTTAATTATAGTATAGACTTATGTTGTGCGTCAATCGTTTTTCAATCGTGCTGTTTTTTTTTTCAAATTTAAAACTAATTGTTTTTCTATTCCAAAGCGTCATCGTGGGCAAAGCGACGGAAGAGGAAATCTAGGGCATAGTTACGCAACTCAAAATAGCGTGGATCTTCCATAATTTTTTGACGGTTGCGCGGACGCAGGAAAGGAATATCTAAAACTTCGCCAATATTAGCAGAGGGCCCATTGGTCATCATCACCAAGCGATCGCTAAGAAATAGGGCTTCATCGATGTCATGGGTAATCATTAAAACTGTACAGCGATGATCTTGCCAAATTTTGAGTAATTCCTCCTGCATTTCTTCCCTAGTAATAGGATCTAAAGCCCCAAAGGGTTCATCCATAATGAGGACTTCGGGACGAGTAGCCAAGGCACGAGCGATCGCCACCCGTTGTTTCATACCCCCCGAAAGTTGGGCAGGTTTTTTATTCATCGCTTCCCCTAAGCCTACTAGTTCTAGATGTTCTAGGGTAATATCTTTTTTCTCTTGGACAGATTTATGTTTATAAACTTGTTCTACAGCCAAATATACATTTTCATAGGCAGTTTTCCAGGGCAGAAGGGAATAATTTTGAAAGATCACCATGCGATCGGGACCTGGCTTGACAATAGGTTGGTTTTTGAGGCGTACTTCCCCTAAACTCGGTTTATTTAATCCCGATACCATACTTAAAAGTGTTGATTTGCCACAACCAGAATGACCAATGAGACAGATAAATTCTCCCTCGTTGATGGTTAAATTAACATCTTCTAGAACTGTATAATTACCTTTAGCAGTGGGATAAATTTTAGCAACGCCGTCAAACTCTAGGAAATTAGCGGTATCTTTAGTAAAAATATGTTGGGATATGGTGCTGTTGGATGTTTGCATGATATTAGATTGGGTTATGGATGTTTTGGACTAAACAAGATTCTGACTTAAATGAAAAATGGGACTAGCGACGGTAAACCAAAGGATCGAGAACAATTTCCTCTATCTTGATTTGCCGTTTGATTTTGAGATTTTGCAGATATTCAATCGGGTTATCGGGGTTAAAGATGCTACCATCGGATAATTTAAAAGAATGTCTTTCTGGTTCTAAACCTGGTAAATTCAACTGTCTGGCTGCTTCAGAGTAAACATCATTCCTTCTAACACGGTCTAAAACTTCAATCCAATTGCGAGGAAAGGGAACAATTCCCCAACGCGCCATCTGCACTAAAATCCATAGTCCTTCAACACGACTGGGAAAATTAGTTTTATCAATATAAAATTCGTTGTATTTGAGTAGAGTTTGGGGTGGTTCGCCTGTACCTCGATGGTAGGGATCGATAAAACCTGGACGAGTATATTCTGGGGCGGAATCTACATATTGCGGTTGACAGATTAACTGTAGAATCTCTTCACGATGACGACGATCATCACAATATTCACAAGCTTCGATCAGGGATTTTACCAAAGCAATATGAGTTTCGGGATATTTATTTGCCCAATCTTCCCGCACTCCTAAAACTTTTTCTAAGTGACTTTGCCAAATATCTAAGTCGGTAGCAATAACAAAACCAAGATTTTCATAAACAGCGCGAGAATTCCAAGGTTCACCCACACAGAAACCATCGATATTTCCAGCTTTGAGGTTAGCTACCATTTGTGGTGGTGGAATAACAGTAAGTTTAACGTCGAGATCGGGATCGATTCCGCCTGAAGCTAACCAATAACGCAACATCAGATTGTGCATTGAGGAGGGATGTACCATACCCAAGGTATGAACCTGATCTTGATCTTGATTAATAGCTGCTTTAAAATCGGCTAAATTTCTCACTCCTTGTTCGTAAAAACTTTTTCTTAAGGTGATAGCGTTACCATTACGGGATAAAGTTAAAGCGGTAACTGTGGGTGCAACTGGTCTACCACCCATACCCAAAGATAGAGATAAAGGCATTCCAGCCACCATCTGGGCTGCATCTAAATGACCGCTAGTTATACCATCAGCGATCGCTTTCCAACTGGATTCTCTAACTAAATTGACTTGAGTTAAACCGTTTTTGGCAAAAAAGCCTTTTTCTTTAGCAACTATCAGGGGGGCGCAGTCGGTTAGGGGAACAAAACCAATATCTAAATTAATTTTTTCTAGCCCATGACCAGATATAATTGCAGGTGCTTTACTTTGACGTTTTTTAGCTTTTTTCTGTTGGTTGAGAAAATAAACAATATCTCCTCTTAGGGAGTAGTAGCTAGGGTGATTAACTACTTCTAAACGTTGTCTGGGGCGAGGGATGGGAACTTCCAGAATCTGACCTACATGGGATTGGGGCCCATTGGTTAACATTACAATTCGATCTGCTAGTAATAATGCTTCATCCGCATCATGGGTGACCATTAAACAGGTAAGTCGGTGTTCTTGGCAGATTTTCATCAACTGTTCCTGTAAACTGCCTCTAGTCAGCGCATCTAATGCCCCAAAAGGTTCATCAAGTAAGAGTAATTTAGGACGAATAGCCAAAGCCCGCGCGATCGCCACCCGTTGTTTCATACCTCCTGATAGTTCATTAGGTTTTTTATCAACAGCATGACGTAAATTAACCAGATCAATATGTTGATCGACAATGGCATTACGTTCTTGGACTGATTTATCACCGTAAACTTGGTTTACCGCCAAAGCAATATTCTGTCTAACTGTCTTCCAGGGTAATAAAGAATAGTTTTGAAAGACTACCATGCGATCGGGTCCTGGCTTTTGAACTTGCTTGTTTTCTAAAATGATTCCGCCTTGAGTGGGTCGATCTAAACCTGCAACGATATTTAGTAGAGTAGATTTACCGCACCCAGAATGTCCTAATAAACAAATGAATTCCCCTTGTTTGATTTCTAAATTTATATTTTTTAAGGCGATATATTGACCACCATTAGCCAGTGGGAATACCTTATCTACGTGGTCTACTTCAAGAAATGCCGTCATGATTTTTGAATAATCAGTAATGAGTAATGATCAATTAATTAAGGAACAAAGTTTTAGGTTTTATCTATTGTTGCTGTTCTGAAGGCACTACTACAGAAGCAATCCAAGCTACTAGGCGATCTAAAATCAGACCCACAACACCGACGTAAATCAAAGCGACAATAATATGACTCAAGCGAGAACTGTTATAGGAATCCCAGATAAAGAAACCAATCCCAACACCACCAACTAGCATTTCTGCTGCTACAATGGCAAGCCAAGAAAGACCAATACCAATTCTTAAACCTGTAAAAATATAAGGAACAGCAGCAGGAAACATAATTTCCCAAAAATATTTAAATCCAGATAAATGTAATACTTTGGCGACATTCTTATAATCCTGTGGAACTTGCTGCACCCCTACCGTAGTATTAATAATGATTGGCCAAATTGCCGTAATAAAAATTACAAAAATTGCAGAGGGGTTAGCTTCCTTAAAAGCAGCTAAAGCGATCGGCAACCAAGCTAAAGGTGGTACAGTTCTTAATACCTGAAAGATTGGATCTACTGCATCATACATAAAAGCATTAGAACCAATTAAAATTCCCAAACCAATACCGACAATAGCAGCCAAACTATAACCAACTGCTACCCTTTGTAAACTGGCTATAATCTGCCAAAACAACCCTTTATCTGTACCGCCATTATCGAAAAATGGATCGAATATTAAATTAGAAGTGTCTTGAAAAGTCTTAATAGGGCTGGGTAAATTGGCATCTTCCCCACTACATAAAACCTGCCACAATGTCAGGATAAAAAGAATTGCACATATTGGGGCTAATATTTTTCTGGGTGGATTTTTAATTAAGGAAGTTAGGAAATTAGACTTTTTAGAATTTTTTAGAGAATTACCAAAATTAGCTGTCATAGTGAAGAATAAGTGAAGAAAAAGATGTCAATGTAGAGCTAGTTATATATTTAGGTGAGCATTGCCCACCATTGGTTAAAAGATTAGTAATTAAGCTTTTTTGATTTTCAAACTATCTAAATAAGCCTTGGGATTTTCAGGATCGAATTTAACCCCATCGAAGAAAGTTTCAACCCCACGGGAATCAGTTTGAGGAATTTCAGCATCCGCAACTTTAATCGCTTTAGCAGCTTCTCGCCAAATATCAGCACGATTAACTTTATCCACTAACGCTTTTGTATCCGTGTCAGCAGGAATATAACCCCAGCGAATATTTTCAGTTAAAAACCATAAGTCATGACTCTTATAAGGAAAAGAAGCATTATCTTTCCAGAATTTCATTGAAATATCAGGATTATCTACTGTTCTGCCATCACCGTAATCAATTTTTCCTTCTAATCTGCCAATGATGTCTTCTACAGGAACTTTAAACCATTTATCCTGAGAAACAATTTCGCACATTTCCTGCTTGTTCTCTGGCTTATCGCACCATTGTTGAGCCTCTAAAACTGCTTTGGTTAAGGCTTTAGCAGCTTTAGGATTTTGCTCTACCCAATCAGCCCGCATAGCAAAGGCTTTTTCTGGGTGATTTTTCCAAAGTTCACCTGTAACTAAAGCACTATAACCTTGTTTTTGGTTAACTAATTGAGCATTCCAAGGTTCACCCACACAAAATGTCTCCATGCCTCCTATCTTCATGTTGGCAACCATTTGAGGAGGTGGTACAGGAATTACAGAAATATCATTATTGGGATCAATACCCCCAGCAGACAACCAGTAACGCATCCAAAGATCGTGTGTACCACCAGGAAAGGTAATAGCTGCATTTAGTTCTTCATTTTCAGATTTGGCTTTAGTAAATACATCTTTCATTTTGGAACTATCTATAGCTACTTTTAAATCCTGATAGTCATTACTAACAGAAATTGCCTGACCATTAGTATTTAACCTGGCTAAAATATTCATAGGTACAGGTTGCTTGGTGATTGTTCCTAAAGTCATTAAATAGGGCATTGGGCTAAGGATATGCGCCCCATCAATACCACCCCCACCTGAACCTAGTTCCAAATTATCACGAGTTACGGGCCAAGAAGCTTGTTTTAAAACTTCAACCTCACTCATTCCGTATTTCGCAAAGATTCCTTTTTCTGAGGCTATTACTAAAGGTGCAGCATCAGTTAAGGCAATAAATCCAAGTTTGGCGGTGGTAACTTCTGGTGTCTCTTCGGGACTTAAATTAACTACTGGTTGCGCTGTAGGTTGAGTATTACTATTAGATTGCGCCCCCTCTTCTGTAGTTTCTGTAGATGAACTACAACCGTGCATCAAAAGAGTACCAGCAGCAGTTGCACCAGCAGTAATAATAAATTTACGACGAGATAATTTTGACATGATAGATGGTAATTTACAAACAAGAAAAATAGGTATTAGTTCTGAGAATTTGCTATGAGTTGCTTAAATTCTCATGTTGTTGGATAAGCAGTATTTTGGGGGTGTTATCAAACTGCCTATTCGATAAACATCTGATGATTTAGGTTGGTAAGATTACGCGCAGATGTTTATAAAGTTTGGGATTTAGAAAACTGTTATTGTTAGTAATAAAGCCAAGATAATTTAGATAATGTGGGAATTAATTTGATAAAACTTATTCACGTTTTTTCCCATGTAATTTATTTAAATTGGCTTGTGAGATAATATTTTTGCAAACAGATTGATACAGACTATAGCTTTACATCATTCATAAGCACTTTATTTTAGGGATAACAGTATGACAAATAGCTTTAGTCCAAATATTTAGTAACTGCTATGTGTAAATACTAAATAAGAGAATCACATTGAAATAGTTAACTTTTTGTGTCTTTTGTTACATAATATTGAGAATTTTTAATTTGTTGCATAATTAATATGTATTTTTTGCATAAACTCTAGTTCAAGCTGATCTATTACATTGACTAATTTATTAAATTCTTCATTGAAAAGCTGATAGCATTTTTACCAAAATCCATTCCATCTGTTTTGGGCAATAGTTTGAGTAGTATTGAATAACCTATATAGCAATACTGGAGAGTGATAGGACATTTTTGAGTTTTTAACTGTTAGCTTTTATTTTTTAATTGCTAGCGCGATCGCTGATTATTATTACCCCCTACCTACTACCCACTCCGCGACTACACCCTATAGCGGATAAGCATCCGAATCCTTCCAAACTAATCTTGTAAGGCTATAAATAGAAAAAATCCCACGTAAAAGTAACGCAGGATCAGATCAAGCCTTGAAATAAATTCTTGCCAATTATGAGATTTTTAATCAAGCCAGCAACTTACATCGATCGCCAGTTTCTTACCTAGTCGTAATAACTGTTTAATTTCGATAATATTCCAAGGACAACCATGATGAAGATTAGATTGAGTATAAAGACAGTTAGGCAAAATACGTTGATGCAAACAATTAAAATAGAGTTCTTGAGCGCGATCTAATCCTAAATTTAAATGCAATTGTGCTCCCAGGACGATCGCCGTTTCTATTCTGGCTATATCTGCATCTAAGTCTGTTACATTGCCGTCATATAATAACTGACATAATAGGCTGACAATTGTTTGTTCTAAAATAGTTTTTGCTTCAGCTATATTTAACTGGCATTGTAAATGATTCGCTTCGGTAGCTATAGCACTTAATTCTGCCAAATAGCTATCCATAATTAGGGGTTGTGTGATCGCCTTTTGCCAATCATTAACTATTTCTAAGCATCGACAAGACAAAGCCACTTCCGCAGCTACTTTTAATTCTTGGGGAAATGGTAATCCTTCCCGTTGAAAAGCTGCCAACATACTATAGTTTTCGCGATATACCTGAGTATATAACTGATCTAAATGCTTTTTGGTTTTAGCTGTTAGTAGTCTAATGATGCGGTGTCTTTCTTCGGCAAACAAATGCTGGAGATTAAAGGAACGTTCACCCATAAAACGATTCATGGTTAAAATAACCTTAGCAGCACTGGCTTGTTTAATATCAGTAAATAGCTGTTGTTTTAATTCTGCATAAGCTAAACGACCATGAAAGCTAGTAATACAACAGTGGAAATCCCAGCCTCCTAAATGTAGCACTGCAAAAACAAAATGTTGGCTTTCCCAGGTAATCTCTGAAGTTAAACGTATTTGTCCCACAGATAAGGTTAAAGTTCCCATCTGCTGTTTTTGATAATCTAGCTGTTCAAATTCGTAACAGTAAAGATGTTCTTGTTGGGCGTAATTACTAAATAAGGAGCTAATAGCATAGTGAGCAGCTACCTGTTCTAGACTTACTTGGGATGTTGCCACTAGTTCCTGATATACTTTTTTACCATGACCAAAAATATTGACATTACTAGGAGCTAACGCCAAACGTTTGATAAATTCAGCCTTTAAATGAACTCCTGCTACCTCACCTGCCAATTCTATAGCCCTGGCTGCATAACGGAGAATTTGTACCCCTTCAGGACGAGATAATTCCTCAAAAAACCAACCACAGCTTGTGTACATTAATAGGGCGTGACGCTGCATTTCCAATAGACGTAGAGCATCAATCCTTTCTGTCTCAGATAATTCGGTTAACTGATGACGTTGTAAAAAGTTAGAAACATTAGCAATAGAGCGATCGCCTAAAACTTGAATATATTCATCTCTAGCTTGCCAAGGATCGTTAAAAAATCTACTTCCTACTTCCTGATAAACTGTAACTAATTGATCTCTTAACCAATTTAGAGCATCTCGTAAAGGTCTGCGCCATTTTTGATGCCAACCACCACCGCTAGCGCAACCACAATCATCTTGCCAACGCCCTACACCATGAGCGCAACTCCAAGCAGTTACAGGTTTTAAAACTACTTCCCAGGTAGGGGGACAAATACTGAGATAGTGAGCATAATTAGTTACTGTCCAACCATAGCGTGCAAACTGTTCAGCTAAGGCATAGGCAATACATTTTTCCGTACCATTCTTATGATGTCCGAAAGTTTCACCGTCAGTCGCCACACTGATTAACTGAGAAGTACGGCGATCGCCCTTTACTGCTTGTCCAAATCTACCAGCGAGGCTATCAACAGACTCTAGGAGATCACTAAAACCGAGATCGCGAGAAATAGGGCCATCATAGAAGAAAATATCAATATAGCGATCGCTCTGTTTCCCTTTATTTTCACTCTTGATAAAACAACGATAGGGACGAGTAGGATCAATTTGCGCTCCGCCAACTTGTTGCCAATTTACCTGTTTCGACTCATCGCTAGTTATAGGGCGACATTTTTCTGCTTGGGAAGGTGCAAGGATAATAAATTTTATTCCTTCAGCAATTAAAGCCTCCAAAGTTGGGTAATCTACGGCAGTTTCTGCAAGCCACATTCCTTCGGGATCTCTGCCAAAACGCGAGCGGAAATCTTCTTTACCCCAGCGAATTTGAGTAATTTTATCCCTCTCATTAGCCAGAGGCAAAATAATGTGATTATATACTTGCGCGATCGCATTGCCATGTCCATTTAGTCTTTGGCAACTTTTATGATCCGCCTCTAAAATGCGTTGATAAACTTCGGTATCATATTTTTCCAACCACGACATTAAAGTCGCACCGATATTAAAACTTAGATATTCAAAGTTATTAACGATCCCAACCAACTCTTGTTTATGGTTAAGAATACGAGCAAAAGCATTGGGGCGATAACATTCATGATGGATGCGTTCATTCCAGTCGTGGTATGGATGCGCGCTTGGTTGTCTTTCAATGGTGTTGAGGTCTGGGTTTTCCCTGGGTGGCTGATAAAAATGACCATGAACAGTAATATAAACCCCTTGAGCATTTTTGAGTTTATCTGGTTTTATTTTGGTCGTTTTCGCAGATTTATTAACTGTTTTGCTCGATGCTGTGGATACCATAAGAAAAATCTCTAACAATTAGGTGAAAAATTAAGGCACTTATTGAGGCTTGAGGTGAAAAAATTGTGGTTAAGACCAACAATTTAGGATAGTTGAAAAATTAATTGCACTCAAATGTAGCGGAGTTGTACGTAATCTATTTAAACTCATGTTCTTCTAAGATCAACTACTTTGTAAGTTAAATCAACATTTTGTTTAACAAACGTAAACTATTGATACGAATTAAACATTATAAGCCTCAAAAATATTTAATAGGCTAGGCAAAAACTGAGAAAGAAAAAAGTTACAATTGTTTAAGTAGACCAATGAATATTTGGTATTGCTAATTTGAAGTATGAAACCGTAATAATATAGCTATAAGTTCTTGGATTTGTCTAATTTGAGCAAACAAAATTAAAAATCATACTCAAACATAGCAAATACTAACTATTCTAATAATTAATCATTTTTGTTAGATTTTTGTAGTGCAAACGCCTCCAACTAATTCGATTATTTTTGATTCCATCGATTCCGCTTTAGCTGATATCAAAGCAGGTCGTTCAATAGTGGTTGTAGATGATGAAAACCGCGAAAATGAAGGCGATTTAATTTGTGCAGCACAGTTTGCAACCCCTAGTATGATTAACTTCATGGCAGTGGAAGCTAGGGGATTAATTTGTTTAGCAATGACAGGAGATCGTCTCGATGCTTTAGATTTGCCCCTGATGGTAAAGAAAAATACCGATAGCAACCAAACCGCTTTTACTGTAAGTATCGATGCTGCGCCTAAGTTAGGAGTCACTACAGGGATTTCCGCCGATGATCGCGCCCGTACTATACAAGTAGCAATTAATCCTGCTAGTGTACCTGATGATTTAGTTCGCCCTGGGCATATTTTCCCTTTACGTGCTAGGGTGGGTGGGGTTTTAAAACGGGCAGGACATACGGAGTCGGCAGTTGATCTGGCAAGATTAGCAGGGCTTTATCCTGCGGGGGTAATTTGTGAAATTCAAAACCCCGATGGTTCGATGGCAAGACTACCACAATTAGTAGAATATGCTCGTGAACATAATTTAAAGTTAATTAGTATTGCTGATTTAATTAGTTACCGTCTCAAACACGATCGCTTTGTTTATCGTGAAACGGTATGTCAATTTCCTAGTCAGTTTGGCAATTTTCAAATCTACGCCTATCGCAACACCCTAGATAATACTGAACATTTAGCCATTGTTAAAGGGGATTTAGCACAACTAACAGCCAAACCAGCAATGGTGAGGATGCACTCGGAATGTTTAACGGGGGATGCTTTGGGTTCGATGCGTTGCGACTGTCGGATGCAATTACAAGCTGCCCTTAAGATGATCGAAGCTAACGGGTTAGGGGTAGTCGTTTATTTACGTCAAGAAGGGCGAGGTATTGGTTTAGTTAATAAACTTAAGGCTTATACTTTGCAAGATATTGGTCTTGATACGGTGGAAGCAAACGAAAGACTCGGTTTTCCCGCAGATCTACGAGATTATGGCATGGGAGCGCAAATTCTCAATGATTTAGGGGTAAAACAAATTCGCCTAATTACTAATAATCCCCGTAAAATAGCTGGATTAAAAGGTTATGGGTTGGAAATCGTCGATCGCTTGCCATTATTAATTGAAGCTACTGACTATAATTCTGAATATTTAGCTACTAAGGCTAAAAAACTTGGTCATTTATTGTTACAAACCTATTTAGCAACTGTAGCTGTATCCTGGCAGCAGCCAAATGTCGCACCTGAAGTACAATATGAAAAACTAGATAAAATACGTTATATTGCTCAAGAATCAGGTTTATTAGTCCAGGAAGAAGCAAGACCAATTGCGATCGCTTTATTTAGTAATTCCTCCTTAATTTTTCATCTAGGTTTAGATCAGCCTCACGCAGCCAAAGTAGATTGGTATAAAGATGGTAATCATCCTTATTTGATCAGTCTTATTAAAATTTTAGACACCCTAACAACCTGGCAAGATATTGATTGTGTAGAGTTTTTGCTTGCACCTGGCGATGATCCGATGATGGGACTACAAGTTAAGTTAGATCGTCAGAATTTCAGTCGAGATCGAAAACCTTCTCAACTTATTCAGGCTTTGGAAAGTCAAACTATTTATAGTTTTAGCAATTAGTATTCTCAATCTTGTTATCTGGCTAAAAATAAACTAAATAGTAACGGATTATATTTTACTAACAGTGTCTATTATATAAGTTAGATTTAACCACTCCTTTTATTTATTAAAGGGGTAAAGGTTTTATTAAAATTATTTTTAACGATAGATTTTATAGTAGATGACCCCCAAGGTTAAGACAATTGATATTGAGCTTGTCGCCAAGAAGTTTATCCTAAAAGGGGGACATAGAAATGTCACAAATATCCTAATCTATCATTTTATTGCTATATTTTAGCCCATCCTAATAAGTATAAAATAAGCACAATTTAAAAAGTTGAATAAATAAGTCTGCATTTTTTCTATTGATTAATCATATTTAGATATACAAGTTGTTTAACTATTTAAAACATAGGATTAGATTATGAAAATTGAAGACTTATCTTTCCCAACTGAAGTTACAGAAGCCAAACCTAATAATATTGAGCCTGAAGATATGGGAAATTTTTTTAGTAATCTTTTTGATATTTTTCCAGGTGTACCACTTTTGGGTTTTGATGATACTTCAGGCTTCTATAAAATTGAACCTATAACAATCGAAGGAACTGACTTGGGAATTTAATTCAAATAAAATTTCATTTAAATAGTAGGGAAGGATTTAATTATATCTACACAATTATTTCTTCCCTGCATTAGCATCTACCTTCACATAAATGTTTATATAATTACTTAACCTTATTACTATTATCAATAAATATAAAATAAAGCTGGCAACTTCAAGAAAATCCCTTTAAAACACTCTTGATGATCATAATTTACTCCACTTACTTTTATAATATTTGCCCCAATAAGCCTTACTGTATGGTTAAACTATAGCCGTGCAAGATTAGTTGCTTGAGAATTTGGGTTGTAGTCAGGAGACAGGAGTCAGGAGACAGGAGACAGGAGAGAGGTAGTAGGTAGCCCTAAAGGATAAGCGGAGCTAATCCCACAAGGGGACAATGTAGGTAGTGGGTAGTTAGGAGTAGTAAATAAAGAGTAATGAGTCAGTATTATTTAAAGGCTAAAAGCTAATAGCTAATAACTAATTCATTTGTAACGGAGTCTACTCAACAAGAATAATATCAAGCCCAAAGCTAAAAGCGGTGCATCGCGGTCTTGTTGGTTTCCGACAAAGAGCGAATCCTAAAGGATACCGCTTCGCATATGCGCCAAGAAGCCCAAAGATCAAAAATGTCCTTTAATCATCTCATATTACTATAGGTATAAATTTTGACAACAAGCGCGATCGCTTACTATTCCTGATTAATTTAAATAATATTTTTGAGATTTTGCCGATTTTGTCCACGTAAACTAAATTTGTGCTATAGGATCTTAAAATAAAATATAGATAAATATAAAGTTTTATTAAGCGAGGAAAACAAATATGTACATCGTGCAGATAGCCTCAGAATGCGCTCCTGTAATCAAGGCTGGTGGTTTAGGAGATGTAGTTTATGGGCTAAGTAGAGAACTAGAAATTCGTGGTAACTGCGTAGAATTAATTCTGCCGATGTATGATTGCATGAGATATGACCAAATCTGGGGATTACACGAAGCCTATCGAGATTTAGGTGTACCTTGGTATGGTGGGGAAATTAAATGTGACGTTTTTTGTGGTTGGGTACACGGTAGATTATGTTTCTTTATTCAATCAAAAAGCCAAGATCAATATTTTAACCGTGGTTATGTCTACGGTGGTCATGATGATCCAATGCGTTTTGCTTTCTTTAGTAAAGCTGCAATGGAATTTCTACTAAAAAGTAATAAACGTCCTGATATTATTCATTGCCACGACTGGCAAACTGGTTTAATTCCTGTGATGCTCTATGAAATGTATCAGTATTATGGTATGGATCGTCAGCGAGTTTGCTATACCATTCATAATTTCAGACATCAGGGTATTTGCACTAATAATATTTTAGAGGCAACAGGTTTAAATAGACCAGAGTATTATTTCAATTACGATCGCCTGCAAGATAACTTTAATCCCTTCGCCCTCAATATGATGAAAGGGGGGATAGTCTACGCTAATTATGTCAACACTGTTTCTCCGCACCACGCTTGGGAAGCCCGTTTTACAGAGGTTGGATATGGCTTAGGTCATACCCTAGAGATTCATCAGAGCAAGTTTAACGGTATTCTCAATGGTGTTGATTATAATCTTTGGAATCCTCAAATAGATACTCATATTCCTACTCAATATGATCTAGATAATTTATCCAATAAAGCCAAAGACAAGAAAGCTTTACGGGAAAGATTTCTACTAGAAGATGGTGACAAACCGATTATTGCTTATATTGGTCGTTTAGATGAACAAAAAGGTGTTCATTTAGTACATCATGCCATTTACTATGCTTTAGCTCATAATGCACAGTTTGTTCTTTTAGGATCAGCCACTTCACCCGATATCAATAGTCGTTTTTGGCACGAAAAACATTTCTTAAATGATAATCCCAACGTACATTTAGAACTCGGCTTTAATGAAGAACTTGCCCATTTAATTTATGCTGGGGCTGATATGTTTGTAGTACCTAGTAATTTTGAGCCTTGCGGGCTAACACAGTTGATTAGCTTAAAATATGGGACTGTGCCAATTGTCCGTGGTGTTGGAGGGTTATTAAGTACGGTATTTGATCGCGACTATGATCAAAATCATGCACCAGAAAAACGCAATGGATATGTTTTCTATCAAATGGATAACCATGCTTTAGAATCAGCTATGGAAAGAGCGATCGGTTTATATTACGATTATCCCAAAGAATTCGAGCAGTTAATCCAGCAAGGTATGGAATACGATTACTCCTGGAATAATGCAGGTAAACAATATCTTAGTGTTTATGAATATGTTCGTTGTAGATAACTAATATTACCCCTGATATCAGTTAAGGTTGGTTAAATGGCAAAAGGAATAATAATCTACTGGCTAATTAACCAATTCTTTATTGATTAAGGTATTTCTGCACAACTTCCCACCCTGTCCAAGAGACGTAGACTAAGCCAAATAATAAAATAGCATTAATAGTAATATGTAGCGATCGCGCCCAACTATTACCCCCAGTTATTTGATTAGCACTCCAAGCGGACAGGGTAGTCAACCAAACAACCAATAAACCTGCCCACAAATGGGAAGAATGCCCCAAACTACCATAATATCCGACAGTCCCCACCACACCAATCGCCAGTAGTAAGAAAACTAAAAATATAATAATAATTCCGCCCACATAATGGGCATTTCGCAACAAAAGAGGATAACCTATTCTAGATATACGACCTACCGACATCCAAGATCCAGATAACAACAAAAATAGATAAAAGGCGATCGCTCCTCCCATTGCCCAAGCAGCGATTTTCCACAGCCACAGAAAAGATGGTAAATCCAAAGTTTACTACCTAAAATATAATTTGATTTATTTCTCTTCAAGCGGTTATACCTTTTTTTCTCAGTATAAACAAGGGGGTTGTCTGCTTAACCCCCTTTACCTATTTTTAATCTTAAGCAATACAAGTTATACAGCCACATTAACTGAGGCTACAACTTCACTACTTGGTTTAGAATTAACCCCATTTCTTGCTGCTGTGTCTTTATCTTCTTTAGGCTCTGGTTCGATTTTCTGTAAAGCCAATTTTTGACAAGGAATAGTATCAGAAAGTATTGCACTAGCCATCATGCCAGAATGAATCTCTAAAATAGCCTTCTCATCTGCCTCAAATACTAATCGTTGTCCTGGAAAAACAACTCTTTCAAAATACCAATTAGGAACATTAGTAATGCGGGCAATCTGAATTTGACTAGTGGCGTTCACATAGCAGCAAAGGATGCTACCATTTTTATCATTCGGTAAGGGATCTAATATTTGAGCCATGATTATTATTGAAGAGAATTGGATTGTGTAAAATAATTTTTCTATTATTCTATACAAGCTAACATTCTCTGATCCCTAGTGGTTGTAAAACTAGCTACCAATGAATGTTTATATAATCTTTCATTGACATTATTTTGAGGGTTAAGATTTCTTCAGCAAGATTTTAGCTTTGGTATCACAGCTTTACACAAGTGGAAAGTTTAATCTTTCTTTAAATATCTTAATCCCCTTTAAAATCTTATTTTTCAATCAGTGATACTTCTTAACTGCTTATATATTTTCAGATATTTGGTTGATTGTCTTAAGTATTATCGCTAAAGTTAAGTTATATAAATAAAATATTTTTTACTCTGAAAGTTCCCTAAAACCCTCTTGAAACTCATAAAATTTGCCAAACTTAACAATTACTCTAACTATGACTAATCGTCTTCTTTATGTTCGTCTTCCTTGTAATCCAATTTTTCCCATAGGCGTAGTATATCTTGCCGATCATGTTCACAAGTTATTTCCTGATGTAGAGCAAAAGATTTTTGATTTAGGTACTGTTCCACCTTTAGACTATTACCGCGCCTTAGATCAGTGTATTGATCAATTCCAACCTTCCTTATTAATATTCTCTTGGCGAGATATTCAGATATACGCCCCTGTTGGAGGTCGAGGTGGTAACCCTCTACAAAACGCTTTTGAATTTTACTATGCCAAAAATCCCTTAATTAAATTAAGAGGTGCATTAGGTGGGTTTAAAGTAGCCACAGCCTACTATGGGGAACTATGGCGTAATACAGCCTTAATTAAGCGAGGATTAGCAAGAGCTAAAAAATACTGTCCCGACGCTTCAACAGTAGTGGGTGGTGGTGCTGTAAGTGTGTTTTATGAACAATTACAAAATCAGTTACCCAAAGGAACAATAGTATCCGTCGGTGAAGGAGAACAACTATTAGAGAAAATTCTTAAAAATCAAGAGTTTCGCGACGAACGTTGCTATGTAGTTGGGGAAAACAACATTAGAGAAGGATTAATTCACGAATGGCCGACTCCAATGGAGAAAAGTGCTTGCAATTATGACTATATAGCTACTATTTGGTCAGAATTTGCTTACTATCTCCAAGAAAATGATTTTTACATTGGTGTCCAAACAAAAAGAGGTTGTCCCCATAACTGTTGCTACTGTGTATATACCGTAGTGGAAGGGAAACAGGTAAGAATTAACCCTGCTGATGAAGTAGTTAAAGAAATGCGTCAGCTTTATGAACGAGGTATCCGTAACTTTTGGTTTACCGATGCCCAGTTTATTCCAGCTAAAAAGTATATACCTGATGCCATTGAATTGTTACAAAAAATTGTAGATTCAGGGATGAAAGATATTCATTGGGCAGCTTACATTCGCGCCGATAATATTACCCCAGAACTCGCCGATTTGATGGTAAAAACAGGAATGAACTACTTTGAAATTGGCATTACTAGCGGTTCTCAAGAGTTAGTTCGTAAGATGCGTATGGGCTACAATCTGCGTACAGTTTTGCAAAATTGTCGTGATCTTAAAGCTGCTGGTTTTAATGATTTAGTATCAGTAAACTATTCCTTTAATGTGATTGACGAAACCGATGAAACAATTAGACAAACTATTGCTTATCATCGCGAGTTAGAAGCTATCTTTGGTGCAGATAAGGTTGAACCTGCAATTTTCTTTATTGGCTTACAGCCCCATACTCATTTAGAACAATATGCTTTCGACCAGAAGGTTCTCAAACCTGGATACAATCCTATGAGTTTGATGCCTTGGACAGCTAAAAAACTTTTATGGAATCCAGAACCCTATGGTTCTTTCTTTGGTGAAGTTTGTTTGCAAGCCTGGAAACAAAATCCTAATGATTTCGGTCGGGAAGTTATGCAAATTCTAGAAGATAAGTTAGGTAAAGCCACTCTAGAAGAAGCGTTATCTGCCCGTGTACAATCAAAGCAGGGACAATTAGCTGAAACTGCTTAACGCTCAAATATAGTACTAATTTACCATACGGTGTATAGACTCTGCTTGCACCAATAATATAAATACCATCTTTTTTATTCTCATTATGCTGAAAGGTTCTATTCTACAAAGATTACATGAGGCTCATAAAGGCAGTAGACGACCCCTTAATTTTGGAGTGTATTATAAAAATACTCTGGTGGCACTGTGTCATGCTTTAGAAGACTTTATTTTAGATTCTCAAAGTAAGCCTTTAATGGTAACGGCTTTTCAGCGAGGTAAATGGTATTTACAAGAAGCAGAAAGATATAAATATTTAGCTGAGAAATCTGAACACGTTGCGATCATGGCAACTCCTGATGGAGGTTTTGAAAATCATCCTACCAGCCAGAAAGAGAATGTATCTTTAGTGCATCTTGAGTCTGATGATCCTGTATCTCAAGAGTGGCATTTAATGATTCTTTCTCCTACTTATACAGCAATGGTTTTATGTCAGGAATTAACTGAGGCAGACTATGGTGCGAATCAGCCAAAAGAAGATTTAGAGCGTAAATTCTATGGTTTTTGGACATTTGAACCAGAATTAGTGCATGAAACCGTTGGTTTAGCGATTGATCATATAAGTAAATATCAACCAGAGTTAGCGGAATTACTGACTGAGAAGGTAGCTAGGATGACGGCGGAAGCTGCAAATAGACAAAGAGATGATCTAGATGCGGTTGTCGCTCAAGTTGTTAAGTATCTGCAAGACTCCCAAGCAAATCTGCATCAACCCGCCGTCCAAGCTGTTAACTTTACTGGTAGCCAAGATTTAGATGAAAACATTGTCTCTAATGAAATGCAGGCTTTTTTGCGGATGGCACAATTATTAGATATTACCGATGTTAGTAATCCAAAGGCAGCTTCGGAAGTAGCTACAATGGCAGAGGCTATGGCACAGTTATTAGATTTACCAGCTTGGCAAGCTAAAAGACTTTACTTATCTGGTTTATTACATCGGATTGGTTTACCAGATGTTACAAAAGAACGCAGTAAGCATTCTCAGGTACAGCAGGAAGCTCTAACAACAGGCAAATCACTATCTAAAGCCTCAGTATTGCGAGTGATGCCACAATTACAAGCAATTTCTTATATTTTGACTCATCAAAGAGAAGCTTGGAATGGATCTGGAGTACCAGCAGGGTTGGCTTATGATGAAATTCCTTTGGAATCACGGATCATTTGTTTACTGGCAGATTTTCAGCAAAAAATGAAGGCTTATAGGCAGTATTCCGTTGATAAAAATCCTGTTACTCAGGCATTGGCGGATTGTCAAGCTTTGGCAGGAAAAAGGTATGATCCAAAGTTATTAGATGCTTTGTCTTTATTGGTTATGGGGATGCAGCAGGGTATGACTTTAGAAACATATCAACCAAAAATGGCTACAGGTATGTGGCTAGTAAATTCTAGTGATGTTATCGTTAGTCAAACTAGATCTTTTTAATCTAGCTGTTTAAAGCTTACTGGCTTTAGACTTTTTAATATTTAAAATCAGACTTAAATTATATAGCTAATGACCGTAGATATAATTCGCGCAGGACAACAAAAACACTTTGCAGGAGTAGATTTAGAAGACGAAGATTTGAGCAATTGTCAATTAGAAAAGATAAACTTAGCTGGAGCAAATTTAGTCGGTACTGATTTTTCAGGATCTAATCTTAGAGGAGCAAGGTTAGATGGTGCTAATTTGTTAGGAGCAAATTTTCAAATGGCTGATTTACGAGCTAATTTGCTAGGTAGTAATTTGATGCAGGCTAATCTTAGCAGTGCTGATTTACGGGGTAGTAATATGAGAGGGGCAAACTTGATGGGGGCGAAACTTGCTCAAGCTTCTTTATCAGGCGCATTTTTAAGTGGGGCTAATTTAACTGGCGTAGATCTTAAGGGAGTTGATTTGAGGGGGACAGATTTACGAGGCGTTAATCTCAATAGTGCTAACCTCAAAGGGGCTAATTTAATGCAGGCTGATCTCCAGGGAGCTAATCTAAGCGAGACAAACTTAGAAGAGGCTGATCTGCGGGGAGCGAATTTATCGGGAGCAAATCTCTCGGGAGCAAATTTACTTTGTGCAGAATTAGAAGGAAGTAATTTAGAAGGTGCAAACTTAGAAAGAGCTTGTGTATTAGGCACAGCGATCGCTCTTAATTAGGATTCAACTAGAGAGCGATATTGCTATGTTTAGCTTAAGTATACTGTTAAGCTACAGTATTGGAATAGTTAGAAAAGGTTGAAGTTAACTGAAGTGTTTGACATTCAATAGTTTCGGACAAGATTGAGCTTATAGCTGTACCTGTGTGAATTTCCAATTTAGCTGTCACTGGTGCTTTAAAAATTAAACGCTGTCCTGGAAATACAACTCTTTCAAAATACCAATGGGGAATATTAGTGATCCGAGCGATCTCTATATGAGCAGTAGCATTAATATAGCAGCACAGTACAGGTGTTGGAGTGGGAAGAGTTAAGGGAGATATCATTATTTGAGTCTTTAATTAACTAATATTTCGGCAGGTCATACTATATTTCTAAAAATTTCTTTAGATTAAGCAGTTATCATCTTATTCATTCTAAAGGAAACAAAAAATAATTGAGTAATCAACTAAAATTACCAAAAAAGCCGTTTATATATAACGCTGTTTTGTGTTTAGCTTGATCCCTAAATTATATTAAAATAATTTCCTAAAAAACGAGTATACTTACCTTTTTTTTAAGAATTCATTAAAATAAATTTAGACACAGTAATTAATTAAATTTATTTCCTTTTTATGAGTTTATCTAACCACTGAACCTAATATCTTTATTATGTGATTTCACTCAAAGGCTAACATCAGAGATTCTACTGATCCCTATGGTTTATTTACCTTTTTTAAGTAAAAATACAGATAAATATAGCCATTAAAATATTTTTAATGGGAATAAATTACTATTCTACTATGATTTTTCTTAATATTAGTTAATATTTTTGCTAATTAAAAAATAAGGTTTTTTTAAGATCTATAATTGCCTGTTAGTGTATAAGTAAAAAATTCATAAATCTTTAACGATATTAACTATATTGAACAAGATAAGCTTAAATAACTTTAAATTGTTCATTTGAGGCAAAATACCATGCGGGTTTTATTGTTATACCCCCTCTTCCCAAAAAGCTTTTGGTCATTTGAAAAGACTCTAGCTTTAGTAGACTGTAAAGCTCTCCTACCGCCTTTAGGTTTAATTACAGTAGCAGCTATCTTGCCCCAAGCTTGGGAATTTAAACTAGTAGATCACAATATTCAAGAGATTACAGAAGCAGATTGGGATTGGGCAGAATTGGTCTTAATCTCTGGGATGATCGTACAGAAACAGGATATTCTAGCTCAAATTGCTGCTGCCAAAGAGAGAAATAAACTAGTGGCTATTGGTGGCCCTTATGCTACAACTTCTCCCCATGAAGTTCAAGCAGCCGAAGCAGATTTTCTAATTTTAGATGAAGGGGAAATCACCTTACCGATGTTTGTTGAAGCAATTCAACGTGGCGATCGCAGTGGGATATTTCGCTCCGAAGAAAAACCTGCGGTGACAGAAACCCCCATACCTCGTTACGATTTGCTAGATTTAAACGCCTACGATAATATGTCAGTGCAATTTTCCCGTGGGTGTCCCTTCCAGTGTGAATTTTGCGACATTATTGTACTTTATGGTCGTAAACCCCGTACAAAAACCCCCCAACAATTGCTTGCGGAATTACAGTGTATCTATGATTTGGGCTGGCGCGGGGCTGTATTTATGGTGGATGATAACTTTATTGGCAATAAGCGCAACGTTAAATTATTGCTTCAAGAATTACAAGTCTGGATGGCAGAAAAAGATTATCCATTTGGTTTGACTACTGAAGCCTCGGTTGATTTAGCCAAAGATGACGAATTAATGAAATTGATGGTGGAATGTAACTTTAAAAAAGTATTTTTGGGGATAGAAACCCCAGATCAAGACAGTCTCACCCTCACCAATAAATTCCAAAACACTCGCGATCCTTTAACTGAATCCATTGATAAAATTACTAGAGCAGGAATGCAGGTAATGGCAGGATTTATTATTGGTTTCGATGGCGAAAAACCCCAAGCTGGCGATCGCATTGTCCAATTTGTCGAACAAACCGCAATTCCCTTAGCTATGTTTAGTATGTTACAGGCTTTACCGAGTACTGCTTTATGGCATCGGCTAGAATCTGAAGGCAGGTTATTAAACTCTAGTGCTAATATCAATCAAACCACTTTGATGAATTTCGTGCCAACAAGAGCGATAGAAGAAATTGCCACAGAATATGTTAATGCTTTTTGGCAACTTTATGACCCTGCTACCTATTTAGAGCGTGTATTTCGCTACTATATGAAATTGGGCGAATCTAAAAATGCCAAAACAAAACGGGCTAGCTGGAAGTCTATTCGTGCCTTAGGGTTAATACTTTGGAAACAAGGCGTTATAGCTCAAACTCGTTGGTTATTTTGGCGTAATTTGATTCAAGTGTTAATTAAGAAGCCTCGTCAGTTGGAGATATATTTAACTCTTTGTGCTTACTTAGAACACTTTATCGAGTATCGTCTGATTGTTAAAGAACAAATTAATACTCAATTAGCTAATTATATGGCGAACCGTCCCAAGGCTAAAAGTATTGCAAGTTAACCATTAACCAAAATACTAGTTAAGTTTAATTAAGCTAATCTTTACCTAACGCTAAAATAAATATAGCCAAGGAGATTGAAGCTAACCTGCTCGATCTCCTTTCTCTCAAAGGCTAGGAAAAAAATATGGCTATCTTACAGCAAAAAAGAGCAGAGAATGTAGCAGGAAATTTCTATGTAGATTCTAGCTGTATTGATTGCGATACTTGTCGGTGGATGGCAGCAGTAGTATTTAATCGTCAAGCATCCCAGTCCGCAGTTTACCAACAACCAACTACAGATGAGTCTAAACTGTTGGCAATGCAAGCTCTTTTATCTTGTCCCACGGCTTCAATTGGTACAGTAGAAAAGCCAAAGGAAATCAAGCAAGTTCAACAAACTTTTCCCATACCCATAGCGGATAATGTTTATCATTGTGGATATCATGCTGAAGCTTCTTATGGGGCTGCAAGTTATTTTATTCAAAGACCTGAAGGTAATATATTAATTGATTCCCCTCGCTTTACTCCACCGCTTGTAAAAAGGTTAGAAGCGTTAGGTGGGTTAAAATACTTATATCTTACCCATCAAGATGATGTGGCGGATCATCAAAAGTTTAAAAAACATTTCCATTGTCAGCGCATTTTACACCAAGATGATCTTCAACCATCTACTCAAACTGTTGAAATCAAATTATCTGGTAGAGAAACAGTAGAATTAGATCCAGATGTCTTAATTATTCCTGTCCCTGGACATACTAAAGGGCATACCGTTTTACTATATAAAAATAAATTCCTATTTACAGGTGATCATTTAGCTTGGTCGCCCTATCTCAAGCAACTTTATGCTTTTCGTCGTTATTGCTGGTATTCTTGGACACAACAGTTAGAATCGATGGAAAAACTGGCTCAATATTCCTTTGAATGGGTATTACCTGGTCATGGTCGTCGTTATCATGCTGATGTCAATACAGTTAAAGAACAAATGCAGCAATGTATTGATTGGATGAAACAGCAATAGGAATTTTATCTGTTTAAAAAATATAAGATAATTAACCTAAGTAGGTGGAATGTAGGTAACAGTATATTAATGACAAGTGCTAACCAATATAATAATGATCGCCTTGAGAGAATTGAGGCATTAGTAGAAGAAAATAGTAGAGCGATCGCAGAAAATAATCAAGCTATAGCTCAACAAAGACAAAGTATCGAACAATTAGCTACTGTTGCTCAAGCAGCTTTATCTTTAGCCCAGAGTAATAGAGAAAGCATACAACAGACAGAACAATTAACTAAGAGAAATGCTACTGCGATCGCCCGTTTAGAAGAGAGAATGGAGCAATATATAATTGAGGGTAGAGAGCATCGAGAGTTCATTGCGACTCAAGTAGATGGTATTAAACTAGAAACTCGTCGTATTATTCAACATTTATTTGGAGAAATAGATAACGAGTAAATCTTATGTATGTCGAGAAAAAGTGGGATATCGCTCTATTAGTTTAAGATGATTAATTTTTATTTGTAATTTTATTAATCCACTGTGGGAATAATATCTGTGAGTAAAAGAATTTTCAATACCTAAAGAAAGAGCATGATACCTGGATGGGCAGTTACTAGAAGTATTCCTTTTGACACTGTTTTTGGATTAATTACAGGTCAGTATAAGCTGTACGGTGGAGTGATTCGCTGGGCACCAGGCACACCTCATGCAGGACAAATAATTAAACATTTGATACCTACTGCTTTTAGTCCCCTTGGCATGATCCCTGGAATGAGTTTTATTCCAGGTATTGTTGCTAATATTCAACTTGGTCAAATTCAAGATATGACTAGGTTCAATACTCATCAATTGATGCAAATATCTGGGCAGATAAGCTCACAATCTCAAATTACTCAGCAAATTCTTAATATTGCCACAGGGACGGCATTTCTTTCTGGTTTAGGTCTTGCAGTAAGTAGTGTTGGCTTTGCTTCGATGAACGCAAAACTTAATATTATTGATGATCGGCTTAAGAGTATTCAAAAAGACGTTCAGGCTATCAGATATTTTTTGGAGAGTAACGAGAGAGCAAGACTATATGCTGCTTTGAATGCTTTATTAAAGATAGACAATAAGACTGCTTTAGAACATCGTCATATAATTTTACATAATTCTAGAAATGTTTTTGCTGAGATCAATATGCGTTATCGGGAACTTCTAGCTGAAGCCAATGAGATTCAAACAGCAATGACATACGAAGAATATTTTTCCTTAACTGGATTAGCTCAGGTTAGATGTACTGCTGAATTGGGCATGATGGATATAGCTTGTAAAGAAATGGAAGAAATCAATTTATTTTGGCAAGCCCAAAGTCGTCATATTGCCAAAACAATGTTGATAGGAATATATCCAGAAAGATTTCTAGCTAGTGATTTTGCTTATGACATATCTATAACCGAGTTAGTTGAATGGTTAGATTTTACTTATGATCAAAACAAAGGGTTATGCTGGATTGATGAACTTAGACTGAACATGAATGAACATTGGTACAGTGGCGGTTTTTTCGTCAATCAGTCTTCAGGACTCAATAAGAAAATAGGAGTGGGTTTAGACAAAGAAAAACAAGTAATTATTCCTGCCTTAAGAAATATACTAGCGAGAAGCTCGGTATTAGAAAGTTATACAACACAATACGCACTTTTAGAATCTCAAAAGCTCAAGCCGTCTGATTTTGAGCAGCAGATCGCTGATATATCAGAATCAGAATTAGTAGAAGGTTATTTACTCTTAGAACCAATTATAGAACAGCCTGTGGAAGTTGGTAGTATCAACCATAAGTTATAGAAGGTAGAAAAGTAAAACTCGTTTTAATCTATAGTTTAAATTATCCAACAAAATTACGTTCAATTGCATCGGCAACGCGACAAATATCATACATTTCTGGCACATCATGAACTCGTAAAATATCTGCACCTCTGGCGATCGCAGCGTAACAAGCAGCAGCAGTACCCCAAACTCGATCTGATGGTTGTTCTTTTTGTAAAATTGGGCGCATAAAGCTTTTTCGCGATACACCTACCAAAAGGGGTAAATCTAAGGCTTGAAATTCACCAAGACGTTGAAGTAGTTCTAAACTTTGGCAAGCAGTCTTAGCAAAGCCAATACCAGGATCAATGATAATTTTATTTTTTGCAATACCATAAGCAATAGCTTGCTCAACTCTCTCAACTAAAAAATCTTTAACCTCGACCACTACGTCTTGATAATCAGTTAAAGTTTGCATAGTTTTGGGTGTACCGCGAATGTGCATCAAAATAATTGGGACATTTAATTGAGCCACTGTTGCTAACATCTGAGGATCAAAAGTTGCTCCAGAAATATCATTAACTATATCTGCTCCTGCAGCGATCGCACTTTGGGCAATAATTGATTTAGTTGTATCGATTGATATGGGTATATTGGATTCTTTACGTAACTGTTGAATCACAGGTATTACCCTTTTTAGCTCTTCCTCTACGGATATTGCTTGAGCGTGCGGACGGGTAGATTCTCCCCCAATATCAATAATATCTACTCCCTGATTGATCATCATTCGAGCTTGATCTTGAGCAGCATCTAAACTATTAAATTTTCCACCATCACTAAAACTATCAGGAGTGACATTAAGAATACCCATTAAATAGGTTTTTTCTCCCCAATTAAAATTATGATTGCGGATTTTTAAAGACATAATCTGTAAAATAATTTTAATAAAGTAAAATAATTAAGTACTACAGAACTAATAGCAGCTTAAAATCAAAATACTATTGTAATCAATTTAGATTTTCCTCACTAATATATAACTTTGAATACTACAACTCAAGCTATCACCTACCCAATTGTAGAAACCTTCCATTCAATTCAGGGAGAAGGGTATTGGACAGGAGTAAGTGCCTTTTTCATTCGTTTAGGAGGTTGTGACGTTCATTGTCCGTGGTGTGATACAAAACACTCGTGGAATGCTCAACGCCATCCGCTCAAATCGACTGAGGAATTAAGCAAAATAGCCAAGCAAGTTAATCCTGCAATTGTAGTCATTACAGGAGGTGAACCATTAATGCACAATTTATATCCCCTCACCACAGAATTACATAATGCAGGTATGCAGGTTCACTTAGAAACTTCAGGCGCACATCCATTAAGTGGAGATTTCGACTGGATAACATTTTCTCCTAAACAGTTTAAAGCCCCTGACAAGAGTATTTATAAGTATGCTAAAGAATTAAAAGTAGTTATAACTAACGAGTACGATCTCCAGTGGGCTAAACAACAAGCAGCTTTAGTACCAAAAACAGCCTTCTGTTATTTACAACCAGAATGGAATTCGCCTCAAAGTCAAAAATTAATTTTAAATTACATATTTCAAAATCCCCAATGGCGGATGAGCTTGCAAACCCATAAACTATTGGAAATCCAATAACCTAAGCAGTGCGATCGCGTATTAGGAAGAGGTATTTAATTAATCAGTATCAGAATATCTCTAAAAAATATCAAGATAAAAGTGGACGAATCGGAAATTTTGCCTTACAAAACATAGAGAATAACTATAATTCATACCAAACTAATACTGTAATTTTAATTTTAAGTATTATATGGAAACAATAAAGACAAAGCCCATCGCCGTTTCTTGATTATCAGCCCAATTCTTGCCAAGTTATCAATGCTTATGATTGTCTCGCAACTGTGTGTTTATCCTCTTAAATCTTGTCAGGGAATTGAACTACAGCAAGCAAAAGTCACAACTCAAGGTTTGTTCAGAGATCGGGAAATGATGCTTGTCTCTGGGAGTGGCAAATTTATAACTCAAAGACAATTTCCTCAATTAGCCAAAGTCAGGGTGGCAATAAATGAGTCTGATATTAGCTTGAAGTTAGAAGATGAAAGCCTTGCGCCTATTACTTTTACCCCTATTTTTACTGGAAATCTAATCACTGTAGAAATTTGGGGCGATCGCTTGCTGGCGATAGATCAAGGTGATGAAGTTGCTCAATGGTTTCACCAGTTACTAGACTTAGATTCTACTAAAGTTTGTCGTTTAGTTAGACAATCTCCTCAACACCCACGGTTATTAGAGCATAAATATTCTAGTAATCAGGCTAAATCCTTGACTTTTGCCGATAATTATCCTGTAATGCTCACTAGTACTGCTTCCCTTGATGAATTAAATCAAAGAATCATTGAAATTCAACAGCAAACAAAAGAAGCAATTCCTATGAATCGTTTTCGTCCTAATATCGTTGTCAAAACTTGTGATCCTTTTATAGAAGATACTTGGAGCGTTATTCAAATTGGTGAAGTAAAATTTACTGTAGTTAAACCCTGTAGTCGCTGTATTATTACTACTATCGATCAAACACAAGGAACAAAAAATCAATTAAAAGAACCCCTTAATACACTAGGAACTTTTAGACAGTTAAGTGAACAAGGGGTAATGTTTGGTGAAAATATGATTCCCCAAAATGAGGGAGTAATTAAAGTAGGCGATCGCTTAGAAGTAATTAGAGCAAGAGATCAAAGTTAATCTTCTTCTTGTTCAACTATAGGTGTTGCTGCCACATTTTCTGCTGCTACCATAGCGCGTTTTTTGGGCTTAATAGTTAGATAACGAATAGTATCTTCACTCAAGCGCATCATCCTCTCTAAAGCAGCAATCTGACTACCATCTGCTTGATAATTCATCTGTACATAAATACCATCTAGATATTTACCCACTGTGTAAGCAAGTCTTCTCTTACCTTTGACTTGTATTTCTAAATTCTCTGCGCCGTTTTCGTTAAGAAAGTCTCTATACTTATTTACAGCTTCCTCGACCTGCTCCTCCGCTAAATCAGGACGCAGAATGTACATCATTTCATATTTATTGCTCATTATTATTCTCCTTATGGACAATATGGCTGCTTCGGATCTTGACAAGACCCCAAAGTAGCAAGGAATTACAATCTTACTATTAGTTGAGGCACAATTACCAGTATTTTGAATTTCTAGTAACGGATTAAATTAAAATTAAGTTTAATCTTGACCTGATCATTATTTTTAAAGCTCTATATTGTTATGGCACAACGCTATGTACGCATTAAAACTAATCGTGAGCAAATATATTATGGCTTACTACAGGCAAATCGTAGTGTAATTGTCTATGATGCTCCACCGTGGTTAGGTGGACAATTAACAGATATTGAACAGGAGTTTGAGACATATCAATTACTTGCTCCCTGTGTTCCTTCCAAAATTATCGCAGTCGGTAAAAATTATCTCAAACACGCAGCCGAAATGGGAACACCAGTACCCCAAGAGCCATTATTATTTCTTAAGCCACCAACTACTATTATTGCTGATGGGCAAAACATTAACTATCCTGCACAATCTCAACGAGTTGATTATGAAGGAGAATTAGCTCTAATAATAGGCGATCGCTGTAGCCATGTTACCCAAGATCAAGCAGCTAAAAGTATTTGGGGATATACAATTGCTAATGATGTCACAGCTAGGGATTTACAGAAAAAGGATTCTCAATGGACACGTGCTAAGGGATTTGACACTTTTTGTCCTTTAGGGCCTTGGATTGTCCGAGAATTAGGTGTAGAGGCAAAAATACAGACATTTTTAAATAATAGTAATAGTCCTCTGCAATCTGCTTCGATTAACGATATGGTGTTTAAACCTGATGTCTTGGTTTCCTATATCTCTCAAATAATGACTTTAATACCAGGGGATATTATTTTAACAGGTACACCAGAAGGCGTAGGGCCGATGCAGCCAGGAGATGCAGTACGCATAGAAATTGAAGGAATTGGCTGCTTGTCTAATCAAGTTATTAGTAGGGTACTTTAGGTAGCAGTTATCTTTAGGGTTTGGGTTATGGATAATTAGGTAATAGTTAATCAACACTTATCGAATAATTGAAATAGTAATATAACTACTAAAATTATTTCTATCAAAATTAACTGGGACAATCAACTATTAACTGCATTAATTAATTTATGATTCGTCCCCTAAGTGTTAATTTCAATGGTGTAAAACTATTGACTAAGCATAATTTACCGTGGAAGTTGAGTATATACAACTTGAGAAATTGAAGGTATTTCTGGATATCGACCTAAGATAGACTGCACTATACAATAGAAACAAGCACCAATTGCTACAAAAAAAAGCACACTACCAATCAAACTTAGTCCACTTAAAGTTTGTAGAACAATTTGAACTAAAGCTATTAAAATACCGATTAAAATTGATTGTAAAGTATTAAAACGAATGAAATAGGCGATTTTATGATTTTGTACAACTGCTAAATATAGAGTAAAAAATATAATTAAACCACCCAGTCCTAAAGGGAAACCACTAAATAGTCCATAAATAAGACTATTAGGTAATAATAACAACTGTAATAGATTAAATAAAGGAATTAAAGCTGGGATTTGTGCAGGCAAAGCTACTCCTAAACCTAATGCGTCGTAAAGAGCAAAAAGATAAACTGCTGCCCCAAAAAAACGGTCTTTATAATCTGTTGAACCTCGCCAGACCATTAAATTATCTCCTGTAGCTAAAAAATATATACGTACTTAAGCATTTTAACTTTTACGATAGCGTATTTATTTTTCATTTGTGGTTCTATTTTCAAATTTCAAGTATGAAGAGGAATTAATGATCATAAATAATCTTGATTTTTCGGGTATTTGATACTACTTAATATCAAAAATTATATTTAAATCAACTAAACATAAAAGTTACAAGCTCAAGATTTAAACTATTCTACACTTTGGCTAATTGCGATCGCGGATAAATTCTTATATCAAAATAATTATGCTCACTTATCTTCTAATATGATGCTATCAATACATCAGAAAATCCTCTAAAACTAATCAACAACCACTTAAACTGTCCATTATATTTAATAGCTGATATATAATTACAGCCATATTAATTAATACTTATTCCACCTGAGTTACATCAAAACCCATCTGACATCGATAAATAGTAGCTTGCTTTGACGTTTTTTGTAAAGCTTTACCACAGTGGAGTTCCTCCCCATGCCAACGAGGTAGACCACTTTGATCTGCCATAAGACAATTCCGACAAACTTGTTTAGCTGATAAAATTTGTTCATCTGCAATCATAACTATCATCTTGTTAATCCTCCAGAATCTCTCTCAAAAATTTTAAGCTTTCTTTAATTATTTAATTTAACCTCTAGCTTAACAGCTATAGTAAAACCTTGATTGTTATTATTTTAACCAAACAAGATATTATTTAAAGAGTAAAAAATGAGATTGAAATATCTCTAAATTTATCTATCAAAATGATCATTAAGATTGCTCAAAATATTAGTCACAAAAATTTGTATTTGCTAGTGTAAGTTAACCAATAAAAAACCATAACAGTAACGAAAAAATTCTAAATTACCGATCAGCAATACTCAGTAAGATATAGTAAAACCGATAGCATCATATAAAATAGGTTCTTATTAGTGGTTTTCAGTAGTCACTGAATTAGATAGCATTAGAAAAGATCCATCAATACCAATACAGAATCAAACAGTGACACAAACAAATTTAGACTTTCTTGCTCAAACAGATCCAGAAATTTCAGAAATCATTGATTTAGAACTAAAACGTCAGCGATCGCACATAGAACTAATTGCCAGTGAAAACTTTACTTCCCCTGCAGTCTTAGCTGCTCAAGGATCGGTATTAACCAATAAATATGCTGAAGGTTTACCAGGTAAACGCTATTATGGCGGTTGTGAATTTGTAGATCGTGCAGAACAATTAGCAATTGAGCGTGCTAAACAACTCTTTGGGGCTGAGATGGCAAATGTACAACCCCACTCTGGCGCACAGGCAAACTTTGCGGTATTCCTAACTTTACTCCAGCCAGGGGATACCATTATGGGTATGGATTTATCCCACGGTGGACACCTCACCCACGGATCACCAGTAAATGTTTCGGGTAAATGGTTTAAAGTAGTTCAGTATGGTGTAAATCAAGAAACCGAACAATTAGACTTTGATCAAATTCGCGCCTTAGCTTTAAAAGAACGTCCTAAACTAATCATTTGTGGCTATTCCGCTTATCCACGTACTATAGATTTTGCCAAATTTAGAGCGATCGCCGATGAAGTTGGTGCATACCTACTAGCTGATATTGCCCATATAGCAGGTTTAGTAGCAACAGGAAATCATCCTAATCCTGTTCCCTATTGTGATGTGGTAACTACTACTACACACAAAACCTTGCGTGGGCCCAGAGGAGGGTTAATACTAACCCGTGATCCAGAACTAGGTAAACAATTAAATAAGGCGGTTTTTCCAGGTACTCAGGGAGGCCCTCTAGAACACGTGATCGCAGCTAAAGCGGTAGCATTTGGGGAAGCTCTTAAACCAGAATTTAAAGCCTATTGTGCGCAAGTAATTGCTAATGCTCAGGCTATGGCTGAAGCTTTCAAACAACGCAACTTTAAATTAGTATCCAATGGTACAGATAACCACCTAATTTTAGTAGACTTGCGAAGTATTAAAATGACAGGGAAAAAAGCAGATGCTTTAGTTAGTCAAATTAACATCACCGCTAACAAAAACACTGTACCTTTTGATCCAGAATCACCTTTTGTTACCAGTGGTTTACGTTTAGGCTCTCCTGCCATGACTACTAGAGGAATGGGTACAACAGAATTTCAAGAAATTGCTAATATAATTGCCGACAAACTACTAAATCCAGAAGCGTCAGAAACGCAAAACGATTGTCTACGTAGGGTAGCAGCCTTATGCGATCGCTTTCCTCTTTATCCTTATTTAGAAATTCCTGTACCAGCTAAAATCTAAAACTCAGATTAAGAACACAAACAAACATCTTTAATTATGCCGAGATTCGTCTTTGTGCATTATCATAAAGCACAGTTTATACTCTCTTTAGTTGTTTGAGAAATCTTAAATTCAGATGCCTGTTCAACTGTATCATCTGATTGCCTTTCTAGTTTCTGTAACTTTTGTGTTATGGACTATACCTGACGTTAAAACCCTTGGTCTAAAGTTAGGTATAGTAGATCAGCCTAATGCCAGGAAGATTCATAAAGACCCCGTTGTTCGTGTTGGCGGGGTTTCAATTTTTGCAGGTACAATGACTGCTCTAAGCATTGTTTGGCTTCTGGGAGGTTTTAACGCCTTTGACCCAGTAAAAGTTAGGGAATTATGGGTAGTAATCATTGGCAGCATCTTATTTTTTGGAATTGGTTTTGCCGATGATCTATTTAATCTTACTCCTGTCTCACGTCTTCTTATGCAGCTTGCCGTAGCTTCGGGGTGTTGGTATTTGGGAGTTAAAATAGAATTTTTGTCTATTCCCTTTTACTCCGATTCTACTTACTCTTTAGTCAAAATATATTGGCTCAGTCTACCTGTTACCGTTGTTTGGTTAGTAGGTATGGCGAATGCGATCAATTGGATTGATGGTGTTGATGGTTTAGCTGCTGGCGTATCAGGCATTGCTGCCTTTGTGATGCTGGTAGTAACCCTATTTATGAATCAACCTGCTGCTGGTTTAATTGCTGCTGCTTTAGCTGGCGGAGCTTTAGGCTTTCTGCGCTATAACTTCAATCCTGCTCAAATCTTTATGGGGGATGGGGGTGCATATTTTATGGGCTTTACCCTGGCTGCCGTTGGGGTAATTGGCTTAGTTAAAACTACCGCAATCACGGCTGTTTTATTACCCTACCTAATCTTGGCAGTCCCTATTTTAGATATGTCGGCAGTGATTTTATCGCGAATTAGCAAAGGTAAATCTCCTTTTATAGCTGATAAAAGTCATCTTCATCATTGGTTATTAAAATCTGGTATTTCTCAACGCCGAACTGTTCTATTTATCTATAGTTTGACTGTTTGGGTGGGCAGCTTAGCTCTAGGATTTTCTAATATTCCTAGTGGTTGGGGATACGCTATTGGTGCGACAATGTTGTTGAGTTGGCAAATGTGGCAAGTTTTGCAAGTTTTGCGAGACATTCGTAAATAGTAAATAATTAGATCGATTAATGAGCGCGGAAGTTATTTGCATTGGGACAGAATTACTTTTAGGGGATATTTTAAATACTAATTCTCAGTATTTAGCTAAAGAATTGGCTAATTTAGGTATTCCCCATTACTATCAAACAGTTGTTGGAGATAATGTAGCGCGTATTCATCAAATTTTAGAGACTGCTATTAAACGCTCTAATATTCTCATTTTTACTGGCGGTTTGGGCCCGACTCCAGATGATTTAACCACAGAAACTATTGCTAGTTTTTTTGATACTCCCCTGTGGGAAGATCCAGATATTCTGGCTGATATTGAGCAGAAATTTGCCTCCGTTGGACGCGAGATGACTCCTAGTAACCGTAAACAGGCACTATTACCCCAAGGTGCTAAAACTTTACCAAATCCAAAAGGTACAGCCCCTGGTATTATCTGGCAACCCAAAGAGAACATCACTATTCTAACTTTTCCTGGTGTTCCTTCTGAAATGTATTATATGTGGGAGGAGACAGCAGTACCATTTTTGAAAACTCTCGGTTGGGGTAAGGATATCATTTATAGTCAGATGATGCGTTTTAGGGGTATTGGTGAATCTGCCTTAGCTGAAAAAGTGGCTCATTTATTTGATTCTAGCAATCCTACTGTTGCTCCTTATGCGGGCAAAGGAGAGGTTCGTTTAAGAGTTTCTGCTAAAGCCCCTTCCAAGGCAGAAGCAGCAGCCATGATCGACCCAGTAGCTACAGAAATTAAAAATATTGCAGGCTTAGATTATTTTGGCAGTGATCATGAAACCTTAGCTTCCGTAGTAGGCAAGCTTTTAGATGATGCTCAACAAACTTTAAGTGTAGCTGAATCCTGTACAGGCGGTGGTTTGGGAGCAATGCTAACTGATATTCCAGGTAGCTCTAGTTATTTTTTAGGGGGAGTAATTGCCTATGCCAATCAAGTCAAAGAACAATTATTAAATGTAGACTCTCAAGACTTAATAACACATGGTGCAGTAAGTGAAATTGTTGCTCAACAAATGGCATTGGGAGTCAAAGAGCGTTTTAAAACAGATTGGGGTATTAGTATTACAGGTATAGCAGGTCCTAGTGGCGATACACCTGATAAACCAGTTGGTTTAGTTTATATTGCTATAGCCAATCCCGATAATCAAGCTATTGTTAAAAAATGTCTCTTAGGTCAGAAGCGAGGTAGAGAACTTGTACGCTATTTAAGCTCGTGTTCCGCCCTCGATCTCCTACGACGAAGTTTAAGCCAAAGTCACAGTTAGTTATCTATCCCAAATCTAACTTGGTTTTACTGTGAAGCCAATCGTAAATACGATCTAATTCTTCCAAAGTTATTAATCCATATTGCCAAAGAATCATGGGTATGGGGGCAGGTTGCTCCTCCACTGCCTTATTTACTATCTCTATTGAATCGTTAGAAAGAGATAATTCTTCTTTTAAAAATTTAATGAATTTGGCGTATATGGCTGGCTTCATTGCTGTATACCTTTGTTTAAATCGATAGTATCAAGTCATAAATCATATTATTTGTTGAGATAATAATAAGTAATATTATATTTCTCAAAAATTAATTTTCACTATTATTAGATGTATTTAAAATTTTGCCCGTGTTTTAGATCACAATTGGCTGAAATCTTTAATCTCTACTCTTAACAGATCTTATTAAGTTTTCAATTTAAAAAAACTTATAGATTTATATAATGACACAGTTTGTTATGTAAAATAACTGAAATTTACTAATGTAAATAACTTAATACTTATATTTAATTGATAGGCTCTATCCCTTGATAGAAATATAATTAACATTAGTTAATACCAAAGAATATTGCTCATCAGCGACCATCATAAGTATTTTTGCCTAGCTTATATTTCTGTTGACGATTTAAGTAACTTGAGATTAATTGTGTCATTAATTTTCAGCCCTAATTCTTTAGCTGTACCTCCGCGCAATTCAATAACTTTATCAACCAATATTAATTGACTAGAATTAGTCTCAGGGCCATATACAGGACATGGTTCAGCTTTACATGGTGGAACATTACTGGCAATCCCAGCAATACGAGACCCATCCAAAAAAATCATATCCAATGATATAGGTACATTTTTCATCCAAAAACGGGCAACACGTTTTTCTTTAAAAAGAAATAACATTCCCCGATCGCTTGCTAAAGATTCACGAAACATTAAACCTGTTGCTTGTTGATCTGGAGTTTCTGCTACTTCCAATTTAATTTGATGACCAGCCATCTCGGCTATAGCAGTTATTGGCAACATTTGACCCTGTTTAATTTCTGCAGAAGCATCGGCAATAGTTTTCCAACCAGCAGCAAAGGGGGTACAACTGGATAGTAAAACTAATATTATGATACTTAAATTTCCTTTAAAGTTCATTAAGAGCAAATTAACTAAAAACGCTAAAAATCAATTTATTTTTTGCACCTAGGTTTATGAGTCTCGTAAAACATAACCAATACCTCGTACAGTTTGAATCAATCTTTTTTGATTATGACTTTCCATTTTAAGTCTTAAATAGCGAATATATACTTCTATAACATTAGATTCACCTCGATAATCATATCCCCAGACATTTTCAATAATTTCCTCTCTAGTCATCACCTGTTGAGGATTAGACATTAAATATTTTAAGAGTTCAAACTCTTTAACAGTCAAGTCGATAATTTGTTCATTTCTAATTACCTGACGTGTACCTAAATCTAATATTAATTCGCCAAATCTTAATTGTCCTGGGACATCAACTGTAGGTTGGAGATAAAAGTTAATTTGTTCTAATAACTTCTCCTTTTGATAAGGTTTTAATAAATAGTCATCTGCCCCTATCTCTAAACAAGCTACCCTTTCCTCAACTGTTTCCTGATCTACCAACAATAATAAAGGAATTCTTTCGCCTGTATTTCTCAACTCACGACATAAATTAAAACCTAATTTACCAGTAAAGACTCGATCTACAATTACCATTTTCGGTACATAAACACTCAGCTTTTTCCAGCCTTTTTGTACCTTTTCAACAATAGGTTGATACCCAGCAGCTTGTAAATCTAAACTAGCTTGTTGAGAAAATATACTATCCGTGAGCAAAAGAATGGGGTAATTAAGATTAGTAGCCATATTTTCAACTCCTGAGAGTTAATCTATACTGATAACAATACTTATAGCTAGGGAAGCTCGACTGAGGTGGGTTTGGCAATATGAGGTAGCCCCCAACCAAGCTTTTCTCTAAGGACGCGAAAAAATTCAGGCGATCGCAAACGAATAAAACGAGCCGTATAAACTGATTTTTCTAGTTGAATATAATCATCAGGAGAAATATAGCAACCGCCGTTACCATCTACTACCATTACCATTCTATTAGGGGTAGCTGGAAAAACCATCACAGATTCGCGATCGCTAAATACTAATGCCCTTGAAGCTAGGGAATGGGGACAAATTGGGGCTAACTGTAAAACTGGAACTTCTGGGGTTACTACTGGCCCGCCTGCGCTCAATGAGTAAGCAGTTGACCCTGTAGGAGTTGATATAATAATGCCATCTGCTGCTACATCCACAGGAGCGTGTTTACCAATTTTTACTTCAAAATGGCACATACTTGTCAATGGCTCTCGATGTAGTACCATTTCATTAAGACTCAATGCTTCCCAGATTAATTTTTTCTGCCGAAAAACTCGCACCGTAAGCATAGAACGTTCTTCTATTTTATAATCTTTACTTAGTAATTGTTCTATTGCTTCTTCCAAGTGACTTAAATATGTTTCGGTCAAAAAGCCCATGTGACCAGTATTAACAGTTAGTAACGGAATACCATAAGGGGCTAATTGTCTACAAGCAGATAAAACTGTACCGTCTCCTCCTAAAACTACGGCAAATTGTACCTCGCGATCAAAGTTGGGAGGTGTTAACTGTTCAATTCGAGTGTGACAGACAGGACTGGTAGGGGACGAATATTCTAATATGCCTCCTACTCCTGTGGTCATCCGTACATCCCAGCCCGCAGTAGTTAATTGATCTTCAATTTCTGAAGCAATTTTGCAAGCTATAGGCTTTATATTGTTATAAACAATGCCGGCTTTTTGCTTTGGCACAATTCACTATCTATCCTGTACTAATAAAAACTAAGAATAATTAAATATTAAATTTCTTACTATCTAGCCTATCGTGGAGTAGCTAAAAATCATAGTCTAGATTGTATTCTTGTAAATATAAGATAAATAAAATAAACCCCTCAGCAATTGAGGGGTCTACTTACGGTCTGAATTTATTTATTCAAAGGTTAACTAATAAACACTGTTTAGAAACCTAAATTTTTTACTCACTTCTTACAGTGCATTACCACGAGGAAGAACTTCTTCTGGGAATTCAAAGTTTTGATGTGGTTGGTCTTGAGTGGACATCCAAGCTCTTAGACCTTCGTTGAGTAGAATATTTTTAGTATAGAATGTTTCAAATTCAGGATCTTCTGCTGCTCTCAACTCTTGAGATACGAAGTCATATGCTCTCAAGTTTAAAGCAATCCCAATGATTCCAATACTTGCCATCCATAGACCTGTTACTGGTACGAATAGCATGAAGAAGTGTAACCAACGTTTGTTAGAAAACGCAATCCCGAATATCTGTGACCAGAAACGGTTTGCTGTTACCATACTGTAGGTTTCTTCTGCTTGTGTTGGTTCAAATGCACGGAATGTATCTGCTTCTCCACCATCGTCAAACAGTGTATTTTCCACTGTCGCTCCGTGAATTGCACATAGTAATGCTCCACCTAATACTCCTGCTACTCCCATCATGTGGAATGGATTGAGGGTAAAGTTATGGAATCCTTGTACAAATAGGATGAAACGGAAGATTCCAGCAACTCCTAAACTTGGTGCAAAGAACCAGCTATGTTGTCCTAAGGGATATAGTAAGAATACTGATACGAATACCGCTATTGGTGCTGAAAAGGCTATCGCATTATAAGGGCGAATTCCAACTAGACGGGAGATTTCAAACTGACGTAGCATGAACCCGATTAGTGCAAATGCTCCGTGTAGTGCGATAAATGCCCACAATCCACCTATTTGACACCAACGTGTAAAACTCCATGCTGCTTCAGGTCCCCACAGAAATAGTAGGGAATGTCCCATACTGTCTGCTGGCGTTGATGCTGCTACTGTTAAAAAGTTACATCCTTCTAGATAAGAACTTGCCAATCCATGGGTATACCATGATGTTACGAATGTTGTGCAAGTCAACCATCCACCAATTGATAAGTAGGCACAAGGAAATAATAATATCCCTGACCATCCTACGAATACGAAGCGATCGCGTTTTAACCAGTCATCAACCGCATCAAAGATGCCCTGTTGTGCTGGAGCGCGTCCTACTGCTATTGTCATGCTAAGCAAATCTCCAAAATAATATTTATCAGATCGTTGGAATTATTACAGGTTAATTGATTTCACCTAAGATAATAGATCAAAATCAATTGTGAGAAAAATTTACTTTTCTTTACTTATATTACATATCTTAGAAGAAAATAGTTAATATTGCTAGGCTAAATACAAAGAAAAAATTAAGATTTTCTAAAGATGGCATTTAAATTTAAATTGCGAATTCGTGTAAATCTGGCAGATAATTTAACTGTCGTAGTCTTTGGAAAGTTTCATGTTTACAATTGACCTAGTTTTACAGAATATGCCTCTACCCATTTCAGTACAACGCAAAGAGGTAGAATCCGCCGAGAGTCTATATCAAAAGCTGCTGCAAGCTATGAATTCTAATAGTAGTGAAGTGATTGAGTTGACTTGCGATAAAGACGAAACTAAAAAGGTGGCGGTAAAAGGTAATTTAATTAGTGCAGTCAGTATAAGTAAAAAGTCTGGTGGAATGGCAGAAGGTCGAGTACCAGGTTTCTTTTCCAGTATTGTTGCTGATAAGTAATGACAAGATCCCTAGAGTCGTCAGGTCATTCACCAATCATTAGGGTAAATGATCTGTGTTTTAGTTGGTCATCGGCAGAGATAATATTAAATAATTGCTCCCTGCAAGTGCCAGAAGGTGAATTTTGGATGCTACTTGGCAATAATGGTAGTGGCAAATCCACCCTACTTAAACTTTTAGCAGGATTATTGATTCCTGATACAGGCTCGATAGTCATGCCTTATAAAATGGGGTTTGTCTTTCAAAATCCCGACCATCAGTTAGTTATGCCTACGGTTGGTGCGGATATTGCTTTCGGTTTGGTAAGTGAAAAACTATCCCCAATTCAAGTTAAACAGCGAGTGAGGGAAGCTTTAGAAGCTGTAAACCTATTAGATTTAGAGCGAAGACCAATTCATGCTTTAAGTGGAGGACAAAAGCAAAGGATTGCGATCGCTGGAGCAATTGCTCGTAACTGTCAAGTTATCTTATTTGACGAACCTACTGCTCTACTTGATCCTGACACTCAATTAGAATTGGTTGCTCAAGTTAGAAATCTCGTCAAACAGCATAATTTAACCGCTTTATGGGTTACTCACCGTCTTGAAGAATTAGATTACTGCGATGGAGCTTTTTTATTAGAAGGGGGCAGGGTTATTGCCCAAGGAGAACCAGAGGCTCTTAAGCAAAAATTACTCTCTCTCGAAAGATAATTCTTAAGGTAGTTATTATCATTAAAGTTAACTTTTTGTTAACAATTTTGCTTAAAATGGGGGGATATTATTATTCATTTTTGGAAAATAGCTATTTGCAATGCCTCCCTTATCCCACCAGGCAATCTTACTTGTCGATGGTTACAATATCATTGGCGACTGGTCGGACTTAAAACAAAGTCGCGATCTCCACGGATTAGAGACAGCCCGCCGTCAGTTAATCGAATGTCTGATTAATTACGCTGCTGCTGTTACTTATCGAACTAAGATAGTTTTTGATGCTCATTATCAAGATGCTCCTCGTAGCACCATAGAATATACTCCTGATTTATCTGTACATTACACGGCTTTTGCTGAGACGGCGGATACTTACATTGAAAAAATTTGTGCCACATTTAATCAGAAGAAATACCAGCAGGAATCAACTCGTTTAATTGTAGCTACTAGCGATCGCGCTCAACAATTAACTGTCGTAGGTTATGGTGCTGAGTGGCGATCTGCTCAAATGTTAGCAGGTGAGGTTGAACAGATATCTCGTAAAACTAAAGCGAAAAGGCAGACCAAGAAGCAACCTTCTGGTCGCTTTTTATTTCATACTTTAGATCCTGTAGCACAGCAACGTCTTCGACAAATGCAGCGAGGTACAAAGTAGTATTTGCGCTAGCCAAAAAAAATTTTATTGTATATCTTGACAACAACGAAAATATTAGATATATTTAAAAACGTTGTGAGAAAAAAACTGACAACACACCTAAGCCCCCATCGTCTAGTGGCCTAGGACACCTCCCTTTCACGGAGGCGACAGGGATTCAAATTCCCTTGGGGGTACTAACTAACACATAATAGAAGTCTAGTCAAAAGCTAGGCTTTTATTTTGCTTTTAAAACAAAAGTATAAAAAAAGAGTTAACTTTCCTGCAATAGGATAAATACAGAGATCGCGGTTTTAATAAGATTTTATCAGTTGTAAGTATTTTTTATCTTAAGGATAAAATATCAACTTAAGATATGTTGTTTAATCTAAGAACAACTCTATACAGTTTCTTAGCAGGATTATATTCCTTGTCTTGCTTCAATATTGGCGCGTATCACAAGAAATCAATCGCTATTAATCTTTTTAATTATAAAACTTAATCGCGATCGCCTGATAGAAAGATTATCTATATGGCTAAGAAATATTTAACTTATGCACATAACATTAGTGTTTCAACTTAAATAATTCTATATCTCGATAATCTTGATATATGGCTCGGGTCAGATTTGAACTGACGACCTAGGGCTTATGAGTCCCCCGCTCTAACCAACTGAGCCACCGAGCCGTTTGTTTTCAGTTTTACTATTTTACAACAAACTTTATTTATTTCAAAAGAAATTTTTTAAAATTAATTGTCTAAATGTTTTAACTCATTAGAATACTTACTGGACAAGGTATTATAGCAAATTTACGTAGCTTCAAATTTAACAGATACCTTGGTAGTCTCTACTAGTGCCAACAATCCCAAAGTTATCTGTGTTACATAATTATTAATCACAACTACATTGAAAATATAGCTAATAGTACTCAATTACTATCAAAAATATAGCTCAAGTTGATATGAGGGTAGAAAGTGTAACAAATTTCTCTTATCTGAAAGAGTGCAATGGAGTACGTAAAAATCAATTGCAAAAGGAAAACAAGATTAAGTCTAATAAAAATTTAAAGTGTCTTATAGTCTGGGTTTGTCAATTTAATTAAATTTTTCAATAAATAGCGATCGCCATGCCTTTTAATTAATATCTTAAATAAATTGTTGAATAGATTAAAAAATTTATAAATCTTTAGTCTTTTTATGGTCAATAACTTAACTTGTTAGATAAAACATCAAATGAGCATATATTTTGAGTATATATACTGCTTGATAAAAATATTAATTTATACTATCAAACTCTTCAAATAAATTATAATCAACCATTTTTTACTAAATAGTTCCCCAGTTAATAATAGTATCAAAAGTTACTCAAAATAATTAATTATATATAACAGTCAAAATTATAAAATACACATATCAACATAAAAATTATTATTGGTTGTCTAGTCATTAAATTACAAGTAATAATGTTTAAAAGGATATTTAGCTCACTATTAGTTTAAGTAAACTTGAGATCAATAAAAATTAGCTTAATATATGGATGCTAATCAGTTACTGAGATTTTATGAACAGGGGTATAGAGACTTCGCAGGAGTAGATCTAAGAGGCGTAGACTTATCAAAATCAATGCTAATTGGGGTAAATTTCAAGGGGGCTAACTTGATAGGTGCTAACTTAAGTCGCGCCTTCCTAACCAAGTCTAATTTTAGCCAAGCATCATTAAATTGGGTAGATTTTAGTTATGCTAAAATGAGTGAAACTAATTTAGAAATGGCAGATTTAACTAAAGCCAATTTAACTGGGGCATTTATGGTTAAATCACATTTAACGCAAGCCAAATTGAGTGGTGCAGATCTTTCCTATACCAATTTACGAGGTTCAAATTTATTTGCTGCTAATATATGTGGTGCAAAATTACAGAAAGTTAATTTAAGGGAAGCTAATCTTAATAAAGTTAATTTTAATTGGGCGAATTTGTATGAAGGAAGGATGAGTGGAGCGCAATTACAAAATGTGTGTTTAACTGATGTTAACTTTAGTCAAACATTTTTGATAGATGTAGATTTAAGTGGTGCTAATTTAACTGGTATTAATTTTAGTAGAGCTAAACTTGCGCGCTCCAATTTAAGTAATACTAATCTCAGTAATGCTAATTTAACTAATGCTCGACTTAAAAATATTAATCTCAGCTATGCCAATTTAAAGAATGCTAACTTGAGTGATGCTCGACTTAAAGAAGGAAATCTTATTCACGCTAATTTAAGTAATGCTAATCTTAATAATGCTTGTTTTGAGCAGGCAGATTTAAGTAATGCCAATTTAATAGGGGCAAATATCAATAATACTAATTTTGCTCAAGCAATTTTACATAATATTATTGTAGATGATATTTCAGAACTAAAAAATTTATTACCTTTGGCTGAAAACAGACATCACTACCATCAATACCAAACCCAAATGGCTTAAAGAAACTATGGAATTGCAATTCAATAACTATACTGTAGTTTTAGTAACTGTTAATTCTTATCTACAAGCAGAAAATATAGCTCGCAATCTTTTAGGCGATAAATTAGCAGCTTGTATTAATATTTTTCCTGTTACTTCTCTATATATATGGGAAGGAGAGATGAACAAAGATGAAGAATATCAATTAATAATTAAGACAAATATTAATCAGTTTGATAAATTAGTTGAAAGAATTAAAACACTTCATACTTACGAAGTGCCAGAAATCATTGCTTTACCTATTATAGCTGGATCTCAATCTTATTTAAATTGGTTACAAACAAGCCTTAAACTATAATTATATAACTAATTTAATATTGTACTTTAATCATCAAAACGAATAATATCATCGTCACCTAAATATTCGCCGTTTTGCACTTCTATCATCACTAAAGGAATTACTCCTGGGTTTTCTACTCGATGAGTAGTATTCATAGGTACATAGGTAGATTGATTTTGCATAATTAATGTCTCTTTTCCATTGCAGATTACTTTAGCAGTACCAGAAACAACAATCCAATGCTCGCTACGATGGTAATGCATTTGGGTACTCATATGTTCCCCTGGTTTTATCTCAATTTTATTAATACAATACCTATCTCCGCTTTCTAATGGTGTTACTCTTCCATAGGGAGGGGTACGAGGTGCTTCCTCGCTAATATTAGTGGAGGTGGAGACATTATCTAAGCCGTCTTTACCGTTTTCTTGACTCATAATAAATTCCAAGTTTTAATAGTTTTTCTACTGTTTAATTAAACATAATATTAACAGTCAATCGAATAGTTGGTCATAATTAATCTATATTTATGGTGCTGAAAAACATCAACAAGTTATTATTAAAAATTGAGCAACTTAAATTTTTTTAGCCTGATATGTATAAAAGTTTCCTAATATACCAATAGTGTCTAAATGATAACTAGGCAGAGGAGGAGGAAGAGGAATATCTGCTTGATAAATACTAAAGAATAAAAAGTTTTGTCGCTTACTCTGTGTAGCAACTATTCGCGCTAACTGAGGGGTTGCAATATTAATTAAAAGATGACATTGACTTTCTAACCAGACACCTTTGTCTTCCATCACCTGAGTACAAACCTTGTTTTTAAAATGATTTTTAAGAGCCATATCAGCATATTCCTGATACTCTTGCTCTGTAGGATTAGTAATAATAGCGATCGCGCTTATTCCCAGGGTGATAATGCCTATTATTCCTGTATTTCTTAGTACTATCATGTATTATTCAAGTATTTTCAAGATTTTTTGGCAGACAAGATTCAAATAATCATCAATAGATGTTATTATATTTAAACGGTTGTCCGTGGCGGGCGTAGCCAAGTGGTTAAGGCAGTGGTTTGTGGTACCACCATTCGTGGGTTCAAGTCCCATCGTCCGCCCTATATTAAATTGCTTATTAGATAATACTTCCACTTCCTGGTAGTAACAACATAAACTTACATCACGTCCAAGTTTAAGACACAACACCATAAAAAATAGCAAACTGATATATCTATATATAGATTCAGGAATTAAAAAATATAATCCACATCGTCTATATTAATTTTCTCAAATGCCAAAACAACATACGCACTTACAATTCAAATAGTTAACTGTTGCAGGGAAGCATAATAATATTAAGCTGGTTGATAAACCAAGACAGGTACTCTTTTAAAAGCAGGAGTGCCACAACGGGTTTCAATTGGTGGATTAAAAATTACATTTACTTCTGGATAAAACATTAAAGCCACTCCTGGGCGTATTTCACCGTAAATAATTTCTATCTCCTCTAACTGGCTAACATTCCCTTTTACCGTAACTCTTTGATGTTCTTGAAAACCTACACTTTCAGCGTCATGACGATTCATCAAGATACAATGACGATGAGGCATTTGACGATAGCGATCGCCTTGTTGATAAACTACTGTATTATGTTGAGCATAACTACGTCCTGTAATTAAGCTAACAACTACGCCACTATGATAATTGCCAACTCCAAATTCTTGAGGTTGGGGTAAACTTAATACAGGTAGTGCTGTTGCAGACATCTCCGCTTTACCCGATGGGGTGGAAAAATGTGGCTGATTTAAAATCCTGCCACCAATAGTAAATTCTTCTTCTGTTGCATCAATATCTGCTATCTTTTCAAATCCTGGAATAGTTTGGGCAATTAACTGACGCACATATTTAGTATCTTTAAGTTTACGCCAATTAACAGGATACTCTCCCAGTAAACGGGCTGCAAGTTCTGTTAAAAAGTCAACCTCAGCAATTAAATCGGCGTCCTTTAAATGGGTTTGCCCTTGCTGATTAAGACGCACAAAGTTATTACCAGATTCAACTGTAGTTTTGTGGGGATTTTCAAAACGATTAAATACGGGAATAATAATTGTCTGTTGTTGAGCCAAACCATGAAAATGTCCTAAATTAGGTTTGGTAGCTAAATAAATAATTGTTTTAATTTTACCTAAAGCTCGTTTAACTTTTCCTAAATCAGGATTAGCTGCGTATAAATTTCCCCCAACACAAATTAAAGTATCAACTTTTCCTTCATCTGCTGCTTTAATCAGGGCTTGGGTATCATAACCAGGTACACGAGAAAGCGATCGACCTAAAAGTTTTTCTAACGATTGCTGAATCTCCTTTTTAAGTTTAACGGTAACTCCCATTGAACCAAAACCTTGGACATTGGAATGTCCCCGTATCGGCATTAATCCAGCCCCTACACGACCTATATTGCCAGTTAATAAAGCAGTATTAGCAATACTAATAATATTATCTACGCCATTTTGCTGTTGAGTAACACCCATTGCCCAGGCAAAAACAACTTTGGAAGAAGAGGCAATCATTTTAGCAGCAGTTTCTATTTCTGTTTGAGGAATACCGCAGGTATCAGTAATTTCTGACCAAGGTGTAGAACGTGCAGCATCGATAACTTCTTGCCAATTTTCAGTATATGATTGCAGAAATTGATAATCTACTTTTTCTTGCTCAATTAAAGCTTTCTGGAGACCTACAAATAGAGCTACGTCACTTCCAGGGAGAGGCAGAAGATAAATTGAAGCAATTTCTGAACCTGTAAATAAAGATGTAACAGGAAAAGCAGGAGAACCAAATTTAACCAGTCCTTTTTCTTTAACTGGATTAATTACAATCACCTTACCCCCTCTATCTCGCAAACGGATTAATTCATTCATCAGGCGAGGATGATTATATGCAGCATTAGAACCTGCTAAAACCACACAATCTGCTTCTTTTAAACCATGCAAACTTACTGTGGATGTTCCCGTGCCAAACATTTGCTGTAACGCCTCTGTAGAAGGAGCATGACACAGATCTGAACAATCAGCAAGATTATTAGAACCTAAAGTGCGCATCATTAGTTGTAGTAAAAAGGCAGCTTCATTAGAAGAACGTCCAGAACTATAGGATGCAATTCTCTCAGGTGTATTATTGAAAGCATCTTCTACTATTTGATAAATTTCTGACCAACTAATTTTTTGGTAATGGGTATTGTCATCCGATAAAATGACAGGGAAACTCCATCTACCTAATTGATCAGCTTCTAATGATGTTAATTGTTGTAGTTGTTCTATACTTTGCTGCTCGAAAAAATCTTGCTTAATAGGTGGTTGGATTTCTGCTAAGATTGCCTCAACACTCTTCATGCAGCGTTGTAGTTTTTCTCCCTCTTCATTGGTAAATCCGCCCTTTTGCCCTCCTGTTCCCCATCCACAGGATAAACAAGCACTTTTATGTAGTAGAGTTTGCCATAATTTTACCCCTTCTGGAGATAGGGTATGTTCTGCCCAATATTTAATTATTGGTAACCCTCCACCCATTTGAATTTCGTTATCGTTGGCTATTTCTTCAATAGTAGTTGGTTCATTTGGCTCTGGCTGAGGTTGATTCACTTTGCTTACCTGTATTTAAAGACGATGAGGATCTTAGAAGGAAGTGATGGATGTGAGCGTAGCCCAATAGGAATGAATATTAGTTATTTTAGCAACTTATACGAGACTTTATTTTGGTAAAAACTACCAAAAATATATTATATTATCCATTATAAGAAGAGTATATCAAAAAACGAGTTAATAAAATTAATTCCCATAACTATAATTAACTAATGCAACAAATCGCTTTATTTGGTACGAGTGCTGATCCACCGACTATAGGACATCAAACGATTTTAAACTGGTTATCACAACATTTTGATCGCGTGGTAGTTTGGGCATCAGACAATCCTTTTAAACAACATCAAACCCCCTTAAAAGATCGCACGGCAATGTTAAACTTGGCGATCGCAGAGCTAAAATCGAGGAAAAATATCAGTATACATCCAGAGTTAAGCGATCGCTGGACATTAATTACAGTCAATAGAGCCAGAGCCAAATGGGGAGAAGAGGTAGAATTTAGTTTGGTTGTAGGAGCAGATATTATTAATCAATTAAGTAATTGGTATCGTATTGAAGAATTATTAAAACAGGTAAAACTATTAATAGTTCCCCGTCGGGGATATAACATTAATGGCGAAGATTTAGCCGAATTAGAACAAATAGGAGCAAGATGTGCGATCGCAACTTTTAACGCACCGAGAGTTGCTTCTAGTACCTACCGTTTAGAGAAAGATCAAACCTTAATTACTCCTGCTGTAAAAAATTATATTTGGGAACACAATTTATATGGGGAGGTTTAAGCAATGAAAACTGATTTTTCAACAAATTTAGCCGATTTTAAAGTAGGGGTAGACAACGTTATTTTTTCTGTAGATACTACTTATAATCGTGTCTTTGTTTTACTGAGAAAAAGAAGAGAAGAACCATATAAAGATGATTGGAGTTTACCTGGGACATTAGTGCGTCAGGGAGAATCTTTAACCGATGCTGCTTATCGCACTTTGGCGGAAAAAATAAAAGCAAACAACTTATATTTAGAACAGTTATATTCTTTTGGAGATCCTGGTAGAGATCCGAGGGAAAATCCTGATAGTTTTGGAGTGAGATATTTATCTGTTAGTTATTTTGCGTTAGTTAGATATGAAGAGTCAGAAATTATTGCTCAACCAGTAAATAATATTGCTTGGTATAGAGTAGATCAGTTGCCTAAATTGGCTTTTGATCATGATCAAATTTTAAAATATGGCTGGAATAGACTAAAAAACAAATTACAATACAGTCCCATTGCTTTCGATGTCTTACCAAAGGAATTTACTTTAAATGAAGTTTATCAACTTTACTGCACAATTTTAGGTGAAAACTTTTCAGACTATTCTAATTTTCGCTCCCGTCTATTAAAGTTAGGTATTCTATTAGATACCAAAGTAAAAGTTTCCCGTGGTGCTGGTCGTCCTGCAAGTTTATATAAGTTTAACCATCAAGCTTTTATCCCTTTAAAAGATAAACCTTTACTCTTTATTTAATATCAAGTCTTAGCTAGGCTTTTAATAACTTATACTAAGTTTAATTTTTGAAGTTAAAAAGAGTTACAGTTTATAAATTCAAACTTACCTGATCTTAATTATAAGCAAGCGTAAAAAGATGCTATATAACTTATTATGTTGCTTAAGCTAATTGTATTAGCAATGTATTATATCTAAAGCCAAGGTATTCAGTTAGCAAAAAATAAACATTAAAGAGCGCAAATAATTATTACCTACCGTCCAACCTCTCCAGATGCCAAAGCTGGAAATTTTAATAAATAAAAAGGTGGTTGAAAATCATTTTTCCCATTATTAAGAGGGGGAGAATTTTGCAATTGATTTACAGTCACATAAATATAATTATCAGGACTAAAAGCCAAAGCATTAGCCCAATTTAACAATTTTGAATCTTGATATAATATACGATATTTGCCACTTTTATCTACAACGGCTATTGCGTCTTCAATAACAGCACTCAGATAGACATTACCAGCATCATCTACTGTAATTCCATCACAGATAGGTTTGTCTCCATAGCGTTGTATCTTCTGGGATAATGCTGCTTCACTCAAGGATGTATCTAATAAGTCTTTTGTTGCCAAACGATATAAGGAATGGCTACTCATAGGTGCATAATAAACCCATTGGTTATCAGGATCAATAGTAATGGGATTAGCACCAACTTTAGCAGGCTTACCTGCGAGGGTAATAGTACGTTGGTTAATAACCATTGGGATATCTTCCGCACGGGTTGAAATATCTCCCTCTAACACTCGCCGAGCAAATCCTGTATTAAGATCAACTACTATTAAGGCAGAATTATCACCGCTAGCACTATCAGTAATATATATAGCATTGTGTTTAAGATCTATTGCTAAATCATTTAATAAAGAATTATCCTTAATAATTGGTTGAGGTAAATAAATTACTTGGGATAGTTGCTCATTAATCGTATCCCAAGCTACAATTTTGCCAGGTTGTCCTTCCCCACTACTACCATCCAGCATCCACACAATACCATCTTGATCGCAGCGTATTCCTAAAACCCCATTTAAACCAATTCCCTGTTGATCTGGTTTACTACTCCAAGCTTGATTAGGATAGGGAGTTATATTACCATCAGACTTAATTTCTACTACTCTAAAGGGTGCGCCATAAAATTGATGCAGACTCATGATCAGTCTTCCTTTTGGGGTAACAGCGATATTACCAGGAGGATATTTTGCAGGGAATTCGGCTACTATTTCTATTGGTTTGATTTGTCCGATAGCAGGGTTTTTAACAAAAATAGATAGGTAAACAACGATAACTGCTACAGATAGGGAGTAAACAATAGCTTTTGTCAATTTACTCATGATTAATAAGTAGTAATTGATTATTTTTTGATTTCAAAATCAGTTGTGTGGTTAATTTATAAGGACTAAATTAATTGATCAACGACTGTTTATAAGACATTAGGGAACTGAGACTTGATCTCTTTTATTATGGTAGTTATTGTCAACAATTCTATAAAACCAATCAGAATTATTATATTCTCTTAACTGGCTATCATTTCTGGCTTCGTTATTTGGATCACAATAGTTCGAGAACAAGAAAACCACAAGACTTTGGATCTAAATCTATGAGATGATTAAGAGTTATTAACAGATTGTTTAAATATAGGAGTTAAAGTATGGCAGAAATTCAGTTTGCTCGTGGAGTAACGGAAGAAGTAGTACCTGATATTAGAGTTACTCGTTCTAAAACTGGTAATACTGGTACAGCTACTTTTTATTTTGCCGATCCCAAAATTTTGAGTAAAGAGAGTACGGAAGAAATTACAGGGATGTATCTCATTGACGATGAAGGAGAGATTTTTAGTCGTGAGGTTAAGGGTAAGTTTGTCAACGGCGAAGCTAGAGGAATTGAAGCTGTATTGGTTATTAAGTCGGCTCAGGAATGGGAACGTTTTATTCGTTTTATGAATCAATATGCTGAAGAACATGGGTTAGGATTAGATAAAAATTAATGAAATTGTAATTTAATTTATATAGTCGATAGTACTAATGTTCGGATCTAGTTAAGAATCAGTTAGATAATTTAGGAAATATGGGAGACTTCGTAATTAAGGCGAAATTTCCCAATTTTTTTAGTTGTGTGTTTATTAAGTTTTAATTTAAAGATTGCGTATTAAGTATTTATCAATTAGCTACGGGTAAATAATTAACCATTGAGAATTATTGTGTTTAAATATGCTTAGAAAAATGTAATCACAACTAAACACTAATTTAATTATGGTTTATAGATTGCTGGGTAGTTTATCAAGTTTAGGCATAATAAGCATAGGTATTTTAGATAGTAATGTACTTAATGCCAAACCGACAGAATATGTCTTTAGTGCGCCCCAAGAATATAATCAAGAATCGGTGGAAATTCCCAGTAGTAAAAAAGAGTATCCATTGTATGAATGTAATATGGAAGCTAATAGTAATTCTGAAGAAGTTTTTATAGATTCCCATAATTGTGCTGAATGTGTAGATTGTCGGGAACAAGATCGTGTAGGAGAAGATCCCAGCAAAAATCAGCAATTAAATTCAGAAAATAAGCATAATAGATAGTAAATGAACGAACAACTAATTAAGGTAATAAAAATAGCTGGAGATTTATTAAGCCAAAGTAATAATCGTATTGCTTGGAATTTATTTTTAGCTTTTATACCGTTAGGGATTAGTTATTATTTATTTAAGGTTGCTCAACAACGTAACTTTATCTGGTGGTTAATTGCTCTTATCTTTTTAGCTTTTTTGCCTAATGCTTCATACATTTTAACAGATTCAATTCATATTATTGAATTAAGTGCGAATTATCCTACTTGGGCGACTATTTGTATTTTAATTCCCCAATATACTTTATTTATTATTGCAGGTTTTGAAGCCTATGTTATATCTTTAAGTTGGTTGAATGATTACCTAATAAATAACGGACTTAAAAAATATACTATAGTTATTCAAGCGATCGCCCACTGTTTATGCGTACTTGGTATTTATTTGGGTAGATTTGAACGCTTTAATAGTTGGGATTTAGTAACCATGCCTGTTACAGTATTAGTAAAAACAGCAGAAGATTTGTTTGATCTTTGGAAAATCTTGACGCTAGCGATCGCTTTTTTAATTGTTTGGCTGTTAGCGGAATTTACTGGGTTAATTAATAGTAAGTTTATGGGTGATTAGTAATTATTGATCACTATCATTTAATTCTTGCTCAATCTTACGTTCATATTCTTTGAGGGAGTCTAAAATCTTTTTAGCTGCTAGATAGGATTCATCTAAAATTTTGTCTTCTTCTGGATCATTGGCAAATAAACCTTCATTAAAAATATATAAATAACTCAAAAGGGAATCTAGGTGATTACGAATATCTGTAGATAAATTACTATTATTTTGTTGGGCTAGTTTCTTGGCAATTTTATTAGCTAACTGTGGTTGCAAGGATTTAGGAGTAGATTTAAACTGGGTTGAATAAAAACGATGATAAAAATCGCCCTTTTGCAATAATTGCTGATGCGTCCCAACTTCCATAATTTTACCTTGATTGAGAACCACAATTTGATTAGCTGTTCGTAGTAGAGGTAAACGATTAGTAATAATTAAAGTAGTGCGATCGCGAGATAATTCAATCAGGGAAGTTATAATTATTTTTTCAGTTATTGTATCAAAACTATTAGATATTTCATCGATAACTAATAATTCAGGGTTGCGTAATATAGCTCTAATAATTGCTATTGCTTGTATTTGTGCAGCCGAAAGAGACACACCGCGATCGCCTATTTCTGTTTCTAAGTCTGGAGGTAAAATTGTGAGTAGTTCTTCAGCTTTAGCTTGTTTAAGTGTGCTTATTAAGTCCTGTTCACTAATTTTATTTATCCCGTAGGTGAGATTATAAAATAGAGAATTATTTAAAATAAAAGTTTCTTGCTTAATAATTGCAATTTTGCTTCTTAAACTACTTAAATTATATTTTTCTATATTTAAATTATCGATTAAAATTTGTCCATCTATCGGGTCATAAAATTTTAACAATAAATCAGCAAGCGTTGATTTACCTGCACCAATACTACCAACTAAAGCGACAGTTGTACCTTGAGGTATCCACAAGTTAATATTATCCAAGACTATTTTGGCAGAGCGATCGTAAGCAAAAGTTACAGATTTAAATTCAATACCTGAAGATAATTTATCAAAATTTATTGACCCTGATTTAATAGGTTGTTTAGTAGCTGTATTAATAAAACTACTAATAATTTCCGCGCTTTGGTAATTATGATTAAATTGGGTATATAGATCAGTTGACTGGTTGATTAAAGGTAAAAGTTTAAATAAAATAACTGTATAAGTTAATAATATAGGGATAAATTCCAGACTTTGTTGAACATATAAATAATAACCTGTAGATAATAACAGACTAATAACAATAATATTACTAATTTCTAATCCAGGTTTAATTATTACTACTGCTGACTGGGCTTGTATCTGTGTTTGATTGTTATCTTTGATTAATCGAATAATGTTGTGATACTCTTGATCTTCATTACCGAGAATCTTACTAATAGGAATACTTGCTATCAAATCCTTTAGCTGACGGTTAGATAGTTGTACTTTTAGCGGTAGCTTGCTTTTATATTTCTTGACATAATTAGCTAATAAATAATTAATCCAAAATAATGAGCCGATTAACATTAAACTAATTAAGCTTAATCGCCACGAAATCAAGTTTAACCAAATAGTTATAAATAAAATAGTTATCAAAGTAATAACCAGTTGTTGAGCCGTTTGAATTGTAAAAATAGTCCGTTCTAGTTCTCGATTCAGCTTTAAAAAAATATCTCCAATTTTATTTTGCCGAGCTGCATTAAAATCTATTTTATAAAGTAAAGCAATACTTTTTATTTGTAGTTTACAGCTTAAATTTTTGAAATACTGAATGTTAATAATTTTAATTAAGTAATCAAGTATATTTTGAATAACAAATAATAGACTTGTACTAATTACAATAACTAATATTTTTTGCCCATCCTCAAAAGATTGTAACCAGCTTAAAAAATATCTTATCCCTACTGGTTGCCATCTAAAAATCAAGTCTTTAGTAGTTTGCCAGAATAAGCCCAAACCAACAATTAAAAATATAGTTCCTAATATATTAAAAAGAGTACTGACTAAACTTAGACTCAAGCAAGTGAAAACATATATAGGTCTATCTTTTACTAAATTGAATAAAAACTTATTAGTAGAGTTATACAACATAATTCGTGCTAGTAACAATAACTATAGATGGCTGGGATTAAGCAAATGTGGCAATGATAAAGACATTTAATATCAAATAAAAATCCTTATAAATCAGAATTGAGCTAAAATTTAAACAATATTTCCCTAATATGATGGAAAAATTTTGCCAAAACGTCGAGAGTATAATCCTCAGAAGATCATCGCCATATGGAAATTAAACGTCTTCCTGTTTTAGCTGATAACTATATCTTTGTATTATTCGATCCACAACAAAAAGTAGCTGCGGTAGTTGATCCAGCAGTGGCTGATCCAGTGATAAAATACCTCGCGGAGATTGATGCTCAGTTAATTGCCATCTTTAATACCCATCATCATCATGATCATGTTGGTGGCAATCAACAACTAATTAAGTGTTTCCCTAATCTTTGCGTATATGGTGGTGCGGTAGATAAAGGTAGAATTCCCCATCAACAGGTATTCTTAAATGAAGGAGATAAGGTACAATTTGCTAATAGAATGGGAGAAGTATTTTTTGTTCCTGGACATACTCGTGGTCACATAGCGTACTACTTTGCACCTACAATAGCAGAGGAAGCGGGAGAATTGTTTTGTGGTGATACTATCTTTGCAGGAGGTTGCGGTAGACTATTTGAAGGTACTCCAGCACAAATGGTGGATTCTATTAGTAAATTACGTCAACTCCCTGATAATACTCGTGTTTGGTGCGCCCACGAATATACCCTCAACAATTTAAAGTTTGCCTTGACAGTAGATAGAGAAAATCAAGATCTACAGAATCGATATAAAACAGTACAAGAGGCTCGTAGTCGAGGAGTTGCTACTATTCCCTCACTTTTAGGTATTGAAAAACAAACTAATCCTTTTTTACGCTGGGATAGCCCCGCTTTACAAGCCACAACTAAAATGAGCGAACCTGCGCGAGTATTTGGGCGTATTCGAGGAATGAAAGATCAGTTTTAAGCTTTTAAAGAAAAAATCCCTTGGTTTTAGGCTTCGGCTTTTAAGTTGTTTTAAATTTAATAAGTTGGAAATATTTATAGTTGAACTAGACAGGTATGATATTTTTGCTTATTTCTTAGAATTAAACATCAGTAAAATTTTGCTATATTAATTTACTAATTATTGGTATTGTTGTCGCATTAATATAGCTGTATTGCTTAAAGAAGGAAAATTAAGCTATATAAAATCATGCTATTAATAATGTAGTGCTATGGTGAAAGATACTAAATTATAAAATGTCGCTTAAAAGAGAGATGCTGGATGAGATTTTAGCTTGAAAAGAACTAGTAAATATTTAATTTTTCAAGTAATTTTAACCAATATTTATCTGCAAGTGTTGTTATTAAATTAAACAGATGAGATATTGTTGTAGTTAAAAATAAAGAAGCTAAAAATTTTAGCACAAGCTGTAGGAAAACTCTGATATTTTATAAGTTTATCTTATAATTTAAATATAACTAAGAATGTTGGTCTTGCTAGAAAATAATATAACTTAGATTTAGCCCCTCAAGATATTATCTAAATAGTTAGTTTTAAAATATATAATATTATTGTATTATCATGAAATGTTGGCTTTATTGTAGTAACACAATGATATATTAGTTATATTAGAAATCTCTTTGCGCCTCTGCTAGGTATGCGTTCCCTTACGCATTATAAATTGCGCGAGATCATACCTCTTTGGGTGAGAAAAATATCCATTGTTTTAACTTTTACTTCGGCTGCTATATATCTACAAATAACTAAATATTTAAAATAGAAGCCATTAATATAATTCCAACACATAAAGCGCGATCGCTTGATAAAAATATACTGTACTACTGTATCTCCCAAGAATTCACAATTTTTTCAGCAGTATCTAAAAATTTAGAAAATTTAGCTCTTTCAGCCGTATAAATAGCTATATAAACCTGATTATTTCTAATTGTAAATGTTTCCATTTGCCTTAATAAAATCCCCTCTTCCTGACGAGAATAAATGATTCTGCGCGCAGGAAATTTAGCAATTTTAGTTTTACGATCTTGGTATACTTCAATCTCGTTACCCTTTTCTTGTTGTATGCGAGCAAAAATAATTTTAGTATATTCTTCTAAAGTAGTAGATTTAGAACTAAGATCTTCAACGGTAATATAAACATTTTCTAAAAACAAATCCGCATCGGTTTCCAAGGGAGAAGTGAACACAACTACTCCGCCTGTAATTGGATCACTTAGTTCTTGATAAGACCAATTTTGAGGATATTTAAGTTGAAATTGATAATCCTCGTTAACATAACTGGCAAAATCTCGATAACCGCGATTATTAATTCCCAGAAAAAGGATAAATAAAGCAATAATAAAAGGAATAGCTAGTAATAAACCAATCCATCTTTTAAATAATTTGGAATTATTACGATTTCTATTTTTAGATTTATTAAATAATGGATAAGTTGTAGGAATTGCCGAAGAATTATTTAAAAAAGCAGGAGGAAAAACAACTACATTGTGATCTTCAAAATCTAGAGAGGCTAAAACTTCTTTAGCAGATTGATAACGTTGAGAAAGTTGAGGAGAAACCATTTTATTGAGGATATCAACAAGCCTTGGTTGAAGATCAACTGTAGCAATTTTACTATCCTTTGAAACTATCAAATCAAGCGACTTCTCTGTAGCCTTGGCATGAACAAAATCAAAAATTTGACCAGTTAAAGCATAAATAAGAGTTTTACCTAAAGCATAAATATCTGTACTAAAATCAGGTTTACCTAATAATTGTTCAGGTGAAGTAAAATCTTGATTTACCAAATTGTTAAAACATTTACCATTAAATAAAATTGTATTTCTAACACCTGCAAAATCAGTTAAAAACTTTATCCCTTCCGAATCAATCAAACTAGTAGGTTGAATATTAAGATGAATTACTCCTGCTTGGTGAACAAATGCCAACACCTCCAACATTTCTTGTAACCAAGCGATCGCTTCAGTTTCAGTTAACAATGAATGAGATAACTTATCATCTAAACTTCTACCTACAATAAATTCATTAACCAGATAAAAATCGCGATCGCATTCAAAATGTGCCAATAGCTGGGGAATTTGTGGGTGCTGGGTAATATGCTTAAAATTATTGCCTGCTTCGATAAATGCGAGGTAAACTTTCTGCCAAGATTGACTTCCTAAAATCTCACTATCATACTGCGGGTGAAATCTCTCAATTTGACATTTTTGTTTACCGATCTGTCCTAAATCTTCCGCTAAATAAACCCCTCTAAAATCATCTCTATTTAGTTCCTCAAGAACCCGATAGCGATCGCACAAAATTTTACCAACTATTGACTTCATGAAAGTCCAATTAAACTAACAATTGCTAATAAATAATAAGACTATTATTACTCACTAAAATGTTTCTCTAGGTTGATAGTTGCTGTTGTAATTCATCTAAACGGGCTAAAACCTCTTGACTATGCACACTAGGTCTAACCCCCAAAAAAGTTTCGCGTAAAATACCTTCAGGATCGATTAAATAAGTATGTCTTAAAGACATTGCCCCCAACCAAGAACCATAGGCTTTGCTAACACTACCATCCGTATCTGCCAATAAAGGAAACTTCAATCCTTCCGAGTCACAAAATGCAGCATGAGAATCTACATCATCCACGCTTACTCCTAATATTTGGGCATTTCTTGCTTTATATTCTGCAAGATCTTGTTGAAAACGTCGAGCTTCGATTGTACAACCTGAAGTAAAATCTTTTGGATAAAAATACAACACAACCCATTGTCCACGATAATTTTTTAAAGCGATGTCATTATCTCCTGTATTAGTGGGTAAAACAAATTCAGGGGCAGGTTGATTAACGGGTGGTTGTTTCCCTCCCATCGCCCAAGCATTAGGTGTAATTAAGCCCGAAACCAAAAAACATAGGATAATAGCCAACCAAAATTTAATCGAAATTAAACGTTTCATAATCCACAAAAATATGATTTACTTAACATAAGATTACAAGTAATGCTAAGAGCATAACAAAAAATTAATATGTTAATTTGATTTGCCAGTTAATCAATAACTCTTAGCCAATAAATTTGACTAATTTTGTTTTGCCTCCCAATATCAAGTCTAGTAATTAAAGATGAAAATATGAGTACTGATTTAATTCCACCTCATGGTGGTGAATTGATAAATCGTTTAGTTAGTGAAGAACAAAAACAAAAATTTCAAGCTCAAGCAGATACATTACCCAGAATACAGTTAGACGAAAGAGCCACTTCCGATTTAGTAATGATTGCCATTGGTGGTTTTAGTCCTTTAACTGGGTTTATGGAAGAAAACGACTACCTAGGTGTAGTCAAAGAAATGCGTTTAGCCAATGGTTTACCTTGGTCAGTGCCTGTAACATTATCTGTGACAGAAGAAGTCGCAGAACCTTTAAATGAAGGTAGTTTAATTCGTTTAGATGATGCTAACGGTAAATTTATTGGAGTTTTAGAATTAACTCAAAAATATAGCTACGACAAAAAATTAGAAGCTGCTAATGTTTATGGTACTCAAGAAGATAAACATCCAGGAGTAAAAGTAGTTTACGATCAAGGTGGAGTAAATTTAGCAGGGCCGATTTGGTTACTAGCAAGGGAAGATCATCCACAATTCCCCAGTTATCAAATAGATCCAGCAGCTTCTAGAGAAATGTTCCAAAAAAGAGGCTGGAAGACTGTAGTGGGCTTTCAAACCCGTAACCCTATTCATCGCGCCCATGAATACATCATTAAATGCGCCCTAGAGATTGTTGATGGACTATTTTTACATCCGTTGGTAGGCGCAACTAAAAGTGATGATATTCCTGCCGATGTGAGGATGCGTTGCTATGAAATTATGGTGGAAAACTATTTTCCCCAAGATAGAGTAATTTTAGCAATTAATCCTTCCGCAATGCGCTATGCGGGCCCAAGAGAAGCAATTTTTCATGCTTTAATTCGCAAAAACTATGGTTGTACTCACTTTATAGTTGGTCGTGATCATGCGGGAGTTGGTGACTATTATGGCACTTACGATGCTCAAGAAATTTTTGATGAGTTTAAACCTGAAGAATTAGGCATTACACCACTTAAATTTGAACACGCTTTTTATTGTACCCGTACTGAGCAAATGGCGACAGCAAAAACTAGTCCTGCAAGTAAAGAAGAGCGTATTCATTTATCAGGGACTAAAGTGAGAGCTTTGTTAAGAGAAGGTAAAACTCCTCCGCCAGAATTTTCACGTCCTAAAGTGGCAGAAGAATTGGCAAGAGCGATGAAAGTTGCAGATTAATTGTTAATTTAATTATCAAAAGTAAATATTATAATTGGTTACAGATTTATGAGTTTACATTTTAATCTTAATCTCTGTAACCTTTCTGGTTCTAACTAATATTGAGTGCGTTAAGTTTTAAAGGATATCTCCAAAATAACAAACGCAGTGACTTCACCAGCTATTACTGATAGGCTGATAGCTGACATTAAAAGCACTTTGCTGATATGGGACTTGATCGCAGAACTTTTCTACAGCAAGCTGGATTGACTTGGTTGACTTACGGCGCAACCTTAAACGGGATGACTACAGGGGTCGGCAATAATCGTTTGGCAACCCTAATCCAAAATTACCAACAAAACTTATCCACACCTACTAATCGTAAGCTTGCCTTGTTAGTAGGTATTAATCGCTATCCTCACCACAACCCCCTCGAAGGTTGTTTGACTGATGTTGAAATGCAACGAGAGCTTCTAATTCATCGTTTTGGATTTAATCCAGAAGATATTCTAACTATAAGCGATCGCCAGGCAACTAGAGAAAATATTGAAACGGCTTTTACAGATCATTTAATAGGACAAGCACAAGCAGATGATGTAGTAGTATTTCATTTTAGTGGTTATGGTGGTCAGATAAAAATACCTTTAACTACACAGATAAATCAGGAACAAGATTCTAATATAGAAGATTTTAAACTAGTTAATAGTTTTATTCCTGTCGATGGCGTATTAAATGAGTCTAAACTCGCGATCGCTAATGGAATTTTGCAAGAAACTTTATTAGTATTGGCGCAAAGTTTATCTACTAGTAAATGCACTTTTATCTTAGATACTAGCTTTAATACCACTGCAGGCAGCTTACATAGTAGTCTCAAGATTCGATCACTACCAGAAGTTGCCGATATTAACCCAGAAGAATTAGCATTTGTTGCACAGTTACAAGCTGATTTAGCTGCTAAAGGACTCAAAGCTAGTAAAATATTATCTTTGCCTGGGATAGTTCTCTCCGCTTGTAGCAATAATCAGGTAGCAGCAGAAAGACATTGGCATGGTTTTAGTGCAGGCTTGTTTACCCAGGCTCTAACACAACATTTGTGGCAAAATACTTTACCAACAACAGTGCAAACTGTAATTGTGGAGAGTGCAGCTACTGTACAACAGATTATGGGTAGACAACAACAACCTACTATGGGTAGCCTAGAAAAATCCACTCCTGCTTATTATTTGGATACTAATGATCTAACTGTTGCCGTTGGAGTAATTAGCAAAATCAACAATAACGGTAGTATTGAAATTAAACTATTGGGTTTACCAGCTAATATTATTAATAGCTATGGTGTTAATTCTTGTCTGAGTTTAGTTGATTCAGAGCTTAGAGATAACGCACCTCAATTACAGGTTAAATCGAAAGAAGGTTTCTCGGTCAAAACCCAATTATTACCATTACCCAATCAAAATTCTCCCCAAGTGGGACAGTTAGTTAGGGAGAAAATACGCATACTTGACCCAAATTTGCGTTTAACTCTAGCTTTAGATGCAGATTTACAAAGAATTGAACGGGTAGATGCAACTAGCGCGATCGCTAATATTCCAGCTATCAATTCGGCAATTGTTTCAGGCGAACATGATGCTGATTGTTTATTGGGTAAAGTTCACCAAGAACAAAATTCCGATACAGTAAGCAGCGTAGCACTCAGCGATACAACTGCTTTAAATTATGGTTTGTATACCGCAGGCGGAGTATTAATCGGTCAAACTACAGGCACAGAAAAAGCTGTTAAAGTAGCTTTAGAGCGTCTCGAACCTGAGTTTAATAATTTATTAGCAGCTAAATGGCTAAATTTAACTTGTAATGAGTTTTCTTCTAAATTAAAAGTAAATGGGACTTTAGATGCAGCAACGGCATCATCGTCTAACTTGCCCCCAGTAACCTTAACAAGGTCAACTCAAGCATCACCGCCAAAAAAATTATTATCTTTGAAGGAGGTTGATTACAATTATAATTCTGTAAGTACCCTACCAGTTTTAACTAAAGGTTCTCAAATACAATTAACTTTAAGTAATGCAGAGGAGGAAGAATTATATGTAATCTTATTGGGGGTAGATTCTGACGGTAAAATTTTTGCTCTCTATACTCCTAACTTAGCTAGCAATATCGAAATAGAAGCACAATTAAATAATCTAGCGATCGCAGGAAATAGTGAATTGATCATTCCTCAAGCAGATAATTCCTGGCAATGGAAAATATCACAAACCGCAGGTATTAATACTTTGTATGCTATTTTTGCCATTCAACCTTTTGCTCAAACTCTTAAAGCCCTAGCATCACAACAAAACGCCAAACTAGATCAGCAACAAATTTTAAATTTAGTAAATCCTCAACAAGTGCTAAAGGCGATCATGCAGGATTTACACGCTGCCAGTGGGGTGGATAGTAAACTATTGCCTAGTAACGAAGTGTATGCTTTGGATGTTAATTGTTGGGCAACACTTAGTTTTGTCTACGAAATAGCCAATGCTTAACTTAGAGAAAATTCTATGCAACCTACTGATGTAGTTATTCTATCTAATGGACCAGGAGAGGTGATAACATGGGTGCGTCCTGTAGTCAAATGTCTGCGTCAAACTATGAAAGAGGCGGGAGAAAAGCTTAGAATATCATTAATCCTTTCCCCTTGCCCCCATAGTACAGGTAAAGAAGCAGCGATCGCTTTAAGTTATCCTGAAATTGATCGCGTTTTATCCCCTACAGATTTTTGGTCTTTTTTGCTTTGGGGAAAAACTCCAGAAAATTGGCAATGGCATCAACAGGGTATTGTTGTCTTTTTGGGCGGTGATCAATTCTATACCGTGTTAATTAGTAAACGTTTGAAGTATTCTAGTTTAATTTATGCCGAATGGGATGCTCGATGGTATCGCTTGATTGATCATTTTGCAGTGATGAATCAAAAAGTAATTGAAAAAGTTCCCCAGTCTTATCGAGAAAAGTTTTCCTTAGTCGGAGACTTAATGGCAGATACAGCCTTGGGAATTAAAGATAGAGATCTTAACCCAGATCCCACTCAGCCTACTATTGGGCTATTAATAGGTTCAAAACCTGCAAAACTATCTCAAGGTGTACCATTACTTATGGCGATCGCCGAAAAAGTTCAACAGCATCTACCTCAAGTAAAGTTTATCATTCCAGTTGCACCTACAATAAATCTTAACACTGTAAGCCAATATGCAAATTCAAGTTATAACCCTTTGGTGGCAACGTTTGGCAATGTTGAAGGTCATATAGTTACCCTGGAAGATAATCATACTTACTTGGTGACGGATGGCGGTACTAAAATTAATCTAATTACGCAATTTCCTGCCTATCAAAGCTTAGTAAACTGTCAACTATGTCTAACTACTGTTGGTGCAAATACTGCGGAATTGACTGCTTTGGGGATACCAATGATTGTTTTACTGCCAACTCAACAATTAGATGCTATGCGGTCTTGGGATGGATTACCAGGAATTATGGCAAATATACCAGGTTTGGGGACAATAATTGCTAAATTAATTAATTGGCTAATATTAAAGCAAGGACGCTTATTTGCTTGGCCTAATATTTGGGCAGGTAAGGAGATAGTGCCAGAATTAGTAGGTAAATTACAGCCAGAAGCCATTGCCCAAGTAGTATTAAATTATCTTGCTAACCCAAACAAACTAGTACAGATGCGCCAGCAATTACTCAATGTCAGAGGTAATACAGGAGCTAGCCAAAAGATCGCAGATATAATCAAGCAACAGATCAGTAAAACTTAATAATTAACTAAAACTATATAAATACCAAGCTATATTGGGCTATATTATGGATATAGTCTGCCTAGTTTTCTTGCCAAAAATTGTGCTTCGAGGTTATATTCAGGTTAAAATTTGGTAGAGTAACGTCTCAGCAACTTCCTGGTCGCTTAGAAATCCTAGTCAGAAAAAAGTAAGTTCAGCTAGTTATCGCTTTAAAATTTTGGGTTTGCCTCATCTTTTTCAAGGTGATGCTAGAAGCAATAGCACGTTGTGCAATGAAGATACCCGAATTAGATAATTCGCGATCGCGTTGATCTAAATGACTAGAGAACATTGCCTAGCTAGTTAAGAATCTCAAGTAGTCGGATTGTACTGGTAGCATAGAAATTACAATAATTCCCTATGACTTTAATAACATTTTATAAAGTCTGACTATCCAGCCATTTATATCTATTACTTTCGACTGTCGATTCTTTCTATAATTATCTTCTGTGCTTGCAGAACTGTTGAGTAGAAAGCCGATTTAATTGGAGACACACATAAGATCCTAAATACTAACTAGATAATTAAGACTACTCAAATAAAATTATTTGGTAACATCTAAACGCTAAAGCTATTTATGTGAAATTAACCGATTTATCTTTTATTTCCTAGTTTTTAAAAAATTGAGAAACACTAATAAAAAAACAATTGATTATTTCTCAATTAATGAATTATATGGTTTTACAACAGGCGCATTGCAATTGAGCCATCAGAATTTTGAGGAAAATTAATGCCAAAACAGATTATTATTGCAGAACAACACCACATAGCTGCTGTTTTCTGGGAAGAACAAATACAAGAATTAATTGTTGCCACAGGACATCAACAAGTAAGTGATATTTATCTTGGTACAGTAGAAAATGTCATCCCTGGAATTGATGCTGCCTTCATTAACATAGGTAATAGTGAACGCAACGGGTTTATTCACGTCACAGATTTAGGCCCACTACGTCTTAAAAAAAGCGCAGCAGCCATCACAGAACTTTTGCTTCCTCAACAAAAAGCTTTGGTACAAGTGATGAAAGAGCCTACTGGTAATAAGGGTCCAAGACTTACAGGCAATATAACTTTACCAGGTCGCTATCTAGTCTTAATGCCGTATGGTAAAGGCGTTAAACTGTCTCGTCGTATTGCAGATGAAAATGAGCGCAGTCGTTTACGTGCTTTGGCAATTTTGATTAAACCCCCTGGCATGGGTCTATTAATTAGAACCGAAGCGGATGGGAAGGCAGAAGAAGCCATTATGGAGGATTTAGAATTCTTACAAAAACAGTGGGAATCAATTCAATATCAGGCAAACTATGCAAAACCCCCAGTCTTACTGAATCGAGATGATGATTTTATTCAGCGTGTTTTAAGAGATACCTTCTCAGCAGAAGTAAACACTATTGTGGTTGATTCAGCAGCAGGTGTAAAGCGAGTTAAGCAGCAGTTGATGAATTGGAGTGGTGGTCGTTCTCCTCAAGGGGTATTTATTGACTATCATAAAGAGCAACAGCCTATATTAGATTTCTATCGAGTTAGTGCTGCGGTGAGAGAAGCTTTAAAACCAAGAGTTGAATTGCCTTCTGGAGGATATATTATTATCGAACCTACAGAAGCATTAACAGTAATTGATGTAAACTCAGGGTCATTTACTCGTTCAGCAACTGCAAGGGAAACAGTGTTGTGGACGAATACGGAAGCAGCTACAGAAATTGCCCGTCAGTTGAGATTGCGTAATATTGGCGGAGTGATTGTGGTGGACTTTATTGATATGGATTCCCATCGCGATAAAATCAAACTTTTAGAGCATTTTAATAAGAGTTTGAAAGGTGATAAAGCACGTCCTCAAATTGCTCAACTATCAGAATTAGGGTTAGTAGAACTGACTCGTAAACGCCAAGGTAAAAATATTTATGAATTGTTTGGTCAGACTTGTCCCACTTGTGGTGGCTTAGGACAAATTGCTCATTTACCAGGTAAATTAGAGGCAGAATCACTAGAAACAGTACCCTTAGCTGCCCCAGCAGCAATCCGTGAACCTGTTGCTACTGTTCGTCCCGTAATTCCTCCTCCGATTGAAAAGCCAGAGAAAATAGAAATAGTTACTAATAATATTCCTGATCTTGGGTACGAAGCTAACAATCGCCAATTAGATTTACTTAATCATCCCAACTATCAAGAACAGAGTCGTAGTAATAATGGTACTCGTCGTCGTCGTCGTAGTCGTAGTAATGATTTATTGATCAAAGAGGAATTAATTGAACAAGAAGGTGCAGAAGGAATTTCTAATAATATAGTTCCAGATGTTACTGGTAGTGAAGAAAGAAAATCTCGTTCCCAATTGCGATCGCCTCGTAGAGAAGAAGCTAATCTGGAGAAAGTTACTGTCGAGATGTCTGCTTTAGAGCAGGAAGTTTATGCCTTGATGGGAGTTTCACCTTTAATCTACGCCGAGCAACAAGACAAAGATCCTAGAACTGTGATGGTTTATGTTAAACAGCCAGGGGAAGAGTTGCTTGATGTTAATTCAACAGTTGCCACAACTGCCACTAATGAATCTGAAGTATCAGAATCTCAAGCATCAGAATCTGAAGTTATAAGTCAAGCAGTTGATAATATAGAAACAGTTTCCTTAGATGTAGATATCCCTGCTGAAGTGACTGAGATAGACATCCCTGCTGAAGTTACTGAGAGCGAAAACATATCAGAAGTTAACCCAGAACCTACTGTTGAGGAAGAAGTACCTAATACAGGTCGTCGTCGTCGTCGTCGTTCTTCGGTTGTTAAAGAAGCAGTAAATAGTGATTAGTGATCAGTTATTAGTAGAATGCTTGCGACTCTACGCTGCTGTTAGGTATGCGTCCTATAAGGCATAAAGCTAATAACTAATTTAATTTGTTATCAAGTGAAAAAGCATTTTAGTTTTGATAGTTCTTTATTATCTGCATATCCAACCAATGGCTTAGTCGCAGGAGTAGATGAAGTTGGTAGAGGTGCTTTATTCGGTTGTGTAGTAGCAGCAACGGTGGTCTTACCTATATCGGACATCCCTATATTAATTGACATGGGGGTCAAAGACAGTAAAAAACTATCCCCCCTCAAACGTCAGCAATTAGTAGAACCGATTAAAAGAGCCGTTCTTGCTTGGAGTATAAATACTGCTAGTGTTAGCGAAATTGACAATTTGAATATTTTGCAAGCTTCCCTACTAGCTATGAAACGGAGCATTCTGGGGTTGAATATTTATCCTAATATAGACATATGTCTGGTAGATGGTAAAATCCCTGTTCCTGACTTACCAATCTCTCAACAAACTGTGATTCAAGGAGATTTGCGATCGCCAGTTATTGCAGCAGCTAGTATTTTAGCTAAAGTTTGGCGAGATCAATTGATTATTGATTTGGCAGATAAGTATCCTGAATATAATTTAGCTGCCAATAAAGGCTATCCTACTATTCAACATCGTCAGGCGATTAAACAGTATGGTCTCTCTCTTGAACATCGCCGTTCGTTCAAGTCTTGTTGAAAGACTATATATTTAAAATCCTAAATCAGGAGCTAATTTAGTTGATGTTGGAATTTCTAACTGATTTGCCTGAGATGCCCAAATAAGATAATCCTGAATTAACTGTGTAACTAACTTTTGCTTGATTCTCATGAGAACGCTTTTAAGTAATTTGTTGCCAGCTATTTCTAATAAGGGCTTGGGAGTAAACATTAAAGCCGTTGGTAATTCCACTCCCACCTCTAAGTCTGCTTGACCTTGTAAAGTTGTTTGCCCTGAAGACTCTTGGGGGTATAAAACTCCTTTTAATTTTAGGGAAAAACGCCGATTAATATAATCAATGCCTTCAATTTGGCAACCTTCTGACTGCAAATATACACTACTCTTAGAACCCGACCATACTTTCAGCAGTACAATTGGTTGAAAGTGATACATTTCCATAAAATTAATTGGTCGCATTTTTAATTCATACAAATCATTATCTAAATGCTTAATTAATCGCGGATCTGCGATCGCTTTAACCAGTCTTTGAGGTTGCCGTAAGTAATGTTGTATTGGTGTTTCGAGATTTGCTATTGATATTTCAACTGATTCTGAAGCTTTAAAACTGACATACATAAGTGAAACTACCGAAATTGCTACTAATTATTAATTTTAAGTTACATTTCTTTAAAAGTTATTTATATCTTAAACAATTGATACCGTTATTTAACATCTATATTTAAAAATTAGAATTTTCATGAATATATCCCTTGCCTATCTCGGCCCAACTGGAACGAATTCAGAAACTGCTGCAGTTATTTATTCAGACTGGTTAGCTAGTACACAACAATTAATAACTTCTCTCTCTCCCTACCCAAGTATTGCCTTAGCTTTACAATCTGTAGCTCAAGGTCAAGTTTATCAAGCAGTAGTGCCAATTGAAAATTCCATTGAAGGCAGTGTGACCGTAGTTTTAGATACCATGTGGCAATCTAGCAATCTGCAAGTTCAACAGGAATTAACTATTCCTATTTTTCACGGGTTGTTATCTTATAGTCAGTCTTTAGCAACAATTACCACAGTTTATTCTCATCCCCAGGCATTGGCTCAATGTCAAAAATGGCTAGAAACTTATCTGCCTCAAGTTCAACTTATTCCCACAAGATCTACTACAGAAGGAATTCAGTTACTTAAAAATAATACAACAGCAGCAGCCATTGCCAATCCAAGAGCAGCAGAATTATATCAAGTACCTATATTGCAACCAGATATTAAAGATAGCCCTGATAACTCTACACGTTTTTGGATTGTCAGTAATAGTGATCGCCCATTGTCTATTAATCAAAGCGATGAGGCGAAGCCTCCACTACGTGATCGTGGTAGTCATCTTTCTTTAGCTTTTAGTCTTCCTAAAAATGCCCCTGGCGCACTAGTCACAGCACTTGAAATTTTTGCAAAAAGAGGAATTAATCTTAGCAAAATTGAATCTCGCCCTACTAAACGTTCTTTGGGAGAATATATATTTTTTATTGATTTAGAAGGCAATTCCCAAGATTCCCCAATTAAGGAAGCGTTAACGGAGTTATCTAGTTGCACAGAAGTTTTAAAAATATTTGGTAATTATAATCTTTTGCCAATATCAATATAAATAAGAAAAATTTACACTAATTTATTTCTCCAGACAGAGAAACAGATAAATAGTCTTATCTTATATTGTGGATCATACTTAAAAAAAATACAAAAATGGCTAGCTTAATAGAATTTAAGTTATTTGCTCCTTATAACAACAAGGCAACCCTCAAAGGTAATTTTTCTGATTGGTCAGAAATATCGATGCAGAAAGATAAGCAAGGTTATTTTCGTACTTCAGTTGAATTGGAAGATGGGATATATCAATATAAATTTCGTGTTCAGTCAAAATCCTGGTTTTTAAAACCCGATGAATGGGTGGAAATCAGTGATCCCTATGCTACGGATATCGATGATGCTAGTCAAAATAGCGTAGTGCAAATTGAAAATGGTCAAAAGATTGTTGATACTTATATTTGGCAACACGATGACCATCCTTTGCCCAGTAACGAGGAATTAGTAATCTACGAGCTATTTGTTGGTGGTTTTACTGGTGGAGAAAATGATCAAGAAGAGCGAGGTAAGTTTGTAGATGTTATTGAAAAGCTGGATTATCTGAGGGAATTAGGTATTAATGCCCTCGAACTCATGCCCATACAGGAATGTCCAGGGGATAATAATTGGGGCTATACACCGCGTCACTTTTTCGCTGTCGAGTCGAGTTACGGTTCTTCAACAGATTTAAAACGACTGATTGATGAATGTCATGGTAGAGGAATTCGAGTACTGATAGATTTTATTTTTAATCATTCTGATACTCAAGCACCTTTAACTCAAATTGACCATGATTATTGGTATAGTCGTGAACCTACAGATCCAGATAATAGCTGGGGGCCAGAATTTGATTATGATCATTATGATAAAAATTTAGATCTCAAACCTGCATGGCAATTTGTGGGAGATGTCGTTCATTTTTGGATTGATGAATATCATATTGATGGAATTCGCTTTGATGCCTCTAAACAAATTGATAACTATGAATTTTTTACTTGGATAACTCAGCAAGCCAGACAAGCTGCTGCTATGAAGCCATTTTTTAATACGGCAGAATACATACCCGAAAATCCTCAGATAGCTGGATATGGCAAACCAATGGATGGTTGTTGGCATGAAAGCTTTTATCAACAGGTGCTAAAACATATCTGCGGTGATGATTTTAATTTAAAAGCTCTTAAAGAAGTTATCGACTGCAAACAACAAGGTTATGAAAGCGCAACGAGCGTAATTAATTACATTAGTTGTCATGATCATAAATATATTCTGGCGGAATTAAGCGATCGCCATATTTTTGAAGAAGCAGCTTTTAAACGAGCAAAATTAGGTGCAGTTTTACTGATGACCACAATAGGTGTACCTTTAGTTTGGATGGGCAATGAATTTGGTGAATACAATCCCGAACAAGAGATTAAAATTAACTGGGCATTATTAGAAAATGACCTTAATCAAAGTTTATTTGAATATTATCGTGGTTTAATTAATTTAAAAACTCAAAATCACGCTTTACATACTAATAATCTTGAATTTTTCCATGAAGATTCTAATAACAAAGTCTTAGCCTACACGCGCTGGAATGATCAAGGTTCTCGAATAGTTGTAATAGCTAATTTCTCTGACAATTTCTTACAAAATTATAGTCTTGATAATTTTCCTCAGTCAGGTACATGGCACGAGTGGACAAATAATTATGATGTGGAAGCCAAAGATGGCAAGCTGTTAATAGATTTGGGAGAATACGAAGCGAAGGTATTGGTTAACTAGATAGTTATCAATATAATAACAATCAAAAATATTTAGTTAGTGCTAGTAAAAAGACTAAGTTTCTAGTTGTTTAATCTGGCTTAAAGTCATGACCAAAAGCTAAACAAACCCATCCATATACTCCAATGATGACTAAAAAGCTCAAACATATTTTCTTTAGTCAGTTCGTAGCAGTATTGATACTAAATCCTGTTTAGGTACAATATTTAAAAGTTAAGTTCAGGCAGGAAGGAAGCCCTAAAGGATACCGATCCGCAATAGGAAGGAGGCAGAAGGATTTTAGCTTAATTTAACACTATTATGCGAAAGTATACTTTGGTAATCGAATTTAGTATGATAATCTAGCTCCGTTGCTGGACGAGTTGTATATTGTATTTGCGTATTTGCTTATCGCTGGTGAGCATTAGTTTGAAGTACAGCTAATTAAGCTTTAAGTATCCAAAGCATCTTTAAGAGCAGTACGTGCAGCTAAATGATTGCGGGTAGAACTAAGAATTTCTTGTTCTCTCTGTAAACGCTCAAAAGTATCCTGCATTTCTAATAAAGCTTGTTGTTCAGATGCCACACCATATAAGTTACTAGCTACCCAATATGATAACTCCGTAGGTGAACTTGGAAGGTCATCAGGAAGTTCAATTTTCTGGCTAGTTAACTTGGCTGAAAGATGCACTACATCTCTCAATAATTCTTCCACCTCAGTTGCCATTGGCTTTAAATCTTGACTTGGAGGCTGATCTTCAATCCATTCTACCAAACCTACACGATAGGGTTTTTCGCGAACATATTCCAATACTCTAAACCTTTGCTGACCAAATGTTAACATTTTCATGCGATCATCAGGTAACCGTTGAAAATGCAAAATCTCTGCACAACAACCATATTCCGCAATTTCTCCCGTTGTAGGATCTATAGAAAGTACTCCAAAACGACGATCATACTCCAGAATTGTATTCATCATAATTCTGTAACGATACTCGAAAATATGAAGCGGTAAAGGACGACTAGGAAATAAAACGACTTCAGGAAGGGGAAACAGAGGTAATTCTCTTACTGCAATTGAAGAAGATGCCATTTAAAATATTATATCTAGCTAGAAAATCATTGGTATTTATTCTTTACTTTAGCGGATTTTTCCACAGAACGTATAGATCTAAATAACCCTCTAGAAACTAATTCCTAAAGGGTTGAAAAACCATAAATATATAGTTTATAAACCTAATTATTAAAGCTTAACCTCAATATCAACACCTGCAGGTAAATCAAGCTTCATCAGGGCATCAATAGTCTTAGAGGAAGGTTTATAGATGTCAATAATACGACGGTGAGTACGAGTTTCAAAGTGTTCGCGCGAATCTTTATCTACGTGGGGCGATCGCAAAACACAATAAATTCTTCTTTTGGTAGGTAATGGAATTGGACCTACAGCAGAAGCATTAGTTCTGTTGGCTGTGTCCACAATTTTTTCACAAGAGGTGTCGAGTAAACGTTGATCAAATGCTTTAAGACGAATACGTATTTTTTGTTGTTGAATCGTTGCCATGTTGGTTAATTGTCGAGGTACAGATTGTGTTTTGCTCAAAATTTTATTTTCAAGCTTATTATCTCATAAAAATTAAGAGAGCAGACGATGCAAGTTAGATTGTTTGACTGGCAAAGTCTACTCCCATAAACTATTTCTGGCGTTTAATCTCAGTTACCTGATGTACTATTTAACGATTTTGGATACTACTCCAGCACCGATAGTACGTCCACCTTCGCGAATTGCAAAGCGCATTCCTTGCTCAATAGCAATTGGGTTAATTAGTTCTACGTTCATTTTAATGCGATCGCCTGGCATTACCATTTCTACTTCACTACCATCATCAGCAGTGTAATCTTTGATTGTGCCAGTAACATCTGTTGTACGAACATAGAATTGAGGACGATAGTTTTTGAAAAAAGGAGTATGACGACCACCTTCTTCTTTAGTTAGTACGTATACTTCACCTTCAAATACAGTATGGGGAGTGATTGAACCTGGTTTTGCTAACACCATACCTCTTTCAATGTCATCCTTTTGAACACCACGTAGTAACACACCTACGTTGTCTCCAGCCATACCTTTATCCAATGTTTTTTGGAACATTTCCACGCCAGTCACAGTTGTACTACGAGTATCTCTAATACCTACGATCTCGATAGTTTCACCAACTTTAACTTCACCACGTTCAATACGACCAGTAGCTACTGTACCACGACCAGTAATAGAGAACACGTCTTCAACCGCCATTAAGAATGGCTTATCAACTTCGCGCTCAGGAGTAGGAATATATGAATCGACTTGATCCATCAAATCATATATTTTATCTACCCACTTATCTTCACCTTTTTTAGTAGTAGGATTAGCAGTCAATGCTTCTACTGCTTTTAAAGCTGAACCAGAAACAATAGGAATATCATCTCCAGGAAAGTCGTACTCACTCAAAAGCTCACGAATTTCTAACTCAACCAATTCAAGTAGTTCTTCATCATCTACTTGGTCTTCTTTGTTCATGAAAACTACTAAGCTAGGAACACCAACTTGTTTGGCTAAAAGAATGTGTTCACGAGTTTGAGGCATTGGGCCATCAGCTGCTGATACTACTAAAATACCGCCATCCATTTGCGCTGCACCAGTGATCATGTTTTTTACATAGTCAGCGTGTCCTGGACAATCTACGTGAGCGTAATGACGATTTGCAGTTTCATATTCTACGTGGGCAGTATTAATAGTGATACCACGCGCTTTTTCTTCAGGAGCAGCATCAATATCTTCATATCGTCTAGCTTTAGCAGTACCTAATGCTGCAAGAGCCAAAGTAATTGCTGCTGTTAAAGTAGTTTTACCGTGGTCTACGTGACCGACAGTTCCAATATTAGCGTGATCTTTAGTACGTTCAAACTTTGCGCGTGCCATTAATTTATTTATCCCTTATTTAAATTTGAGTGTTACCTTTATTTTTTGCGATAATTTCCTCTGCCTCATTGCGAGGAACTTCGCTATATTCACTGAACTCCATAGAGAATATACCGCGACCTTGGGTTTTAGAGCGGATATCTGTAGCATAGCCAAACATTTTTGCTAATGGAACTTGAGCATCTATTTTAGCCATACCTACTTCGGAGTTCATTCCTTCAATGTTGCCCCGACGTGAGTTTAAGTCTCCGATCACATCTCCTAAGAAATCTTCTGGAACTTCAACTTCAACTTTCATCATTGGTTCTAAAACCACAGGGGCTGCATTTAATACCGCACTCCTAACAGCCATAGAACCAGCAACCTTAAAAGCCATTTCGTTAGAGTCTACATCGTGGTATGAGCCATCAATCAAAGTTACTTTGACATCTATCAAAGGATATCCTGACAAGATACCAGATTCGCAAGTTTGTTTCACCCCTTCTTCAATAGCAGGAATATACTCTTTAGGAATAGTTCCACCTACAATTTTAGAAACGAATTCAAACCCACTGGTTGGTTTACCAGGTTCAATTTCTAGTACAGCATGACCATATTGACCCTTTCCACCACTTTGTTTAATGTATTTGCCCTCACCTGTACTACTTTTACGAATTGTTTCACGATAAGCTACTTGTGGCTTCCCTACCGTAGCCTCTACGTTAAACTCTCTTAGCATTCGATCTACCAAGATTTCTAAGTGTAACTCGCCCATTCCTGCAATTACAGTTTGATTTGTTTCAGGATTGGTGCTAACCCGAAATGTTGGATCTTCATCTGAAAGAGCCTGTAGAGCTTTAGCAAGCTTTTCTACATCACTTTTAGTTTGAGGTTCTACAGCCACGGAAATCACTGGCTCAGGCACAAATAATGATTCTAGAATAATTGGGTTTTTTTCATCACATAAAGTGTCACCTGTCGTTGCCAATTTTAAACCAACTATTGCACCAAGATCACCAGCGCGTAGTTCCTCAACCTCTATACGATCATTAGATTTTAAAACCACTAAACGAGAAATACGTTCTTTTTTCTGCTTAGTAGCATTATATACATAACTCCCTTTACTCAATATTCCAGAATATACTCTAATGAAGGTCAATCGCCCAAACTTATCACTAGCGATTTTAAAAGCTAGGGCTGCAAATGGCTCTTCATCACTAGAATGCCTAACCGAAGCAGATCCATCTGGTAACTCTCCTGTAATTGGAGGAACTTCAATAGGAGCAGGTAAATAATCTACTACTGCATCCAAAAGAATTTGAACACCTTTGTTTTTAAAGGCTGAACCACACAGCATGGGCATAATAGAGCCGTTAATTGTACCCTGTCTGATTGCCTTTTTTATTTCAACTTCACTAAATTCCTCTTCCATAAGAAATTTTTCCAGAAGTTGTTCGTCTGTTTCTGCTATTGATTCTATTAATCTATTACGAAATTCCTGAGCTTGGTCTTGTAATTGTTCTGGAATTTCTACATCTTCTATTTCTTTACCTAAATCATCTTTATAAAGAATCGCCCTCATTCTGACAAGATCAATAATGCCTTGAAATTCTGTTTCACTACCAATAGGTATTTGAATGGGTACTGCATTTGCTTGGAGACGATCTTTAATTTGTTCGTAAACCTTAAAGAAATTTGCTCCCGTGCGATCCATTTTGTTGACAAAGGCAATTCTTGGCACATTGTATCTATTTGCTTGTCTCCAAACTGTTTCAGATTGAGGTTGAACTCCACCAACCGAACAAAACACAGCAATAACGCCATCTAAAACCCGCATAGATCGCTCAACTTCAATAGTGAAATCAACGTGTCCTGGAGTATCGATAATGTTAATTTTATGATCTTTCCAACTAGTACTTATTGCAGCAGCAGTAATAGTGATTCCTCTTTCCTGCTCCTGCTGCATCCAATCCATAGTAGCTGCACCGTCATGCACTTCTCCCATTTTGTAGGCTATACCAGTATAGAAGAGGATACGTTCTGTTGTTGTTGTTTTGCCCGCATCAATGTGAGCTGCAATACCTATATTTCGTACTCGCTCAAGTGAGATGGTACGTGCCACAAACACCTCCTTGCGTCTTGCAGGATGAAATCGCTAAATGTTTATTTAATACTGTTCATAATTCTATACTTTTACATACCTAATTTTATTTTAATTAAGCATATAAAAGATAATAAATAGACGGTAGTCTAAATTATCTTAGAATCTAAAGCTAAAATGCAATTTCAATTATCTTATTTACAAAACACTTCCAATCCAAGAGAAAAGTAGTATTCTGTAAGCCTATAAAACAATTAGTTTAATATTAATAGCGATAATGAGCAAAGGCTTTATTAGCTTCAGCCATGCGGTGAGTTTCCTCTCTTTTTTTCATAGCTCCTCCTGTCTCATTAGCAGCATCCATAATTTCACTGGCTAATTTAGCCGACATTGTGCGTCCACCTCTTGCACGAGCAAATTGGATCAACCAGCGTAATGCTAATGTAGTGCCTCTACCTTGTCTTACTTCCATAGGTACTTGATAAGTAGCTCCACCAACACGACGTGCTTTTACTTCTACTAAGGGAGTTAAATTTTTAATAGCTTGCTCAAATACCTCAATAGGCTCATTTCCTGTACGATCGCCAATAATATTCATAGCATCATAAATTATGCGCGATGCTAACGACTGCTTACCACTACGCATAATTCTTCTTATAGTCATGCTGAGAAGACGACTATTATAGACTGGATCTGGTGGAACTGGACGCTTTTTCTTAGTTGAACGACGAGACATTTGCTAATTACCTAATTTACAAAATATGGAACTATAATTGAGTTTACTTAGTACCCAACGTGCCTGCAACTGAATTTACTTAAGCCTGCAAGGAAACAAAATTAGTTACTAATTTTAATTAATTTTTGCTGAAATTTGAAAGTTTGTTGGTGAAAATAGAATTATTGCCCACTTGTAATTATTTCAACTACAACTAAATTAAGTTTAGAAGATATAGCATGACTTGATCACGCCATAATATAGTTTCTCAAACTTAGTTTTAATCAAAAAAAGGCAACATAAACTCTAATGTTTACTTAGGACGCTTTGTACCGTATTTAGAACGTCCTTGAGATCTATCTTTCACTCCAGTGGTATCTAAAGTTCCTCGAACTATATGATATCTTACCCCAGGCAAGTCTTTTACCCTACCGCCACGAATTAGAACCACCGAATGCTCTTGCAAATTGTGTCCAATCCCTGGAATATAAGCTGTTACTTCAAATCCTGATGTTAATCTTACCCTAGCTACTTTTCTTAAGGCTGAATTTGGTTTTTTGGGGGTTGTTGTATAAACTCTAGTACAAACCCCCCGACGCTGAGGACATTCCTTAAGCGCAGGAGATTTAGTTTTCTTCTTTAATTTAGATCTTTCGCTGCGAATGAGTTGCTGAATAGTGGGCATGGGTTTTAAGCTTGTGTGGTTTTAAATCCTCTTATATTTGATGTCAAAAAAAGCTAACTGAATAGCAGACAAATTCTAATTGTATGTCAAAGTGAATTTATACGTCAATATAAATAAAACATTGTTATATAGTTTATTTAACATCTGGATCTATTTGAGCAAAAGATATGCCACAACCACAAACATTTTTAGCATCCCGATTGTGAAAACGGAAACCCCCACCCATTAAATCTTCTGAATAATCTATTTTTAAATTTTCAATGTATTTCCAAGATTGCAGATCAACTGCTAGTTCAAGATTACCAATCTTTATTAACTGATCTTGAGATGGCGTAGAAGAATCAGTAATCTTGTCTTTAGCTTCTATATCTTCCAATTTAAAATTATAAAAAAAGCCAGAACAGCCTCCAGGCTTAACTTCGAGCCGTACAAGACTGTCTGACATTTTACTATTTGACTTAATGCGCTTGATTTCTTGGAGTGCAATTGAACTAATCTCAAGCATGGTCAATTTCGAGCTATCTCTAAATATTAATTAAATTTATATTTAAATATGCTACAGCAGAATCTGGCAAGATCTCAATATTAGTTTCTATTGACGAGCATAATCATCACTAAAACGAATAATGTCATCTTCTCCTAGATATTCTCCATTTTGTACTTCTATTAAGACTAATTTGATTACACCAGGATTTTCTAGTCTATGAGGGGTACATTGAGGAACATAGGTTGATTGGTAACTACCCAAGATCATTTCTTGTTCTCCACATAGAACTTTAGCAGTACCTGAAACTACAATCCAATGTTCGCTGCGATGATGGTGCATCTGCAAACTAAGACGATGACCTGGATTTACTTCAATACGTTTAATTTTATACCCCATTCCTTCTTCTAAGGTAGTAAAAGATCCCCAAGGGCGAATCTCTGTTGCAGCAATATCGCCTTTAGCTGAATTTGAATTGATTATTGCAATTTGCTCGCTTGAATTTTGTTTGGTTTGGGTAAATTGAGACATGATTTAGTAATTTGATGACAACAATTATCTATAGGAACTTAATTTAAGTTAAGAGTAAGTTTAAGAGTTTAAACTATGTGTATGAAAAATATTACGATTAACCTAACCAACAAGATAGCAAAAAATTTTCTAAATTTTAAAGACCAAGGAAATAAGAAGAGGGTATCTATACCAAATCTTTATATAAATTTCTTAAACAACAGCAAAAGCATAAATTCAATAAAAATTAACAAGCATAGCCCTTATGCTTACTTTGATTAATACATATATGTCGAACTGCTGTTTTTGTGTCCGTTGAAAGATCAAGATATTAGTTGAAATTCTGTATCATTTCAAGCTTTTTATTGGGTTGAGCTTAGTTAGAATAAATTAATTTTAAGATTAATCTCTAATAGCTGTTGTCTGAGATTATATAGATAGTTGCAATTTAAATAGAACTGCTATATAAGTTGATCTACTAGTTGTTAGATACCTAAATAGATATAACCAAAACTGCACTGCGAAGTTTTCTATAAAATTAGACAGGAGCGAGGGACTGTAATTCATTCTCATCTGGTAGTTTCTTTGCTTAGTGTAGCCAAATATTATTAAGATTAAGTATCTATAAAGAGTATTGACTGGGTATGCTGCCTAGGCAACGCCAGTTAATAATTCTCACAAATTGTTATATATGTTTGTATTTTTAGTCTTGAAAACCAGTCTGAAATAGCAATTAACCCTTAAAAAGTTATCTAAAATAATTTATTACATCAAGTATGAGCAAGCAAGAGATGAAATCAAAAGAAGTTATAAATAAAACAATGACTGAGCAAGAATTAGAAACAAAGTCTGATACTAATACTTTTCAGGGACAAAATTGGTTAGTAAAAGAGAGAGATGCTTGTGGAGTAGGATTCATTGCTTATCAAGATGGTAGAGAGAGTAACAAGCTGGTTCAGCAGGCTTTAAAGGCTTTAGGATGTATGGAACATCGGGGCGGATGTAGTGCCGATCGCGATTCGGGAGATGGGGCAGGAGTAATGACATCATTGCCACAAAAAATATTTGCTAATTGGTTTGAGCAAAATAATATCAAACAGCCTCAACCAGAAACTTGGGGTGTGGGAATGGTATTTCTGCCTCAAGAATCAAATCAAGCCCAGGAGTGTCAAAAATTTGTAGAAGAAATAGTTAAAGCTGAAAATCTTCAAGTATTAGGTTGGCGTGAAGTCCCAGTTCGTCCAGAAGTATTAGGAGAACAAGCACGAGAAAATCAGCCATATATTAAACAGATTATTGTAACCTCAGAAGAACAATTAGTAGGAGACGAGCTTGAAAGAAAACTTTACATAGCGCGATCGCGAGTTGGCAAGAAATTATCAGATGATTTTTATATTTGTTCTTTCTCCTGTCGCACAATTGTATATAAAGGTATGGTGCGGTCTGTAATCTTGGGTGAATTTTATCAGGATTTAACTGACCCGAATTTTGAAAGTACTTTTGCTGTATATCATCGTCGCTTTAGTACCAATACCATGCCTAAATGGCCTTTTGCTCAACCAATGAGAATTTTAGGTCATAACGGTGAAATTAATACTTTGTTAGGCAACATCAATTGGATGTCTAATCGAGAAAAAGAATTGGTTTCTAACTTTGAATCTACTTGTTTACCTGGTTGGACTCAAAGTGAAATAGAAGGATTAACACCAATCGTTAACAATCATAATAGTGATTCCTATAACCTAGACAGTGTTATGGAGTTATTAGTCAGGACTGGACGCAGTATTCCTGAGGCAGCAATGATTCTTGTGCCAGAAGCATATAAAAATCAACCTTCTTTGCAAGAATATCCTGAAATTGTCGATTTTTATGAATATCATAGCGGTCAACAAGAGCCTTGGGATGGACCAGCATTATTAGTGTTTAGTGATGGAAAAACTGTAGGAGCAACTTTAGACCGTAATGGTTTACGTCCTGCTCGTTATACCATTACTAAAGATGGGTATGTGGTTGTGGGTTCAGAAACAGGTGTTGTGGATTTGCCCGATGCTGAAGTAGTGGAAAAAGGTAGATTGGGTCCTGGGCAAACTATAGTAGTTGATTTAAAAACTAAAGAGGTATTGCGTAATTGGGAAGTTAAAAAACGTGTAGCTCAAGCTAATCCTTATGGCGAGTGGGTGAAAAAATATCGTTGTACCATTGAAAATCAGGAGTTTAGTGCGGAAAATCTCTTAACTTCAGAAGCATTATTACAACAACAAACTGCCTTTGGTTATACCGCAGAAGATTTAGAGTTAATTGTCCAGTCGATGGCAATTACTGGTAAAGAACCAACCTTCTGTATGGGAGATGATATTCCTTTAGCGGTGCTTTCAGATAAGCCTAGACTACTTTACGACTACTTTAAACAAAGATTTGCCCAAGTAACTAATCCAGCAATTGATCCATTGAGGGAAAGTTTAGTAATGTCTCTGTCGATGCAGTTGGGGGCAAAGGGCAATATCCTTAATTTAAAGCCTGAAGATGCTAGGTTATTGAAACTAGAATCTCCAATTTTGAATGATGCACAATTAGCCAGCATTGAGAGTACTGACTTTAAGACAGAAAAATTATCAACCTTATATAAAATTGCCACTGGCCCAGATGGATTAAAAGATGCGGTAGCAAGTTTATGTCAAACAGCTACTGAAGCAGTAAAAGCTGGAGTTGAGATTATCATTTTGAGTGACCGTGCAGGTTCACAAAGTATAGGTACAGAAGCAAGTTATATTCCTCCTTTACTGGCTGTGGGAGCGGTTCACCATCATTTAATTAATCAAGGATTACGTTTAAAAGCATCATTGATAGTAGACACGGCTCAATGTTGGAGTACGCATCACTTTGCCTGTTTAATTGGTTATGGGGCTTCTGCGGTTTGTCCCTATTTAGCTTTAGAAAGTGTACGCCAGTGGTGGAACGATCCTAAAACTCAAAACCTGATGCAAAATGAACGAATTGAGACGGTGACTTTGGATCAGGCGCAAATAAATTACCGTAATTCAATTGAAGCAGGATTATTAAAAATCCTCTCTAAAATGGGGATATCTTTATTATCTTCCTATCATGGAGCGCAGATTTTTGAGGCTTTGGGTTTAGGAATGGATTTAATTAATTTGGCTTTTGCTGGCACAACCTCTCGTTTAGGTGGTCTAACTATTACTGAACTAGCTCACGAAGTTATTGCTTTTCATCACAAAGCTTTTCCTGAAATTCAGAGTAAAAAGTTAGAAAACTACGGGTTTGTCAAATATAAAAAAGGTGGAGAGTATCACATGAATTCTCCTGAAATGTCCAAAGCCTTGCATAAAGCTGTGGAAACAAAAGAATATGATCATTACGAAGTCTATAAACAATACCTTCAAGGAAGACCTGCTACAGCTTTACGAGATTTATTAGATTTCAAATCCGATCGCCCTTCTATTTCTCTAGAAGAAGTTGAATCTATTAGCGATATTGTTCAACGTTTTTGTACTGGGGGAATGTCTTTAGGATCTTTATCTAGAGAAGCTCATGAAACTTTAGCGATCGCTATGAATCGTTTGGGGGGTAAATCTAATTCAGGCGAAGGGGGAGAGGATACTGTTCGCTTTAAAGTGTTAGATGATGTGGATGAAGCTGGCAAGTCTGCTACATTACCCCATCTCAACGGCTTAAAAAATGGAGATACAGCAAGTTCAGCGATTAAGCAAGTGGCATCAGGACGCTTTGGAGTTACTCCAGAGTATTTGATGAGTGCTAAACAGTTGGAAATCAAAGTGGCTCAGGGAGCAAAACCAGGAGAAGGAGGACAATTACCAGGGAAGAAAGTTAGTCCCTACATTGCTTCTTTACGTCGTTCTAAACCTGGGGTAACTTTAATTTCTCCTCCACCTCATCACGATATCTATTCTATTGAGGATTTAGCTCAGTTAATTTTTGACCTACATCAAATTAATCCCCAAGCCAAAGTATCTGTAAAACTGGTAGCAGAAATAGGTATTGGGACAATTGCAGCAGGAGTTGCTAAAGCCAATTCCGACGTTATTCAGATTTCTGGACATGATGGAGGGACTGGAGCATCTCCCCTTAGTTCTATTAAACACGCAGGAGTTCCTTGGGAATTAGGTTTAACTGAAGTTCATCGAGTTCTACTGGAAAACAAATTACGCGATCGCGTTTTACTCCGAGCCGATGGCGGGTTAAAAACAGGTTGGGACGTAATAATGGCAGCTTTAATGGGGGCCCAAGAGTATGGCTTTGGTTCTATTGCTATGATTGCTGAAGGGTGTATTATGGCAAGGGTATGTCATATGAATACTTGTCCTGTGGGGGTAGCAACTCAACAACAACATTTAAGGGAAAGATTTAGAGGTATTCCTGATCATGTAGTCAATTTCTTCTATTTTGTAGCCGAAGAAGTTCGTTCTCTACTGGCTAAACTGGGTTATCGTTCTTTAGATGAAATTATTGGACGTGCTGATCTATTGGTGCGAAATAGTCAGGTACAAATTACCAAAACCCAAGATTTAGATTTAAGCTGCTTAATTAACTTACCTAATGTAGCTGAAGATCGTTCTTGGTTAGAGCATCAGGAAGTTCATAGCAATGGTGAAGTACTGGATGATACTATACTAGCTGATCCAGAAATCATGCAAGCGATCGCCAATCAAGGTAAAGTTACTAAAGATATCGCCATTATTAATACTGATCGTAGTGTTGGAGCAAGAATCTCTGGAGCGATCGCAGTTAAATATGGCAATAGCGGTTTTGCAGGGGAACTAAATCTTAAGTTTAATGGTGCTGCTGGTCAAAGTTTTGGTGCATTTAATTTACCTGGGATGAACTTTCATCTTCAAGGTGAGGCGAATGATTATGTTGCTAAAGGAATGCACGGAGGCGAAATTGTCATTACCCCCACTAAAGAATCCACTTATGATTTTGCTACCAATGTAATTTTAGGTAACACTTGCCTTTATGGTGCTACTGGTGGTTCACTCTATGCTAATGGTAGAGCAGGAGAGAGATTTGCAGTACGCAATTCTTTAGGAAAAGCTGTTATCGAAGGGGCTGGAGACCACTGTTGTGAATATATGACTGGTGGAGTGATTGTAGTCTTAGGTGAAGTAGGGCGTAACGTTGGTGCTGGAATGACTGGCGGTTTGGGTTATTTTCTGGATGAAGATAATACATTCGCAAGTAAAGTTAATCCTGAAATTGTTAAGATCCAACGCTTAAATACTATTGCAGGGGAACAACAACTTCAACAAATGATTGAACAGCACGTAGCCAAAACAGGTAGTCCCAAAGGTCAAGCCATTTTAAATGATTGGGAAAACTATCGTAGTAAATTTTGGCAAGTAGTACCCCCTTCCGAGTCGGAAAGTGCAGAAGCTAGTGCAGAGGCTGCAAAAACTCTAACTTCTGTATAATTTTTCAAATATAAGTTCGCTTTAATTTAATTAAGGGTTGATTGCTATTATAAGGCGATCGCCCTTATTTTTTTGTTTTGATTAATGCCAAAATTAATATAGCAGTCGCAACAGTGGTTAAAACATTGATCCTTATTTTCTTTGAATGGGGACAAAGATTTTTACTCAAAGCAGTTATCTGGGCAGAGATATTTAACTAATATGAAATACAAAAAAGAATGCTACGAATTTATAAGGAGTCAGGAAAGGGGAGTCTGAAAAAATCTATTACCTACATTGTCCCCTTATGGGATTACTTACTACCTAAAAACCGTTCTATTTGTAGCCAACATTTAAATAATTCATATAAATCTCCTGATCTACTAAAGAAATCACTGCAATAATGTCTATTTAAACACTTAGTTTTTCTATAGTAGAGAGATATTAATTTACTCTTATTTTTAGAGGTGTTATTTTCCTCATTGAGTAATTTTTAAGTAACAGCATCGCCCTTTTATAGGTGTAGATTATAGCGAAACCCTACATTCGAGCGCGTTAACTACTGAAGCCCATGACGAGGATTGAACTCGTGACCTCACCCTTACCAAGGGTGTGCTCTACCACTGAGCCACATGGGCATACCTAATTATCATATAACATTAAGTGCTAATTATTATATTTATTTTATTAAGTTTGCCATTTTCAATCCAACTTAGATTATCTAAAAAGGAATCTCCACTCCAATACTAGAGTTAAAATCCCCATCTTTTTCTAAATTAGCATTTAAACCAATTGACCCGACTGAGGTATTGGCTTTCCAAAACGCACTACCACCAGTAACATCTGTTTCATGGTCGATATTGGCTTTTACTCCCACAGTACCTAAAGCTGTATTTGCCCCTAATTGAATACTGCCACCAGTAAAGGTAGTATTTTGGTCAAAATTACCGCTAATACCAATAGAAGAACCTGCAATAATATTGGCATCCCAGGAGGCATAAGCACCACTAAAGCGAGTTTCTTGATCAATGCTAATGTTAGCAGACCAAGAGCCAATTCTAGTTTTAGTTGCAACTATGATATTACCGCCTACAAAATTTGTCTGTTCATTGAAATTACTATTAATGGCGAGTGAACCTATAGCAGTGTTAGCCTGCCAAGCAGCATTACCTCCAGTAAAATCAGCACTCCCATCAAAATTACCTTTAATAAAGAGTGAACCTATAGTAGTATTAGCGTGCCAAGCAGCATTACCTCCAGTAAAATCCGCACTCTCATCAAAATTACCGTTAATAAAGAGTGATCCTATAGCGGTGTCAGTCTGCCAAGTAGCAGTACCTTTAATGGGTTTAATTTGCTGATTAAGATTAACTGCTAAAGTTATAGAACCTAGATCAGTATTGGTTTGCCAGAAAGCCTTTCCCTCGGTCAATTGGGCTTGGGAATTGAAATGACCGTTTAATTTTAGAGAACCTAGTTGACTTTTAGTTGTCCAGGAAGCAACCCCAGGTTTAAAAGCAATTGGTTGTTCTAGTTCATTAAATTGTTGGTCTTTATTTAACTGTATTTGCGTGTAATCTAAGGTTAGGGTGTGAATTGGCAAAGACAGCTTAGGATTTATTGTATTTTCAGTTGCTAAAAAATATTGAGAGACTTGATCATCCTTATTTGATTGTTGAGAGTGATCGACAGTAAATAACTTTTGATTATTAATTATCTGTTGTGTGTTAGAAACCGACGGCTGAAAATCATCCTTAATTTGAATTGGTTCGAGGAAAGCGATCGCCGTGGCGACAATTATTTCTGTCACCCACATAATTAAATCCTTACTAGTTAAAAATGATCAAGATCACTTCTAGTGTAAAATTTTAATCATTAAGATGCTGTGATCAGACGACGAAGTTTTGATAAAGTTGACCCCAAACTTTAAAAATAACTAGAGACTGCGCGCAATTGTGGTGGAATTGGTATATTTTCAGGAAATTCTAAAGATGTTTCGCGATCGCTTAAATATCCCGACTCAGTAAAGGCGATAAGCATTCTTTCTAAAGCTATCCAAACTTCTTGATCATATTCCCAGTCTTTATTTCTAGAGGTAAAACAAGCAATGGATTTTAATGCCCAAAAGTAACTATTGCGTACTACCGAACCACCTTTTTTATAATCTGGTAGATCTGCATGGTCAATAAACAGGATATCGTTTTCTATTCTTACTCGCATAAATACCCCATAACTTGTATTAAATATAATCTATAAGTTATGTTCAAACAGATCTAATACTTTACCCCAAGCATCGGGGGCTGCTTCTGCATTATAACTGGGATGTTGTTGTAAAAATGGATATTTATCAACAAAAAAGCCAGCAAAAAAGCCATGCCCTGCATCATAACGAAAGATACGATGATTTATCTGTTGTTTTTGTAATTCTGCTTCGATCTGCTGATTTTCAGATGAGGAAATTAAAGTGTCTTGTGTGCCAAAAAAGAGATAAATAGTCCCTTGAATTTGTGCAGTGCGTTGGAGAGTGGGAATTTCTTCGCCATAACAAGCAGTAGTAATACCAGCACCGTAAAAGCAAGCGGTAGCCTTAATATCTGCTAGGGTAGCTGCTATATAAGCAACATGACCTCCAAAACAAAACCCAATACAACCGATCGCTCTTTCTTTAATATTTGGCAATGTTTTAAGATAAGATATGGTGGCTTGAATATCACTTATTATTTCCTGATACTGAACTTGTTGATAATATTGCAAACCTAGTTGATAAGCTTCGGGACTATAACCATTATCTTGAGGACTAAAATCATAAGAAAAACCAGGGGAAAGACGCTGATATAATGCAGGTGCGATCGCTATATACCCTTGTTGAGCAATTAATTGAGTAATTTCCCGAATATTGCTATTTACTCCGAAGATTTCTTGAAAAACAATGACCGCAGGTATTTTACTTGCTGCTATTACTGGCTGTGCTAGATAAGCATCAATTTGTATATCTTGGTTAGGTATTTTGACAGATGTGGTTTTAATTTCCATGCTGCGTTGCTTAATACTTTTATACTGTAATAGAGGAAAATTACTTAGAAGTATTTTTAAGATCCTGCTCCCATTGTTGCCGAAAATTATAAAAAGAAAATTCTTGATAGCTTCAATTACTTAAACCCATCTTCATCAAATTACTATACATAACCTGAGAAAGAAGGATTATAATGATCTGACAATCGTGAGATAACCTGTTATACATATATAGTTAAATTTACCCTAGTAGAAACACAGTGAATCCTTTATTCGCAAGATTTTTGAGGTCAGTATATCGTAAAGAACCAATTTCTGGCTTTATTCTAATTTTGGGTGCAACTGATGCCCTAATTGGAGGATTTGGTGGTAAAAGTAGTTTATTATCTATTGGATTGTTTATTGCTTTATTAGGGATTATTATGCGCTGGCGACAAAGTAGTAAGAAAACCCCTGTTAAGCCTTCAAAACCTGCTAGATATCTTTTACCCCCTAGTTCTTCTCGTGAACCTTTACCTTTATTAGTTAATAATAGTAAGCGTCAAAAATAATAGATTTTAAGTGATTATCTCTAAATTAAAATATTAAATGGTTGTCGTAAGCATTCAAAGTTTTTATACATTTCAACCGTTTATTTTTATTTTATTTGGGATATCTCATTAGAACTTTTATGAGTAATGAAAATCAGGATCAAAAACATCCACAAAGTAAAAAAGATCGCCTCACAGTCGATAATTTATTATCAGTAAAAGTAAACCCTAGTGAATATAATCTAGTAGAATTAGCTCGTTTAATTATTCGCTATCATGGCTTTCCTGGGGCGCGCGATATACAAAGAGATTTACAAATAATATTAGATAGCTGGCAATTAACAGAGGCTGAACTTTACGCTCAAACTCGTGCTATTCATGCGACAGGTATGATATATCGTCGTACTTCTTGTGGCGAACAGCAAGATTGGACTTAATTTTACCTATAAGTTAAAAGATATTGCGTTGTTTACTGAGGATAAGCAATATTTAGTCATCCATAATGGGTATGTCTTATTTGGCATCAAACTATGGGTAGGGTAATTAAAAAACGATTTCTTTTAGGGGTAATTATTAGTGCTAATTTGTGGATAAATTTTTTTACTTATGCGGTTGAGGCGCAATTACCACTGTTACCAAAACTAAGTTTAGAAACATTAAAATTAGAAAAAACCCTTAAACAACAGAAGTTTTCAGATTGTGTATTATTAGATGGTTATTGTTTATTTAAATTATCCGATAGAAAGTCAAATTTAAGACAACGAATTAAATATACAGAGGAACAATTAACAGCAGTTAGAAAATTGTATCTTCAGTCGGAAGAACCAATAAAGATATTTCATCCAGGTGATGAGCAGCAGCAAAATATATACGTGACAGTAGAAAATCGTAAGATTCCTGTCTTAAGTTTATATGCTCGTGACACCATAGGAGAAGGTATAAATTTAGAAGAATATACACAACAAATATCTAATAATATTGCCGACGGATTAAAAACCACCAAAGAAGAAAGACAGCTAAACTTTATAAATAGACAAGCCAAAATCGCAGGTTTCATTATTAGTTTGATGCTGCTTGCCAACTTATTTTTGGCACAAAAACTTAAACTTTTAAATCAAGCCAAATTAGATTTTTCTAGAGAAAACCAAACGGCATCTTTAACTAATCAATTAGAACAAAGAAAGAAATTCAATTTAAAAGAAGTGCATTATCGTTTGCTACAACTTGCTCAAATTACTATTTGGGTAGGTGGATGCTTAATTATATTAGGCTTATTTCCCTATACACGCCCAATACAACAGCTAATATTTACACTGTTAAGAATACCTTTATACCTAATTATTATAATTTGGGTTTGCTACATTTTAATCCGTTTAAGTTATGCAGCGATCGCCAAAATTAATACAGCGATCACTAATAATACCCTTGCTAGTAGTTATGTATTTAATCCAGATACTAACCGCCGACTACAGGTTAGGATGAATACTTTTTCTGGTTTATTTCGCGGAATAGTTACTTGCATTTGGGGCGGAATTGGCTTGTTTACTGCACTGGCGATCATTGGTATTAATATCACCCCTTTACTTGCAGGGGCTGGAGTATTGGGTTTAGCTTTCTCCTTTGCTGCTCAAAACTTGATCAAAGATACTATTAATGGTTTACTAATTATTCTTGAGGATCAATACGCCGTTGGTGATGTAGTAACTATTGGCGAAGTTTCAGGGTTAGTAGAAAATTTGAGCTTACGTATCACTCAATTACGAGATGGCGAAGGACGTTTAATTACAATACCTAATAGTACGATTAATTTAGTTGCTAATCATTCTAATGGTTGGTCAAGATCTGATTTAAAAATTCCTGTAGATTATCAAGTCAAAGCTGATCTGGCAATAAAATTAATTGAAGAAGTAGCCATGACTATGTATCAAGATTGTAATTGTAAAAATTCTATTTTAGAACCACCTCAAATATTAGGGATAGAAGATTTTGCAGAAAGGGGTTTCATAGTACGTTTATGGTTTAAAACCGAACCTCTTAAACAGTGGGATATATCACGGGAATTTCGCCGTCGAATTAAAAATACCTTTGAAGAAGCAGGTATTTCTTTACCCTTACCTCAACAACAAATTTGGCTTATCAATCAATCAACTACTGATAATTAGGATGATGTTGCTTCTTAATATGTTAGGACATCAATAGAAAACTCAAGTGATCCAAAGATTAGCAGGTGAGCGCAAAGGTTAATATTGGTATTGAAATCACGCAAAGGCACAAAGGCGCAAAGGGATTTTATTAGATGTCTGTATCTGTCATTGTGTTGCTATAAAAGATTAGGTTGTCTTTAATTTTGGTAGCGATCGCCTATTAAATTAATTATCTAGCTGTCTCACTAAAAATCAAGTAGGCTGCCCCTGCAAGTAACATAGCTGCAAAAAAATAATTACGGGTTACAGGAGTTTGCATATAACTGACACTAAAACCTGCAAAAACAATCATGGTAATTATTTCCTGTAATACCTTTAATTGTGGCAGGGTAAAATATTGACTACCTAAACGATTAGCAGGGACTTGAAAACAATATTCCAATAAAGCGATCGCCCAACTAACAGCGATCGCCATAACCAACGGTGCAGTCTTAAGATCTTTTAAATGACCATACCAAGCAAAATTCATAAAGATGTTGGAAATAATCAACAGCACAATAGGTTTTAGCATCGTTAATCTAGATAAATCACCTTAATAATTTAAACGATTACAACTGTCTTAGCTGCTGTTGTAGCTTTATTTCTAGCTTCTTCGGTGTTGGATGCTTTGGCTAAGGCAACTCCCATACGGCGATAGGGGCGAGAATCAGGTTTACCAAATAATCTAATTTCCGTATCTGGTACTTCTAAAGCTTGGGCTAAATGAGAAAAGCTAATTTTTTCCGAATGCTGTTGGGCGAGAATTACGGCACTGGCTGAAGGGGAAAAAAGTTCAATCTTAGGAATAGGTAATCCTAAAATAGCCCGTAAATGCAACTCAAATTCATTGAGGTTTTGAGAAATCAAAGTTACCATGCCTGTATCGTGAGGACGTGGGGATAATTCGGAAAATATCACTTCATCTTTAGTAATAAAAAATTCCACCCCAAATATGCCCGCACCTCCTAAAGCATCAGTTACTTTAACGGCAATTTCTTCCGCTTGCTGTCTTTTCTCACTTGATATACCCGCAGGTTGCCAAGATTCCTGATAGTCGCCTCTTTCCTGACGATGACCAATAGGGGGACAAAAAATAGTCGGTGCATCCCACTGTTTAATAGTTAGCAAGGTAATTTCAATTTCAAAATCAATATATTCTTCTACAATAATTTTCGCTGTATCACCCCTCGCACCCTCTAGGGCATATTCCCAAGCTGCTGTAACCTCTTGGGCAGATTTGACGGTAGATTGCCCCTTGCCAGAAGAAGACATCACGGGTTTAACCACATTAGGAAAGCCAATTGTTTGGGAGGCTTCAATCAATTCTTCTAAACTTGTGGCGTAGGCATAATTAGCTGTACGAATACCCAACTCTTTAGCTGCTAATTCCCGAATGCGATCGCGATTCATTGTATAGTTGGTAGCTGCTGCGGTAGGTATAACAGTTATACCCCTTTGTTCAAATTCACTTAACTTTTCAGTACGTATTGCTTCAATTTCAGGCACAATAAAATTAGGCTGATATTTTTGTACTACTTGTTCTAAAGCATTACCATCCAACATCGAAATAACTTCTGAAGCATCTGCAACCTGCATAGCTGGGGCATTAGCATAACGGTCTATAGCTACTACATAGTTTCCTAAACGTTGGGCAGCAATAACAAACTCTTTGCCTAATTCTCCTGCACCCAAAAGCATTATTGTTTGGGGTAATTGTAGATTTCTCATAATTAATTTAGAGTTACCAGATAAATATTAAAACATCAACCAAATTGTAAAGCGATCTTGACTATCTATAAAAAGATACTGCTGGGTAAGGAGTCAGGAGTCAGGAGTCAGGAGTCAGGAGTCAGGAGTAAATAAAGAGCCTGAAGTAAGGAGTAACGATTTAGGAGAAGATAAGAAGCTAAGAGCTAAGAGCTAATTTTATAAACAAAAAGATAAAGCAAAGCCTCTAAATTTTTAGGCGATCGCGGTTTTTATTACTAATCTCAAATAAAAATATGTAATCCTTGGTGCGATCAGGTAATAATATACAGATGTATGTTCTGAGGTCGCTTTAGAACAACAAATAATAAGTAAACCTTTATTGAAATTCGACTTATTGAAATTGTGACAGAAGCAAAAAGCTATAAGGAAACCGTAAATCTGCCCCAAACAAACTTTAATATGCGGGCAAATGCTGTAGAAAGAGAACCAGAATTACAGCAATTTTGGACAGAAAACCAAATTTACGAGCAACTGTCACAAAATAATCCTAAAGAATCTTTTATTCTCCATGATGGCCCTCCCTACGCTAATGGTTCGCTGCACATGGGTCATGCACTCAATAAAGTGTTGAAGGATATTATTAATAAATATAAGTTGTTACAAGGGCATAAAACTAATTATATTCCTGGGTGGGATTGTCACGGACTACCCATTGAATTAAAAGTTTTACAAAAAATTAAATCGAAAGAAAGACAGGAATTAACACCCCTAAAACTGCGTCAAAAAGCTAAAGAGTTTGCCCTAGAAGCGCAGCAAGAACAATGTGAGAGTTTTAAACGTTATGGTATTTGGGGGGATTGGTCGCATCCCTATTTAACCTTAACTCCTGAATATGAAGCAGCGCAAATTGATGTCTTTGGGCAAATGGTGTTAAAAGGACATATTTATCGCGGTTTAAAACCTGTTCATTGGAGTCCTTCCTCTCGTACAGCTTTGGCAGAGGCGGAATTGGAATATCCAGAAGGGCATACTTCCCCTAGTATCTATGTAGCTTTCCCCGTGACGAAGTTAGGTTCTTCAGCAACAGCATTAGAAGAGTACTTACCCAAGCTTAAAGTAGCAATTTGGACTACTACCCCTTGGACTATTCCAGGTAACTTAGCTGTGGCGGTTAATGGGGAATTGGAATATGCAGTAGTTGAAGGAGATGGGCAGTATTTGATTGTTGCCAAGGATTTGGTAGAAAAATTAGCTACAACTTTTGCTACTGAATTGGAAATTAAAACCACAATAAAGGGTAAGGAATTAGAAAATACTACCTATCAGCATCCTCTATATGAGCGTGAAAGTTTGGTGGTTATTGGTGGGGATTATATTACTACCGAGTCTGGTACAGGATTAGTACATACTGCTCCAGGACATGGACAGGAAGACTATATTACAGGACAAAAATATGGTTTGCCGATTCTTTCGCCTGTGGATGATAGCGGAAAGTTTACCACAGAAGCAGGTGAATTTGTTGGTTTGCAGGTGGTGGTAAAGGGAAATGAAAAAGTAAGCGAGGGTAATCAAGCAATTATCGATGCCTTACAAGCAGCAGGGGCATTATTAAAACACGAGGAATATGCTCATAAATATCCCTATGACTGGCGTACGGGTAAACCTACAATCTTCCGCGCTACTGAACAATGGTTTGCATCGGTAGAAGGATTCCGCGATGAGGCATTAAAAGCTATTGCTACTGTAACTTGGATTCCTGCACAGGGGGAAAAAAGAATTACTCCAATGGTTAGCGATCGCTCTGATTGGTGTATCTCCCGTCAACGTGCTTGGGGTGTACCAATTCCTGTATTTTATGATGAAGCTACTAACGAGCCTTTATTAACTGAAGAAACTATCAACCATGTTAAAAATATTATCGCCGAACATGGTTCTGATGCCTGGTGGGAATTATCAGTAGCAGAATTGTTACCCGAATCTTATCGTCAAAATGGGCGCAGCTATCGTAAGGGTACAGATACAATGGATGTCTGGTTTGATTCTGGTTCATCTTGGGCTGCGGTGGCTCAAGCAAAAGGTTTGAAATACCCTGTAGATATGTATCTAGAAGGAAGTGATCAACATCGTGGATGGTTTCAGTCTAGTCTACTTACCAGTGTGGCGGTTAATGGTATTGCACCTTATAAAACTGTTTTAACTCATGGGTATGTCACCGATGAAAAAGGCTTTAAAATGAGTAAGTCTAAAGGTAATGGCATCGCCCCAGAAGTAATCGTTGCAGGAGGTAAAAATCAGAAACAAGAACCTCCCTATGGTGCGGATGTATTGCGTTTATGGGTTGCTTCGGTTGATTATTCTTCGGATGTACGCATTGGGCAAAATATCATTAAGCAAAATGCCGAAAGTTATCGCAAGGTACGTAACACAGCGCGTTTTCTCTTAGGTAACTTACACGATTTTGATCCGCAAAAAGACGCAGTAGCTTATACAGATTTAGCTGAATTAGATAAATATATTCTGCACCGTATGAGCGAGGTATTAGGGGAGGTGACTTCGGCTTATGATAGTTATCAGTTTTTCCGCTTCTTCCAAGCTATTTTAAACTTCTGCGTAGTTGATCTATCTAATTTCTATTTAGATATTGCTAAAGATCGACTATATATTAGTAGTTTAAATTCCTTCCGTCGTCGTAGCTGTCAGACAGTATTATCTATCATTGTGGAAAATCTAGCACGGGCGATCGCTCCTGTGTTGTGTCATATGGCAGAAGATATTTGGCAAGCTTTACCCTACCAAACTGGTTATAAATCTGTGTTTGAAGCTGGTTGGGTACAAACTAAGGAAGAATGGCACAAAAGCGAACTAAATCAATTTTGGGGTACTGTAAGTCAGTTAAGGGATGAAGTAAACAAAGTAATGGAACAAGCAAGAACTAATAAAGCGATCGGTTCTTCTTTGGATGCTAAAGTTTTATTGGCTGTTGCTGATACTCAGTTGAAAAGTCAATTAGCTAGCTATAATTCTTCCGAAACCTTAAGTGAGAAAAATATCCTAAAGGATACCGCTTCGCATATTGATGAGTTACGTTATTTTTTCCTTGCTTCCCAGGTAGAATTAGTTGATTCTATTGCTGATGTGGAATATAAAAGTGAGTCAGATTTAGCAACTATTGCGGTAGTTAAAGCGGATGGGGAAAAATGCGAAAGATGCTGGAATTATTCCTTATCTGTTGGTAGTTTCCAAGATGATCCAACCATCTGCGATCGCTGTAATGCAGCCCTCAAAGGTGAGTTTTAGTTCAAAGATCTATATCACGGAATTATCGTGTTACTGAGAATAACATTAGAAATTATTTAAATAAAAAGTTAGATAATTTTATGTTTTACAGTAATGATAGAATTACCAACCGTGATGTAGCTGAAGAATTATTGAAAAGAGGTGTTAATGAGTTTCAAATAGGAAATTATTCCAACGCCCTTAAGATTATTAATCAAGCAATAGAGATTAAGCCCGACTATTACGAAGCATTGATAGTTAGGGCTTCTCTAATTTATCCTTTATTAAAAAACAATCAGGGTATTATTGAAGATTGGACTAAAGTAATCAAAATTAACCCAATTAATAGTCAAGCATATAATAATAGAGGCTTTGCTTTTGCTTGTATGGGTGGTCATTTTGAGGCGATCAAAGATTATACCCGTGCATTAATGATAGATAGTAGTTGTGTTATTACTTATCTTAATCGAGGTATTTCTTATCATCATGTTGAAGAACATCAAAAAGCAATTAATGATTTTAATACTGTTATTGTAATTGAGCCACAAAATGCAGATGCCTTTAGTAATAGAGGTTTAGTATATGCTTCAGTTGAAGAAGATTATAGAGCAATTAGTGATTTCGACACTGCCTTAAAATTAAATCCCAATCACACCAAAGCTTATCTTAATAGAGGAGTTAGTCGCTTAAAAGTTAATGATATTTTTGGGGCTTTACAAGACTTTAATCTAGCTTTAAAAATAGATCCAGATACCGCGAAACAATATTTTCATTATTTTGATCAAGCGTTTATTAATCATCAAAATCAGCAGGAATATAAAGCGCAGCATCAATCTAATTTATCTGTTGAAGAATTGATAGATGAGGCGGTAAATTCATCTAATACTGGAGATAACGAAAAAGCCATTGAATATTTAAATTTGGCGATAAAAATACAGCCAAAAAATGCACAATTGTATAATAATAAGGGGTTTTGCTATTATCTTCTGGAATATTATCAGCAAGCACTAATAAATTATAATATAGCCCTTCAAATTAATCCTAAATATGTAGCCTGCTATTTAAATAGATCTACCATCTATTATCTTTCAGAAAAATATTCCCATGCAGTTGAAGATTGTAATAGTGTCTTGCTGCTTGAACCTCATAACGCTGGGGCTTATATAAATAGGGGTCTGGCTCTCATAGCATTAAATCAATGGGAGGCTGCTTTAGCTGATTATAATCGAGCTATATTTCTCGCTTGTGATAATCCAGACTTCTATAATAATCGAGGTTGGTTATTAATAAAACTTGATGATTATTATGGAGCTTTGAATGATTTTAAAAAAGCTGCACAACTATATATAGAAAATGATAATGTGCAAGGATATCAAAAAATGTTAAAACAAATACGCTTAATTAATCAATAAAAGTTAAATATTTATCCTATCTAAATAATTTTAAGATGATTAAATGTATTAACAATAAACTTATTTTTGCATCAGGATTATTAAGATAATTAATAAAACTCAATAAACAATGAATGAATAAATTAATCCTTAATCTTGTTGATTTGATAAATAACTAAAAATTTATAGCAATAAAATTATAGATATAGACATCTTTAAAATATCTTTGCCTCCATTCGATGAGCCAAGGATAAATATTTTTGCGTAAAGCTTAATATCAATTATCTAAACCCTTGTTGCAACTGCTAGATAAATAATCCAAAAAAATGATTAATTTAATCGCGTGATCGCATAATAATTTATAAGATAATAGACAATAAGCTTAGGGAAATCTTACCCTTTATCCAGTCTTCCAAGGCGAATTTCAACCAATCAACAACCAAGTAGCATTAACTATACTTCTGCACAGGAGTTGGTTTTTTGAGTATTACCAAGAGGTAAGAAAATAGTCAATTCTCTACCTTGCTCTTGTCTTTGTCTGACGGTAAGTTTACCCCCCATAGCCTGAAAGATATTTTTAGTAGCATCTAAATTGAGACTTAAACAACCTGTAGCTGGTTGAAAAGTGAGTAACTGACCTAATGATTTAAAAGGATTATCAGTATTACTTGCTTGAGAGAGCATTTGCAGCTTTAATTGATTTCCTGCTGTGGAAACCTTAACTTCTATATGCCCCCCTGTAGGTAAGCTACGAGTGCAACTTTCCATTAACCCAGTTAAAACCGTATCTAACATAGTAGGATCGCTAACTACCTGGGGTAACTGTTGGGGTAGGGTAAATTCTAACTCTACATTGCGTCTTTTCGCTTTTTCTTGCCAACGGGGAATACTTTGATGAAATACTTGCTCAAGAGAGAATGGCACTAATTCTACAAGTTTGGCGGAGGGTGGAGTAGATTCTAATTCAGCAGCACGGAAAATTAATTCCATACGCTCTATTTGCTCTGTACACTCGCGATCAATAGTTTGCAAACGTTGGACAACATTGGGTTTGAAATCCTGCTGACGCTTAAGTAATAGTTTGGTAAGAGTGCGGATAGTGGTTAGAGGTGTTCTAACTTCATGGGTAAGTGCTTGAAGCAATTCCATTTCTATCTGACTGGTAGATCCTTTAGAATTTAAGTTATCAGCAACATTGCCACCTTGAGGTGTTTGTGGATCTAGAGAATTAGATAACTGAGGTAAATGGTGAAGTAGTTGACGACTAAAATTACTAACTAGACGATAATCAGGAATTGGGGGGGCAAATTGTGCTACTAAATTATCTAAGTTTTCTAGATAATGATAATTACTAATAATTAAACGCGATCGCAAGGTTGCCCAAACTTCACCGATAGTTTTGGGGTCAAAGGAGAAATGGAATTTACTTCTGTCTTGGCTATCTTTCCCTAAAACCATAATCAAGCCAAAATTAGCAGTTAAAACTAAGCAAAACTGTTCTTGACTAATGGGATCTTGCGGGATTAAAGGTAAATTAATAACTGAGGATATAGCTTGATGTGTTTCTACTTCATCCGCTACCGACTGACTACAAGGCATTAAGGCGTGAAGATTAAAAGCATCAGTAGTAAATACTGCCGACTGAAAACAATCAATTAATTCTGAATTACTTAATAATGGGGCGGGGGCGGTGAAAATTAGCCCTTGTTTACCACTAGCATCTGTCTGTTGATCATAGCTAACCTCAGATAGAAGTATTTGTTCAACCGCAGCGATCGCAGCACACCATTCCATTTGTGATTTTTGCTTGGCTAAACGGTTTTTGTCGTTATGATGATTAGACGCTATTGGCTGACTATCAACTATATTGTTGTGACTATTTATGTACCCTAATTCTTCCTGAACTTCTCGGTTGAGTACATCACTCAAATTTTGTAGTAACCAGTTTTGCACTTTATCACTCGACCTCCCCTTGCAGACCATATTTTAAGTAGTACCCAAATGAAATCAATAAAAAGTAGTATTTGTTGATTTGTAATGATATTAGCTGTTTTTATACCCTCCTACAAAGAAGTAAAACCGAACTAACTAAGTCGCAATCGCCGATACCTCTTATTTAAGCGATGTTATCTATTCCTAAGCTGCTATTGAGGTTTCAAGGAAATATTTAAATGTGGATTGTTTAGATAATTTTTAAGACTTTACTAGCGGATAGCCTCACCTACAGTTACTTAAAATAATCAAAATAACTAGAGATATTTTGACTTTAAACCATAGACTAAATAACAACATCAAAACAGTTGAATTTTAAATTGCTATGCCAAAAGTCGATATTCGTGGGGTAAATCACTATTATGAGTGGATTCGTAATTCACACACTCAATCTAATAAACCTGTAATGGTTTTTATTCATGGTTGGGGAGGATCTGGGAGATATTGGCGTAGTACGGCTGAAGCTTTAATGAATGATTTTGATTGTCTAATCTATGATCTTCGGGGTTTTGGTCGTTCTGACTTACCTCAAGGGGGGGTAGATTTGGGTTATGAAATGCAGGATTATGCAGAGGATTTGATAGTCTTACTCGATACTTTAAATTTGGAGAGAGTTTATCTTAATGCTCATTCTATGGGGGCATCGATCGCAACTATCTTTTTAAATCTTTATCCTCAACGAGTACAGCAAGCTATCCTTACCTGTAATGGTATTTTTGAATATGATGCTAAAGCCTTTGCTGCTTTTCATAAGTTTGGGGGGTATGTGGTTAAATTCCGTTATAACTGGTTTTTAAAAGTCCCCTTTGCTGATCAGATGTTTATGGCAAGATTTCTACACCGCCCCATTCCTAAAAGCGATCGCGTGGCATTTTTGGAGGATTTTTTGTTAGCTGATTATCAAGCAGCCGTTGGGACTATTTATACTTCTGTTAGTAAGCAAGCGGTGGAAATTATGCCTCAAGAGTTTGCTAAACTGAGCGTACCTACTTTAATGGTTTCAGGAGAAAAAGATATTATTATTCCTGCCCTTATGGGTAAGCAAGCAGCAGCTTTAAATGAGCAGATTCAATACGTGGAATTGCCCCGAACTTCCCATTTTCCTATGTTAGAGGATGAAAAAGCTTATCTGACTGCAATTAAGGACTTTTTACAAGTTGGTAGTGCTGTGGTTTAACTGTGTCGCAGTTATATATTTGTCCTTTTTAAGGGGGATCTATAACTACTCAATCTTAGTATCTGTGATTAACTAAACATGATTATATTTGTTACACGGGTTTAGATAAAATCATCAATTTTGTATTGATGTTGCTTGAGCTTTTTTGCGTTTAACAGTATAAAAATTTGATATTTGTTATTTATAGTTAGTTTTTAAATTAATATGAAAAAAAATTTAGATAAGAGTAATGATTCTTTATCTGAGCCTGAATTAGTTGTAGCCTTGGAAAAAGCAACTAAGGGCTTGCTTTGGTACAGTGAATCTGAATATTTCTTTCAAGTTATCTGTTGGTCTAATGTGGAAAATTTCAATTCTTCTGTATTGTTGCAATATATTGATTATCCTGGTGAGGTAAATATTGTTACTAAGGATTTTTATTCTTTTTTTGCTTTAGTAACCCAAGAACAAGAATGGCACAGTGAAATTGAAAAAGCCGAAACTAAAAGATATCAATATTTGGTGAACTTACTGAGCAATAATTTAAAAGATCTTCAAGTTTATTTGGTTGGTTCAGTGGTCATTGATGCTTATATTTTAGGTAATTTAGATAGTAAAACAATTATTGGTTTACACACTAAAATTATTGAAACATAGGTTTTATATTATTTCTAAAATTCTTGCAGTATCTTAAAATTAAGTTACTAATAACAAGTAATATCTACAATCTACCGTATTACTCCTTATCCTTATGTAATGGTCTTTGAAGAAATTACTTAGCCTAATCGTAACCAGCAATACATATACATAAATAAATATATTATCCTAAATATATTTATATTTTTTATATATTAAAGTAAAATTGTAAGCACTTTTACCAAAGATCATCAAAACAAATTTTTTGGTAACAAAAGTAACTTTACTTCATTTTTTTTCTATGTTAGAACATAACCACAAAAATTGATATTGCGGGAAACAAACACCTCAAAATATCAATTAACTAATGAGGAAAAAGTTCTATGGATAAACAAATGTGTTGGCTACAAGATAGCAATAATAGAGCAATAATCATCTTGCATTTAAGAGAGTATGCCTATCAACCTTGGAAACCCTATAATACTTCTAAATACGCCGTTCCAGATTATCGTGTTCCCCGTGGTTCAAAAGGTTGGGCAACTTATCAACATCTTCGTCAAGCAGGTTGGAATTTAATTGCGACGGCTGATGCCTATAAATATTCCCCATCTGCCAATGTTATACCCCAAAAAGCAGCTTAAATTAAATATTGATTGTCATTAAGGGTAAGACGATTGCACCATTGTAAAACCCTATTCCATGCCCACCAACAATCGCGATCGCCAACTTCTTTTTGACAATTTAAACTACTAACATAGCTTACATGACCTCCTGCCTTGGTTAACATTAAATCAATGGCATCGTTATCCTCACACACTCTTTTTAAGTCATCAATAATAGCAGGGTCGAAAACAGGATCATCCTCGGCATATAAGATTAAAGTCGGTTTATTGATTTTAGGTAAAATCCGAAATGGACTATTAGCAGTAAAATATTCTTCCACCGAAGCAAAACCCAAACGAGGAATTACTAATTGACGGTCAAATTCCCAAATAGTATTGATCTTTTCAATCATATCCAAATCTAATTCTTGAGGGTGTAAAAAATGAAGTTGGCGCACTAATTCCTTTAAACTACGAGCGATCGCTTTTTCTACATATTTCCCTGTTGGGTGTTGCATTAAATAGGGTAAGGAACGGTTTGAATCTAAATTTGGGCAAATTACCGCCCCACCTGCTATATCAGACGGCTTTAACCCAGCTACCTCCAGAAATTGTGAGTAATATATACCCCATAAAGCTAATTGACCACCCAAGGAATATCCCGTTAACCAAAAAGGCGCAGGACACCCCAAAGCTTTACTTTCCCCTGCGATATAAACTATGTCTTTACCTTCATTAATACCATCGGAAGTTAATGTGGGTGATAATTCTGCCGACTTACCATGAGCGCGCCAGTCAAATAATACAACGGCATAGTTCTCCGCATAAGCTTTTCTACCTAAGATCTTCAAAAACCATTGATTATCTAAACTTCCAGTAATTCCATAAGTACCAATAATTGTTCCACGTGGGCGAGGGGGAATTGCCACCCATCCATAAAGAGGAACTTCTCCTTGAGTAAAAACTACTTGTTGGTATTGAGGTTGCGGTTCAATTAAAGTTTTTTCCCAATTTTGACTAGCAGCAAAGGCTGTATATACGGTCATTAATAGACCATTGTTTAAGAAAGGCGGCGGGCTGTATGAACTTTGAAGCATTTTATATATTAAATTCCATCATTAAAAGCAAAGCGATTACTAATTAATTCTCCTAAATTCTCTGCATCCAAAGTATAAATAAACTCAAGTAATTGTAGCGCGGTACTTTGTAATGTATTGAGGTTAACTAAAGATTTAAGTTCTTTGATTTCCACTCCACCAAAGACTTGATCCGCAGCTTTAAAAATAGCATCTGGGTAAGTGGCTTTAAAATGATCACTCCATTGATTGAGTTTAATATATTGAGACTTCTTACCTAATTTGTTGCGTTTTTGAATCTCTCTTAAATTATTTAAAATCGAACTACGCCAACTTCGGGTTATCCTTTGTTCTACTTGAATCTTAATTAAATCTATTAACAAAATAACTAGAAAGGATTCTAAAGTGTTAATTCTCTCCTGTCTACCCATCTCTTCTAATTCTTCAACGATAGTCATCGCTTGCTCATACTGATGATTTAGCAGGTAGTCTTTTAACTCTAATATTTCTTCCTTCCTCATTCCTTACTCTAACTGCTAGAGAAATACTAAACCATCTGAGAAAGTTTATATCTATCACCCAAATTCCACTACTTAATAACCATTCGACCCACTCAACTTAATATCTATAGCTAATGCAAAAAAAAACCCTGCATTAAAACAGGGTTACATCAATTAATAAGATTATGTTTGGCTCAATCTAATTAACCAATTAACTCTTGAGCTTTGGCTACAACATTATCCACACTAAAGCCAAAATTCTCTAAACATACATTACCAGGAGCGGAAGCACCGAAACGATCAATACTAACGCATCCGCCATCAGTACCTGTGTATTTATGCCAACCGAAACTACTAGCAGCTTCTACAGAAAGACGTTTAGTAGCTACTTTGGGTAATACAGAATCACGATAAGCTTCATCTTGTGCTTCAAATAATTCCCAAGAAGGCATGGAGACTACACGTACTTTCTTACCTTCAGCTTTGAGTTTTTCAGCAGCACCTACACAAAGTTGTAATTCACTACCAGTACCAATCAAGATTAAATCTAATTCTTCAGGCGCAAAACCACAAGAAACTACATAAGCACCTTTAGTAGTATCTTCAATAGTAGTCCCTTCTAAATTAGGAACTCCTTGACGAGAAAATGCAATTAAAGTGGGTCGATGTTCTTTAGCGTGTTCAATAGCAACTTTATACGCCCCAGACACTTCATTACCATCCGCAGGACGGATAACAGTTAAATTGGGAATTGCTCTTAAAGAAGCTAAAGTTTCGATAGGCTGGTGAGTTGGGCCGTCTTCCCCTTGTCCAATTGAGTCATGAGTCATTACCCAAATTACTCCTACTTCCGATAAAGCAGATAGACGAATAGCTGCGCGCATATAGTCGCTGAAAATCAGGAAGGTCGCACCATAAGGAATTAAACCAGATCCATGTAAACTAATGCCGTTACAAATCGCTCCCATACCATGTTCACGGACACCAAAGTGAACGTTACGGTTTTCGTAAGCTCCTTTTTGGAAATCACCAGAATCTTTTAATTCGGTAAGATTGGAATGGGTTAAGTCTGCCGATCCACCAATTAATTCGGTAACGACTGGAGATAATTTATTAAGACAAGTCTCAGAATGCTTACGAGTTGCTGCTCCCTTATCTTCTGGAGTATAGCTAGGTAGAACTTTATCCCAACCGTCAGGTAATTTACCGCTTAAGAAACGTTCAAATTCTGCTGCTTCTTCAGGATATTTAGATTTATAGTCGGCTAAAACTTGATTCCATTCTTGCTCATAATTAGCACCACGTTCAACTGCTTGACGCATATGGTTGAGAGCTTCGTCAGGAACTTCAAAAGCCTCGTAGTCCCAACCTAAGTTTTGACGGGTTAGTTCGATTTCATCTGCACCTAAAGCAGCACCATGAATACCTGCGGTATCTTGTTTATTAGGCGCACCATAACCGATGGTAGTTGTCACCTTAATCATTGAAGGTTTATCAGTGACAGATTTTGCTTCCTCAATGGCTTTGGCGATCGCTTCTAAATCTGTATTGCCATTTTCAACGTGTAGTACGTGCCAACCATAAGCCTCGAAACGTTTGGAAACGTCTTCAGTAAATGCTACGTCAGTTGAACCATCAATGGAGATGTGGTTATCGTCGTATAAAGCAATTAGTTTACCTAGCCCTTGATGTCCCGCAAAAGAGCAAGCTTCGCCTGATACTCCCTCCATGTTACAACCATCCCCTACAATTACATAGGTGTAATGGTCAACAACTTTGGCATCGGGTTTATTAAATTTTGCTGCTAAATGGGCTTCTGCTAAAGCTAAACCTACACCATTAGCAATACCTTGACCTAGAGGCCCTGTGGTCACCTCTACTCCAGCCGTCATAAAGTTTTCTGGGTGTCCTGGGGTTGCTGACTTCCACTGACGAAATTGCTTAATATCATCGATGGTGACGCTATCGTAACCTGCTAAATAGAGCAAGGCATACTGTAACATTGAACCATGACCAGCAGAAAGCACAAAGCGATCGCGGTTAAACCATTTGGGGTTTTTAGGGTTGTAACGCATAAACTGATCCCACAGCACAAACGCCATAGGAGCAGCCCCCATAGGCAGTCCTGGGTGTCCAGATTTAGCTTTTTCTATCGCTTCTATAGCTAAAAAACGTATTGAATTTATACAGAGTTCTTCAACTGATTTGCTTGATTGGGTGGCAACTACCATATTTGTTATATAAATGAACTACGATAAAACAAAATTTGAGCTTGCTCAATGCACCAAAATTTTGAGCTTAGATTATGTAAAACTGATCCTCTAATAGTAATTTCAGGTGTCTTTACTTATCTTCCCATCCTAAAGGATCGAGTCGCAAGTTCAAGTTTCAAGTATTTTTATTAGGATAAACAATTTTTTATCATCATAAGTCGATGCTGCATGGTTTACCAAATAAATGAAACTAATGTTACTGATTTAAAAATCTCAACTCGTTCTTTAAACTTATTAGGTTTTTGCTTACTTTCCTACTCTATGTAATCTAAGTATTGAGTTTATGGTTATATTTTGATTCAGCAACACTATCACATGAAATAAATTCGAGAAAGCGCAATTAACTATATTTTTTAAAAGCTAGAGTCACATTATGACCACCAAAACCAAAGGAATTAGAAAGAGCCACATTAACTGACTGACTACGACTATGATTAGCTACATAGTCTAAATCGCATTCAGGATCGGGATTGACAAGATTGATGGTTGGGGGTACTTGATCATTGGCGATCGCCATAACCGTAGCTACTGCTTCAATTCCTCCAGACCCACCTAATAGGTGACCTGTCATGGATTTAGTAGAACTTACCACAATTTCTTTCGCTCTTGACCCTAAAGCTTTTTTAATTGCTTGGGTTTCGTTGGAATCATTTGCTTGAGTGCTTGTACCATGAGCGTTAATGTAATCTACTTGCTCTGGGCTTAAATTGGCATCATTTAAGGCAAGTTCGATCGCTTTTGCTGCTCCTTGTCCCCCTGGTATTGGGGAAGTCATATGATAAGCATCACAGGTCATACCATAACCTACAATCTCGGCATAAATTTTTGCCCCACGAGAAAGAGCGTGTTCTAATTCTTCTAAAAACAGAATTCCTGCACCCTCACCCATAACAAATCCATCGCGATCGCGATCAAAAGGACGACTTGCGTGGCTTGGATCATCATTTCGAGTAGAAAGAGCCTTGGCTGAACAAAAACCTGCAAAAGAAAGAGGTGTAACGGCTGCTTCTGCACCACCACAAATCATTCCTACCGCATACCCCCCTTGGATTAGACGGAAGGCATCCCCGATGGCGTGTGACCCCGCAGCACAGGCGGTTACAGTACAGGAATTGGGGCCTTTAGCTCCTGTATGAATTGCTGTTAACCCTGCTGCCATGTTAGCGATCATCATCGGAATCGTAAAAGGACTTACTTTCCTCGGCCCTTTGGTTAGTAAGTTCTCATTTTGTTCTTCCATGACCTTGAGTCCACCTACCCCAGTCCCTATCAATACTCCTACCTGATCAGCATTTAGATCATTGATCACAAATTCTGCATCTGCGATCGCTTGCTGGCTGGCACATACTCCAAATTGAGCGAAGCGATCCATCCGCTTGGCTTCTTTTTTATCTATATACTGATGAGGGTCAAAGTCTTTTACTTCGGCAGCAATTTGACAGGCGTGTTTGGAGGCATCAAATAGAGTTACCGATCCTACTCCACTACGCCCTTGCAATAGACTATCCCAGTACTCTGTTAAATTGTTACCAATCGGAGTAATTGCGCCCAAGCCTGTAATTACAACCCGTTTATTTTGCCTATTTGTCATCTTTGCTCTCTAAACACTTTCTTATCTATCGGTAGTTTGTCTGAGGCTATCTTCTACGGCGTTTTACACCTTACATTTTAATTATTAAGGTATATGGCATAGCATAATTATTTATTCTGCCAATTTCTAATCATATTTATTCTATTCTAATGATTAGTTTAGCTTTCTTCCTTTAGCAGCTTTGCTCAACCCTAAATAAATTTAATGTATGAAAATTTAACTAAGCATCAGTTTCAGAACTGATAAAATCTACTGCTTTACCTACTGTATCTATTTGTTCTGCTGCTTCATCGGGAATTTCTATCTCAAACTCTTCTTCTAAAGCCATTACTAATTCGACTGTATCTAAAGAATCTGCCCCTAAATCGTTAGCAAAACTAGCATCTGATGTTACTTTGTCTGCTTCTACCTCTAATTGTTCTACGACAATTTTTTTTACCTTTTCAAAAATTTCTTGATTCATGGATTTTTTCTCACTTAAATTGCCCGCAAAAAACGAATATCTATAATATTTGCAGGAAAACTTTACGGGTTGTTTTCCTAATCAATGCACGCTTCGATCAAAAGCAGCAACTCTCATCTTATCTGAAAGGGGGACAAAGTTAGAGAGCAAATATATAATTGCTTCACTCTTGCCTACCCACGACTTATTTGTATCTAACTATAATTTATATGTACTAAGTGCGAAAAACAAAGACGAAAAAATACCTTAACTCAAGATAATTCTTTCGTCCATTTACTCTTAGTTTTCCACCAATCGCTTTTTAAGCTACTGAATAACTTGGTGAAAATACTATTTAAATTTATTTCGTAAAGCGAGATTCCTTAGCCATATTTTTATATTTATTAAGGCTAGGGCCAGGACGGCGACGATATTGTGTAATTATGGGCATGAGGTTATCTGTGGCAAATGTTTTTTCAACCTTGCCTAATATGGCATTTTCCTCATTATTATTTTTATACATGGCAGCTACCCAAAAAGGAGGATCATAGGAAGATGCCCCATTCTGTGGTGTATTTGAAGTTTTTGTTTCGGCTACTTCTTGAACTTTCTCCGCTACTTGTTTACCTTTTTTCTTAGCTTTGCCTTTTTTACCTTTTACTTCCTGTGAGGTAATTTGCAATTTTGTTTGGGCTACATCTGTTGCTCCTTTTGCAGTTTTAACAGCTTCTTGTACAGGTTTAGAATCTGCTATGTCTGCTACTGCTCCTTTGGCATTTTTAACAGCTTCTTGTACAGGTTTAGAATCTGCTATATCTGCTGCTGCTTCTTTTGCAGTTTTAATGGCTTCTTGTACAGGTTTAGATTCTACTATATCTGCGGTTGTTTCCTGGACTACCTCTACCACATCTTTAGCAGTATTGACTACAGCCTTAACTACCTGAGAATCTTTGATTTCATCTAATTCTAAATAATATTTGTCTTTAGATTTAAATAGCTTCTTGAGCATTTGCATGACTTAATTTGACTCCTAACAATAATATTGAGGTATTTGAATTGCTGTAAATAATAATTATTAATCGACAGTGCTGATTTTATTAAAAAAAGTTTATAGCCTGCAATCTTATGTAATATGCTACTTAATCAATTGTTTGCTAACCTGAGCATTAATCTCAAGGTTTTTTAAATTCAAGTAGCAATTTGATTGAGTGATAATTAATCAGACTGAGAATTGCTAGCTAAAAACTTATTAGCTATTCTTATCAAGCCAGAAAATTAAAGACACTGCAATTATACTTTACAAAAATTAATTGCTAGTTTTGCTAAGTCAACTGATGTTATATATTCGTAGATTGCTTAAGCTAGTTTAAGATTTAAAGTCTATAACACTTGCTTGTTAACTTTTTTTCCCTTAGATAATTTTTATTTATAGTGAGGCTTAGTTGATGTCAAGCTATCAAATAACATAAATAATTAATTATTATTGTCGTATATTAATTTATATTAAAAAGTAAGTAACACTTGCAGCTATTAAAAATAACTGCTAAACTGCAAAATGTAAGTGGCACTTGCAAAACTTATCAGAAATCATAACTATAAGCTTGGCGAGCAGTCACACCACAACATAGCAGCATTATCGCCTTTGCTCTTAAATTAAAGGTATTTCGTAGGACAAGTTAGTAATGACACAACAATTAGTTGCTCCTCAAAGCAAGCCATCAATTCCACCAGCTTCAGAAAAATTTGAACCTTGTTGGGTAAATATAATTTTCTTCGCTAGTTTTCACTTTATAGCTTTATTAGCTCCTTGGTTCTTTTCTTGGTCTGCGCTTTGGGTAGCTGTATTCCTTCATTGGTTAACAGGTAGTATTGGTATTTGTTTGGCTTACCATCGTATTTTGACTCACCGCAGTTTAGAAGTTCCTAAATGGTTGGAGTATATTTTAGTAACTTGTGGCGCATTGGCGTTACAGGGAGGCCCTATTTTTTGGGTAGCAGGACACAACTTACATCATGCTTATACCGAAGATAATGATAAAGATCCCTATTCTGCTAAAAGGGGTTTTTGGTGGAGTCATATGGGTTGGTTGATGTTTAAACAAGAGAAATATTTTAATTATGATCTATATAAGAAACACGCACCCCGTATAGATAGAGACCCATATTATCGCTGGTTAAATAGTAATTTTATTTTGCTGCAAATTGCTCTTGGTCTAATTTTATACGCTTTGGGTGGTTGGTCTTTTGTTATCTATGGTGTATTTGTTAGAGCCGTTACTTTATGGCATTGCACCTGGTTTGTTAACTCTGCTACTCACTTTTGGGGTTATAAAAACTTTGAATGTGAAGACGGATCTCTCAATCTTTGGTGGGTTGGTATTCTAGCTTATGGTGAAGGTTGGCATAATAATCATCACTTTAAACCTAATGTTGCTAAAGCAGGTCAACGTTGGTGGGAGATTGATGTTACCTGGTGGGTTATTCAAGTACTACGTGCTTTAGGTTTAGCGAAGAAAGTAGTCATGTAACTCTATTCCTACTTTTATGTTATAACAGTAAAAACTGGAAAACCTAGGCGATCCTCAAGGATCGCTTTTTTCTTATTAAGATTTAGTCTAGGGTTTATTTAACTTTAGTTGCTTTATTTGCTCCCCTTTCTAATTCACGCATTTTCTTACCACGCCAAACTAGACGTACTGGTGTACCTGTAAATCCTAATTGTTCCCGAAACTGACGATCTATATAACGGCGGTAGTTTTCGTTGAAACGATTGGGATCATTAACAAATAATGCAATTGTCGGTGGCTGAGAACTTACCTGAGTACCATAGTAGATTCTGCCTTGTTTTCCTTGGCGAGTAGTGGGGGGTGTATGCCAGCGCACCGCTTCTTCGATCACTTCGTTAATTACGGAAGTTGTAACACGACGACGATGGGATTCGGCAGCAGTATCAACTAGATTGAGGATTTTATCCACCCGTTGACCGCTCATAGCACTAACAAAGATAATCTCAGCCCAGTCCATAAAGTATAAACGAGCCATAATTTCCTTTTTGTATTGATAGATAGTATCGGAATCTTTTTCTACCGCATCCCATTTATTTATTACCAGGATAGTTGCTCGTCCTTCTTCAATAATTCGTCCTGCTAATTTCAAATCCTGTTCAGTAACGCCATCGAGAACATCGATTACGAATAAAACTACATCGCAACGACGGATAGCTTTAAAAGCACGGTTAATACTAAAAAACTCCGCACCATAATTGACATTCTTTTTACGTCGAATTCCTGCAGTATCAATTAGACGATAGGTTTTATCACCTCGTTGTACTGTCATATCGATCGCGTCTCTAGTAGTACCAGATACAGGGCTAACAATTGAACGCTCTTCCCCTGTTAAGGCATTGAGCAAACTTGATTTTCCGACATTTGGACGACCGATAATAGCTACTTTTATTTCGTCGTCTTCGACTAATTGATCGACTGGGGGAAGATGGGTAATTAGTTCATCTAATAGTTCTCCTGTTCCACTACCATGTATCGCGGAGATTGGATAGGGATTACCTAAGCCTAATTGCCAAAATTCTGCTGCTTGAGTTAAGCCTTGCTCTACAGATTCGCATTTATTAACAGCTAAAAATACAGGCACAGATTGACGACGTAACCATTCTGCAATTTCGCGATCGCCATCTGTTAAACCCATTTGACCATCGACGACAAAAATTGCCACAGCAGCCTCAACCAAAGCTGCCATAACTTGCTGACGAATCAAGGGTAAAAATTCTGTATCGTCATCAAATACTAGTCCCCCTGTATCGACTACTTGAAAATCTCGATCTTGCCAAAATGCAGGGCGATAGGTGCGATCGCGGGTAATTCCTGGTTGATCAAACACAATCGCCTGTTGATCTCCAGCTAAACGATTGACAAAGGTAGATTTCCCAACATTAGGTCTACCGATAACAGCAACAATAGGTAATTTCATATTCTGTTAAGACGCTACACATTACGCCTCGGGATTATTTTAATCAGCGATGAAGAGAATTAAAGTTGTTTTTAGGCAAGTTAATATCCATCTAATCATATCCAATGATAATTTATTTTGGCTTCTAGGTGACAAAAAGTTGATATTTTTGTTTTTTTTGATTATTTGTTAGTAATAATTGTGATTTTTTAAATGTTTTTAGTATTCTAAATATTTGACTAAATTTATAATTTTATATTATATTTAATTGCTCACTCGCTATATTTAAATTAATCCAAAATATTTAATTCAAGCGATTTTAAATTTACAAGATATGAATTATTAAAACAAAATTGATACAATATATTATTATAACTATCAACTTTATCTAGATAATAAATATACTGTTAGTATCCTAAAATACAAAATAGCAATTAAATTCTACTAATGACTCTTTGTATTAATCCTAAATGTCCCAAACCCAATAATTCTGATACTACGATATTTTGTAATGGCTGTGGATCAGAGCTACTATTGGATGAAAGATATCGTGTGATTAAAGAATTAGATCATGGAGGCTTTAGTACAACTTACGAAATCATTGATATGAATTCCCATTTATGGGTATTAAAAGTATTAACAGATAATCATCCTAAATACGTTGAATTATTCCAGCAAGAAGCCCAAATTTTAAGTTATTTTAATCATCCTGGTATACCTAAAATAGATGAAGATGGTTATTTTTGTTATTATCCTCATCAGTCAAAAATACCTTTGCACTGTTTAGTAATGGAAAAGATTGAAGGGGTAAATTTACAAGAATATATTCGTCAAAGGGGTGGTCGTCCAATTCAACCAAAGACAGTTTTGCGCTGGTTAGCTGAATTAATTTTAATTTTAAAACAACTTCATAATCATAATTTTTTTCATCGAGATATTAAGCCAGCTAATATTATGTTGCGCTCGAATGGTTGTTTAGTTTTAATTGATTTTGGTACAGCAAGAGAAGTCAATCAAACATATTTGGAAAAGCAAGCAATAGGGCAAGTAACAGGGGTAGTTAGTCATGGTTATACCCCTATGGAACAAATGAGAGGTCATGCAGTTTTACAGTCAGATTTTTATGCCCTAGCTGGCACAATGATTTTTTTATTAACTGCTAAAGATCCGAGTTATTTTTATGATTTTTCACAACAGAAGATAAATTGGCAAGGGTCAGTAGAAGGAATTTCTAAGCAATTTATCGATTTAATTGAATACATGATGGCATCTGTTCCCAGCGATCGCCCTGCTAATTGTCAAGAAATTTTTAATCAAATTATTGCAATTAATCCTAGTTTACAAATTATTGATGAACATTTTAATTCTTCAATTCCTGTAACTAAAACCCTAGAGTCTGAACAAGTAAAGAATAATGTAAATAATTCTAATTCTACTTTAATTACTAATCAGATTAATAATAGTAAAATAACTAAAGAGTTTATTCAACGTTGTTCTCAAGAATTAGCAGAATTTGTTGGCCCTATGGCGATGATTATCTGCGCTCGCATTGTGAAGCAAAATCCTAATATTTCTCAACAGGATTTATGTGCTGCCTTAGCTAAAAGTATTGATAATCCGACGCAAGCAAAAATTTTTCAACAGCGATTATTAATACTTTAAATATATCGAGCTTATTTAATAATTAATAAAATAATAACTATTGGTTAGTTTCTAGTAATTCCATAGCTATTTTAATGCTAACTTTTAGACGGTTTAAGGATGCTGCCAAAATACCAATTTCATCATTAGTTGTTTGTTCAAACTCTATATCCATATTGCCTATACTAAGTTGTTTGGATAGGTGAGATATTTTTTTGATTGGATCAGTAACGGTAAATTTGAGAAAGAAATTAATTAATAAACTTCCAATAAGTAATAACAGAATAATATTTCTTATTACTAAATAATTAAGTTTACGCGCTGCTTCAAAAACTTGACTAGCAGGAACAGATATAATTTGCGCCCCCACTATTTCATTAAGTTTCCAACCAAAACCATTGCTGCTACCGTAAGTCGCAACTAAACTGGCAGGGGCTTGTTCTACTCTACCATGACATCTTAAGCAACTTTCTTTTTCAACTTTAATAGCACGAGCAATATAAAAAAAATCTCCTCCAGGAATAGTACGAAAACCTTGCTTTTGTGAATCAGAACTATTTTGAAACGATTTAACAATTTCTGCCTCAAAATCATCCGCCTGATCTCTAATATTGGTGGGGTTTATTGTTGCTTCCTTGTAAAAAAATTGACTATATTCTTCATTAGTTCGCAAATGTTCAAAAATTTCCCTCGCAGAATAAGCAGGAACAGTTTGCGGTAAAAATATTGGTTCAACTTCTAAACGAGATGCTAATTCAGGATTGATTTGAGTACTCGTATAGTTACGAACTGAATTCATTGTTTCGATTAGCATTAATGCTCTCTCTGCAATTACTTCTTGGGCATAATTTTGTAAAACTCTTGATAAGATAATGCTAATAATGGTAATTAGAGAGATTAAAATTATTCCTAGCAATATGTTAAGCTTGGCAGTTAATTTTAGATTTTTATACATGACATTTAGCCGTGTTCTAAGGTATTTAATGATTAACTGATTAATATGAGCATAATTACTTAAAGCTGGTTATTAAGAACGATAATGATAAAATTAACTAGGTTTTCTCTAATTTAGACAATCAATAATATAAATTAAATAATTAACAAAGTTTAAATCTAATATTTAATCACAATAATAGATATTTTAAAGGGATATGATTAAAAAATGTGTTTTAGCAATATTACTTATTGTAATAGGAGGTTGTAATAGTTCTCAAGAAGTAGTAGTTGAAAAACATACTATTGGACTTGTTAGTTATGGAAGTGAAAGTTCTGTAAAACAATATGCCGAATTTGAAAAATATTTAGGAACAAAACTTAATAGTATTATCGAAATAGAACCTGCTTATAATGAAGTTCAAGCTCTAGAACAGATAAAAAACAAAAAATGGGATTTAGTATTTGCTCCATCAGGGCTAGCAGCGATCGCCATCTCGCGTTATAATTATCATCCAGTAGTTCCTTTAGAAGGTACAAATGAAACGCGTTCTGTATTAGTAATTAGTAAAAATTCTACATTTAAAGAACGTAGTGAGCTTAATGGTCAAGCTATTGCATTAGGACAAAAAGGCTCGGCAACTGGTTATTACTTACCTTTATATAATTTATATGGGTTGAGATTTGCCAAAATTTTGTATGCTGCTACCCCAGAAGAAGTTTTAAAATTAATTAACGATAATCAAGTGGCGGTTGGGGCGTTATCGGTAGCGGAGTATGATTATTATCGACGTAAATTTCAACCAAATCAATTTAAAGTTTTATATTTAGATGACCATCCTGTGCCATCAGGAGCAATTTTAATTAGCGATCGCGTAGAATTAGAAGAACAAGATAAAATCATCGTCGCCCTAAGTCAAACCCCTTCTTTCATTGCTGCATCTGCTGGTTTTTTGCCCAACGAATCATTACCAGATTATCAATATTTGATTGAAGTAATTCAAAGAGTGCAACAAATTTCTTTAGATTATTCTCAATAGATACTATGCTGTTTAAATTCCATCTTTATATAGAGTGCAACTATAGTTGAAGATAAATATTTTATGTCTATTATTTTCTCAAAGCTAAATTTTAGATAGAAATTAGTAGCCGAAATTATAATATGTAAAATAATTTTATTAGCATTCTTTTGTTGATCTATCGCGATTAATTGAGCCTAAAGTTTTGTTCCTAAACCTTGTCTTTGATAATCGGTATTTACTAGTATCAGACTAATTTTATATATTTGCTTATCTTGTTGAGTCAGTTGTCTATAAGCTAGTAATAAATTTTTCTTAGTTATACATAAACCAATCCTTTTAGTTTCTGGAAGCTTAAAAATACTCTTAAAAGTTATGGCGTGATGTTGATAAAAAAGTTGATAGCGTTAATAGCGAAGTTAACAAGCTTGTATAGCAGTTGAAGCAAAGCTTGAGATCAGGCAAAGACGTTTTTTATTATCCTTGTATCCTTATATCCTCGAATGGGGAGGAATGGGGACTAAGGCGCAAAGAAATTTCACTAGATGTCTATATCTATCATTGAATTACTATAAATATAGTTCGCTATTTAAATTGATTTGTTTAATTAACATATTAGACTGTAGCAATACTAATATTAGTAATCAATAATTTTACTATTAACTAAAGTCAACTTAAGCCTATGTAGCTTAGATTGATGGCAATATATAATATAACTTTTCCATTATTTTACTTGTTTACAGACCAATTAATTACCCTTTATGCAAGTAAGATAACTAAGCCAGATTCAATCTTTCAACTGATAACGCATTCCTGGTAACTGAGAAATCAAATCCAGAATTTCCAACTGCGATAAAGCTGCTAAAACTTCGCTAGTATTTAACCCTGTTTGCTCTACCAGACTATCTAAAGAAATAGATTGATTGTTAATCAAACTATAAACCTGCTGTAACTTTGGTTCTAAATTTGGTGAAGCTTTGGCATTCGAGGTAATATAATCCAAACAAGGCATTGTACCCAACATCTCCAGTAACTGTTCAATACCTAAAATTACGTGTGCGCCAGAATTAAGTAATGCTAAACAACCCAAAGATTGATTACTATCTAAAGAACCAGGTAAAACATAAACATCACGACAAAAATCATTAGCAAAACGAGCCGTAATCAATGCTCCTGATCGCTCTGGGGCTTCCATAATTATAACCGCACGAGATAAACCTGCAATAATACGATTACGAGCAGGAAAATGATTACGATCTGGTTGAGTTTGGGCGCAATATTCACTCACAATTAACCCTTGTGTTTGGAGTTGCTTATGAAGTCCCCTATTACTATAAGGATAAACAACATCTACCCCTGTACCCAAAACAGCGATCGTTCTGCCATTAGCTTCCAAACAACTATGATGGGCTATAGTATCAATTCCCGCAGCCATCCCTGAAACTATACCAAACCCATGATTAACTAAAGCTTGAGTAATTTTTTTTGTCCAGCGTTTACCATATTCTGTAGGGTTGCGCGTCCCCACAATGCCTATTAAGGGTTTGACTCCCTGATTTTCCTCTGGTTCAACTTTGCCTAAATAATAAAGTAGAGGTGGAGGACTAGGAATTTCTGCTAGCAAACGTGGATAGTCAGGTTGATCTGGAGTCCAAAATAAAGGGTTTTGTTGTCGATGCTGTGTGATTAATTCTTCAGGGTTAAAGTGAGATCGTCCTTTTTCTATAGCTGCAACGAATTTACTATTTAAACCCTCAATTTCACTAAAAGCGATCGCCTTAGCTGTCCATGCTGTTTCTAATGAACCAAAATGTTGATAAATTTTTTTTAGCGAAATTGCGCCAATTCCTGATATTTGCGACCATGCTAACCAGTAAGCTTGTTCTTGTTCCATGAATTTGGTTATTGAAGCACAGAGTGATCACTGTTAACTAATAAATGTTAACTACTAACCGCTAACTAGTCACTGCTTACTGATTTTAAATAATCATTTTTGCTTTGTCTTATTTTTGATGGGTATTTATTAGCCGTTAGCTTCTCCTGACTCCTACTACCTACTACCTACTACCTATTCCTCTTCTTCCCCTATCCATAAAATTCTTAACGCCATAGTTGCAAAACCGATCGCAGCCAAGGATTTTAATAATTTCTCAGGTAAAAATTGTGCAACAGTACCCCCAGCCAAAACTCCCAGTAGGCTAGCTAAAATTAAAGCAATAGTTGAACCGAGAAAGACGGCGCGAGGATGTTTAGAACTACCACCTAGGGCGATCGCTGCTAACTGACTTTTGTCGCCAATTTCAGCCAGAAAAACCGTAAGAAAACTAATACCAATAAGTTGCCAATTCATATAATTTAACTGATGCTATGTATTTATTACTTATTAACACTACAGATTTGGCGTTGCACTAAGTAATGTCAGTAAACCAAAATAAAAACTAATAATTGTACCTAACTACCAATTACATCGCTAACTAACCAAGCGGTAATGATTAATAATAAGACTGCTACAGATAAATCTCTGGCTTTAGGAGTAAGTTGTTTAGCAAGCCAGTAACCTAAAGAAACTCCGATTAAACTAGTAGTTATTAAAGCCAAAGCAGCACCGATAAATACAATCACAGGTGATTTAGACTCAGCACTCATTAGTAGGGTTACTAACTGGGTTTTATCTCCCATCTCCGCCAGAAAAATGGTTATTAAAGTAGAGTTAAAAACCGCCCAAAAACTTTGTTGTTGTTTATCTTTACTATTAGTTTGAGGTGTTGTGGAAATTGATTCAGAAGATTGGCGATCGCTAGATTTCATCTAATTTTTTGGTAGAGTCTAAGGGAAACTTCAACGGCTGGTGAATTTTGCATAACTGAAGTAGGGTAAAAACTTTTGTTTAGGAAATTTCCTGACCATAATTAGTTTAAAGCTTAATAGTTGTTGCAACCAATTAATGTGCTGCTTAACCCAAACAGAGATTAACTTGTATTTTAAGCTGCTACGCTGCACTAGGGAAATAAATCTGTTTATTTAATCTTCAAAAATATCCAACTGATTGATCACCTTGCCATTCTCATCCTTTTTTGGTGATATCTGCTCAATACCCTGACGTAACCCTAAAGCAATTTTACTATGCTTTTCAATTTGTCCCATCACTTGCCTTGCTCTAGAAATCACTGAAGGGGGTAAACCTGCGAGTCTTCCTGCTTCAATACCGTAGGATTTATCTGCGCCTCCTGGGGTAACTTGATGAAGGAAAATGATTTGATCACCCATTTCTTTTACAGTGACTTGGTAATTAGCGACATTAGTTAAAATAGATGCCAGTTCGTTTAACTCATGATAATGAGTGGCAAATATTGTCCGCGCCTGCACTTCTGTAGCCAGGTATTCCGCCACCGCCCAAGCAATGGAAAGCCCATCAAAGGTAGCTGTACCCCTGCCAATTTCATCGAGGAGAATTAAGGATTTAGGGGTAGCATGATTAAGAATATTCGCAGTTTCGTTCATCTCTACCATAAAAGTAGATTGCCCTGTAGCTAGATCATCGACTGCACCCACACGGGTAAAAACGCGATCGCAAATGGCTAATTTGGCTTCTGTCGCAGGAACATAACTACCTATTTGAGCCATTAATTGAATTAAACCGATTTGTCTTAAGTAACAGCTTTTGCCACTAGCATTCGGCCCAGTTAAAATGATTAAATCGGGATGATTACCCGCTATTTGAGCAGAATTAGGTACAAAAAAACCTTCTCCTAAAGATTTCTCAACTACAGGATGTCTACCTTCCACAATTTTTATTTCTCTGCCTGTAGTCATTTCAGGACAACAATAATTCTGGTACACAGCAATTTCTGCTAATCCTGCCAAAACATCCACGGCTGCAACTGCTTTGGAGATAGATCTAATTTCTTGGGCTTTTTGGGCGACTTGTGTGCGTAATTCGGCAAATATATCGTATTCTAAGTTACTTAAGTCATCTTTAGCGGTTAAAATACGAGTTTCCCGTTCTTTTAATTCCGAGGTGATATATCTTTCTTCGTTGGTTAAGGTTTGCTTACGCTGGTAATTATCGGGGGCGAGGCTGGCTTTGGATCGAGGCAAACTAATATAGTAACCAAAGGTTTTATTGTAACCAACTTTAATATTGGCTATTCCCACTCTTTCTCTTTCTGTAACTTCTAGGGTAGTTAGCCACTCATTATCATCCTTTAATTGTTGACGAAGTTCATCTAGTCTTGAATCTACCCCGTCTTTAATCAATCCCCCTTCTTTTAACTGTTGGGGTGGAGATTCCACTAATTTTTCAGTTACATATAATCCTAATTCCTCCAACTCTGGGGGGATGTTATGCAAAGCTTTAAGATAGGGAGAATTACCAAAGGAGGCGATCGCTGATAGTTCACTCAATTTAATCAAAGATTCAGCCAAAGCCAGTAAATCCCTAGCATTTGCCGAACCAGAACTAACTCTACCTGATAAGCGTTCGAGATCATAGATTTTGCGTAACATTGAGCGTAAATCTTGGCGCAGGGAGATATTAGCAATTAATTCTTTAATCGTATCCTGCCGAGCAGCAATACCTTTAATATCAATTAGGGGTTGTAACATCCAACGACGTAAAGCCCTACCCCCCATTGCTGTACTGCTACTATCTAATGCCCACAATAAAGAACCATGAAAAGTATTATCTCGAATAGTTTGGGTAATTTCTAAATTGCGCCGAGTCTGAGGATCGAGAATTAAATAATCTGCCAAACTATAGGTACGTAAAGATTGTAAAGATACCTGATAGGCTTTTTGAGTATCTTCTACATATTCCAATAGTCCCCCCGCAGCCCTCACTCCCAAGGGCATAAGTGCGCACCCCATCCCTTCTAAAGAACTAACTTTAAAAGTTTCCCGCAGTCTTTGAGTTGCTTCTGCTAAAGTAAATGGGTGTTGCGATCGCAAGGAATAACAAAAGCTATCGGGTAAATAATCGGCTAAATATTCGGATTTCTCCCCAGGGCGCAGTAAACAGTTAACATCAGGGGCATTTGCAGGGATTAACACCTCTGAAGGCTGTAAACGCATTAATTCTACCGTTAAAGCTCCTAGATCACTAGCTTGAGTTGTGAAAAACTCCCCTGTCGAAACATCTGCATAAGCTAAACCCCAATGTTCTCCAGCTATAACAATTGCAGCTAAAAAATTATTACGACGAGCTTGTAACATTCCATCGTCGGTTAAAGTACCAGGGGTAAGTAGCTTTTGGATTTCCCGACGTACCATTCTTTTTTCCGCAGCAGCTTCCTTGGAATCTTCTACCTGATCGCAAATTGCCACTGCATAACCTTTTTCTACTAGCATCGTGCTATAACGTTCTACAGCATGATGAGGTACTCCAGTCATCGCAATTCGCCCAATATCTTTGCCTCCTTCCTTACTGGTTTGCACCAATTCTAATTCTCTGGCAATAATTACAGCATCTTGAAAAAAGCATTCAAAAAAATCCCCAACTCTGTATAGTAGTAAAGCATTGGGATATTGTTCTTTCACCTCCACATAGTGATGATACATTGGTGAAAGTTTTTCTATTTCAACGGTGCGGTAATCAGTGACAATGGTTTTTTCAGAATTTAAGTGCTTCTCGGAGGACATGAGTTTGAGGAAAACAAATAGGTATTTTAACTACTATGACTTTATCGCACGCTACTGTTTCCTTTGACTGTAATCTCAATCTCTTTTAAGATTTCTAGTTAATGGTAATTTTTGTTTTTACCAAATTTCTGCAAGATCTAAACTAAATCCAGCTAATACCTCATCACAGTTAATCATCATCGGTGACTCTAGTACTTCTACTTCTTTCCCTAACCGATAAATCTCCACTTGTTTATCTTTCGGGTTAATCAGTATGCCTAATTTTACTCCTAAACGTTGATACTCCAACATCTTAATTTTTAAGCTATTTAATCTATCTGTATTAGAGCGAAGTTCGATTACAAAATCAGGTACTACTGCAATAAATCCTGTTATATCTACTCTCTCTAACCGCGATTTCTCAATCCAAGACACATTTGGCGACATCTTACCACCGCCAATATCTGTAAAGTCATAACCAGTTGAGGATTCAAATGCTTGTCCTAATTTAGTTTGTTTACTCCAACTACCAACTTGAATAGTTAATTCAATATTTCTTTTGCCACTTTTACCACCAGTTGGAGGCATAGCAATTAGTTGATTATCTTTAGTTAATTCAAGTCTTAAATTAGGATTGTCAATACAAAGAGAGTCAAATTCTTCAGGTGTGACATGGAGAATCGTATTGCTAACATTAAGAAATACTGGCTCAGTATCATTAACATCAGTAGTAATTGTCATCTGAGAACCTCTTAACTGATTAACAGCTATTTAATTATATCTTGTTCAATTTCTAAAAACTTGAACCAGGCTGTGTTAAAAACTCTTGTTCTGCTGGCGTAGACTCCCTACCTAATATCTGATTACGATGGGGAAAACGACCAAAGCGATCGATGATTTCTTGATGTCTTAGGGCAAATCTTAAATTGTCTTCTTTTCCTAATTTAGTAAAAAGTTTCACACATTGCGTCTGATCTGTCTGACTCTCACTGTGCATCAAGGGCATATAAAGAAATACTTGTTCTTCTATTGAGAGATTTTTTTCATAATTACGATTTAAGGCATATTTGGTTAATTCCACTGCTTGGTGATCTGTTGCATAAGCTTGAGGAGTATCACGAAACATATTACGCGGAAATTGATCCAAAATAATAATTAAAGCCAAAGTACCACGAGCATTATCTCGCCAATGATTTAATGCCCCTGCTACAGCTTGTTGATAAATATCTAGAAATCTTTGCTTGATTAAATAATCAAAATCCACATTTTTTTCAAACCAGAATGATTGCACTTGGGGAGCAAACCAGAAACTAAGCACAACTTCAGGATTAACAACTGTATTCATAACTACATAACTAAATTGTTTGAAACAATTACACAGATATTTAATTTAACGTGGATTCGACTAAGTTTTGTCTAAAAATTCTTAATTTGAGGAACTCTAAATCTAAAGAGAGAGAAGTTTATCTCCATAACTTGTTACAATTATTCACAAAAGTTGTCAGCGTCAGTCCAAAACCTATGCCTCAACAGACATTATTACCTACCACAAATACTATCACCGTACCATCTACAGAAATTGCACCTCCTAGCAAAGTAGCGATCGATCCTTACGCAGATACCGACTTGGCATATGATGAGCCAGATGCAGACTGGCGTTACAACCCAGAAACTAATAATGCTAAATATCGCAATCGTCCTTTTACAGTTTTAGGTAGATTGATCAACATTGTTTTCCCCTTCACTACCTTTGCTTTAGGTGTATGGTGGGATAACTTTACAGGAAATACAACCCTAAAACAACGAAAAAGAGCGCGTCAATTAATTAAAACCCTAACTAAGCTCGGCCCTGCATATATTAAAATTGGTCAAGCATTGTCCACTAGACCTGATGTTGTTCCTCCCACTTATTTAGAGGAGTTAACTACACTACAAGATAAGATTCCTTCCTTTCCCAATCAAGTAGCGTTTCGTTTCATCGAAGAGGAGTTAGGACAATCGCCCACAGATATTTATGCAGAACTTTCACCCCAACCCATTGCTGCTGCGTCATTAGGACAGGTTTATCGAGGTAGATTGAAAACAGGCGAAGAAGTAGCCGTTAAAGTTCAACGTCCTGATTTAAATCGTGTTATTAGCCTTGATATCTATATCATGAGGAAATTAGCAGGTTGGATACAGGACAATATTAAGCAAGTTCGTTCTAACCTCAGAGCAATTATTGATGAATTAGCAGAGCGAATCTTTGAAGAAACTAATTATAGACAAGAAGGTCGTAATGCTGAAAAATTCCAAAGGCTTTATGGGTATATAGAAGAAATCTATGTACCTAAGATTTATTGGGAGTACACTGGTAAGCGAGTTCTAACTATGGAATGGATTACTGGAACTAAACTTACCGATATAGAAGCGGTGCAGGCTCAAGGAATTGATGCTACTCATCTTGTGGAGGTGGGAGTAGAATGTTCCCTAAGACAATTGTTAGAACATGGTTTTTTCCATGCAGATCCCCATCCTGGTAACTTGCTAGCAATGGCTGATGGTAGATTAGCTTACTTAGATTTTGGCATGATGAGCCGTATTAAGCCCTATCAAAGATACGGTTTAATTGAAGCGGTAGTGCATTTGGTTAATCGTGATTTTGAAGCCCTATCTCAAGATTACGTTAAATTAGACTTTCTAACTCCAGATGTCGATTTAAGACCCATTGTACCTGCCTTGGCTAATGTATTTGGCAATGCTTTAGGAGCAACAGTTGCAGAATTAAACTTTAAAAGCATCACTGATCAGATGTCGGCAATGATGTATGAGTTTCCTTTTACTGTACCTGCCTACTATGCTTTAATTATTCGTTCAATGGTGACTTTAGAAGGTATTGCCATTGGTATAGACCCTGAATTTAAAGTCTTGAGTAAAGCTTATCCCTATATTGCTAAACGCTTATTAACCGATCCTGCGCCCGAATTGCGAGCCTCCCTAAAAGATTTATTGTTTAAAGAAGAAGGTTTTCGTTGGCATCGATTGGAAAACTTGCTGAGAAATGCTACCGATTCTCGTGATTATGATTTTGATAGCGTAGTCGATCAAGCTTTAGATTATTTATATAGCGATCGCGGGGTATTTATTCGAGATCGTATTGCTCAAGAATTAGTTAACGCTATTGATAGTCTAGGACGTAGAACTTTTTATAATATTTCTACTGCTTTTCGTCAACAAGTTGGTTTGGCTGTACAGGAAACGCCAATCGAATTTCGTGAGGATTCTTACACCATGACTCACTTGAAGAATATTGTAGGTATTTTGCAACAAACTCCAGGTTTTAACCCAACTCGCTTGATTTCTGTGGTTTCTAAAATAATTACTAAACCAGAAACTCAAGTTTTAGGACAAAAAGTTGCCGAAGGACTTGCACAGAAAATGGCAGCTAGGTTAATTAGAAATTTATTACTTGAGGATACACAACCTAAAGTTGCACCTCAAAGAAATTTGCCTACCCTACCTGCGACTAGGACTGCTACCGTTAAATATTAAGTAGTTAATAATTAATAGGTATTAGGTAATTTGATTACAGGCAAAACTAAATTGTTGGGAATTATTGGTGATCCTGTAGAACATTCTCTCTCACCAGTAATGCACAATGCAGCGATCGCACATCTGGGCTTAGATTATGTCTATGTCCCTTTTGCCGTTAAACAAGCAGATTTAGAACAGGCGATCGCAGGTTTTAGTGCAATTGATGTGCAGGGATTTAGTATTACTATTCCCCATAAGCAAGCAATTATTCCTTTTCTTAGTGAGGTTTGGGCCGATGCTGCGTCTATTGGGGCGGTTAATACTGTTTGGCGAACTCCATCTGGTTGGCATGGTACTAATACGGATGCCGAAGGCTTTATTGCTCCTTTAAAATCTATGTCCCAGAATTGGAGTCAGATAACCCCTGTTATTTTAGGTATCGGTGGGGCTGCTAGGGCGGTTATTGCAGGTTTAATTAATTTGGGATGTTCGCAAATTCACGTTGTCGGGCGTAATCGTGATAAGTTGGCACGGTTTTATCACAGTTGGCAACACGCGCCCCAAATTACTGCTAAATTAAAAATTCACGATTGGGATCAACTTAGTAGTTTAGTACCTGCTGCGGATTTGTTAGTCAATACAACCCCTGTGGGAATGTCACCTAAAATAGACGCCTCCCCAATAGATGCAGCTTTAATGCAAAAAATTAAACCCAAAGCGATCGTTTATGATTTAATCTATACTCCCAGTCCCACTCAATTTTTACAACAGGCTCAGGATCAAGGAGCTATAACTATTGATGGACTAGAAATGTTATTACAACAGGGGGTTGCTGCTTTAAAAATTTGGTTGCAACAGCCCATCCCAGTTGAGGTGATGCGTGATTCGCTTAGGGACTATTTGAAAATATAAAATAAAAAAAAGTGATACACATTATCTTTTCGTATTTGTGCATCACTTATATAATTTCTCTTGATTTTAGATCGAATTTACTAAGACTGGTGCAAAGCCTCGGTCAAATTCACGCATTCTTACTTGTTGCGCTTTGAGTGCGGTTTGTAAAACTTCCATAGCTGCTTTTGGTCTTCCTGCACCACAAAAAAATAAATCTGCTGCAAAATAACCATGTTCAGGCCAAGTATGTATCGCAATATGAGACTCTGCCAGAGTAGCCGTAGCCGTCACACCATGAGGACTAAACTGATGAACGCATAAATCGATCAAAGTAGCCTGTCCCTCGGTAATAGCTTCAATTAATGCTCTACGTATCGCTTCGGGATCGTTGAGTAATTCAGCTGGTGCTTGCCAAGCATCTACAACCAGATGAGTTCCCATTTTTTCCATTCTTTATACCCTTATTCCATTGATAAATTACTTAGATTATTAGCAAGACTATCTTAGTTAGATAGTGCCTTATCCATTATGCAAGATTTTTTCAGATAATGGTGTTTTTTTGCGTAATTGACCATATTATCTTGAGGATTGGGCTTGACAGTCATTTGTTAATATTTCTTAACTATAAATTTTAATTGATGTTTGACAATTTGGGTAATACTCTTGATCTTACTAAATGCACAACATCCTATAGCTTGTAATCTCCCGAACCACTTTACATAAGATAATTGATTTTAAGTAAACTTTTTTTGCAGCAAATATTGCAAAATATTTTAACTTGGTCAAAAATTAAACAAAATGGTCAATCTTTGTGTTAATTTTGACGAAGTGAACGCAAGCTGCGTCCTTCAGGGGCGGGGTACTGTTCACTCAAAGTAATTTGATCAGTTCCCAAGAAATACAGGAGTTTAAGATTTTGGAGATTCAACCCTACAACCAAGCTCAAGAACTAGGGCGCGAAGACATTGCGGAATATGTTGCACAACTTCAATTACACATGGCATTACAAGCACGTAATCTAGTTCCAAATCTTATTAGTAATAATGTAGCAAGTAGCAGACAACAGCTACTACAGGAAACTCAAGCAATTTCAGAAAAGTTTGTTTCCCGTCAATCTCTATAATTTACAAAAGATTGGCGATCTGGTTGTTGAGTAAATTTATTTTATATCAAGATTAATAGAATAATTGTATTAGTGCTTGAGTTGTGCTAAAACTAGGTTACTTTTGTTAGATTTACCAAATTAGGTTTAATAAGCTATGTTTTGGAAATATCTGCCTGTTCATCCTCAAGCCTAAGTGCAATTGCTTTTTGGAAGTAAAGGTATATATCAAGAAGGGATTAATCTATCTGGGATCGTTTCAATCAGTTAGATAATCAACTTGATTAGTAGCTAAATTTTATTAAAATTAGGTAAGAAATCAATTCAGTTGTTGGGTTAAGTATCACTGGGGCTGATTGATAGTATAGAAGCAATTATTACTGACTTGTTGATAGTTGAGCAGGCTGATCAATTGTAATCTAAAACTATCAATAAAGCGATCGCCGATCATCCAATCTAACTAAATAATCAACCCTTTGAATGGTCAATTATCCCTAATTTTACCCTAAATCAATTACTGTGCGATTTATTAAATGTAGATGGGAGCAATAATACTCCCTATCTAGTCTAGGATAGAATCACTAAGCGTTAAATTGCCGATAAAACAGTTTTAGCTGCTGCTATTGTCTGCTCAACGTCTTCCTCGGTGTGAGCTAAAGAAGTAAATCCTGCTTCAAATTGGGAAGGAGCAAGATAAATACCTTGTTCCAACATCCCACGATGAAAACGAGCAAACTTCTTCAAGTCGGAAGTTTTAGCATCGTCATAATTATGAACTTCTTTATCTGTAAAAAACATTCCAAACATAGCACTAATATTACCACCAGTAACCTGATGACCAGCTTCTCTTGCTGCTGCTAATATGCCTTGGGTAAGTTTATTAGTAACCTTTTCTAGCTGTTCGTAAGTACCTGGCTTTCTTAATAACTCTAAAGTTTTAATACCCGCCGTCATTGCCAAAGGATTACCAGAAAGTGTTCCAGCTTGATACATCGGCCCTGCTGGTGCAACCATAGACATAATGTCTGCACGTCCACCATAAGCACCTACAGGTAAACCACCACCAATAACTTTACCTAGGGTAGTTAAATCAGGGGTTACACCAAACTTTTCTTGCGCCCCACCGTAGGCTATGCGAAAACCAGTCATCACTTCATCGAAGACTAATAGCGCACCGTGTTCTTTAGTTATTTCTCTTAACCCTTCTAGAAAACCAGCATCAGGAGTAATAAATCCAGAATTACCTACTACTGGCTCTAAAATGACTCCCGCAATGTCTTGGGAATGTTCAGCAAATAATTTTTTAACTGTCTCTAAGTCGTTATAAGGAGCAGTTAAAGTATTGTTGGTAGTAGATTTTGGTACTCCAGGAGAATCTGGTAATCCCAGAGTAGCAACTCCAGATCCTGCTTTGACAAGAAACATATCTGCATGACCATGATAGCAGCCTTCAAACTTGACAATTTTATCTCTACCAGTGAAGGCGCGCATTAAACGCAGGACAGACATACAAGCTTCTGTTCCTGAATTGACGAAACGTACCATATCAATACTAGGAACTGCATCAATCACCATCTCTGCCAAGACATTCTCTAAAGCGCAGGGTGCGCCAAAGCTAGTGCCTTTTTCTAGTGCATCATGGAGAGCTTGAATAACCACGGGATGAGCATGACCACAAATAGCAGGCCCCCAAGTACCAACATAATCTATATACTGATTACCATCGACATCCCAGATATAAGCTCCTTTAACGTGGTCAAATACAATTGGTTGACCACCTACAGATTTAAAAGCTCTTACAGGGGAACTTACACCGCCTGGCATAAGTTTTTGAGCAGCATTAAAAATTTCTTCTGATTTAGCCGTTTTAAAGGAAGTTGTAGAAACCAATATTTTCTCCTTTAATTAAAGTATAAGTGTGTAAGTGAGTATCTTTATTTAAAAGATGTTAATTCTAATAAAGAGGTAATAATCTCAATGACTTTTTATTATCCTATGGATAGCAGATTAATAAACAATACACAATATAAAGATTTTTAAAATATTGTCAGGTATTGGAAACTTTTTAAATAAGTATTTTTTATATTACAGACTAGACAACTAAAATAATAGATTTTTTGGGTCGAATTCGGCAAAAATAGGAAGATATTTTTTTATCAGGACTATATACTAAACAATAATAATAATATACCTAATACAGCACAAGAGAGTATTACTAATACACCAAACTGTTGCAAAAAGGCTGTTTTTTTGTCAAGTTTATCTAAACGATTTTTTAGATAGTAAACTTGTTTTTCTAGACTAGCGTATTGATTTTCTAAAGAATATTGATTGGTTGAGCGACTTTTATTGTTTTTATGAGAGCGTTGTGTCTGCTGTCCAGTATAACCATTATTATTTAAATTTTCTAAAAGTTTGGACTGTTCTAAAATTACTGATTTCAACTGTTCTATTTCTTGAGAGTTAGATTGCGATTCCCGTACTTCATGAAGATATTTTTCTAGTAAACCTGGTCCTAATTGAAAGTACCCTTTATAAGCAGAATAAATGGCGTTAATTAACTCCTTAGCAGGGGTGTTTTTCTTTAAATATCCTTTAGCCCCAACCTGCAAGGCGGAATTTAAATAACTATTATCATTATGAACACTAATAATTATCACGTTAGTATCTATAAACTGTTCAGAAATAATTTTAGTCGCCGTTAATCCATCTAAAACGGGCATTTCAATATCCATTAGAACAATATTTGGTCGATGAACTTTGATTAAATCTAAAGCCTCCTGACCGTTATTAGCACACCCAACAACTTCTAGAGTTTCTTCTGTCTCAAGATAGCTTTTGAGAATTTCGTGAACACTTTTTTGATCGTCTACAATTAAGACTTTGATCATCAGAATTAAATCGATTTAAAATAAATTTGCTATAAAGGTGAATAATTTAAAACAAGGTATTATTTAGAATTTGTCTATTAGCTAATTAAAATTATCAGGGTCAAACCTAATAGTCACGAATAGAAATACTTTTTAAGTGCTACTTTATATTTCCAATGCTTAAAATACATTTATAAATTAAATTAATGTTAATATACCATCGATCATCTAAAAATATTTCAATTAAATTACTATCCGAAAAAAGATTATCTAAAGTTTGAAGCTCAAATGACTTGCAATTATCAAGATGTTTTCGTGACTATTGCTACGAAAAACATAGAAATACTAGTTAACTTTTATACTCAGCTATTTAGACAGTCACCTACTGTTTATCGCAATTCAATTTATGCTGAATTTGACTTAAAAAGCTTACGTTTGGGAATTTTTCAGCCTAAAATCGACAACAAAGAATTTAATAATTTTGGCAGTAGTATGAGTTTATGTATTGAAGTAGAAAATCTAGTTGAAGCGATCGCCACTTTAGCTGATTTAGGGTATCCAGTACCAGGTGAAATCATTAAAGCTAGTCATGGTCAGGAAATTTACGCTTATGATCCAGAAGGTAATCGTTTAATTTTACATCAGTCAAAAAATACCAAGTCTTAAGAAAACCAAAAAAACCAAGAATAAAAGTTTATCCTTGGTCATCAATGAGATACAGTGATATTAATCACTCTAATAAATTACTATATTTATTCGATTAACTAGCGGAGCTTGCCTCTGCTGTTTCTTCTTCAGTGTCACTAGATTGTGCAGGAATAACCACAGAAATAACGGGTCTTTCAGGGTCATCTAATACGGTAATTCCTTCTGGTAAGATCACTTCTCCTACATGAAGAATTTTACCTATTTCAAAATCATCAATATTAATTTCAATAGATTCAGGAATTTTATCAGCAGCACAAGTAATATTCAACTCATTAACCACTTGCTCAACAATTCCCCCTTGCTTAACACCAACAGCTTTTCCAACTATTACCACTGGTACAACAAGTTCTAATATTTGACTACTAGAAACAGAGAAGAAACTAAGGTGATTAAGTGTTTTTTTCCAAGGATGAGCTTGAACTTCTCTAATTATCGCTTGACCTTGCCAGGAAATCTCTGGAACTTTAATATCGATTAAAGTGTTATTAACTGCTGCACTTTTCAATAACAATTGAGCTTCTTTAGCAGGTATGGTTAAAGATATAGAATTAGATCCATCATGACCATATAAAGCAGCAGGAATTAATCCCTCACGCCGTAAAGCTCTGGGTTTACTTCCTTCAGGTCTAGTTTTACATTCAATTGTAATGTTCATAGTATTGTTGTTGGTTCGTTAATAAATAAATATGGTTAAAAATTTCAACTATCCACAAATTATGGGCATTAATTTTTAACGGTAATTGATTCTAAGATTCTTGGCAGCAACTCAAGTTTCTCCGACAGGGATACCGTCCGCATCAAGTAAAGCTCTTTTAGGGCCATGAATTGGATCTTCTACAATAATTGTTTGATCGCGACTTGGACCTACAGAAACTATGGCAATGGGAACTTCCATTAATTCCGCCATATACTTTAAGTAATTTAAAGCTGCTTTGGGTAAATCAGATAATGAGCGACAGTTTGTAGTAGATTGTTTCCAACCTGGCATAGTTTTATAAACTGGTTTGCAATTAGCAAATTGACTAGCATTAGTGGGAAAATGATTACAGGTCTGACCATCAATTTCGTAAGCGACACAGACTTTAATCTCTTCTAATTCATCTAATACATCTAATTTAGTAATTGCTAGACAGTCTAAACCATTAATTCGCACTGCATAGCGACCAATTACGGCATCAAACCAACCACAACGGCGACGACGACCAGTAGTAGTGCCAAATTCTGCCCCCAATTCTCCTAATAATTCCCCAACCTCATCTTTTAACTCAGTAGGGAAAGGTCCTTCACCGACACGAGTTGTATAGGCTTTGGCAACCCCAATAACTCTATCTATAGTAGTAGGGCCAACACCAGCTCCCACACAAGCTCCACCAGCAATGGGGTTAGAAGAAGTTACATAGGGATAAGTACCATGATCTAAATCTAGTAAAGTTCCCTGCGCTCCTTCAAATAAGATATTTTTTTTCTCTTGTACTGCTTGATAAATTTTGAGAGAACTGTCCACGACATGAGGACGCAAGAAATCAGCGTATTTTAGATACTCTTGAATTACTTTCTCTGGGTCTAAAGGCGGTAAATTATATAATTTTTCTAAAATGACGTTTTTGTAATTAATCGTCCAAGCAAGTTGCTTACGCAAATGATTAGGGTTCATTAAATCTAAAACCCGAATGCCAGTTCGCTCTGATTTATCTGCATAGGTAGGGCCAATGCCTCTGCCTGTCGTGCCAATTTTGTATTCTCCTCGGCTTTCTTCCGATGCTTGATCAATCTTGCGATGATAAGGCATAGTAATATGAGCCGTTTGAGATATGTAGAGGTTATCTACTGTCACTCCTAAAGCTTTAAGCTGATTAATTTCTTCAATTAACACTTGCGGATCAATGACCGTTCCTGAACCAATAATACATTCTGTATCAGAATATAAAATTCCTGAAGGAATCAAGTGTAATTTAAAGGTTTCTCCAGCTACTACAACTGTATGTCCTGCATTGACTCCACCTTGGGAGCGTACCACGACATCTGCCGAGCGACTAAGTAGATCGGTTATTTTTCCTTTTCCTTCGTCACCCCACTGGGCTCCGATCACGATAACATTAGCCAAGGGTTTATTTGAAAGCTAAAGTTTACACAAACTATTATTATGGTTATTTGCAGTACACAATGTCAACTGTTATTAATTAAAAAGTCAGCAAGAGAATGGAATTACTGCAACAGGTAAGAATTATTGACCCAAGCCAAGGCATAGATCGTCTAGCGGACGTGCTAATTGTCGAGGGAAAAATTAAAGCGATCGCCGATAAAATTGTGGATTATCCAGCCAGTGCAACAATCTTCAAAGGTGAGAATTTGATTTTGGGTACAGGGTTGGTTGATTTATATAGTCATAGTAGCGAACCTGGTAATGAGGGGCGAGAAAGTCTTAGGGATTTGGTTAATGCTGCTGCTGCTGGAGGTTTTACCCAAGTTGGTATTTTGTCTGATACTATCCCTCGAATAGATAATTCTGAGGTATTGGCTGCTTTGGTTAATAAAACTCAGCATTTGAATAGTCCTAATTTAGTTTCGCCTCAGATAAGGTTTTGGGGTTCGGCAACTGAGGCTACCACACCTCGACAGATGAGTGAATTGGGGGCGATGAAATCTGAGGTAATTGGATTTTATGATAGTTACGGTTTGGCAAGTTTAAATTTGTTTAAGCAGGTATTAGAATATTTGCACCCTTGGCAGTCTACTATGGCGATCGCACTTCATACTAATGAATTGGCAAATGCAGGTGTGGTAAGGGAGGGATTAGATTCGATCCGTTATGGAATGGTGGGGTATCCTGGTTTTGCCGAAGCAGCAATGATTGCAGCAGTAATTGAAATTGTGGCAGCTATTCCTACCCCTGTACATATTATGCGTGTCTCTACTAAACGCGGTGTAGAGTTAATTGCTGATGCTAAACAAAGAGGTTTACCCCTAACGGCTAGTACTACTTGGATGCACCTTTTATGGAATAGTGAGGCTATTGCTAGTTATGATCCTAATTTACGTCTTCACCCGCCTATCGGGGATGTTAATGATCAAACTGCCTTAATTACAGGAGTAAAACAAGGTATAATTGACGCGATCGCTATTGATCATCAGGCTTATACTTATGAGGAGAAAACTGTTCCTTTTGCCCTAGCACCACCTGGAGTTATTGGTTTACAGTTAGCTTTACCGCTTTTATGGCAGAAGTTTGTTAGCACTGGTACATGGTCTGCTTTAGAATTGTGGCAAGCTTTAAGTAGTCGTCCCCGTCAATGTTTACAGCAATCACCTAGTGCGATCGCTCTCGATCTTGCTACTGATTTGATTTTGTTTGCACCTGATGCTGTTTGGGTAGCTAATTCTCAATGTCTGCAATCTCCTGCTATTAATACTCCCTGGTATAATCAGCTAATTACTGGACAAGTTATTAAAACTTGGATCTCATGCTAATAAAGTTTTATTGATTTTTTACATTTGGTTTTGACGATTTTTTTCTCAACGCCAATTTTTTTGCCCCCTTGTGGCTTTTAGAGAGAAAAGAAAATAGTTACCATTACCTTTAATTGATTATTGATTTTGTCTTATCGTATTTCTATTTATAGATTAGTGTGTAAGATTAGTAATTAACAGCAATTTATCTCAAATTTTTAAATTAATAGTTAGGATTCTTTAGTTTGCAATCTATTAAAAAGTATAGGTTTTGGTTTTATTTAGGCTTGTAACTTAAACCTGTACTATAAACTTATATTTGCCTCTCTCCCTCTTATATCTATAGGGAATTTGATGTTTAATGGTTGAACTACATTTGCTCTTCATCTAGGTATAACAGATTACTAATCATAATTTTTACGAACATAGTTTATTATTCATTGAATACGTATATACGTACATAGTACAATAATCATCTAGTATGATAAGCCTAGCCTATTATAATTTGATGAAATATTGTTTTTAAAAGTTTTTATGCCAGTAACTTGCTGTCTTTAATAAAGACTTAACTCAAAGATAATCAGATAGCAAAAACTATTTTAATACAGTTGATTTTTAGATTGATTTTATTTTACTTCATATAATCTTTACTATTTATCAATAATTTAGATATTAAGCAAAAAAGCACAAAAGTATTATAATAGATAGCAATATTATTTTATGTGTTTCGATTTGAGCTATCAAATAAAATATTTAGATTAAATAGCATTTAAATTTATAAAAAAAATATATCACGTGAAAAAATATTTCCCACTTTTATACTCAGAGAAAATAAAAAGACCAGACAAAAACTTTTTTCTCACTACTGTAATCGGTGAAGATTTTATAATAATATTGCTAGCTTTTTATCATTTTAGCTATCATCCTCTTTCTAACACTCTCGGTTTATTCTTACTACAAATTTCTTTTTGGTGTATCTACGAACTAGGATATATAGAAAATGATTTAATTGGGGAACAATATGAAGAGAATGCTATTCTCTCGTCTAATTATCAAATATATAAAAAGAATTCCTTTCCTATGTGGCAACCTTGGTTGTGGGCTGTGGCATTGTCACTATTAGGACTCTTGATTTTAAGCAAAAATTTAACTACAGGAAATAATCAAATTAACCTAAACATTTTTGAAGGTTCTAGTGAGCAATTATCTTGGCTTTCCTATGAATTAATCTGTTGGTTAGGATTTCTTGTGCTTTCAAGATATTTATTCCATATTTATAATTACCTTAATAAACAGAGTCGGATTTGGTTTTATACTATTTTACAAACTTGCCGTTATTGTGGGTATCTAATAATCATTCCTACCAATACTATCGGTCTTATTTTATTAGTTAGTAAAGTTTTAACCCGTTCAATCCAATATATTTTATATCGTTATTTGGGAGGAAAAAATAGTAGTTGGCCTTGGGATTTCCCACGCTATTTTTATTGTTTACTTATTTATCTTTTATTACTTGGAGTTTTGGCAATTAATGAACGGGATTTCTATTTAATAGCTAACTTACAAGTATTATCAATTGTTGCTTTTTGTTTAGCTAGAGGTAGTAAACATTTCTTGCGAGTTTTCACTCAGTTTACCTCAGTACAAGAAGATGGATCAAATAAAGTTACTTAAGCGTTACAGTATTGTATTAAAATTTCCAAACAATTAGCGATCGCTCCTAAATGAGCAATTTCATATCCGTGGGTATTATGGGTAGGAAAACTTAAACAAGCAGCCCGAGAAACATGACCGAATTTCATGGCGATCGAAGCATCACTACCAAAACCATCTAATACTGCTAATTGAAGGGGAATATCAGCTAAATCTGCTGCTTGGCGTATTTCACCATTAAGTAATTCATCGTAAACACCATAATTATCTTGTGAAAGTAAGACGGGTGCAACTCCCATCTCTATGGGATATTCCTTAGCTAAAGGGCAAATTTCCAAAGCGATTAAAGCATCTAAATTTTGATTTTGAGTAAAGTATAATGCTCCAATTGCGCCCACTTCTTCTTTAGCTGAAGCAACTAAATATACATCTTTAGACGGATTCTTAATTCTTTTGGCTAACTCTAATAGGATTGCCACCGAAGCTTTATTATCGAGAGTGTAGCTAGCAATATAATCTTTCAACCGAAAAGGCTGCTTACGATGTTTACCTATTACTACTCTTGTACCAGGGCGTACACCTGCACTAGTTAATTCTTCTAAGCTACATTTAGTTTCTACCCAAGCATCTTCCCATTTTAAAGGTGTATCAAGCTGTTGGGCTTTTTGAGGAGATTCATGGGAGACATGACGAGAGCCAAAGGATAAGATACCATGAATAACTTCGCCTGAAGTGGGATTATTTAAAAAGGAATCACCGAGTATATCTACTACACCCTCACCATATACCCAGGGAAAAGATCCTCCTAAACGGCGCACTATTAAACACCCGTCTTGATTAATTGATTTAACGATCATGCCGATCTCATCTTTATGAGCAGTAATAGCAATGGCTTTATTAGAATTTTGTCCTGGTATTTTAGCAATTATATTTCCTGCTTGATCCTGCCAAGATTCTATTTTTAAAGCTGCCAATTCTGTAAGTAAAGCCTGATCAATTTCATTTTCTACCCCACTAGGGGAATGACATAAAACTAGTGTTTGAATTTGATTAAAAAGACGATTATAATTATCAGTTTGATGAGGATTAGTTGGCATAAGTTTGATTGTAAAAAAGGTTATAAAGCTTGAGTTATTAACTGGAAAAACGTTTTAAATGCCATTGACCATAGGGATTAAAGAGTAAATTATTATCTGCTATGATATTAGAGCGAGAGTGCATTTGATAAATTGGAGATGTAATATCGGGTTGAAAAGTTTGCCCTTGTTTGATTATAGGAAATTCAGTTAAACGATAATAATTAAAGACATTTAAAACATAGATAGCTAAACTCATCTCCTCCTCTAAGTCTACTATGACATCCGCCATACCAAAATTGTGCATACCACAGGAATAATAATAGTCATCTCCTTCGATTAAGACGACAAAAAGAGAATAAATATCAAATATATCCTGAGAATGATAATGAGCTAACCAGTGATCAGCTTGATGGGCGATACCTGCCGATTCTACTTTAAGGGCAATTCCACCAAGACTTAAAATAATTTGGCTGAATTTAGCAATTTGAAGACAGTAATTGTATCCTACATGCAGAGAAGTTAAATAAACAATCTGTTGATAATTATCAATTTCTTTTAAGACATTTTCTGAAATTTTATTTTGTCCTAAAAAAGCAAAGGAATTAGCTAATTCTGTTCGAGGAGTATATTTGATCTTATTAGTTGTCAATAAACTATAACCATGATTAGTAAAGCTATAAAGATCGCGATCGCTAATCTTAATAAAACAATATTGCTTAGTTGTTACCTCAAGAAAAATATCCTCTAAAAACAAATAATTTGTGCCATATTGATCAAAGAGAGCTTCAACTATTTCTTCTCTACATTTTAAATTGATTGGTATAGAAATTACTATCTTAGATGCAGAGGTTTGTTGATTTAAATACATTTATAGAGCTTTAATCACTAAAATAATAGTTAGAAAATAAGCTGGCAAAATATCCAGCCAGATCCATTGAGCTAGTATTTAACAGATCAATCTAACTTAACCAAATTCAGGAGAAAAAATAGAGCAATGTCAAAGCGCAATTCCACAGGAATGTTTATTGGTGGTTTAATGTTAGGTAGTGCAATAGGGACAGCAGTAGGACTATTAATTGCCCCGCGCCCAGGTAGAGAAACTCGTAAAGTATTGAGAAAATCTGCTGATGCTTTACCAGAAATAGCCGAAGATCTATCTACAAGCCTGCAATTGCAAGCAGATCGCCTTTCGGAATCTACTTTAGCAAATTGGGAAGTTACATTAGTAAGATTAAGACAAGCGATCGCAGCAGGGATAGAAGCTAGTCGCCAAACTAGTCAAGCTGCTAGAGCTAAAATCATTCAGCAAAATTTAAATTCCCCAACTTCCACTCGCCCTTACGGATCGACTCCTAATGACTCAATTTACCCATTTTCGGAATAAGTCCTAGGGAGTTTGGATAATCGCCTTTAAAATTAGAAAATGCGATCCATTGCTCATAGTTTATGATAGACCCTTTATTTTGGCTAGGACTTTCATTGTTTCTAGTTGCTTTTAGTTTATTTGCCGTATTGTTAGTAACTATTCCCACCCTACAAGAAGTGGCAAAAGCTGCCCGTAGTGCCGAGAAATTATTCGATACTCTAAATCGTGAATTTCCACCAACTTTAGAAGCTATCCGTCTTACAGGTAGAGAAGTGGGAGAATTAACAGAGGAAGTTAATCAGGGGATAAATAATGCTACTGGCGTTATTCAACAAGTAGATGAAGGATTAGTTAAAGCCAAACAACAATTACAGCAAGTGCAACAAAATAGCCTTGGTATAGCAGCAGGAGTTAGAGTAGCTTGGCAAGTTTGGCGCAATTTTGAGATTAAAAATGATTTTACCGATCAAGATCAATCTGACCTAATCGACTCCAATGCTAAAAGCGATCGCTAAATTTTATAGTCACGAATTTTCTTGATTATAGTTTTCACCAAGGCTGATTACTGATAACCTTAAGTTAAAGTAAATAAATGTAACAAAAATAAGAGACCCCTAAACTAAATTGAAATTGTATATCAAAAAATTTTTACCTCAAACCATCATGACTAATAGGTTGATTAAGCCTTTTATACTTACTTTGGGTGCGTGTCTACTAGTTTTGACAACCTGGTTGACTCCTCCAGCTTTAGCAGTTAACAATCCAGAATTATTACCTGATGTAGTAACGCCAGTAGTAGATTTAGCCAATTTTCTGCCCGAAATACAGGAGAAATCATTAAATAGTAAATTAGAAAAATTTGAAGCTGATACAGGCTGGAAAATGAGGGTATTGACCCAATATGATCGCTCTCCTGGGCGTGCAGTTAAGCAGTTTTGGGGCTTGGATGATAAAAGTATCCTTCTAGTAGCTGATGGCAGAGGTGGTAACCTCTTGGCTTTTAGTATTGGCGACGATGTATATGAATTATTACCCCGCAATTTTTGGATTGAACTTCAAACTCGCTTCGGTAATATGTATTATATTCGCGAGCATGGAGAAAATAATTCGATTGTAGAAGCTTTAGATGTTGTCAAAGGGTGTTTACTACAAAACGGTTGTAATGTCGTCCCAGGTTTACCTCAAGAGCAATGGATTTTAACTCTTATTAGTTCAATTGTTGGTGGGATAATTTTAGGTGTTGCTGTAATACCTCGTAAAGAAGGTCAGCTAATTGCTTGGCAGTGGGGTCTAATTATGTCGCCTTTGTGGGGAATTCTATTTATTGCTTTTGGTCTTGGGCCTGTAGTCATTCGTACTCCAGAGTTTTTACCTGTGTTTCGCAATATCATTGGTTTCCTTTTAGGTGCGGTTGTGGCTTTTCTTTCGCCCTCATTTGTACAAAATCCGACCTCAGACTCGGAAACCTAATTTATATAATGGATAATTGGAAATTAATTAATTTGGTTTAAGTCCTTTTCTGAGAATTGATGAAAAGCAGTATCAGAAATACCGTCCGAGAGCTTTCGTTGAGCAAACTTATGATCGTAATGAGCCGACAGGTTGGTTTAAAGAACTTTATAGTGGTGCAAAAGGTGATGAGTCTGCTATTGCCTGGGTAGATTATAAGGGATGGGAAAACTGCTTTAGTAGTAGATATATTTAACTTTTGATCTTCTTAGCTGGTAACTCTTACCTACTATCCCCTTCCTCACTTCTCATTAATCACTATTGACTTTACCTACTGCTGCTTGTAAAAGTAATCTTCTCTCCGCACGGGCGATCGCTAAATAAGTTTGCTCAATAGCTTCTGGTTCTACAGAAATACTACCAATCCCCCAACTAATTAATTTATCTATCAAACTAGGATATATTACTGGTGCTTGACCGCAGATACAACATTCTATATTGTTAGCTGTTGCTGTTGTAACTAACTGGGCGATCGCACTTTGCATGGCTGGATGATTAGCATTTAAACCGCGATCGCTAAATTCTGTTTGTTCACGACTTACCCCTAATAATAACTGGGTTAGATCATTAGTACCAATAGCGATACCTTGAACTCCAGCCTTAATATATTCTGGCAACAAAAAAATTACCGAGGGAACTTCTGCCATAATCCAAACCTGAAACGAGTTATAAGTAGTTAAACCAAAGGTTTCTAGACGACGATAACAAAATTTAAATTCTTCTACGCTGCGTATAAAAGGCAAAATCAACTTAAGATTGCTATACCCTTCATTAATAATCACCCTTAAAGCTTCCAACTCCAGATCAAATAAGGTCGGATCTTGCAGATAATTATAAGTACCACGGTTACTAAAAACTTGATTTACCTGATCTTGAGCATACCAATCAAGAGAGCGATAAAATACTGGTCGAGGGGCAAAAGCACTAACAAAGTCACGCAGATAACCCGTTAAAGTATCTATAAAACGCTGACGAGAAGGTTTTTTTAGCCATTGAGCGGTAGATTGAGAAGCCAGCAAATTAGATAGTAAAAGATCTGAGCGTAATAACCCCACCCCGTCAACTGGCAAATTGAGAGCTTTAGCAATACCTGCAGGTTGAGAAAGATTAACCATTAATTTAGTAGCCAGGGGATAATTTGAGTTAGATACATCCTGAAAAGAAAAATCAAGGGAAGACAATTTTTTGCCTATATTAGCAGGATAAATTTTACCTTCATCCCCATCCAAAAGCACTTTAACGTCTGTTTGCAGAATATGAGTCGCATCGGCAACTTGCACCACAGCAGGAATATTTAATTCCCTAGCAACTATTGCTCCGTGACTAGTTATACCGCCAGTTTCCGTAATAATTCCTTTTACCTGCTCTAGTAAGGGTAAATGTTTGGGAAGAATAGATTTAGTTACCAAGATAGAATTGGGGGGTAAACTGTGTGGCAAAGTATGTTCATCCAATATTACTACGAATCCCATAACCTTCCCAGGAGAAACACCCACCCCAGTTAATAATGGTGCTACAGATGAAGGTAAGGAAGCTTGAGTTGTTTTAACTGTTAAATTACTCGCACAAATTAAATGCTCATCTATTTGGGTGAAATAAAAATTGAGTAGAGAGTGAGGGTGATGGGAAGGTTTAGGGAGAGTCCAAACAAAATAACGGATTTGAGGTTGTTGTTGCAGAATAGTTTGTGTCGATTCTAATAGTAGAGCGATCGCTTTGGGGTCTAAAACATAGGTTTCTGATTCTGCTTCTTGAGGAATATAAGATTCTAAACAATCAATTGAAGAATTAATAAGTGGATGAGACAGTGGTCGATAAGCGTAGTTTTTATGACCTAAATGTCTAGAAATAATTTGCTGAGAATTACGATCTAGATGATAGTGATCAGCCTCAACATCGCCTTGAAGTATACTTGTTGGTAAACCCCAAGTAGCCTGAATTCTAACTATCTCAGAAGTAAGTTCAATAGTCCCTGAAGCATAAACAGCAGCGAGGGGTCTAACCAACACCGCTAGACCAATTTGATCAATACTTAATCCTAATTTATAACAGTACAATAAACTGCTTGCGCTAAATAATTGTGACCAAACTTGTTTAATTGCTGTGGTAATAGCTTGGGGATCAGTAGTACAAGTAACTGGTTGCCAAAGACTCTTAGATTGCTGTTGTGGTCGAAAGGGAAAAGTTAGATAGGGTTGTAAAATCAAGCGATCGCAATTTAATTGTTGCACTGCTTGCAATATCTCTTGTTGCCATTGAGGAGAAAATATTGCTTGAGTAATTAACCAACGACTATGTTTAGCAACCGTCCCAAGAGCCTGATAATCATCCACATCCAAAATATCTAGACAATTAGATAAATTATTCTCCAGACTGCTAATAAACTCTTTAAATAAATTATTTCCTAAAACAAAACCAGGCAAAATTGGGCATGAATGCTGAAGCAATTGGCTGAGAATGAATAGTTGATCCCCAACCAATGGTTTTTCTGAATTTTGAATTTGTGAAAGCCAATAAATATAGTTCAGTTTTCTTAATTTACAGCGACTAGCTCTTGTTTTTTAATTAAAGCCTTTGCCAAAAATTCTTCGCTCAACTTGACAAATGCCTTCGATCCAGCAGAATTAGGCATAGCGAGGGATACAGGGGTAAATAAATCAACTGCTTTAGCGACATTAACATCCATTGGAATTGCTTGCTCAAACAATTGGTGTGGCTGAAAATCATCCTTAACTCTTTTCATTACCTGTTTATAATACCTACCCATTAATCCACCCGCAGAAAGAATAAAGACAATTCCTAAAAGATTTACATCTATAGGCTGAGTATGCTTATGATTTTCTCTTAATTTAGCAATTCTTCTTTCTAAAAGTTGAATTCCCACCAACGATAAAGGTTCAGGACGAGCAGGGAGAAGATAATAATTACTAGCAGCAATACCACTACGAGTTAAAAGATTGTACCCTGGGGCGCAGTCTAAAATTACAAAATCGTACTGATCAATTATAGGATCGAGAATCTGTTTAACTAAAACCCGCTCAAAATTATCCCAAACCCTTTGAAATTCTTGTTCGTTATTTTCTAATGCTTGTTGGTGAAGCATTTGTGAGACTTGATATTCATCATATAATTCAATATCTCCTGGCAACAATTCCAAACCATTAATATCGCAAATATTAGGAACAATGATATCTTTAACTTCTAATTTACTATAAGGATTAGGGTTAATTAGATTTTCAAGTAGATAACTTAAGGTGTGTCTTTTTTTACGTAATTTAGCAAATTCATGGGGTGAAATTAAACTTAAGGTAGCACTAATTTGTGAGTCTAAATCTAAAACTAGTACACGTTTTTTATGGTTTTTAGCCAAACAGGTAGCTAAATTAACAGTCAGAGTAGTTTTACCGACTCCACCTTTCATGTTGACGGTGCTGATGATAGTTCCCATGTTTAAAATTCCTAACACTCTTAGTTAACGTTAGTGTGCCAGAAGATATAGGTAAGCAGTGCAAATCATAATATTTCCTAAAGTTTTTTTGAAAATTAAATTTACTTATGCTTTACATCTGTTCGCATCTATAGGAATTACTGCAACGCTGGAAAATTATAATATTTATTTTTTTTTGCAGTTAGGAGGTTGCAGCATAGAACACTCTGCTATATTGAACTACCCCACAACCTCGTTTGAACTACTTAATGAATTCTATAACTGTGCAAAACACTAACAAAATTTTCAACTTAAGCAGCAGCCAAATTTTCAGCCACAAAATCCCAGTTAACTAAACTACCAAGAAAATCGTCAATGTAAGCAGGACGTTTATTCTGATAATCTAGATAATAAGCGTGTTCCCAAACATCCATCGTTAGCAATGGAACTTGTCCACTAGTTAAAGGGTTTTCCGCATTTAGAGTTTTAGTAACTTTGAGAGTACCATTATCCAATACTAACCAAGCCCAGCCACTACCAAATTGAGTTGCACCTGCATTTTTAAACTCTTCAACAAATTTCTCAAAGCTACCAAAATCAGCCTCAATTTTCTCAGCCAATTCACCTGTAGGAGTACCACCACCACCAGGTTTCATACATTGCCAATAAAAAGAATGATTCCATGCTTGAGCAGCATTATTGAATAGTCCACTTTTACTTTGATCTCCCGCAGTCATTTTAATGACTTCTTCGAGGGATTTATCATCTAAATCTGTACCTTTGACAGCATCATTATATTTACTAACATAAGTAGCATGATGTTTGTCGTGATGAAATTCCAAAGTGCTTTGAGAAATTAAGGGTTCTAACGCCTTGTAATCGTATGGAAGAGATGGTAATTCGTAAGCCATGTATTTTTGTCCTCTCGCTTAAAAAGTCTATTAGTAAAAATTAGAAATGTTGTCCTTTGCTGATCACAAGTTATTAAACATACAAAAGAGCCAAACTTGTTTCTAACTTCATTGGAGATAGTATCTTAGTTTTGCTCTACAAAAAATGCCTATCCCTGGGAGGGGGATTAAACGGATTAAGAGAAAATTCTTTTGAGATTATCCCCAAGGCAATTTTTAGTAATCATAGCAGATAAAATATTTGATTCTCCATCTTAAGTAAAAAGCAATAATACTAAGTTAACGTCGTCTTGCATAAGGAAACTAAACATTAGTAAGCATTTAAGATTAATATTGATGCGAGGGACAAAGCAGTTAAACCTGGCGATCAAAACCGAATTTATCCTTAATATGGGAATTAAAATATTGACCAACTGAACTAGTTGATTTTAATTCTTGATAAATAGTGGGAGGTACATCGGCATAATTATAGATACTACCGCTAGCAAATCTAATTTGCAGTATTTGACGAGTCTCATCATAATCAAACTCTTTAATTACAGTGCTATTGCTTTTTAATAGAGGGAAAGCAATTACGTCACGGATACTAGGGGAATCAGTTAAAACCATCACCAAACGATCTATACCAATACCCAAACCACCAGTGGGAGGCATTCCATATTCTAAAGCTGCTAAAAAGTCCTCATCGATGTCTTGGGCTTCTAAATCCCCTGCTGCTTTCTTGGCTGCTTGTGCTTCTAATCTAGATCTTTGATCTATTGGATCAGTTAACTCGGAAAAACTATTAGCGGTTTCTCTGCCAACGATGAATAATTCAAACCTTTCTACTAAGCCTGGCTTATCTCGGTGAGGTTTGGCTAAGGGGGATATTTCTACAGGATAATCTGTAATAAAAGTTGGTTGAATTAAGGTTGTCTCGACTTTTTGCTCGAAAGCCTCATTCAGTAACTTACCGATGGTTTGACAATCTGCAGGTACATTAATTCCTGCCTCTTTAGCTGCTGTTTTTGCCGAATCAAAATCAGTAAACTGCGCAAAATCCACACCTACAGTATCCTGTACAATTTGGTGCATAGTGACTCTTCGCCAAGGGGGAGTTAAATCAATTTCTTGCCCTTGATAAGTAATTTTAGTTGTCTCTAAAACAGATTGGGCAACGGTACTAATTAAATCCTCAGTCAATGCCATCATATCGTGATAGTCTGCATATGCCTGATAAACTTCGATGGAAGTAAATTCAGGATTATGACGAGTTGATACCCCTTCATTACGAAAGATTCTACCAAGTTCAAACACCCGTTCAAACCCACCGACAATTAATCTTTTGAGGTGTAATTCGGTAGCAATGCGGAGATATAAATCCATCTCCAAGGTATTGTGATAGGTAACAAATGGACGAGCATCTGCGCCACCAGCTTCGGTTTGCAAAACTGGGGTTTCAATTTCCAAAAACTCTTTATTCTCTAAATAGCGTCGTATAGCAGCAGTGATTTTGGCTCTTACACGAAATGTCTCTCTGACTTTAGGATTGACAATTAAGTCCACATAACGCTGACGATAGCGTTTTTCAGTATCAGTTAAACCATACCATTGATCTGGCAGGGGTAATAAAGATTTAGTCAGAATTTCAAACTCACTTACATAAATGGAAAGTTCCCCTTTATCAGTTCTTTTAACAGTACCTTTTACCCCTAAAATGTCTCCAGTATCCGATAACTTTTTCAGGTGATTAAATGCCCCTTCCAAGTCGGACATAGTTTGATTAATTCTTTTTTTATCCAGGTATAGCTGAATTTTCCCTGTTTCATCTTGCAATTCAAAAAAAGCCAGCTTACCAAAAACACGACGAGCCACAATTCTACCTGCGATCGCCACTGAATCGGCTATTTCTTCACCTGCGGGTAAATCTACATATTTTGATTGTAACTGGGCAGCATTATGGCTATTCTCCCATTTATAAGCATAGGGATTTAAACCCAATTCCTTAATCTGGGCTACTTTTTCAATTCTAGTTGCACGAATTTCGTCTAGGTTTGAGCCTCCTTGAGGCTGGTTTTGGGAATTATCTGCTGCCATTATTACTATAATTAATATGTATTCTCTGTTTGCAGCTTCAAGCTTGCTGTTAAATAAGCTTAACTAACTTTCTTTAATCCTAAAGGCATAGAGTAAGATTAGTCTTTTATTTCTCGACGACGCAAAACTTATAGCTAGTTTCAACTGGTAATTTTACAAACAGTAATGAATTATAACGTAAGAAGCAATGTTAATAGGCTTGGTTTGATATTAAATGTTTTTAAGCAAGACTTAGTTTATAGATAATGGCTTAATAACCGCAAATAACCTCACTTCATACCCCTTTAAAAGTCAATGTTAACTAATTGGAAAATAATATTTAGCTGGCTGGGATTAATGAGTTTAATAACTAGCTGTAATTCTACACCTTCAGCAACCACTGTCAGTTCTAACCCTCAGACTACACCTAATCAGATCCTCACCCAACCTTTAACCTCCACCCCAATTAAAATTACCCTGGCTGATTTACCAGCACCTTACGCCACAGAGTCTGCAAGTAAGCCTCCTAAAGTGATATCTGTACCTGCTAACCCCGTCTTAAATGTTCCCGAAGGGTTTAAAGTGAATGTTTTTGCCGATAATTTACCCAATGTTCGATGGCTAACATTAACTCCAGAAGGTGATGTATTAGCCGTTCAATCTAAACAAAATAAAATTAATTTACTGCAAGATAAAAACCAAGATGGAGTAGCAGAAAATAGACAAATATTTGGCGATCGCTCTAACGGTTTGGATCAGCCTTTAGGGATGACTTTTTCTCAGGGATCTTTTTATGTTGCTAATACAGGGGAAGTACTACGCTACAACTATCAGTCAGGACAATTAAAACTTGATGGTGCAGGGGAGAAGATCACCCAATTAACCCCAGGTGGCTATAATCAACATTGGACACGTAATATCGTTACCTCTCCCGATGGTCAAAAGCTCTACGTTTCTATAGGATCTAAATCCAATGCTGATACTGAAGAGTTACCCCGCGCTTCTATCCAGGTAATGAATTTAGATGGTTCACAACGTTCTACCTATGCTTACGGGTTACGTAACCCTGTGGGCTTAGATTTTCACCCAGTCACAGGCAAATTATATACTACAGTCAACGAAAGGGATCAGCTAGGAGATGATTTAGTTCCAGATTATTTTACCCAGGTCAAACAAGGCGGTTTTTATGGTTGGCCCTATGCCTATCTTGCTCCTAACCTCTTAGATCCTCGTCATCTGCTGGGTGAGCAAAGTACACAACCAGATCTAGCTGCTAAAACTTTGACCCCAGATGTCTTATTTCAAGCCCATTCTGCTGCTTTAGGAGTGCAATTTTACGATCAACAAAAATTTCCCAGTAAATATCATAATGGTGCATTTGTAGCCTTTCGGGGATCTTGGAATCGCGATCGCGGTACAGGTTATAAAATTGTCTTTATTCCCTTCGATAAAGATAACCAACCATTGGGATATTACGAAGATTTCTTAACAGGATTTTTAACTAATCCCGATGGGCCCAGTGCTTTTGCGCGTCCTGTTGGTCTTCTGGTTTTGCCTGATGGTAGTCTTCTCCTGGCTGAAGATGGCAATGGTCGTATTTATCGCATTAGCTATGGCAATTAGTTATTAGCGCATAATCTATCACATTTATAGACAAACCTCATCGTTATTTTACTTAATTAAACCTGCAAATTCCATTACAATTGAGACAAAGTTAATAAATATAGCAAAACGTACACAATCCACACTAGGAGTGAAAGATAAAATTGTTTGTTCTAAATGGTTATGAATATTTCCTAGGTTTCTTATTAATCTGTAGTGCAGTCCCAGCTTTAGCCTTAACTGCCTCTAAACTTTTAAGACCTAGTAACGGTGGTCCAGAACGGCAAACAACCTATGAATCTGGGATGGAGCCTATTGGTGGAGCTTGGATTCAGTTTAACATCCGCTATTATATGTTTGCTTTGGTTTTCGTTGTCTTTGATGTCGAGACAGTATTTTTATATCCTTGGGCAGTAGCTTTCAGTCGTTTAGGATTGCTAGCGTTTGTAGAAGCCCTAATCTTTATTGCAATTTTGGTTGTTGCTTTAGTATATGCGTGGAGAAAAGGAGCTTTAGAATGGTCATGAATTCGTCAACATTTGAACAACAACAAACGGAAAAAATACTTAACCCCATTAATCCTGGTAGCGTCACTCAGGATTTATCGGAAAATGTCATTTTAACCACGGTAGATGACCTTTATAACTGGGCAAAATTATCTAGTTTGTGGCCCATGTTGTATGGTACAGCCTGCTGTTTTATAGAATTTGCAGCTTTAATTGGGTCAAGATTTGATTTCGACCGTTACGGCTTAGTACCCCGTTCAAGTCCTCGTCAGGCGGATCTAATTATTACCGCAGGTACGATCACTATGAAGATGGCCCCTGCTTTGGTTCGTCTTTATGAAGAGATGCCCGAACCTAAATATGTAATTGCTATGGGTGCTTGCACAATTACTGGCGGAATGTTTAGTAGTGATTCAACTACAGCAGTAAGAGGTGTAGATAAACTTATTCCTGTTGATGTTTATATCCCAGGTTGCCCCCCTCGCCCTGAAGCTATCTTTGATGCCATCATTAAATTACGCAAAAAAGTTTCTAACGAGTCTTTGCAAGAGCGAGCTAACGTTTTAGAACAAACCCACCGTTACTATAGCACTACTCACAATATGAAAGCGGTGCAACCAATACTAACTGGTCAATATGTTCAATCACCTACTCGTCAAGCACCACCCAAAGAATTAGCAGAATCAATGGGTATGCCATTACCTGCAATAGAATCAGCAGCAACAGAGGAGGTAGAACGTGGCCCAAGAAACTAATAACGAAAATCAAAATCCCCCAGAAAATACTGCGCCATCAGATATAGTGGTAGCTGGTAAAACTTCTATTTGGCTCACTGATAATGGTTTTGAGCATGAAGCTTTAGCACCTGATGTTTCTAATATAGAAATGATCAAAGTAGAACCAGATTTACTACTGCCCATCGCTACTGCTTTGTATGCTTATGGGTACAATTATCTTCAGTGTCAGGGTGCTTATGATTTGGGGCCAGGTAAAGAGCTAGTTAGTTTTTATCATTTAATTAAAGTGGGTGATAATGTCGAGCAAGCAGATGAGGTACGTCTGAAGGTATTCTTACCTAGGGAAAATCCTCGTGTCGCTTCTGTCTATTGGATTTGGAAAGCAGCCGACTGGCAGGAACGAGAGAGCTACGATATGTTCGGTATTATATATGAAGGACATCCGAATCTTAAGCGGATTTTGATGAATGAAGATTGGATTGGTTGGCCTTTGCGTAAGGACTATGTATCACCTGATTTTTACGAATTACAGGATGCTTACTAAAATTTAATTGTCTAATTCTGGCTAATAGTCATATCTATTAGCTTTTATACTTAATTTGGGTATATAAGTTAGTTATCAAAAAAATACTACCTAAATAATCATATAAAAATAATTGTCTTGGATTACATTAAAAACAACTAAAGCTCGCTGGGAGGCAGAATTAATGCAACAGATATTAACTGCATATAATATTCCTGCTCGTGTTCTTAATATTGGTGCAGGGATATACTGTGGGGAAGGAGATCAAGTTGCACTACAAGTAAGAACAAAAGACCAGTGGACAGCCTTGCTTTTGTTAAGTCCTCCAGAAGATAGTCCAGAATTAAATTAAAAACTGCTTAAAAAAAAAAAATTTATGTCTTCTTTATTTGATTGGTTTGCTAACCGTAGAAAAACAGAAACCCCCATGCAAAAACAGCAAGAGCGAGAAATTGCTGATGGGTTATGGACAAAGTGTGATTCTTGTGGTTCAGTTGCTTACACCAAAGATTTACAGGCTAACCAATTAGTTTGTCCTGATTGTAATTATCATAATCGCGTTGATAGTGACGATCGCATTAAGCAATTAATTGATGCTAACACATGGAAAGCTCTTGATGAAGATATCTATCCCATTGATCCGCTAAAATTTCGCGATCGCAAGGATTATCAAACAAGATTACAGGATTATCAAGCAAAAACAGGTTTATCAGATGCTGTAAAAACAGGTACAGGTTTAATTGATGGTTTACCTGTGGCTCTGGGAGTGATGGACTTTCGCTTTATGGGTGGTAGCATGGGTTCGGTTGTGGGCGAAAAACTTTGTCGTTTGATTGAACACGCCACCGCCGAACGTTTCCCTGTAGTCATAGTTTGTGCTTCAGGTGGTGCTAGAATGCAGGAAGGAATGTTTAGTTTGATGCAGATGGCAAAAATTTCAGGCGCACTGCAACGTCATCAGACAGCTAAATTATTATACATTCCTGTACTTGTTCATCCTACTATGGGTGGGGTAACAGCTAGTTTTGCGATGCTGGGAGATATTATTTTAGCCGAGCCTAAAGCCACAATAGGTTTTGCAGGAAGACGTGTAATTGAGCAAACATTAAGGGAAAAGCTACCAGAAGGGTTTCAAACTTCTGAATATCTATTAGAACATGGTTTTATAGATTCTATTGTGCCTCGTACTCAATTGAAAAAAACCCTGGCACAGTTAATTAGTTTACATCAACCTTTTTACTCTCTCATGTCTCCCCTACAACAGCATAATAACCATCGATCGGAGTTAACCGAAACGGTATAAAACTTTGTTTTTATAGTTAACTATAATTATTTAAAATATTTTGAGAGTAAATCCCCAGCTAGACTTGAAATGTTTTCTTATTTCTGTTTAAGGTAAATTTAATATTAGAAAATAACACCTGGTTAAATATCAAGCCAGACTTATTAGCGAGCATAAAGACAGGATAATTAGTATATTAATAAAGATTTAGCAGAAGATAAATTAAAATTACTGTACTTGTTTTACTGTCATTATTTTCATGGGTAAATAGAAATTAATTTATAGCTAGTAATACGAGATAATTAAAGCATATTTTTTATATTTTAGTTTCTTATCTTTAAGCTTACTATCTATTACCTGCTACCTACATTGTCCCCTTGTGGAATTACCTACTCCCCACTACCTAATCCCGATAATCGAGCCTAATTATTATAAACTAAACTTATACGACCAGAATCATAATTTCAGTGTTTAACAACCTAAAACAAATAAAAATAAAACTTCTAATTTTAGCGATCGCTATTAATTTATGCTTTGCTATACAGCCTTTAAAGGCAGAAAAAATAACTCTAACCCAGAGTGAGATAGAGCAGCAAATAAAAAATTTACCCCAATGGCAACAGCAAAATAAAACTATTACTCGCACCTTCAAATTCAAGAATTTTGTAGAAGCGATCGCATTTGTCAATCAATTAGTAGAACCTGCCGAAGCAGCAGCCCATCACCCAGATCTAGCAATTTCCTATAATAAAGTTACTGTTTCTCTGACAACTGAGGATGCGGGGGGTATATCCCAAAAAGATTTTGACCTTGCTAAAACCATATCTCAATTAGTACCGTTAAGAGAGAATAACAAATAACCAATATCAATTACAACTGACTGTGGTACTCGAACTACTACTTTGAGATATTCCTGTACCCGAACTGCTTCTGCGAATAGTTGAATAACTAGAATTCTTGCGATCGCATTTTAAGTCTGATTGAATAGAAGGTGTAGTAGTACGACCATTAAACAATCTTATTTGAGTTATGCGATTTAACCAAGACGAGTTTCTAGTAGTAGGGCTAGAATTAACTTGAACTTGACCATTTTTAACTGAAACCTGCATATTACCGGTGTTAACCTTCACTTCTTCCGCATTGGCTAACATTGCAGATAAAGTAATCATGCTCGAAAAAACTATTAAAGAAAATGATTGCTTAAACATAATTTAGTACAACTCCACTATAAAAATAATTCTTTTGGCTGCTAGTGACTATCAGGAGAAATTTACGATTTATTAATTAGGTTGAGCGAGATAGAGGATAATTTTGCTCGGTTGGTTAAATCCAGACTTTATTGTATTTTGGTTCTAACCACCCTACTTTCTTAATACGTCTGCTGAGAATTTTTATGCAGCAATTTTGTCTTAATCATCTAAAAAATATTTCTCCTTCCCTAACTAAGCTATTAACAAGCCTATGTTTAACTTTTATAGCTGTTGAACCTACTGTGGCTGAAACTGTTATTAAACAAGCTGAAATTTATAAAGTACGTAACCAAGTAGATATCAATCAGCAAAATCAAGCAAATTGGAATCAAGCTAAAGTAGGTGATCAGATTGTTCCAAGGGATTCTGTACGCACTGGTGCTAATTCTCGCGCCGATATTTTGTTTAACGAAGGTACATTAGTCAGAACAGGTGCAGGAACTGTATTTCGCTTTCCTCCAGGGAAACGTAATTTTGAATTAACTAGTGGTGCTGCATTAATAATGATCCGCCCACAACAAGGTCAAAGCACCATTAGTACTCCACAGGCTAAAGTAGTTTCTCAAGGAACAGCTTTATTTGTTCAGCATAATCCTGTTAATAATTCTTCTTTAGTTGGGGTATTAACTGATAGCCCTGCGGGTTTAGTTAAAGTGTCAAATATTAACGGTGACATAACTATTAAATTGCAAGCAGGTCAATTCGTTTCCATTGTTCAAGGAGTCGTTGGATTAGTAGAAAGCTTTGTTTTACCTATGTTTTACGAAACTGTAGAACTTTCTGCAGGTTTGGGATCGAACCCCCAAGAACTTGAAGCAATAATCGCTGAAGAATCTCCAGAAGTGCAGGCGACGATTCGGGCGGTACAAGCAGAAGCTATACAACCCCTAAAAAATCAGACAGCTTGGCTACAAGGATTTTGTAAAATTAATGTAGAAACTGCCAACTTAGCCCCATTATTACAACTTTTAGGTGTTACAAGTACAGGAACACAAGTCAACTTAGAAGTACCTGAAACTGATTTATCAGTAATTCCTTTTCGTTCCTTAAGTGGTCTTACTTGGTTAGGTCAATATTGCCAGGGTGGTCAAACCTTACCAGGATTCCAACCTAGTAATCAATCACCCGATGTTAAACAAAAGTAAAGTAATGATCATTTTTATATCATTTTACTAGTATCAATGGTTGTGCTAAGATTTTTTCCATTAGCCAAAGTGTAAAGGGATTTGCTAAAACGTTACAGATTATTACTTTGTTTTTAATAAAAGAGATTTTGGGTGGGTTGATCTTTTATCTTCAAGAGCGACAGATAAATTTAATCTAAATACATCTGTCAAAATAGATAAAAACTAAATTTGTTGTCAAAAATTAAGGAGAGCTCAATGCTTGACGCTTTTTCCAGAGCAGTAGTAAGTGCAGATAGCAAAACTGCTTGTATTGGTGGTGAAGAACTACAATCTCTAAAAAACTTTATTTCTGAAGGAAACAAACGCTTAGATGCAGTAAATACAATTGCTAGTAATGCAAGCTGTATTGTATCTGATGCTGTAGCTGGGATGATTTGTGAAAACCAAGGTTTGATTCAAGCTGGTGGTAATTGCTATCCTAACCGTCGTATGGCTGCTTGCTTACGTGATGGTGAAATCATTCTTCGCTATATTACTTATGCCATCTTATCTGGTGATGCTTCTGTATTAGAAGATCGTTGTTTAAACGGCTTGAAAGAAACTTACACCGCTCTTGGTGTACCTCTTCAGTCTACTGGTCGTGCTGTTGGCATCATGAAAGCTGCTTCTTTAGCTCACATCAACAACACCAATACTGAAGCTTATGGTGGTAAGAGATTCCGTAAAATGGAAATGAAAGACGGCGATTGTTCCGCAATCACTTCTGAAGCTGCTAGCTATTTTGATAAAGTAATTTCTGCTTTAAGCTAGGCTTTGGGCTTAGTATCGATGCCTAGACGATAATTGGCATTGGATATACATGAGATTTGATTACAAGCAATTCAGGAGATAATTAATAAAATGAAATCTGTTGTAACTACAGTTGTTACTGCTGCTGATGCTGCGGGACGCTTCCCTTCTACTTCTGATCTAGAATCAGTTCAAGGTAGTCTTCAACGTGCTGCTGCTCGTATGGAAGCTGCTGAGAAATTAGCAGGCAACCTCGATAACGTTGCTCAAGAAGCTTATGATGCTTGCATTAAAAAATATTCTTATTTAAATAATGAAGGTGAAGCCAACTCTACTGATACCTTCAAAAGCAAGTGTCTTCGCGACATCAAGCACTATATGCGTCTAGTTAACTACTGCTTAGTTGTAGGTGGTACTGGTCCTCTAGATGAATGGGGTATTGCTGGACAACGTGAAGTATATCGTTCTTTAAATCTGCCTACTGCTCCTTACGTAGAAGCTTTAACTTTTGCACGTAATCGTGGTTGCGCTCCTCGCGATATGTCTTCTCAAGCTTTAGTTGAATACAATGCTCTTTTAGACTATATTATCAACTCTCTTTCCTAGGAAGCTGATTGTTAGTTTGATTGGGTCATAAATAGATAATATTTCTATTTCTTAAATAGGGGCTTTAGGTCTGCTGCTTTGACTTATTAATGGTTTGAGTATCAGTCTTAAAGCTCTTATTGTGTATATTTATAGCGGTACAGGGTTAGTTGCTTGACAATTCGGGTGATTATCAGGTTCTTAGGTAGTAGGTAGTAAATAAAGAATAACAAGTTAGGAGACAGGAGACAGGAGGGGGTAGGGGGTAGTAGGTAGTAGATCAGAAGCTAAAAGCCAAAAACTAAAATATAAAAAACATCCCTGACTTATTTCGTATTGCTATAACCGTTAAATAAATTAATCATTGTAAATATTTTTTATGACTATTGACGCTTTATTTGAAAAATTAAAACACCCTAATCATAATCTGCGAAGCAAAGCCATGCACGAGCTTGTGGAAATTAGAGATGAAAACACTATTCCTCGTTTAATGAGTGTTCTTGATCAGGAGGATGTTACTTATAGAAGAGCAGCAGTTAAAGCATTAGGATTGATTGGGACAGATGTAGTCACACCTGTAGTAGACTCACTAATTAATAGCGATAATCCAACGGTGCGTTCTAGCTGTGCCAAGGTATTGGCCCAAATTGCGGTAAACTATCCAGATGTGGAAATGCCCCAAGTAGCTATTGAAGGATTAACTCAAGCTTTAAATGATCCTAATCCAGTAGTTAATATTCCTGCGGTAATGACTTTGGGTGAAATAGGTTCGCCTGTATTTAATATTTTAGTTGAAACCTTAAATACTACTGATAACTTGGCTGTAGGGGTGGCAATTTTAAACGCTTTGGGTTCGATGGGTGATCCTAGAGGGGTGGAAGTATTAACCAAGCTAAGTAATGATTCATCTGCGGATACTTATATTCGAGAGTCGGCAACCAGTGCTTTATCCCGTTTAGAAATGGTGATGCAATATAAGAATTAATTAGATGAGCTTATTTTTTATAAATATATTTAATAATAATCAAGGATGACAGTTGATCAGGCGCAAACAGATAAACTTCTAGCTATAGTTAATCAACAAATTGAGCAAAAATCTTTTAATTATGATGATCAAAGGTTGATTGCACAAATGATTGAAGGGTTAGGGGATACTAGGGGTTTAGTAAGATTAGGCTTTGCTGAGGCATTAGGTAAAGTAGGTAAACCTGCCGTTAAACCCTTGATTGATGCTTTATTGAACCACGATAATGTGGTGGTAAGACGCGCAGCAGGTAAGACTTTAACCTTAATTGAAGATCCAGAAGCCGTACCTCATTTAATTTATGCCCTACTTCATGATCAAGATACTGTAGTACAAGGGTCTGCTATTGGTGCTTTAGCTCGTACAGGGGAAGCTGCAGTAACTCCTTTGTTGCAAGTATTAGCCTCACCAGATTCTAGTGAAAGTCATAAAGGTCATGCTGCATGGGCGTTAGCATTTATTGGGGCAAAAGCTGAGGCTCAATTATATAGTGCATATCAATCAGACTCACCTGAAGTTCGGGCTGCGGTAGTAGGAGCGATCGCTAAATTAGTAGAAGAAAATCGCCAAGATACTAAAGCCTTAAATTTATTGGTAAAATCTCTAGAAGATGATGCCTCAAACGTAAGAAGTGAAGCAGCAGCAGTTTTAGGTAATTTAAAATATCAAGCAGCAGTACCAAAATTAGTAGAGTTGCTTAATCATAGTTGGGGTCAGACTCGATCAGCAGCAGCTTTATCCTTAATGAAAATCGGCGATCGCACTTGCTTAGATTCCTTAGAAATGGCTGTTTCCCAAGAGGATGATCAAGAAATTAAAAAAGTTATGGCTTTGGCAATTTCGATGTTAAATAAACAAACTGACGCAGATGATTGGGAATAGCTAAATTATTCTTTAGGAAGAACTTTGAGCATATTTAAAGTGCTGATAAGTCAAACGGGATGCTTTTTGGATAAATTCCTGAGCTTCAAATGAATTAGTTGGACGCTTGACGAGGATAGCTGCAATATAGCGTTTACCATTAGGCATATCAATCATTCCCACATCTCCTAAGACTGAGGCGATATCACCTGTTTTATGGGCGATAATTGCCCCAGGTTCTAAACCTTGAGGAAGTAAAGTATCCCTGACGATATTACGCATAATCCCTAACAAGCGATCGCGCGATCGCAAGGAAACTAATTCACCATTGGAAATATTAATTAGTAAATTGCCTAAATCTTCGGGAGTAGTCGTATTTGTACCATCTAAATCGGGTAAGGGGTTACGTATTTTAGTTGCAGTTAAACCTAACTTAGTAAATCTTTGATTTAAACTTTCTTGTCCCCCCAAACGTTTGATCAGCATATTAGTAGCGGTATTATCACTAATAACCATCATTTTCTCCGCCGTTTCTAAAGCAGACAACTTAGTACCAATAGGTTTATGTTGTAGATCACCAGATCCTGTAGCCACATCCTCTTTTGTTATGGTTAATTTTTCCGACAAACTAATTTTACCTGCATCTACATCTTGAAAAAATGCGACCAAAATAGGTAACTTTATAGTACTAGCAGAAGCTATAGCATTACTCGCTTCAAGATTGACAAAACCTTTGGTATCTAAATCAGCTATAAAAACTTCTGGTTTAAGACTAGGATATTGTTGACCTAATTCTTGTAATTTTAGCTTGAGGGGATTAATTTCTTTACCCAAAGCTGTGATACTAAATAATCTATCTAATTTGATTTCTGGTTTAGGGTTTGAAGCAACAGTATTTATGTTCTGATTAGACTCAGCAACAGTCGGTTGAAATTCACTAGCAAGAGAAATTACTGTACCTAAAATGGTACTAATGCCCACAGTAATAATTACTGTATAAATAATTAACCAGAAGGATGATCTTGATGGGCGCGATGGTTGAGTTTTTGGCGACTTGCCAACTTTTACAGTCTTTTTAATTAAAGCTTGATTATTGCTAATTTTCTTAACTGGGCTTTTTTTCGATGCTAGGGATATTGTAGGCTTAAAATTTAAGATGCCTGGTTTTTTATGCCCATTTTTTAAAGTTTTGGGAAGAGTAGACTTTTTGCCTTTGGGATTCACTCTAAACTCCTGTATCAGTTAGCATTAATTTGAGAAACTATTAGCCAGCGACTAAAAGCTTTTGAGATTAGTTAGGGTTTAATCTTAAAAAGATTATTTATTAAATTACAGTGCTAAAATTACTGATTTATCTGAGCAAATTGTATCTTAAGATTTCGATTGTTCTATATTCTCTTAGAAAGTATGGATAAATTAATGATGACGCGATCGCACGATTCTTATGTTCTACTAATTTTTAGCGATCGGTGGGGATAAATTGCTGACAAAGTACGAGAAAAACTACTAATATTATTAATTCTTATTACTTTTACCCTGATCTAATTCAGCTTCAACCCCATAATTTAGTTAAGATGTGCAACGGAAATTATTGCCTACTATTACCTTATGTCTTCTGCAATTGTTAACCTCGAAAATCAAAATAACCATCAAACCTTAATCATAGAACCTCCCGCTCAGGGGGTAACAGTCCAAGGTAATATTACAATTCCAGGAGATAAATCAATTTCCCATAGAGCTTTAATGTTAGGAGCGCTCGCAACAGGGGAAACAATAATTGAAGGGTTATTATTAGGAGAAGATCCCCGTAGCACAGCAGCTTGTTTTCGAGCAATGGGGGCAGAAATTTCAGAATTAAACTCAGAAAAAGTAATAGTTAAAGGTATTGGTTTAGGGAATCTTCAAGAGCCTGAGAATGTTTTAGATGCTGGCAATTCAGGGACAACTATGCGCCTAATGTTAGGTTTATTAGCATCCCACAGCGAGCGCACATTTACAGTTACAGGAGATGATTCCTTGCGATCGCGTCCTATGTCTCGCGTCATAAAACCATTAGAACAAATGGGGGCGCAAATTTGGGGTAGAAAAGGTAACTCCCTTGCACCCTTGGCTGTGAGAGGACAAAGTTTAAAACCAATTCATTATCACTCTCCCATCGCTTCAGCACAGGTAAAATCCTGTATTTTGCTTGCAGGTTTAATGGTGGATGGTCAAACTACAGTTACCGAACCTGCTTTATCTAGAGATCATAGCGAAAGAATGCTGCAAGCTTTTGGTGCAACTTTAACAGTAGATCCTGATAGCAATAGTGTTACCTTAACAGGCAAACCTAAGTTAACTGGGCAACAAGTAATTGTACCAGGAGATATCAGTTCGGCTGCTTTTTGGCTAGTGGCTGGAGCTATTGTACCTGGGTCGAATTTATTAATTACCAATGTGGGTGTAAATCCTACTCGTACTGGTGTATTAGAAGCCTTAGAGATGATGGGAGCAGAGATAACTAGAGAAAACGAGAGAATTGTTGCAGGTGAACCCGTAGCAGATCTAAGGGTAAAATATAGCCAATTACAAGCTTGTGAAATTTCAGGAGATATAATACCCCGTCTTATAGATGAAATACCCATTTTGGCGGTGGCTGCTGCTGTGGGTAATGGGACGACGATCATCAAAGATGCAGCAGAATTGAGGGTAAAAGAAAGCGATCGCTTGGCAGTAATGGCAACAGAATTGAGTAAAATGGGGGTAAAAATTAGCCAATTACCTGATGGACTAGAAATTACTGGTGGTCAATCATTACAAGGGGCAGAAGTCGATAGTTTTACCGATCATCGTATAGCTATGAGTTTAGCGATCGCTGCAATCAAGGCGACTGGGAAGACAACAATATTACGTGCGGAAGCTGCTTCTATTTCCTATCCTAATTTTGTTGAGACACTGCAACAAGTTATACAATCTTAACTACTGTCATCTACTTTATATTTGCTTAGGCTATCTTAAGCTTGAAGGTCTGAGCCTACAATTAATCGCTTAAAATCAACTGATCATAAGCCTAGCCTCTTCATTTATGATAGTAGATTGCTATTGATTTGGTACAAAAGCGATCAAATAGTAGTATGAGAACATAAATAATCAAGACTCTAACTTTAACAGTTAAGGTTCTCTCCTTTGCAGGATCAGCTAAAAGAGGAAAATCTACCCAATTTTAAAAAAAATCAACTCTTGCCGAATAAGGCTTTAAACCGATCTATTAAACGGTAATGAGAATTATTATACAACCTGCTATGAATCAAATAGATAGCTAAAGAGCGATAAAAGCGATGATGAACAATGATGACTTAAATATAATAGAAGCAGCACCAGCCTCAGAAATTCCGCCTCCAGACCCTAATCGAATGCTAGAGTTATTACAATCAGAAACTGCGTCAGAGCGGATGTTAGCAGCTAGAGCTTTTTGCGAAATCAAAGATCCACGATCTATCCCCATACTGATCAAACTATTAGACGATGTTTGCCCTTTGGTGCGAGTTAGTACAACCTATGCTTTAGGGCGCAACACTGCTTATAATGCGGTTGAACCTTTAATTAAATTACTAGCCGTAGACTTCAATGGGTATGTGCGCAAGGGTATTGTTTGGGCATTAGGTAATAGTAAAGATCGTCGCGCTCTCCAACCTTTAATTCATGCACTTAAAACCGATATCTCCGCCGTGAGACTTTGGGCAGCTAGTGGGTTAGCCCAGATTGCCACTCTAGATTATGATGATATTATTGCAGCTATTCCACCACTAATTCAGGGTTTGAGAAGAGATAGCACCGCAGCAGTTAGAAGTAATTGTGCTTGGGCAATTGGACAGTTATGTCGAGAATTACCTTCCAACGTAATTTATGCCACAGCGATCGATGCTTTAATTGAATCTTTAGTGGAAGATGAGGACTTTGGGGTCAAAGATGATGCTAGAAGTGCTATCCTCAAAGTCGGTGATCCTCGCGGTTTGCAGATGATCGAAGAATTGGAATTTGAAGGATTAATATAACCCGTAAAATATTAGATGACTAAACCCCTGGTTATTGGTGTGAGTGGTGCTTCAGGACTAATTTATGCTGTCCGTGCTATAAAATATCTTTTGGCTGCTGACTATACAGTAGAACTAGTTGCTTCTCGTGCTACCTATATGGTTTGGCAAGCAGAAGAAAACATTCGGATGCCTACCGAGCCAGAACAACAAGAATTATTTTGGCGCGAAAAAGCCGAAGTAATGCAAGGAGGAACACTTAATTGTCACCGTTGGGGGGATGTGGGAGATAATATTGCTAGTGGTTCTTTTCGGACTTTAGGAATGATGATTATTCCCTGTAGCATGAGTACTGTCGCTAAAATTGCCACAGGTTTAAGCTCAGATCTGTTGGAGAGGGCAGCAGACGTACAAATTAAGGAGGGCAAGCCCTTAGTTGTTGTTCCTAGGGAAACTCCGTTTAGCTTAATTCATTTACGTAATTTAACTAGTTTGGCAGAAGCTGGAGTTAAAATCGTGCCTGCCATTCCTGCTTGGTATCATCATCCTCAGACTATTGAGGATCTAGTGGATTTTGTAGTGGCTCGTGCTTTTGATACTTTAGATATTGATTGTATTGCTCTCAAACGGTGGCAAGGTAGATAACCTGAGTTGATGTTTAAAAGATGTTCATCTAATTGACCAATATTTCAGGCGACTTATACTTAATTACAAAAATAATTAACTAAGCAGGTAATTATAATAACAATCACGATAAATTAGGACATTTAATTAAATCTCTTGGCGCAAATCTTAATATCAATTGTCTTATAGCCATACATAATTAGTTGCTTGACAATTCCAGTGATTATCAATTGAATGTATTAATTAGTGGGGTTTTGGCTAGAGTTTGGAATAAGGAGTCTCAAGTCAATCATTATTAATGATCGAGCATTTAACAATTTAGAACTAAGAAGCCCACAGTTAAAAAATGTCATAACCTCACATTCCTAAAAGTTTTGCCTTTGCAGCTAAAAATTCCTCCCTATAAAGAAAATCATCACTATACATATCTACGAGTTTTTCTAGTTGCTTAAAGTTATCCCTTGAAAGCTTTACTTTAGCAGCTAAAAATTCCTCCTTATTAAGAAAATCATTACTATACATCTCTATAAGTTTTTCTAGTTGCTCGAAGTTAATTTTGTTGTTCGAGTCGGACGTATTTACTACTGCTACTGGTTGAGTATCACTAACACCATTCATCTTAATAGCTACGGGTTGTGGTTGAGAAGTTGCTACAGGAATAGAGAAAGTAGTTTGAGTTTGACTGGTTGATAATTTATATTTTTCAATTACATTACCAACAATATTTTTTTCTCTGACATAGACAGGAGATTCTTTGCCACCTAACTTTTCTAAATCTTTGGCTCGTTGCTGGAGATAATCGGTTAACTGCTGATCTAGCTGTTGTTTTTGAGCTTCAGTTGTTGCTGATTCATAAATAGCATTAACTTGACGTTCAATTTCTTCCTTATCCTCCAAACAAGCGCGAACTTCTAATCCTATCGAAACTTCTTCCCAATTAGAAGCAAGATCAACATTTTCCAGCCCGACAGATGTTTGACGTTGATAACGAATAGTAGGCTCTTTGGTAGCACGATTAATATCTGAGAAGAGAACTTTAAAAGCCCTTGCTTGAACCATTAACTTATATATCTGATCATCTTCAGGAAAAATATCCCAAAAAGAAACTGCTTTAGTTAAGTGTACTGGGATAGGAGATTGATTGTTTTAACATTTCTATTAGTTGAAAAATTGCCTAATAAGATCGATTTATTATTATTGCAATTTAAAAGCGATCGCCAGTATCCAATTGCTACTATTTCTAAATTTAATTATCGACTTTATAGCAATAATGACTATGAAAATAAGTTATTTTCTAATGCTTACGATAAACAATATGTTTTCGTGTCTGGTTTCCCTTTAGAAGTCAAAGGGCGGATTTTTGCTCGTGGTTTTCTCTTTGACAATTCTGGTACAGCTATTTCATATCAACCAGATAGTTTAAATGAAAATAACTTCGGTGGTTATGAGTTGATTTATACTAATCTTACCCATCCAGGTATGAGTGGTGGCGCAGTATTGGATACACAAGGTCGTCTTATTGGTATTCATGGAAGGGCTGATGGCAGGAAAATAGGTGAAGAAGATGAGATTATTCGAGAATATTTAGACGAAGTAGGTTCTCCTGTACGAATAAAAATTGGTTTAAGTTTAGGTATACCAATTCAGACTTTTTTAGCTTGGGCATCAAATCAACCTATTTACAACTATTTGAATATTGAAAGTTCTGCCCCCCTGGTAATTAAGCAAGATCTCGTTGATCAATGGCAACCGCCTATTGCTGTTAATAATCCTAATAATCCCTATCATTGGTTGGAAAAAGGCAATCAACTATGGCGTATTGGCAGAGTCGCTGAATCTAGAGGTGCGTATAATAAAGCAATTGAATTAAGAGAAGATTTATATTTAGCTTGGTTTGCTAAAGGTTTTGCTCTTGGTTTTGATGAAAACTACGAATTAGCCCTAGAAGCTTGCGAAAAAGCGATTGAACTTCAAGTTACTCCTTCTCGTTATAAATACGATGCCTATAGATGTAAAGCAGGAGCATTACAAGCTTTGCAACAATTTCAGCCAGCCTTAGATAGTCTTAATCAAGCCCTAGATATCAGTCCAGATAACCCTGCTGATTGGATGGCACAAGGAGAATTAAGATACGCCCTAGGTCAATATCAGCTTGCTCTACAATCTTTTAATAAGGCTGCGGAATTAAGGAAAGCTCAAAATCTTCACCCTTCCTCTCTACTGTATAATAACCGTGCTTTAGTGCAGCTTGAATTAGGAAATCATCAACTCGCCTTAGAAGATATTGAAACGGCAATTAATATTGATTCAAGTTATCCAACTGCTTGGAGTACTAAAGGATTAATCTTAGAAACAGTTGGTCGAGATCAAGATTCTTTAAATGCTTATAATAAAGCTACCGAATTAGATCCAGATGATTATACTGTTTGGACAAATAAAGCTTTTGTGCTTAATAAACTCGGTCGGGATGAACAAGCAAAACAATCATTAGAAACAGCCTTAAAAATTAAGCCAGATTACCAGCCTGCAATAAATAGCCTAGAGGTGTTGATGCAGACAAAAAAATAATGAATTACTACTGGACTTTACGAGCTATAGCCATACAAAATTAGATTAGGACAATTAGGGTGATTGGGTAGTGGGTAGTGGGTAGTGGGTAGTAGGTAGTGGGTAGTGGGTAATAGGTAGTAGATATCAGTAAAAAAATGTCCTAACTTTATCTAGTATTGCTATAGAAACTTTGGCAATTCAATTATTGGTAAACGGTATAACAGTTCAGCCGATTATTAATCAAAATAAAAGACGATAAGATTGGAATATAGTTCAACTTATCGCCTGTATGGTGTGAGAAAATTTAAAAATCTGTTAATGAGCAAAATTAGTCAGCAAAACTTTAGGATTTAGGTAAGACACCAACTTGAACATCCATATTTAATTGTTTGCCATTTCTTTGCAATAGCAAGGCTAAAGGTTGACCATTTTTTGTTTTCTCGACTGTCTGCTGTATATCATTAGTAGTTGTAACAGACTCCCCTGCTATTTTTTTGATAATATCTCCTGTTCTTAACCCTGCATTATCGGCGGGAGAATTAGGAACGACATCTACAATCAAAATACCTTTATCCGCTTTAACCTCAAGATTAGTTCGGTTTTTTAACTGTTGTTTTAATTCGGGGGTAATTTCTGCCATTTGAATTCCTAAATAAGGATGATCCGCTCTACCTTTAGCAATTAACTCTTCAGCGATATTTTGAGCAGTATTAATCGGGATAGCAAACCCAATACCTTGGGCATTTTGAATGATAGCGGTGTTCATCCCAATTACCTCACCCTTGGCATTTAGTAAGGGTCCTCCAGAGTTACCAGGGTTAATGGCAGCATCGGTTTGAATAAAACTAACTCGTTTATCTGCTACGCCTATTTGTGCGCTAGTTCTACCAGTAGCACTCACAATACCAGTAGTAACTGTATTATCTAAACCCAAAGGATTACCGATCGCAATTGCCCATTCTCCTGGTTGTAGCGTTTCTGAGTCTGCAAAGGTTACAGCAGGTAAATTTTGAGCATCGATTTTGATTACCGCCACATCAGTTAAGGAATCACTCCCCATTACCTTACCGTTTAAACTACGTCCATCTTTAAGGGTAACTTCTACCTTATCACTACCATCTACCACATGAGCGTTAGTTAGAATCAAACCATCGGAACTGACGATAAACCCAGAACCGAAGCCTCTTTGAACCTGTTTATCTGGAATATTGGGTATTTGACCCCCGAAGAATTCATTAAAAAAGGGATCATTGAGCATTGGCGAAGCATTAGTAGAAACGGTGCGCGAGGCATCTATCCTAACTACCGAGTCTCCCACTTCTTGTACTACTTGACTAACATAGTTTTGCGGTACAGCGATCGCAGGTTGCAGATCACTTTGGGTTTGGGCAACATTTCTAGCTTTGATGGTGTTGGAGGGGTTATCTTTGGGCATTACTTCTTGGGCAACGCTTTCGGAACTATTGATTAGATGTTTACCTCCTAGGGCGAGACCTCCACCTAATATGATTAATGATAGAGAAGTGGTTATTTGTTTCCAAAATTTAGTTGTTGTCATAGGTTTGAAGCTCAATAATAGTATTAATAATTTGAAGATGAGATTAAAATAGGTAATGGATTTGTCAATTATTTATTTACTGACAATTGATAATTAATAAAGAAGTTTCATAGGTTTTTTCTTTTACCTGGCTTTTCTAAATCAGGTGATGTTTAAAATGTATCTAACCTATGTGTCTTTTTTGTGACTGTGGTTTGAATTTTTAATGTTTAAATGTTGTCTAATGGCACTTAAAATTAGACATTTACTTCTGAATTATCTGCTGTTGCTGGTAAAATCCCTTGAGGAGAATGAGTGGGTAGATTTTTTGCTTGCTCAATTAAAGTAGCAGTTTGAGATAAAATCTCGGTAGTTGTGGGTTCGGGGCGACGGAATAAAGCCATTAAACCTTGTTCATAATTAGATGCGATCGCCAAAAATGCCCCCGCCAGAATATATATTGGCAAGGGTAACATGAATTGTTTTAACCAAATGCTAAATTCCGCCAAAACAAATAAAATACAGACTCCAACTAACCATCCTTTAAGCATGAGATCACCTTAATTACTAAAATTATATTTATTTAATTGCCATGAGGGTTATCGTCACCATCCCCAACTTCCCAAACCACCTTTAAAAGGCCCTACTATATCTTGCGTAATCCAGCCACCATAGAAGTCGCCTGCTTGAGCTTGAACTAATTCTCCATCGACATAACAAGCATCCATTTTACTAGGATAAAAAGCCAGATAGTTTTTTATAGCAGCATATTCAAGGTTTGGTTCGGCGTAAAACCAGGCTGCATTACTCACTTGTTTTTCTACCTGAAGATCGTAATAGCTAGCAAACCCTTTCCATTCGCAAAATGATTTTCTGGAATTGGCTAATTGAAGATATTCCATCTTTATATCTTCTGGGGGTAGATAATATACAGGGGGATGACTAGTTTCTAACACTCGATAGCTACGACAACTATCAGCAATAGTTATTTGGTTAAAAATAATTTTAATTTGTTTAGATGAAGGCTCTAAACGTGGTGGGCGAGGGTAATCCCAAACTGATTCTTGACCTGCTTTTGGTTGAATACGTTCTGGATGAGTCATTGATTATGAAAACTTAATAAGTTATTTATGTTTTACCACAACTAATTATCAGATTTCTTGCACGAAGTATAATGAACTGGTTTAACGAGGGGTAAAAGTATTTTTTCTGCTGATAATTGGTGGGTAATGTTAGTTATATAAGACCTAGCAATACATTATTTTAGCGTCAAATAAAGTTGTCTAAGTTCACTGGCGGTGATGCTGTTTAAAGGCAAAACTGTAGTTGTTTGGGGAGTTAGGGCTAAATCCTGATAGTTAGCAAAAGCCAAATCACTTAAATTTATTGGTAGTGTAGTAGGTTGATTTGCCAGTAGATCGCGAATTTCCTTAGCCAGGACTTGTAGATCCTCAATATCTAAAGCAAAATTAATTGTACCTAAACGTAGATAAAAGTCATTATCGATCGCTTGGTTATTTAGATGATATTTATGTAACAGGTTGAATTGTTGTAAATTGCGACGCAAATTATCTATTTGTCGGGAAATATGATTATTTTGCCATGACCAACCTATAATTACAGGTATTGTTTGCTCGGCTGCTGGCTGAAGTTGAAAAGAACGTAAATAAGGATGTTGATCTCGACTCAGGAATTTGTAATTGTAAGCAAGATCATAACCTCCTATGCGGATATCAATCGGGAAATTAACTTGAGTTTGCAGATAATTGATCAAACCTTCACAATCTATCATTTTAGTTTCCCCACGGCTTTGATAAAACCATTTACTCATTATTCCAAGTTCGGTTTTAATTCCTTCACACCCAATAATTGTGCCGTGAACTTGTTCTATTTGATAGGGAATAAATTGTTTACTAAGTAATTGATGATTAATTAAATAGGTTTGTATTTGTTTGATTAATTGCTTTAAAACGGCTGATTTGTCGCCATAAAAAGCTACTAAACTTACATTCGGTAGTTCGGGTATTAAACTGTTTAACATTTAAGTAGGGATATATAAGTAGCTTTGCACAATGATATATAAAGTAGAAACGATTAAAGATATTTAGCTTTTAAATACTACTGACTCCTGACTTCTTGATGCAGTCACTCATGGGGGAAACCCCCAAGACCGCGCTGCATCGCTCCTGACTCCTGACTCTTACTACCTATCCTTGCCACAGTCATCTTATATTTAATTCCACCTACTAACATTATTTCAAAATAATTAGTGTCCAAGTTCAAGCAAAACTATTTCGATACAGCACATTTAAAAGCAAATTTAAAGCAGCGTTCGGTTAATGGTGGTGTAGTTACCATCGCAGCGCAAATAAGCAAATTCAGTCTCAAATTTGGATCAACAGCTATTTTAGCCCGTTTATTGACCCCCGAAGACTATGGGCTAATTGGGATGGTGACAGTAGTTATCGGCTTAGTGGAATATTTTAAAGATTTGGGTTTATCGACAGCAACTATACAGCGATCGCAAATTAATCATCGACAAGTCAGTACTTTATTTTGGGTTAACTTAGGAGTCAGTTTAGGAGTAGCTTTAATTGTGGCAGCCCTAGCACCTGCGATCGCTTATTTTTATCATGATCCTCGTTTGACATCTATTACTCTAGCTTTGGCTATTAATTTTGTTTTTGGTGGTTTGACTGTACAGCATCAAGCATTGTTAAGTCGTCAGATGTTTTTTATTAGCTTGGCAATAATTGAAATTATTTCTCTGGTAATCGGTATTGTTACAGCTATGATTACTGCTTATTACGGTTGGCAATATTGGGCGTTAGTTTGGATGCTGCTTGCAACATCACTTAGTAATTGTCTTGGGGTCTGGATAGCTTGTAGTTGGCGACCTGGGCTACCTAGTTTTAATTCTGATGTGGCTTCTATGTTGGCTTTCGGTGGTAATTTAACTGGGTTTGGCTTGGTTAATTATTTTTCTCGCAACCTGGATAATCTTTTAATAGGTCGTCGTTGGGGGTCACAACAGTTAGGACTTTATGCCCAAGCATATAGACTTTTATTATTACCCATACAACAGATTAATATTCCTATTACCAGCGTTGCTTTACCTACCCTCGCTAGTTTGCAAAACGAACCTGAGAAATATAGCCGATATTATTATAAAGCAATCCTTTTGATTACTACTTTAGGTATGCCTGTTGTGGGCTTGATGTTTGCTTGTGCTGATCAATTTATTTTATTGATGTTAGGTAAACAATGGTTGGGAGCAGTACCTTTGTTTCAATGTTTGATGCCAGCAGCTTTTGTCGGTACATTTAATGTCGCCCCAGGATGGGTATATCAATCTTTAGGTAGAGCAGATCGTCAGTTACGTCTTGGTGTCATCGTCGCTTTTATTACTACTGGAGTATTTATTTATAGTGTGCAATGGGGAGCAAAGGGTGTGGCTATAGCTTATGGGATATCACAACCTATTTTGATGTTCATTGCGGTTTATTACTGCTATTTAGGTACATTTTTAAAGTTTAAAAGTTTTCTTGCTGCGATCGCCAGACCTACTATAGCTGCCATAGGGGCGGTGATGGGTTTGATGGGTATAAGGTATTTGGTTTTATCGAGTATTGTTAATTTAGTCTTGGGTTTATTTGTTGCTAGCTGCTTATATATTTTTCTTTATGTAGTAATTTGGGTGACTTTACCAGGAGGAAAAAGAACTTTATTGGAAATTAGAGATATTTTAGTTGTTGCTGGCAAAAAATCTAATTGAGTCAGTAGATAGTCATGGCTTTATTTATGCCACCCGTGATAACTTGAGTCTTACCAAGGCTTGGTATAACTGTTTTGTGTTAATTAATTTAATTGCACCCTCACGCGGGATCTTTTTTGTAACGTGAAGATAAAGTTAAATAAAGAGCAAGGATTTATTAGACTAGATATTTTTATTACTGTGCAACCATGACAGACTCAACAGAAGTTAAACAATTTTACGATGATTTTACTGCCAGTAGGATGCTGGAATATAGACTGTATGGTAATTTACGTATTGAGCAAGCGATACAGTTAATTAATAATTATATAAATTCTGATAGTAATATTTTAGATCTCGGTTGTGGAATTGGAATTGTTGCCGAACAAATGGCTAATAAATTAAGCCAAGGGAAAATTTTAGCCTGTGATTTAAGCCAAAACAATATTAATTATGCCCGTAGAACTATTAAATCGGATAAAATAGAGTTTTTAAATGTTGATATAGTTAAAAATTTTGCCACCATTCGGGAACGATTAATATCTCCTGTGGATCTAGTAACTATGGTTGATGTAATTGAACATTTACCTAATTATAGTTATGAGCAACTTTTCAATAATTTAAGTCAAATTACCAGCGATCGCGCTAAATTAATTTTTACTTATCCAAGTCCTGAATATCAATTGTATCTTCGAGAATATCAGCCTCAAGAATTACAAATTATTGACGAAGTAATTGAACTTCAGATGTTACTGCAATATGCTTTAAAATATGGTTTTAATTTAGAATATTTTACTTACCTTGATATCTGGAGAGAAAATCAATATATTCATTGTGTTTTTAGTAAACAACGTTCTTGTTTTTCGGAAGCTAAACCCAGTTCAATGGTTAAATTTCAACGTCAACTAAAATATTATCAACTAAGGTTATTATCACCTTTTATCAAAGCCAAATATAAAAATCTCTAATTGCTAAATCAACTTTAACCAGATAATAAATTACCAAATGCGAATTGCATTTATTGTAGATCAATTTCCCACCTTATCAGAAACTTTTATTTTAAATCAAATTACAGGTTTAATAGACCGTGGGCATGAAGTAGATATTTATTGCGATCGCGTAGCGTACCCAAAGAGTAATCGCCATCCCCCTAGCGAAACTATTGGCATTAGCCAAAATAAAAATAATCTACCAATTCATTCAGAAGTACAACAATATGAATTATTATCTCGCACCTACTATACCCCTATACCAGCTAATCTTATTTGGCGTGTTTTAAAAGCATTTTGGTTATTAATTTCTAACTTCTATAAAAATCCCCAAATATTAGGACGCACTATTAACCTAATTAAATATAATCGTAGCAATTATGGAGAACCTGCTAGTTTTCTAAGACCTATATATCTCACAATTCCTTGGCTAAAACAGCCACCCTATGATGTTATTGTTTGTCATTATGGACGCAATGGTTTAAAGGCAATATTACTAAAAGATTTAGGATTAACACAAGCCAAAATTACGGTTTTTTTCCACGGTTATGATCTCGGTAGCTATTTAAATCTTTATTCCCAAAATATATATAAAAATCTTTTTATTGAGGCAGATTTACTGCAACCTATTAGTCAACATTGGCAAAAAAAAATAATAAGTTTAGGCTGTCCTAAAAATAAAATTATAGTTCATCATATGGGTGTAGATTGCCAGAAGTTTCCATATCTAATTCCCCAAGAAAAAGATAACGAAATACGCCTAATAAGTATCGCCCGTTTAGTAAGTAAAAAAGGTTTAAAATATAGTATTCAAGCAGTGGCGCAATTAATACCCCGTTACCCCAATTTAGAATATCAAATTATAGGTGATGGAATATTAAAAAGCGAACTACAACAACTAATTCAACAACTAAATGTAGTTAAAAATATCAAACTTTTAGGCTGGAAACAACAACCAGAAATAGCTACACTTCTTGCTCAAGCAGATATAATTTTAGCACCCAGTGTAACTAGTGAAACTGGAGATTGTGAGGGCATTCCTGTATCATTAATGGAAGCAATGGCACGAGGTTTACCTGTCATTAGTACCTATCACAGTGGGATACCAGAATTAATTCAAGATGGCATTTCAGGATACCTACTACCAGAAAAAGATATAGACAATTTAGCCATAAAAATCGAACAATTGCTCATTAATCCCCAATTAAGGCAGAAAATGGGGCAAGCAGGACGGAAAAAAATAGAAACTGAATATAATATCCAACTACTAAACGATCGCTTGGTAGCAATTTTACAACAAATGCTTGAGGGAGTAGGTAGGGGGACTAGGTAGTAGGTAGCCCTAAAGGATAAGCTGCGCAAATAGGTAGTGGGTAGTGGGTAGTAAACAGCGAGTAAAAACTAAAGAGTCTGGAGTTAGTAATTATTATGATCATCTAGGATGTTAAGAGCTAAAAGCTAAAAACTAAAAACCAGCCCAAATTTAATTACTTATAACTTCTCTGTGTTAACTCCACATGGTCAAATTCCAGAGCTTCCTTGTGTAAAATAGGAACTTGTTCGTTACCCTGATATTGCCAAGCTGCAACATAAGCAAAATCTCGATCATTACGTTGGGCTTCTCCTTCAGATGTTTGATATTCTTCGCGGAAATGCGCCCCACAAGATTCTTCCCTAGCTAAAGCATCGCGCGCCATCAATTCACCCAATTCTAAAAAGTCGGCAACTCTACCAGCAAATTCCAGATTTTTATTAAAAGTATCTTGCTGTTGAGGGATAGTTACATTTTGCCAAAATTCCTGTCTTAAATCCTGAATTAACGCGATCGCTTGTTCTAATCCAGCCCGATTACGCGACATTCCTACATAATCCCAAATAATTTTACCTAACTGACGATGAAACTCTGTTACAGTTTTTTTACCTTCTATTTTTAATAGCTTACTAATATTACTATTAACTGTTGCTTCCGATAATTCAAAGGCTGGGTGATCAATATTAACTGGGGGTAAATCATGAGTTGCCAGATAATTACCCAAAGTATAAGGAATAATAAAATAACCATCCGCCAAACCCTGCATCAAAGCACTAGCACCCAGGCGGTTTGCTCCATGATCTGAAAAATTTGCTTCCCCCAAGACGTGCAACCCAGCTATTGTACTCATTAAGTTATAATCTACCCACAAACCACCCATAATGTAGTGTACGGCAGGATATATACGCATCGGCACTTCATAGGGATTTTCGCCAGTGATCCGCTCATACATTTGAAATAGATTATCATAGCGATCGCTAATTATCTGTTGCCCTAACTTTTTGATAGCATCTCTAAAATCAAGATACACAGCCAAACCAGTTTCTCCCACTCCCCTACCTTCATCGGTAACTTGTTTAGCATTACGTGAGGCGACATCACGAGGAACAAGATTACCAAAGCTAGGATATCTAGTTTCTAAATAGTAATCTCTTTGATCTTCAGGAATATCAGCAGGATGACGCTTATCCCCTACTATTTTCGATACCCACACTCGCCCATCATTACGCAAACCCTCACTCATCAAAGTTAATTTAGATTGATACTCTCCTGAGACTGGTATACAAGTAGGATGGATTTGAGTAAAGCAAGGATTAGCAAATAAAGCTCCGCGTTTATGACATCGCCAAGCAGCCGTTACATTGGAGTTACGAGCATTAGTAGACAGATAAAAAACATTACTATATCCGCCTGTACACAATAAAACTGCATCTCCTGCATAACGTTCAATTGCGCCCGTAATCAAGTTACGTACAATAATACCCCTAGCTTTGCCCTCAACAACTACTAAATCCAACATTTCACGTCGGGGAAACATTTGAATTTTACCCGTAGCAATTTGGCGCGACATAGCACTATATGCCCCTAATAACAGTTGTTGTCCCGTTTGTCCTTTGGCATAGAAGGTACGGGATACTTGGGATCCACCAAATGAGCGATTGGCTAGTAAACCACTGTATTCCCTGGCAAATGGCACACCTTGAGCAACGCATTGATCGATAATCTGGTTACTAATCTGTGCTAAACGATGAACATTTGCCTCTCTCGAACGATAATCACCCCCCTTGATGGTGTCGTAAAATAACCTCCAAACTGTATCACCATCATTAGGATAATTCTTTGCTCCGTTAATTCCTCCCTGGGCTGCAATACTATGGGCGCGACGAGGGGAATCTTGAATACAAAAACTTTTAATGTTATAGCCTAATTCCGCCAAGGTTGCTGCTGCTGATGCACCTGCTAAACCTGTACCAACTATTAAGATAGTATATTTTTTCTTATTTGCAGGACTAACTAATTTACAGTGATCCTTATAGTAGTCCCATTTATCCTGTAGTCTACCTGGGGGAATTTTAGCATCAAGCATTGTTTTTATAAGTATCGAGAGTTGTTAGTAAATATGTTATATCTCAACTTATTTAATCGGGTAGCAAGTAATCTAGGATCATTGCTTTAATTAGATTTTGGCAAACAAACAGTAAAAGTTGTTCCATGATCAAGTTGAGATTCTACCAATATTTCGCCCCGATGAGCATTAATAATCTGTTGACACAGATATAATCCCAAACCTTTACCAGAGCGTCGATGATTACCTTGATGATATCTTTGAAAAATGCCTTGTTGTTCTTGGGCAGAAATACCAATGCCCGTATCGCTAACTTTGATGATTACCTTTAATTCATTGTAGGATAAAGAGACTATAATCTCACCTAGATCAGTAAATTTAATAGCATTAGCAATGAGATTTGTAAGTGCGCGACGTAGTTCTAAGCGATCGCCTTTTATCTCAATTGATTCTACAACTACATCTGATTTTAACTCTAGCTTTTTCTCCCTAGCTAAAGGTGTCAATTCAGTAATTATTTCCTCAATTAAAGACTTTAAATCAAGAGGCAAAAAACCCAATACTTTTTGTCCTGATTCATACTGGTGAGTTTCTAACAATGTATTTAACATCGCCAACATATGATCATTACTGCTAACAATACTCGCGATCGCTTCTTGTTGTTGAGTACTAATTTCACCAAATGCTTGCTGTCTAATTAAATCTAACATTCGATTTGCAGCTATTAAAGGAGTTCTTAAATCGTGCGTCAAACAAGAAACAAAATTTTCCCTTTGATCTATTGTTTCTTTCAGCCGTAGCATTGAACGTACTCTCGCCTGTAATTCCTCAATTTGAAAGGGTTTTCTGACAAATTCATCCGCTCCAGCATCTAACCCTTCAATAAGACTTGATTCTTCTCTAGCTGTAATTAATAATATGGGAATAAAAGGTAAATTGCGATCCTCTCGAATCCTTCGGGTGACTTCATAACCATCCATTCCAGGCATCATTACATCTAATAAAATCACGCTAGGAGGAGCTAACTTAATTTGTTTTAAAGCTGCTTCACCATTATGAGCCAAAATAACATGATGTCCTTCTTGTTCTAGTGCCAATTGAACTAATAAAAGGTTATCAGGAATATCATCGACGGCTAAAATATATTTTTTTTTACTTGCTTCTGTTACAGGCATGTATATTATGGTTAATATTTTTAAACATATTGTTAAATGTTAATCATAATAAAAAATTATCCTCTAATTATCCATCATGCTTACGAGGGATTTGTAGCGTAAAAGTTGCTCCCTTACCCAATTCACTTTCTACTGTTATTTCTCCTCCCATCATTTTTACTAAAGATTCTGTAATTGCTAAACCCAATCCTGTGCCAGAATAATGACGAGTAAAACTTTGATCCACTTGGCGAAACGCCTGAAAAATTTTCTCTTGATCTTCTAAAGATATTCCTATTCCTGTATCGATTACAGCAATTCCAATTCTATTGTTATTTATTTCCCATGCTTTTACTTTTACACAACCTATTTCTGTAAACTTGATCGCATTCGAGAGTAAATTGATTAAGCTACGTTTAATAAAGTTGATATCTTGAATCAATACTTGATCTTGAAGATTGATTTCGATCGCTAAATCTATGTTTTTTTGCACTGCTAGAGACCGTAATTCTTCAACAGTTATAGTAATAATATTAGCTAAATCTAAATTTTGAATATTTAACTCTAATTTCCCCGCTTCTATTTTAGAGAAATCCAACATCTCATTAATCATATCTAGCAGATTCTTACTATTATTAAAAATCCGTTGTACAAGATTCTGCTGCTGTGGGCTTAAAGGTTCTGGATACTGACGTAATAGTAATTGTGAAAATCCCATAATTGCATTCATTGGCGTGCGTAATTCATGGGACATAGTTGCTAGAAATTCTGATTTAAGATTATATGATTCCTTTAATTTTATATTCTGTATTTTTATTTGTTCTTGTTGTTTTTCTAATTCTTTGTTCTTAAGTTTTAATAATTCGTTATTGGCAACTAAACACTGATTAGCAAGTTTTACAGCTTGTTCTGCCTTATGCAACCGAATAGCACTAGTAATGGCTCTGGCTAGCATGGCTGGCTCTATTTTAGATTTTGCTAAATAATCTGCTGCCCCCGCTTTCATAATTTCTACGGCTATTTCTTCATCGCCTTGCCCTGTTAAAACTATGATCGGTAAGTCTAAATTGACAGCTTGTATTTCTTTGATTAAGTTTAACCCATTAATATCTGGTAAACGATAATCTAATAAAATTAAATCAAATATATGCTTATTAAACCCAACTATTGAATAATCAGTAGGAACTACTTTAATTAGATTGTTTTTGGAAAGTTGTAGTTGAGAAATCGCTTCAGTCCCATTTTTAGCTTCTATTAACTCAATTGAAACCTGAGCCTTTTTTAATGCTCTTTGCACTGCTAGGCGATCAACTTCATCATCATCAACCAATAAAATAGAAAAGTGTTCTTCAATCATTATGTAATCACTGTCTAAGGCATTTCACATAAAGTCCAATAGTTAGTTAGTGCTACCATTACCCCTGCAAAACTACCAAAGGTAACTGGTTTTAGAATATAACCTGCTACATTAAAGTTATATGCTTCTATTCTATCTCGATCCTCATCTGAGGTGGTTAAGACGATAACGGGAGTTCTTTTTAACTCTGGATCTTGTCGAATCTCCTGGAGAAATTCTAAACCGTTCATTTTAGGCATATTTAGGTCTAGTAGAATTAATCTCCTAGTTGTTGGCACTTCGGCTGGTTTCCCTGGTTGAGAGCGTAACATCGACAAGGCTTCTATCCCATTATGGGCGACATATAGAGGATTAGTTATTTTATATTGTCTAAACGCTCGCTTTACGTTCATAACATCAACTATGTCATCCTCCACTAATAATATGTTAATAGGTTTTTCCTGCATGATTATCTGTTAGCAATTAGTCGGATTACATATAGTTTTTGATAACTAAGATGTATGTTTTAAAATCTCTATCTATATCTATATTATTATGCAGTAGATACACAATAAGCAATAAATAAAAAGCAAGAGATATATTTTCTATTGCTAGTTATTTTTCTCCAGCTATCCACTTATTATTAAATCAAAATTTTATAATTGATTCAAACAATGTTCTGATGCTTTAAATATGTGAAAATACGCTGTATTGATATCTCAATAACCGAAATATGTATATTATTTCTTACAAATTTATCTTAATCTATGGGCTTATATTTGTCGTCGGCTAAAAGTTAGAGATATTTTTAATTTAATTATTATTTGAAATTTTTTTCCAAGTAAAACGAAAAGTAGTTCCTTTTCCTAACTCAGATTCAACCGTAACTTGCCCTCCTTGATTTTCTACAGCTTTTTTAACAATCGCTAAACCAATACCTGTATTTTCTTGCTCATCTCGTGCCTTTAAAGTTTGGAAGAGGGTAAAGATTTTGTCATGATATTGCGCCTCGATCCCTTGACCATTATCAGCAACGGCAAATTCCCAAAATTCTTGTTGTTCTACTACAGAAATGGTAATTTTTCCAGCATGGCGATCGCTATGTTTTACGGCATTACTAATTAGGTTACTAAATACTTGTTGTAGGGGTAATTCTTCTGTGATTAAGGTTGGCATTGTTCCTTGAATATTGATTTCAAAATTTGACCCTACAGCTAATAAGTCAATAATATCTGCTAATAAATCGGCAATTATTACCTTTTTTGTTTCATTTTTAACTTTGCCAACCCTAGAATAAGCTAACAGACCATTAATTAAGTTTTCTAAGCGATGAACTCTACCTCTTAATAGATTTAAATTATGTCTACTAGTGTCATCTAATTTATCTTCTAAATCTTCTTCTAGCCATTGAGATAAATTCGCGATCGCTCTTAAGGGGGCTTTGAGATCGTGGGACGCTATATAGGCAAATTGTTCTAATTCCTGATTGCTTTTTTTTAGTTGTTCGCTTGTCTGTCGCAGTAAATTATTAATTTTTTCTAGTTTAGTGGTACGTCTTTCTACTCTTTCCTCTAAATCTTCATTAAGTTGGGCTAATGCTAGTTCAGCTTGTTTGCGTTGATTGATATTTTCGAGTAGGGTAACGAAATATAAAGGTTGTTGTAATTTATTTCTAACTAAAGAGACACTAAGATTAATCCAGATAAGATTACCATGTTTATGGATATAGCGTTTTTCCATCTGGTAAGAAGCAATTTCTCCTGATAGTAACTCTTGTACTTTTAGCAAGTCTTGATCTAAATCTTCGCTGTAGGTAATCGCTTGAAAATTAGTAGCTTGCAATTCTCTATGGCTATAACCCAACATCAGACATAAAGTGGGATTAACTTCTATCCACTTACCATCAAGATCAACAATTGCCATACCAACAGCAGCATGGGTAAAAATTTCCAAAAATTGTGCCTGACTTTCCCACAAGGCTTGTTGAGTTTTTTTTAGTTCAGTGACATCTCGCATCGCTATCACCGCACCCAATCTCTTGCCGTTAAGAGCAATAATCGGATCGCCGTTAGCTAAAATAGTACGCGGTTGACCATCTTTAGGCACAATCTTCATTTCTACATCGCGCACCGATTCGCCAGCTAAAGCACGAAATAGGGGAACTTGATTTTTAGGCATCGGGGTTTGTCCATCAATCAGATATAAGTTGTAGTGTTCTGACCATTGATCAGCAGTCAGAGGTGTATGAGGTAGACCATGAAAATCTATTGTTGCCTGGTTAAATAAAGTTAAAATGCCATTTTGATCGCAAGCAACAATTCCATCGGAGAGATTACTTAAGATTGCTTGTAAGAAGTTCTTTTCACGATCTAATTCTATTTCTGCTTGCTGATGATTTTCTAACAGATGTTGTAATCTTTGTTTTTGTTTATTGACGATTATCTGTTGGGCTTCTAGTTTTTCAATTGTTCTTTGCAGTTCCTGATTGATATTATTAACTTGTTTGGGAGAAGGTAGCAGCAATATTTCTGGAATTTTAAGAATTAAAGCGATCGCTGTGGTAAAGGAAATTATCGCGGTTACTAGTCTAGTTAAACCAGATATTAAGTAATCATGATGCCAAAATACCCATATATCTAGAGCGTAGCTAGCACTATAGAGCCAAATAAATATTATAAATAAAAACAGAAGACCTTTAAAAGGCACATCTTCCCGTCGATATAAAATATACAAGAATGTTAGAGAAATTAAAAAATAGGCAAGGGCGATTATTCCATTACAGATTAGATGCAATATCCCAACCTCAGGCCCTCCCAGATAATATATTTCCTGAGATAGCCCAATAGATAATAATAACTCGTTCATTGTATATACAGGCAATTAAACTATTGCCTTCGATCTTAAATCCTAATCGCAGCTTATACCAAAAGATATACATCTTGGGGATGATGGAATTGCTAAAAATATATTAGACAGTCTAGGAATAAAATAGTTATAACCCTGTTATTAAAAATATTTAATTTATCCATAATCGATGAATAAAATTAGTGTTGTTTTAATTGAAGATCACGATCTTAGTCGTATCGGTTTGTGTGCTGCTCTCAAACAATATCCAGATATTGATATTGTCGATAATGCTGCTAATGGCAAAGATGGACTGGAAAAAATTAAAACCCATCAACCTGATGTGGCTTTAGTAGATATAGGTTTACCTGATATCGATGGCATTGAGATTACTCAAAAAATTAAACAACACGAACTAGAAAATATAGATTTTAAAACTAAAATTTTAATGCTGACTATGCACAGTAGCGAAGACTCAGTGATGGCTGCTTTTGCTGCGGGTGCAGATTCTTATAGCTTAAAAGACGTTAGCATGGATAATTTAGTACAGGCAATTCGCAACACCTATGAAGGAAATGCTTGGATTGATCCCGCGATCGCTCGCATAGTCTTAAAACAAGCTCGTAAAACTAAAGTTATTGCTCAACCCACCAGCGAAACTAATAGTGATACCCCTGATGATCTTAATGATACTCAATCGATCACCGCAGTAGGTGAGGAATATCAGCAGTTGTTAGAAACTTATCCTCTAACTGAAAGAGAATTGGAAGTCTTGGAATTGATTGTCGGCGGTTGTAGCAATGCTGAAATTGCAGAAAAGTTATATATTACCGTTGGTACAGTGAAAACCCATGTCTGTCATATTTTGAATAAGCTTTGTGCTGATGATCGTACTCAAGCTGCTGTTAGAGCTTTACGGGCTGGATTAGTTAAATAATTTATTAAGAAAATATTCTTTAATAATAGAATGTACTTTAATAATTGATTAATACAATATACTTTTGTCAATAATTAACTTTATTTGACTCCATAATTAAATATGTATTAAAATTAAGTATTATTAAATTAATACTAATACACTAGCTTAACTCTGGCTCGCTTTATTTAAGATAAATAAGGAGTTTTTACCTAGGCTGTACATTAAACCCTTTTGGATTGGTGCTGTAAACTAGACCACTGGACAAAGGCTTTAAGTTATTAATTAACAATTAAGCTCGGTAAAACATTGAATAGCTGTAACGTCCAACTACAACGAAAACTACCTAAAAGTCTTTCTCTAACTTTAGTGGTAGATGACGATCAGGATAATCTTTTTTTTGTAAGCTGTATACTTGATAACTTAAAGTTGAAACATATAGTTTCTTTAAGTGGTAAACAAGCTATAGATTTAGCTATCGAGAAATCACCAGATTTAATTTTACTGGATATGGTAATGCCAGAAATAAATGGTTTAGAAATAACCCGTTTACTTAAAACTAATCCAATCACTAGTCATATTCCAGTTATAGCAGTAACAGGATTGGCTTTTCCAGAACAACAAACAGCAATTATGGCTGCTGGATGTGCTGATTATATTTGTAAACCTTTTTTAATTCAAGAATTAGAAAGTAAACTTAAATATTTTTTGAGTTATGAGCATTGTTAATTAGGCTAGTTGCAAGCTTGTTATTTTTTATAATCAAATACAAGAATATTTTGTTTACAGTGGTATATAAACAGTATTTAATTTATTTATAAATTTAAAATTAGTGCTGTTAAATTAATCGTATCCTAGAATTATTTTTTATTTTTATCTTTAGAACTGTGATTCTTTAATTTAGGGGAGCTTTCTAGAACAATAATAATTCCTGTACGACCAGTTTCTAAAGTAGCATCACTTAATAAGTCACTAACTTTTACCTGTAAAACTTCTTCAATCAAATCTTTAAGCTCAGGTTGAATAGCATCATCCAAATGAGAACGAATTTCCTTAGCCAAATTTTCGTTACCCTGATTAATTAGTATCTGCTCCGCACTAGTAATAGAATCTTCAATAATTATGGCTAACTTTTCACTAAATAATTGACAAGTTACCTTGGAAGGTGGATGCTTTAAATAATTACGATAAAAAGCTTGAATTTTCTGTGATAAATCTCTTTCTACTTGTCCGCGTGTTGGTAGGTTTTCAGTCATTTCTTTTTATCTCCAAATACCAAGTCATTATTCATAATTTTAGATATTATAATATCTAATTCACAGTATAATTAAGCAAATTTTGGTGAATTATTGGATTTATAAAATTAACATTGTAACACTTGGAATTTTAAAATATATTGATTATTTAATATGTCTATATAGAATAGTATAAATATGAATGCTATTGTTATTGCTCTATCTTGGGATATAAAGATAGTACGTTATTTTTATTGAGAATAACTTTAGACAAATAGTAATTATAAAATTAAAAACATAGACAATGTGTATTCCACAGATTGGAAAAACATTGTAAAGTGGAATATACTTAATAACTTTAATAATTTAACTGTAGATTCTATATGAAAGCGTTGCTTAACCTAATTAATTCCTTAATAATAGCCACTTGGGTAATAGGAATTGCTATATTTTCGATTCAAAATATTCAAGATGTTTCCCTCAAATTTTTAATGTTTGAATCTATTAAGATGCCTATCGGTGTATTACTTGCTTCTTTTAGTAGTATAGGGATGATATTAGGCTGGTTTGTCCCATTATTATTAGCTCGTCAGGCAAAAACTCGCAGAAGCTCTTTAAACTAATTAATAAAATTATTGTAACTATGAATGAATTTTGGGATCAGGTATTAAAATTTTCTATTGAAACTACTGAAAGAGTAAGCGATCGCCTAATGCAAGAATTTGGAAAGATTCAGGCGAGTCAAAAAGAAGATGGTAGTTTAGTTACGCAAGCGGATAAATGGTCTGATCAACAAATTCGTCAAGCGATCGCAGATACTTTTCCCACTCATGGTGTATTGAGCGAAGAAACAATTCATATTTTGCCTGAAAATGATTGGTGTTGGATTATAGATCCAATAGATGGAACAACTAATTTTACTCGTGGTGTACCTATCTGGGCAATTTCTTTGGGCTTATTATATAAAGGAACACCTGTATTTGGGTTTATTTACATACCACCTTTAAAGCAAACTTTTCATGGATACTGGTATGGCGAGTCTGGGTTATCAGGGTATGAAGGATCTTATCTTAATCAGCAACCAATACATACTAGTCAAGATGATCCTAGTGGTAGCCAACTATTCAATCTTTGCGCTCGTAGTCTAGCTATTTTTTCTCATCCCTTCCCTTGTAAAATTAGAATGATCGGCGTTGCCAGTTATAATTTACTCTTGGTAGCTGCGGGTATTGCTATTGGTGGAGTAGAAGCAACACCTAAGATTTGGGATATAGCTGCGGTTTGGGTAATTCTCAAAGCTGCTGGAGGAGAATTTGTTTTTCTCGAAGATGATTTACTTTTTCCACTTCAACCTGGAAAAGACTATGGTAATGTTGCTATTCCTAGTTTAGGAATTTGTCGTTCAGAATTAATACCCCAATTTAAGCCACTGGTCGAATGTATATTACCCGCAAGATCGTAATATATTAGTGGAAATTGCTTAAACGTTGAGTTTGAAGGAAAAATTGCTTTGGTTAAACTAAAACCTTTTAAAATATTACCCTTGCTAGATTACGCACACTATTAAACATTTCGGCAATTTCAAAAACGACCAGAAACAACATACTGTAAAATAAGCTGGGATTGGTATCTAATAAAATCAAAGGTATTTTAAGAATTTTAATTCTAACTTGCTTTCTATTGAAAAAAACAGCTACACCGACTCCAATCAATGCTCCAACTATAATGTCGGTAGGATAATGTAGTCCTAAATAAATTCTAGGAAGAGAAATCACAAAAATAGCGTGAGCGAGCGCAATTCTCCCTAAAGTATGGGAAACAAAACACAAACCAGTAGCTAGGGTGAAAAATAGAATAGCATGATCACTGGGGAAAGAACTCCATCCTTCTAAAAATTCTTTTTCTAAAGGAAATTCTAAAAAAATTTTCGGATTATGCACTGGTCTTAACCGAAAAGGCAGTAATAAAGCTAGTAATCTCGCAGCAATAATAGCCACCGCACTAGCTATAACTGTAATTAAAATATGTTCTCGATTTCTTTGTAAGGTTTTGAGGTTAGTTTTTTCAAACCAAGCCCAGCAAAGTAGCGCAACGATCAGACCACCTTTTAATAAGGCATTTTCACTAACAACGAACACCAAATTATTGAACTGTGCTGATTGCTTTGCTAAGTGATTAAAAAAATTAAGAATTGAATAATCAAATATGTTCACTCTGATTATATAGCTGCCGAGAAAATACTGAGTATGCAAAATTCATGCTTAAGCTTACAGTTCCTTAAGCCAAATTTAACTTTAATTTAACTTACTTTAATAAAAGCTAGGTAAAAAGTCTACCCCCAGATTTTGAGGGTAAATTTAGCAATACTTTATTCCTGAGTTAATTCTGAATTAAACTCATTAAATGAACGACGTTTTAAAACTACAGATTCTGAACGTGGGAGTAGGTCAAAAACTTGTCGTAAAGCATCATCTATTTCTTCAAAAGCAACTTGTCCTCTACCGTCATAAACCACTTTACCTTGTTGATCTAAAATAACGGTTTCTGGCACAACGCCATTATAATAGTATGCTGGATCTTCAGGAGTATATTCAGCTTGCTCGACAAAGGAATCGACAGTGACGGGAATAATACTAGCTGCTCGTCCATAAAATTCTTGGATACGAGTAACCAAACTAGAAAATTGCTTACAATCACTACTATCATCGACATAAAATACTAGTATAGCTGGCTTACCTCGTTTAAGAGCAGTAGGTAAATTCATCCGAGGTGGAACTAATGAACCATTCCCTCCAAACAAAATAAAAATATTTCCCTCATAGCGATCGTCATTGATACTTGCTAAGGCAGAAGATGTCCAGTAAGGAAAAATGCTAACTATTAAAAATAAACTCAAAACCAAAAATTGGCTGATTAAATATTTAATCTTAATGCAATGGTTGAGTTGGAATTTCAAAGGATTGTTATGTCTATTAAAAAAGGAGTTTAATGATTGAAGAAAAAGCATATTTAAAAATTTATCTTTAAGAGCTTAACCCTGTAAATTAAAGCATAGTCTGCTGTCACTTTTAATATAGTTAGTTTATCAATATGATTGAGTGAAAGTTAGCTATTCTTACCAAGTTACTTACTTTTAGTTAAATTTGACCAAGAGCGATCGCAATGCCTGAAAGGTAAAATTATTATCTTTAAACCAGCAACACCTTAAATCCCTCAATAATAAAGGAGCTTAGTTAAACTAAACTCCCTCAAAACCCTAAAACTAACATTTAAAACAAAGGATTTTAAACTGCACTAGAAGAGAGTAAATACTCTTGCAACAATTGCTTTTTATCTATTTTCTCCCAGGGCAAATCCAAATCATTTCTACCAAAATGTCCATAGGCTGCCACATCTTGATAAAAACGACCACCCCTTTGTTGGGGAATATTTCTCAGGTTAAGAGTTTGAATAATCCCCGCAGGACGCAATTCAAAATGTTCTAGCACTAATTGCAAAAGTTTTTCTTCGGCTATTTTTGCAGTGCCAAATGTTTCAATAAAAACACTGACAGGTCTAGCAACCCCTATGGCATAACTAACTTGAACTTCACATTTATCTGCCAAACCAGCAGCTACAATATTATTGGCAACATACCTACAAGCATAAGATGCACTGCGGTCTACTTTAGTAGGATCTTTGCCAGAAAAAGCACCACCACCATGACGGGAATAACCACCATAAGTATCTACAATGATTTTGCGACCAGTTAGTCCAGAATCACCTTGAGGTCCACCAATCACAAATTTACCTGTAGGATTTACCAAAAAGCGAGTATGATCACCAGGCTTTAAATCTAGATCAGCAAATATAGGTTGAACTACAGCAGACCAAAGGTCATCTTTAATCTTCTTCTGTACAGCACTACCTTCAGAAATATCACCAATTGTTTCTGTGTGCTGCGTAGAAATCAAAATAGTATCGATACCAACGGGCTTACCATTTTCATATTGCACCGAAACTTGAGTTTTCCCATCAGGGCGCAAATAAGATAGCTCCCCTTGTTTTCGGACTTGTGCTAAACGACGAGACATACGGTGAGCCAAACTGATAGGCATAGGCATCAACTCTGGAGTTTCATTACAGGCATATCCAAACATAATGCCTTGATCACCAGCCCCAATTTTATCTAACTCGTCATCACTTAATGATTCTCTTTGCTCTTGAGCAGAAGTAACACCTTGAGCAATGTCTGAAGATTGTTCATCTAAGGCGATTAATACTGAACAACTATTGGCGGAAAATCCATTTTCAGCATTAGTATAGCCTATTTCGGCAATTTTCTTTCTAACTAGATCTACATAATTGACTTGAGCTTTAGTCGTAATTTCTCCTGTAACCAAAACTAAGCCCGTGTTAACTACAACTTCGGCAGCAACGCGACTAAGAGGATCTTGAGACAGTAAAGCATCTAAGATAGTATCGGAGATTTGGTCACAAATTTTGTCAGGATGACCTTCTGTGACCGATTCGGAGGTAAATAAGTAGTTACGAGACAATTCTATATATTCCCCTGTGAGATTTTAGCGTTAATGCCAGATTTTAACCTAAACATCGGAGCATCAGAGTATATAATACAGGTTTGTCTCCTTTATTACAAAACTTGAATTTCCGCTAAACTGGCAATTTGAACATCTGCTTGAGGAAGTAGGCTATTTTTTTGACGACAAATACCAATTGCTCCTGCTACTTTAGCCTTTTTTGCCATAATCATATCATTAATTCCATCACCTACCATTAATGTCTGATTTAGAGGTACTTGCAAAGTTTGGCAAGCTTGTATAAGTAATTGCGGATCTGGTTTACTAATTTGATCATCTACTCCCATACTTAGCTGAATATATTCTTGTAATTGATGACTTACTACAAAGTCTTGAACCCCAGCACTAGAGTCGGCAGATAAAATTCCTAACTTTAATCCTGCATTAACTAAATTATTTAAAGTAACTTTAACTTCTGGAAATAGGGGTGCGGATGTAGGAGTTTTGGATAAATATGGGGATTGATTTACCTCAGCAAAAGCTGCCTGAGCAATTTTTTTAGCTTCATACCAACTTCTACCTGTCTCAGCAATGTAAGCTGCTGCTGCAATTTCATTTTCCAGACGGCTACCTAATGCCATTAACCCTTGAGAATCTATGGTATTATCTTGTATTCCAAATGCCATTAACAATGGCTCTCCTATTCCTGGTATTTGAGCATCAATTAGGCGCGCTCTTTGCATTCCCACTTCTCGCCAGAATTTTAAAGAATCCTCCAAAGTGCCATCTTTATCAAAAATAATTGCACTGATATTAGAGAATTGAAGATGGTGACAAGCGATCGCAACTGGCAAAGTTTTTCTCCTGTAACTAATAATTAATAAAAAAAGAGAGGAAAATTCTCCTCCCTTAATATTTAACACTGAGTTTATTTTTACTCTTCTGCTCCTGCTCCTACCATTTCACCTTCAGAATCAACTTCTTCTTGTTCTTCTTCTGCTTCGGTTACTGCGGTATCTTCAGTAACAACTTCTTCTGACTCTTCTATCTCTTCTGTTGCTGATGGAATATCTTCATCTAACGTTAATCCTTCAGCCTCTGCGAGTAGTTTCTGACGATATTTCTCTGCCATTTCCTCGGCTTTTTCAAATACTACTTCTCTATTTTTCAGCATATCTCCTGGTTCGGGTTCTAGCTGTTTAGTAGATAGGGATATACGACCTCGTTCTGCATCTAGGTCAATAATCATAACTTTTAATTCGTCATTAACCCCAAACACACTGTGAGGAGTATCAATATGGTCGTGAGAAATTTCGGAAATATGTAATAACCCGCTTACTCCACCAATATCTATAAATGCACCATAAGGTTTTATACCACGTACAGAACCTCGAACAACTTGACCCACTTCTAAACCGTTCATCTTGCGCTCCACTAAAGCTCGACGATGGCTGAGAACTAGTCTATTGCGCTCTTCATCTACCTCCAAAAATTTTAGGGGTAGATCTTCTCCTACTAAATCTTCCTTCGCTTCTCTAGCACTGATATGAGAACCAGGGATAAAACCTCTTAAGCCTTCGATTCTAACTAAAGCACCACCTCGGTTAGTCGCAAAAACATTAGAACGCACTGTTGCATCTTCCTGTTGTAGCTGTCTTACACGCTCCCAAGCACGCATATATTCTATACGTCTAATGGATAAAGTTAATTGCCCATCTTCATTTTCGTCTGTGAGAATAAAAAATTCTCTAGTTTCATCTGCTTGTAAAACTTCGTTAGGATTATCAACTCTATTAATCGACATCTCCTGAATGGGAATGTAAGCAGCAGTTTTAGCACCTATGTCAATCAAAGCTCCTCTTGGTTCCATACTAAAAACTGTTCCTGCTACTATATCTCCAGGACTAAAATGATAGTCGTATTTATCGAGAAGAGCAGCGAAATCGTCGTGAGTAAAACCAATATCTTTAGTACTATTTGCTTGCTGATTGACCATATGGATTAGATGTCCTTATTCCTTATTGTATTTCCTTATTTTTTTGATTGATGAGCCTCCTGCTTGATGTACACTCACCTAATTTTTGTGCAGCCTACACCTACATTTTCTAGGCTTTCCAGCTAACAAAAATGCCACACGTGGGATTATATAAATATATAAAACACTTTGCTACTGAATCATATTGCTATTTGTCGCCAAAATGGCATTATACCATTGTAACTTTTTATTTGGTCAAGGGTGAGTTTTTTATTCGGTTTTTATCTAAAATGCTAGTTAAATAAGTTTTTGCTCTTATGTAATTATTAAGCTGTAAACTTTTTACTGAGTTTGTAAAGTATCTACTTGCTTATCTTTTAAATAAACGGTAGGGCTTGAGATATTAGACTTGCTGCTTAATTGCCAAGGATTAAATTCAGCTTCTTGAGAATTTTCACTTTGCAAATGATTGAGGGTTTCAATAAAATCTTTAATTCCTTGAAATTTGCGATATACTGAGGCGAAGCGAATGTATGCTACTTCATTTTCATAACGTAGATTTTGTAAAACAAGTTCACCAATTTCGCTACTGCTAAACTCCCTGCCAGGATTTTGCTGTAATCTTGCTTCAATATTATCTACGATTAATTCAGCTTTTTGATATGAAACTTTGGTTTTCTCACAAGCTCTAAGTATGCCTCTCAACAGTTTATCGCGATCAAAAGATTCTCTGCTACTATCTCTTTTGATAACTGTAATTGGCACTAATTCAATTCTTTCGTAAGTAGTGAACCTCTGCTTACAATTAAGACATTCTCGACGACGACGGATACTCTGCCCACTTTCTGTAGAACGAGACTCTAAGACTCGACTTTCGGTGTGCTGACAATTGGGACAATGCATGAATCTAATAGACGCTTATTATAATTATTAATTGTTGATCTCTACAACAAATCTGAGCCATTGCCTACATCATAATCTGTCTAACGACAGACCATAAGTAATAAAGACTCAGAAATGCCAAAATCTTAAAAATACTTAACTTTTAGCGTCTTACGTAGCAATTATTTTTCAATACGGGGTGGTTCGCGGAAGGCGATCGCAAAAAATAAAACTGCCAATGCCATAGCTAAAACCAGAATATATGCAACACTTTCCATATTTAAAACCTTTAAATGCTTTTAATGTTATTTTACCAACAAAATAACTTTTAAGTTGTTGGACTTGATTGGGAGAAGTTAGCAAGGGAACTAACTAAGATATTGATTTTTATTTTATTTCCCTTGCCTTATATAACCTATAGATTGCCACTGTCAATTAAATACAGTGTTTTATGCTCCTTTTGCCGAACGAGTTGATTTGTCACCAACTTTCTGATAGAAGCCCCATTCTACTTGTTCTTCTTCTAATTCAGGGTCAACACCTGCAAATACATCTCGATATAGTGTACGAGAACCATGCCAGATATGACCAAAGAAGAATAATAAAGCAAAACAAGCATGACCAAAGGTAAACCAACCACGAGGGCTAGTGCGGAATACACCGTCAGAACTTAAGGTTTCAGTATCAAACACGAAAGCTTCACCTAACTGAGCCTTACGAGCATATTTTTTAACAGCAGATGGATCATCAAAGGTTTCACCATCTAAAGCTCCGCCATAAAAAGCAACAGTTACGCCACTTTGTTCTACGCTAAGTTTAGACTCAGCACGACGGAAAGGAATATCTGCTCTAACAACGCCATCAGAATCTGTCAAGATTACAGGGAAAGTTTCAAAGAAGTTGGGCATACGGCGAACTTCTAATTCACGACCTTCTGCATCGGTAAATACTGCGTGTCCTAACCATTCTTGGGCGATACCATCACCACTATCCATTGCTCCTGTACGGAACAAACCACCTTTAGCTGGGCTATTACCAACATAGTCATAAAACGCCAATTTTTCAGGAATTGCTGACCAAGCTTCTGAACGACTTAAACCGTCATCCATAGCAGTTGCAACTCGACGTTCAATTTCTTGTTTGAAATAACCTTGATCCCACTGATAACGAGTTGGGCCAAATAATTCAATAGGTGTTGTGGCGTTACCATACCACATTGTCCCTGTAACAACGAAAGCTGCAAAAAATACTGCTGCAATACTACTTGAGAGAACAGTTTCAATGTTACCCATTCTCAGAGCTTTATAAAGTCTTTCTGGAGGACGAACACTGAGGTGAAATAAACCAGCAATAATACCAACAATACCAGCAGCGATGTGATGGGCTACAACTCCACCAGGATTAAAAGGATTAAATCCCGCAGGACCCCATTCAGGTGCAACTGGCTGTACGTGACCTGTTAACCCAAAGGCATCAGATACCCACATTCCAGGACCCCACAAGCCTGTGAGGTGGAACGCACCAAAACCGAAACATAGTAGACCTGACAAAAATAAATGGATACCAAACATTTTTGGCAAATCTAAAGCTGGTTGACCAGTACGAGAATCAACAAATAGGTCTAAATCCCAATAAACCCAATGCCATACTGCTGCTAAAAATAATAAACCAGATAAAACGATATGAGCGATCGCAACACCTTCAAAAGACCAATAACCAGGATCTAAACCTGTTGCTCCAGTGACGCTCCAGCCACCCCATGATGTATCTACCCCAAGACGAGCCATAAAAGGTAGTACAAACATACCTTGTCGCCACATGGGATTTAATACAGCATCGCTAGGATCAAAAGTGGCTAACTCAAATAGAGCCATTGAACCTGCCCAGCCTGCCACTAAAGCAGTATGCATTAAATGAACTGATATTAGTCTGCCTGGATCATTCAGGACGACTGTATGAACTCGATACCAAGGTAGTCCCATAGACTACGCTCCTCCTAATTAATTTAATTAATTTAAAAAAACGGGCTTATTCAAGAAAGACTTGAAAATACTATTTATTTAAAGAAGTGTAACTATTGTTAGAACCTATTGCAAGAATTATCGACTCTTGTCGACAAAAGTTAACTTTTATAACAAGAATATCATTGATAATGAAAGCTAATAGGCACAAGTTTTCTTTAGACTGAGGTAGGATATATAAAATTATTTTATATACATGATATATTCCTAACCTGGATGTTAAGTTAAAAGCTATTGCCTTGCTTGGTTGGGTTAAATATAACCATACCTATGTTCAAAAATTCACTAACGTAGACAGATAAGCAAATAGCAGCCTCTTATACTTAAATAGCTTTTATTGTTTGTTAGCTGAATTAAATATCGCTTCTGATCGTATCAAAATTTCGATTACTTGTTCAGCATCAATTAAGCGTTTGAGTACTACTTGTCCAATGCTCGATGATGTTATAGATTCCTCTGAAGGTCTTACTTCAATCATCAGCACAGCATCTTCGACTGCATAGAGCCACAAAGTTTCTCCTTGTTGAACTGTACCACAATCAAGACGTTGTATTTGGGGATTACGTCCCCAATCTGTATAGTTCCATAATCCTCCAAATTCCCAAACTCTACCGTATGTCCAGCCTTCACTTAGAAAAAAATATTTCACTACGTCAACAAATTATTGGTATTCATTTATGAAGTTACTTGAAATATCTACCTCTATGGCAATTAAAGTTATAAAACTCTAAAAAAATAAGGTGATGATAGTGATGTTTGTTAAGTACATCTGCACCAATATAATAGTGATTTGATGCAAGACTGATGAGCAGCAATTATATTTATCAAATGTTTTAAAAAATATTTAGGAAAAAAGCGCGTATTAATCAAATTAATAACAATTTCCAGTATATTGTTGCCCATTAGTCAAGCTTAGAAAATACGCCTAATTACATTTTCTCTTCAGGAAAAGTTTCATTAAACTCATCCACCAGTTCATCTAATTCTTCGAGGGCTTGATCTACGTCTATCCTTAAAGTACCTAAATTAGGTTTTTCTAGCAATTCAACTAAAGAATCCCTTTGAATTGCAATTTTAGCTATTCTAGCTTTGATATCAATTTTGTCCATATTTTTGTTCAACGGAGTGTCTAATAGCTCTAGAATAGACAATATTGATAAATTTAAACAATTTTTTACTTTTGACTATGTTGCGTAAAATACCATTGGCGGCTGTAGGCTTGACTGTGGGAGGGATCTTAACTGCTGTCGGTTTTTATGCCTACGCGGTAGGACTCAACACTTTGAATCTGGCAGGATTCTTTTACGGTATTCCTTTATTATTGGGTGGATTGGCTTTAAAGGCTGCTGAGTTGAAACCTGTACCTTATACAGTAGAAACTAGTCCTGAAATAAAACAATTGCGATCGCTTGCGACCCCTACCCAAGATCAATTACGTAAAGATGTAACTCGTTATCGTTATGGGCAAGAGGCGCATCTAGATGAGTCTTTGGCTAAGTTAGGTCTTAGTCCTACTGATGAAGAAAGACCACAATTAGTAGGGATTCAAGAGCAATCGAGAGACGGGGCATATACTTTGTTAATGGAGTATTATTCGCCTTTTTTTCCTTTAGAAGAATGGGAAGAAAGAAAAGAAAAGATCGAAAAGTTTTTTGGTCCTGATATTACTGTAGACATTGCTCAATTAGAAGATTCTAAAATTCATGTCGCTTTAATCAGTAATAAAAAATAATATGTTTAATTAAATTGCTTTTGTGTATATAAAAAACCTATTGAATCCCTTTTATTTAAGTTTTTGCTTAATAAAGCTTACCAATTGATTAAACTGTTTTTTCAATTGTTCTGATTCTTGCTCTAATTTAGCAATTTTAAGTTTCAAAAGTTCAATTTCGGAAGTCAAAGCTGATGTATCTGGGCTAGGTGCTAAAGCATAACTATCAGCTATACTATTTGAAATTGTGCTTTGAGGCTGTTTTTTAGCCTTAACCATAGCATCTTTAATCGCGTCTACTAATTGTTCGCGATCAAATGGCTTTTCTACGAAAGAAAAATATTCAAAAGGTTCGGATATCTTATCTGTAACCTCCTCCTTACGACCAGACATTAACACTAAAGGAATTGAGCGAAATCTCTGTTGCTTCTGAATTTCTTGATATACTTCCCATCCACTCATTTTTGGTAGCAAAAAATCTAACATAATTAGGTTAGGATTCTCTGCTTTAATCAAATTAAATCCTTCTAGACCATCTTTTGCCTCAATAATCTCAAAGTTGCCCTCTGGCAACATATCTTTAACTCTCATTCTAATGACTTTACTATCGTCAATAACTAGAACTTTGTGCGTTGACACAGATATTTACTCCTAAACGGCTAACTCCTCATATTTGAGGTTGATTATACTAACTATGGCAGTTAGTTGGTTTACAAGCTTAGAGTTCCCTTTTAAATTACTAAAATAACAGTAAATAACACCTAAATTACCATTATTTTTTTTATATTTTATTTAAGGTAGTGACTCTTTTGATAGTTTTCTACAATAGCATTTTAGTAAGAGCTAAACCAAACCTACCTTAAAGGATTTTTCCTATAGTTATTAGTAATACTTGGTAATTTTTTACAGGTTTTAGAATATTGCATAAATGGAAGATATTTAACCTAAAAAGATATACGATTTGAAAATAAACTTATAGTAGCGATGTGTCCTCGTGTTAAATCTCGTCCTCCCATAACCGCAAAATCTACATCTGCTAAACTATGGATTCTATTGGTTGGAGTGAATCAATACCAGGATCTAGATAATTTATCTTCCTTGGAATATTCAGCCTTAGATTGTCAGGGGTTGGGAGAAGCACTTAAGGAAGCAACTGCAAGCTTTGCTGCTAAGGAAATGATCATTCATCATGATTTTGTTCCACAACGTCCTTATATTAAGGAAGTTCAACGTAGTTTATTATATATTCTAAATTCTGTTAATTCTGAAGATACGATACTATTTTATTTTTCAGGACACGGTATTTTAGATGCTAAAACGCAACAGGTTGTTTTATGCCTTGCTGATACCAATGTTAATCAATTATTCACCACAGGTTTACCTTTAAATAATTTGTTGAATCAATTAGGTAATTGTGCAGCCAGTCAACAATTGGTTTGGTTAGATGCTTGTCATAGTGGTGGGATGACATTGAGGGGGACAAACAAGGAATATTTACCCAATGCTAGTACTCAGTTGGTGGAAGTTTTAAGACATCAAGCTTCTGAAAGTAAAGGTTTTTATGCTTTGTTATCTTGTGATCAGACTCAACAGTCTTGGGAATTTCCAGAATTAGGACATGGGGTATTTACTTACTATTTGATGCGGGGTTTGCGGGGGGAGGCTGCTGATTCTCAGGGTGTTATTGAGGCTGATGCCTTATATCAATATGTTTATCATCAAACCTTACGATACATTGATAAGACTAATCAACAAATACGCTTAATTAATCAACAAAAAAGTAGTCGGGGAGAAGCAAGGCTGCAATCGGAATTTCCTTTACAAACTCCTAAAAGAATTGTTGAAGGATTTGGTAAACTTGTACTAGGAAAGAAATCTCACTGTAATCTAGAGATTAATCCCCGTCAAGGATTAGTTATTGATGGTGGTTTTAAAGCCAATCGTACTACTTTTGCCTTGAGTCAAATACTACAGCATGGTGGACAATTTAATTTAAGATATTTCCCTCAGACTAATGAACCTTGGTCACAGGTAAAAGGGGCTATTATTAATTGTTTAAACGCCAAAGTAGAATCTAAAAGTAATATCGAAGTTGTCACAGCTTTAATTTATCTTAGGGGAGAGATTGAAAACACCTCTACTGGCGAATCTTGGCTAGTTTTGGGAGATGGGGTGCGTTTATCCCGTTCTTGGATTAGAAAGGTTTTAAAGAATTCTTGTGCTACACAGCATATTATTATTTTAGATTGTCCTGGAGAAAATTCTTTAGCTGAGTGGGTAGAAGATTTACAGCTAGAAGCAGAAAGGGGACAATGTATTATTGCTGCCAATGCACCATTAAATAATTCTGGTCAATTTGCCGATGCAGTATTAGAGACTCTAAAAAATAATGATAATCAGACTGAATTAACTGTTGCAGCTTGGATAACTCAATTACAAATTAGTTTAGCAGGAACAGGTATTCTCCCCCAGATTTGGCTATCGGGTAGTAAAGGAGTGATTGATATACTTCCTGCTAAAAATATCGCCAAAGAATATCAATCGGTATTTGATTTGGGTATCTGTCCTTATATGGGTTTAGAGGCTTTTAGGGAGGATAATGCAGAATATTTTTACGGTCGATCGCCTTTAATTACGAAATTATTCAACCAAATTAACCATAATTCTAGTATAGCGGTGGTGGGTGCTTCAGGGAGTGGCAAATCCTCCGTAGTGCAAGCAGGATTAGTGGCGCAACTGAGACAGGGTAAACAAATTCCCAATAGCGATCGCTGGTGGGTAGGATGTTTTCGTCCTGGAGATAAACCTATTCAAGCTTTGGCTAAAGTATTAACTGATTCTATAAATCCCTTGTCCCAAGCCCAAGAACAGTTACAGATTGAGGGACTATTGTATCAAGGAGTAGATGGCTTTGTTTGCTGGTTGAGAACTCGCACAGAACCAATGGTGTTACTGATTATCGATCAGTTTGAGGAATTATTTACCTTAGCAAAGGAAGGAGAACGTCAAGAATTTCTTAATTTAATCTTAGGTGCAATTCAATATGCCAGCGATCGCTTTAAATTTATTTTAACTATTAGGGCAGATTTTGTAGCTGCTTGTTTAGAAATTCCTGCTTTAGCCCAAATTTTGCAGCAATCTACTGTATTAGTACCTCCATATCTTACAGAAGCGGATTATCGGAGTGTGATAGTCCAACCAGCTAAACAAGTAGGGTTAAAAGTAGAGTCGGGGTTAGTGGAATTATTATTGCAGGATTTAGATCGATCTGCTGGAGATCTACCCTTATTACAGTTTACCCTGCAACAACTTTGGCAGAATCGTCAGGATGGTCAATTAACCCTCAATGCTTATCAAAAATTGGGAGGTGTTAAAGGTGCATTAGAAAGACAGGCACAGGCAGTATATGATAGTCTTGATCCTCAATCTCAAGATTGTGCGCGCTGGATTTTTCTAAACTTGACTCAATTGGGAGAAGGTACAGAAGATACTCGTCGTCGAATTACTAAATCGGATTTGATTGTAGCTAAATATCCAGAAAAACTAATTGATCAAACTCTACAAATTCTCACTGATGCCAAATTACTAGTATTAAATATCGATGATGGTAGCAAATTGGGTCAAAGCCGTAGTGGAGATCAAGCTGGTGAGGAAGATCAATTATTGCTTGCGACCATGCGCCAAGAGGCTACAGTAGAAGTTGTACATGAAATTCTCATCCGTCATTGGTCTACTTTACGTTGGTGGTTGGAAGAAAATCGGACAAGATTGCGATCGCAGCGTCAAATTGAACAAGCAGCCCTTTTATGGCAACAAAAAGATTGTAATGGGGATTTTTTATTACGCGGTATCCGTTTAGCCGAAGCCGAAGAAATTTTTATTAAATATACTGATGAGTTATCTAATACAGCTAAAGAATTTGTGGCTGTTTGTATTGATGCTAAACTTACTGAGGAAAAAGAAACTAAACAACGTTTACGTAAAGCACAGTTAAGCGCGATCGCTTTAGGTATTTTGGGTTTGGCTGCTAGTAGTTTTGCTATTATTAGTTACCGTCAGAAATTAATTACTAAACTTGAAAATATTGATAGCTATAATGCTGTGGCTGAAGCGCAATTGTTATCTAATCAACAGTTGGAATCTCGTGCTACTAGTGTTAAAGCTGGGGAGAATTTACAAGACATTAATCGTTTGGATCAAGTATTAGTTGGTCAGCATAATTGGTTGGATACAAAATTTAAAACAGCAGCCACTTTACAACAGTCTATTTATGGCACGCAAGAAATGGAACGTTGGGGAAGTGATGGTCAGCAAATTAATCGGGTTAGCGTGAGTGATGATGGATTATTAATTGCAGGCTTAAGTGATGATCAAAATATTAAAATATGGTCAAATGATGGTGATTTGATTAAAACTTTACCCAGTAAAGAAGTAAGGGATAAATCAATCTTTATTGAATATAATAATCTAAATTATCAGCTACCTAATCCTATAGCTATAGCAGCAAGTAAAAAATATCTAATATCTTTTATTAATGAAAAAACAGTAGAAATTAGAAATAAGGATAATAATAAAATAATTTCTTCCTATTCCCTTCCAGAAATAGTTACCCAAGCTAATATAAGTCCTGATGGTCAGATAGTAGCTACTGCCACTGTTGATGGCAAAATTCAGCTTTGGGGTAAAGATGGGATATTGCAACAAACATTGAATGGACATAGTGGAGAGGTTTTAGATCTTAAATTCATTCCTCATGAAACTGAAGGGAAGGAGCGTTATCAACTTCTTTCTACAGGAGTAGATAAAACTATTAGAATTTGGCAAGTATATAATCGCTACTTAAAACAAAACGAAAGCATTTATACTGTCGCTGTCTCGCCAACCGAAAAAAATACTTTTGCTGCTGGTGATTGGAATGGAAAAATAAAAATTTGGCAGAATAATCCTGACGGAACACAAAAACTAATTCGTACAATAGCAGGACATAATGATAGTATTAACCAAATAAAATATAGTCCTGATGGTAAATTAATTGCTTCGGTTAGTTGGGAGAGAAATATCAAAATTTGGAATGCAGAAACAGGACAACTAATTAATACCTTAAGAGGGAATAATGAGGGTATAAATACTATAGCTTTTACCCCAGATGGTCAAACTTTAGTTTCAGGTGGCGAAGATAGAAATATTAAAATTTGGAATGTAGCAACAGGACAACTAATTAACACCTTAACAGGACATACAGATAGTATAAAAACAGTTACAATTAGCCCTGATGGTAAGATGATAGCAACGGCAGGATATGATAAAACAATTAAAATATGGAGTATTGCAGGAGAACTACTACAAACCATTAATGCTCATAATTTAGCAATTAATTCTCTACAATTCACCCCTGATAGTAAAATACTCGCTTCTGCAAGTTGGGATAATACTATAAAACTATGGTTAATTAAAAACTCAGGTACAAATAGCGAATTACTGCATATCCTTACAGGACATCAAGATGGCGTTACTACAATTAGTTTTAATAGCGATGGTACAGTAATAGCTACAGGAAGTGGCGATCGCACTATTAAACTTTGGGATACCCAAACAGGATCACTAATTAAAAATTTACGCGGACATACTAGTCAAATAAACAGTCTCGCTTTTAGTATTGATGATCAATATATCATTAGTGGCGAAGAACAACAGGGTTTATTTTGGTGGAATCTTAACTTAGATAGTTTGTTAACCCAAGGACTGACAATGTAAATGTCTATTTTAAGTAATTATTGATTTACACTTTTGGCTCTGTATATTTGAATGAATTATAATAAGCATAAAATTTGTTTCTCTTAAAAATAATATGAATATAAATAGTTTTTTGCTTAATATTTTGCGATTTATATACAAGTTTTTTTTGAAAGATTATTTTAGCGATAAAATTTTAATGCCTCTTTATAATGAATCACATATTGATTATCTGAAACGCAATTGCCTTGGAAAAAATTGGATATCTATTCATGATGATTTAGAGATTTCATTAAAAATATCAACTTGTTATTGCGAAGAACCTTCTCAAATTTCTATTCGTAATAATGGAAGTCATTTAATAGAAGAAGTTATTATCCTTGTTAGAACTCAAGGAAATTTTAATGGATATTTTAAAGAGCAATATCATACAAACGAGCAAGAACTTAAATTTTATAGCTTAGATTCTAACCCGAGGGATAAAAATCTCTCTGATATTCCTCGTGTCGACTTTTGGTTTACAGAAAACGAGCATATTATTTATTCATTCCAATCTTTATCAATTAATGTTATTTCTGTAGTTAAGAATAATATATTATCTAAAATAAATTCAGAGAAAAAATTGATTTATTGTGGACATTGTATATTTCTAAATGATTGTTTAAAAGGTAATTGGATTGAAAAACAAGGTCTTTTTTATAATATTAGCTATATTAATCAAGGTAAACAGAATTTAGCGATGAAAATTTGGCTCGACTTTAATCCTCTTCCGAATTATGTAACAAATGAACAATATCTAAAAATAAACATACTTTTACGTATATATTGGAAAATTCAAAATTATATAAATACAATACTATGTAATATTTTAATTTACGAAAAAATTCTTACGGCTCGATTCTGGATTCTTATAATGTTAAATAGACATATTATAAATGAACGTCAAGAAATAGACTTTGAGAATTATAAATTATGGTAAGTAAATAATTATTATTTAAATTCAAGGATTTACAATGCAGCTATGATATTAGTTGTTGATGATGACTATACTATTTAATGAGCAAGTTGATCGAGTTTCCTGTAAGTATGAACTTAAACATTGCCCTAACAGTTTTGCTACTAAATATACTAATGTGTACTGTAGCTGGAGCGATCGCTCTAAAAAAACTTCGTAATGCAGATCCTGCCGATATTTTCGACTAAAAAAGCTAACAGCAGATAACTGATAGCCCATCTTAATTAATTAAATTATCTTATAATTACGACCCACCAAATTCAGATTGCAACAGTTCGTCATTTTCATCAGCGATATTAGCTACTAGTGTAACCAAACGCGAAATTTCCCCAGGGTGCATATCCGCAACACTACGTTGAGCAGAAACCATAACTTGCTGATCATGAATACAAAAACAAGTTTCAAATGTATTACCCCAGTTCATCTCAAGTATACGACGCATTAAACCAGGTTCATCTTTAGCAGGTAAGGTTAGCACACTCGACCAAACTGTTAGAGTATCATCGTCAGTTTCGCCTGTAAGCTGGACAAAAACTTCAACACTGCCATAATTGAATTTCCAAAGACTACCTTGATCAGTATTATTGACCATTGCTGTATTGTCTTGATCAAGACTAGAAATTACAGTTTCAATAACTTCTCGATGACTTGATTCTTCTTCCATTAATTTTTCTACTGTCTTAGTTGGATCTGCTTCCATATTGGAAATCTGGCTAGTCATAATCCTGTTATCCCCATATTTTAGTTAATGCTAACATGGTGAATTTACCACCAAGTCTGGATAATTGCGAGTTTTATCTCTACTAATTTTAACGTTTATCATAGAATTGCTGATTGATGTGCTATCAATCCCCTCAGTGTTGCGATCGAGTGATAGCATAATAATCCATGTAATAAATATACCCGCAGGAGAGAGTAAGCTTGCTTACACTAGGAGTAAATATTGATCACGTAGCTACAATTCGTCAAGCTAGACGCACAGTTGAACCAGATCCCGTTGGTGCAGCAGTATTAGCTGAACTTGCAGGAGCAGATGGCATTACTGTACATTTACGTGAGGATCGTCGCCATATTCAAGATCGAGATGTCAGATTATTACGTCAAACAGTGAGGACTCATCTTAATTTAGAGATGGCACCTACTGAAGAAATGATCGCGATCGCTTTAGATATTAAACCTGATTATGTTACCCTTGTTCCCGAAAAAAGAGAAGAAGTAACGACAGAAGGTGGTATTGATATTGTTGCTAATTTATCAAGGTTTACAACTGTAGTCGAACAATTACAAGGTGCAGGTATTCCTGTATCCTGGTTTATAGATGCCGATGAAGCACAAATTGCAGCAGCAGCAGCAACTAAAGCTAAATTTATTGAATTGCACACTGGTAAATATGCCGAAGCGATCAACGAAGAGCAAAGTAAAGCTGAGTTACAAAATTTAACTGTTGGCACTCAACAGGCGATTTCTTGTGGGTTGAGGGTTAATGCAGGACATGGTTTAACCTATTGGAATGTTTATGCGATCGCGATGATACCTGGTATGGAAGAATTAAATATAGGTCATACAATCATTAGCCGTGCTGTATTGGTTGGTATGGAAAGAGCGGTTAGGGAAATGAAACTAGCGATGAAGGGTGAACTTTAGTTTCTTATATTCCTAAATAGTTGTAAACGATTATTTATTAATCCCTTTTTACTGTAAAAATTAATATTATTTCAATTTTCGACAATTCATTTTAATTAATCATGACTACATATTATTACGTTGCTGCTAGCCAGAAGTTTTTGTTGCAAGAAGAACCTTTTGAGGAAGTACTCAAGGAAAGAACACGTAATTATCAGGAAAGAAACAAAGAAATCGATTTTTGGTTAATTAAACAACCAGCCTTTTTAGAAGCACCTGAAATGGCACAAGTAAAAGCTAAAATTCCTCAGCCAGCAGCAGCAGTTATTACTACCTGTGAACAATTGGCTACTTGGCTAAAGTTAAGATTAGAATATGTTGCTACAGGGGAATTTGAAGCTCCTTCTAATAGTATTGCTGATCCTTTAGCTTCTTTAGAAACAGTTGCTTAGGATCTAAATTAATTTTTATCTATTTATGGCGATGTGCATGACAAACAAGTGCGATCGCCTATTTTTTGTATTTATTTTAAATTATTAATACTCTGTTCCAAAATATCTATGCCTAAAGTTAAAGAATCTATTTTATGACTGTTTGTTGCAACGTTTAAACTGGAGACCTGGATATTAATACAAGTAGTAAAGGCTATATTGCTAGAAATTGGAGATTTATTTACTAAAGCATTGTAAGAATCTCTAAGCTTGTTATACTCTTCTGATAATTTATTACTAACTTCTACTACTTTATTATACTCATCAACTAATTTATTATATTTATCAAGATTTTGTTCATTACTTTTATAATTTATTTGAATCTTTTGTTGGTTAATTTTATTTAATGTCGCTGTTGTTGTCTCAATTTGTGTATGGACATTTTGCATATCTGTAATTATTTTTACTGTTTCTTTTTCCAATGGTGTAATAGCAGATTGAGAGCAAGACATTGGTTTAGCATTGACTGAAGTGGCAGATAAAAGACACCCTAAAGTAGTAATTAATATCCAGTTATTTTTCATCATTATATTGTTTTTATCGTTATTAATATTCTTACCTAGCTACATTAAATAACTATGATGATGATCACAGTAACGCAGTGAAATATATGTGAAATTAGTTATTAACTGTAGATAACAATTTTTAAAAATATTTATTAGCGATGAAGGGAATATCAATAATCATTATACTTGGGCTTATTTATCTTTTATGGTTACAAGCAAAGCAAAAAAAACCTAAATATAAAAATAAGTTGGGAGATAGTTTAGAAAAACAACTTTTAAGAATGCTGCATGGCGACCAAAAAGCTGCTTTTAGATTATTGAGAAGTGTTAAAAAGAATTATCCTGGTAAAACTTATCGTTGGTATTATGAAAAGGTGATTTATGATATAGAAAAAGATAGAAGATATTAAGGTTATTTTTTATTTCTCGCAAAGGCGTTTATCCTTGTATCCTTGTATCCTCGAATGGGGACAAATGGGGACAAAGACGCTAAGGTTTTCTTGTAGTTTCTACGCGCTTTTATTATAAAGTTTGGCTGCTAATATCAATTTTCAAGTATTAGCTAGAAAGTTCGTCAAGATTTAGTACGTTAATTAAAAGGCAAAAAGTTTAATACGTTCTAATTATCTTGTTATCTCTGAAAATTGGTATTATTTTTTATTTCTCGCAAAGACATTTATCCTTGTATCCTTGTATCCTCGAATGGGGACGAATGGGGATGAATGGGGACGAAGACGCTAAGGTTTTCTTGTAGTTTCTACGCGCTTTTATTATAAAGTTTGGCTGCTAATATCAATTTTCAAGTATTAGCTAGAAAGATCGCCAAGATTTAGTACGCTCATCAAAAAGCTAAAAGCTACATCCGTCATAAATCTTTTTTTATTTCCCAGAATCAATCTAATTTTTTAAATCAAGATCGAAATAGTTAATCAAGCCAGTGTTAAACTATCTAAAAACGTAACAAATCTTAATTAATGTTTGATCTACAAGATCCTAGTCCACTAGCTTATCTCAAGCAGTTAAATCCAGCCAACAGATATAGTGGAGTGGCTGAAACAACAATTGAGAACTTTAAACCTCAAGCATCGACGTTAGATAGGAATTCTATCAAGGTATTAAGTTGGAATATTGCTAAGAATAATTATAGTCCTCGTTGGCGTGCGGATTTTCAAGCAATCGTTGAACAATACCAGCCAGATAAAATTTTTCTCCAAGAAGTCCGTTTATGTACAATTGATCGATATATTCCTGAGTTAGCAAGTATGGGGTGGAGTTTTGCCCCCAATTTAATTGATAATTGGCATAATGCTTATTCGGGGGTATTAACCGCAACCAAGGGCGATCGCCTTGAAAGTCAGGCGATAATTACTGAACATCAAGAACCAGTTACTAATACACCCAAAGTCTCATTATTTGTTAAATATACTTTAGCTTCTGAGCAGACTCTTTTAACAGTTAATACTCATCTAATTAACTTTGTGGAAACTAGCAAATTTCAGGCGCAATTACAAACAATAGAAACAGTAGTAGCTAAACATCAAGGTGCAGTTATTTTATCGGGAGACTTTAATACTTGGAATTTGACACGCTGGGTATTATTATCGGAGATGACGAAGAGGTTAGGTTTAACTCCTGTAGCTTTTCCTTGGATAGAGGCGCAAAAAATTAAACGCTTTCTATTGTCTCCGCCTTTAGATTATATTTTTTACCGAGGATTAAAACAAAAATCACCTAGTGCTAAGGTAATTGATCATTTTGATTCTTCAGATCATAATCCTTTGCTAGCGGAATTTTATTTTTAAGGCTGACAAAATGCCATCAGGGAATCATCTTGTTTCTATTTTAAGTATTGTAACGATTTGCCTTCACGGTTTGGGGATAATTACTGCTGCTCATGCGGTGATGGTGGTACGCTCTTCCCGTGGGGCGGTGGCTTGGAGCATTTCCTTAATTACTTTTCCCTGGTTAGCTTTGCCATTATATTTAATTTTTGGGAGAAATAAATTTCAGGCTTACGCTCAAGCATTACAAGCAGCATATTTAGAACATTATCAATTAGTTAGTCAGGTATATAGCGCGGTTTTAGAATTAAAAGCCCAACTACCAGAACAATATACTTCCCTCAAAAAAATTAGCGAAGTATTTGCACCATTTCCTTTTACGACTGGTAATCAAATTGAACTATTAATTGATGGTAAAAAAACCTATGAAGAAATGTTGCAGGCGATCGCACTTGCGCAACACTATATTTTATTTCAATCTTATATTATCAATGATGATCAAGCTGGCAATCAATTTAAGGATGCGCTAATCTCCAAGGTAAGACAGGGAGTAGAAATTAGTGTACTTTATGATAAAGTTGGCTCTCATAAGTTATCCCGTGATTATCTCAATGATTTACGTCAACATGGGATTAAAATTAAGGGTTTTGGTAGCACACGCAGAAAAGGTAATCGTTTTCGGCTTAACTTTCGCAACCATCGCAAAATTTTGATTGTGGATGGAAAAGTTGCTTTTATGGGTGGGATTAATATTGGAGATGAATATTTAGGTAAAGATCCAGATTTTGGTTCGTGGCGCGATACCCATTTAAAATTGCAAGGGGCAACAGTACAATGTTTACAGAGTGTGTTTTTAGGCGATTGGTACTGGGTTACTAAAGAAATACCCCAGGTTTCTTGGCAGGTGCAAAAGTCTATAAATGCCGATCAAACTGCTTTAATTTTACCAACTGGGCCTGCGGACAAATTAGAAAATTGTCATTTATTTTTCCTGAGTTTAATAGAGCGATCGCAAAATCGTCTTTGGATAGCCAGCCCTTATTTTGTACCTGATAATTCTATTTTAGATGCTTTAAAGCTTGCTGCGTTTAGGGGTGTAGATGTACGAATTATTTTACCCAACCGCCCCGATCATTTAATTGTTTATCTCTGTTCTTTTTCCTACTATACGGAAATGGAGGCTGTAAATATTAAGCTGTATCGTTATCGTTCAGGATTTATGCACCAAAAAGTGATCTTGGTTGATGAAGATATTGCAGGAGTTGGTACAGTCAATTTAGATAATCGTTCCTTCTTTTTGAATTTTGAGGTGATGACTTTTTCAGTGGATGCTAAATTTATCCAGGATGTTGCTCAGATGCTGCAACAAGATTTAGAAGTTTGTCGCACTGTTAATTTACGTAGCTATCAAAAACGTTCCTTTTGGTTTAGATTAGCAGCTAGAGTTACCCGTTTACTCGCCCCAATTTTATAAATCAATTTTAGTTGAGTGCATAAAAAAAATAGACCCAACGTAACTAATAAATGTAAGCAAAATATACAAATAAAGATTACATTAACGAGGTCTAAAAACATGAAAAAATCACTATTATCAATTCTAACAGCAGCGATCGCTCTTTGCCCTTTAACTGCTTTTGCCCAAGATGCTCAAACTAATATTCAATCTAATACTAATTCTGCTGCTGGGGTGGGTAACGCCAATTTAATCCTACAAAACGCTCATCAAGCCAGTCAACAGCAACAACTAAACTTAGATGCCTACGGTATCCCTGCTACTCCCAGCACTCAAACTTCAGTACAAGGTAACACTAATGCTGGTGCTACTATCGGTAATTATAACACCATCGGTCAAAACGCTACTCAAAATAGTACTCAGGGGCAAATCGATGTTAATCAATATCTACCTGCTAATTTACCACACTAAATTCTTAAGCAATAAATAAATACTTATCATTAATTAATTAAAACTTGCAAGGGTTAAATTACAACTCTTGCTTTTTTGTTGTTTATATCTAATATTCAGTATTTTATAGCAATACTCTCCTAGCAATACGCTTTGACGCGCTCCTATCCCGTGATTGGTAGCAATACGCCTTTCTCTTTACTCCTGACTCCTGATTTGCGAAGCTTATCCTTTAGGACTCCTTTCTCAACCAGTAATTTAAATGCGTAACAGCTTACTTATCATTAATTAATTAAAACTTGCAAGGGTTAAATTACAACTCTTGCTTTTTTCTTGTGTAAAAATATGGGGTTTCTATTTTACGAGGTTTATAATAAGAGCCTGAAAACCAGAAAGTATATAAATTTAAACATCATTATCGAGTGAGGGAAGATTTATGAGTATTATTGATTCCAAGGGAAGATTATTTGGTAAATTAAGCCTTCTAGATTTAGCTGCTGCTGCTGTGATTATGCTGGTAGTTATTGGTATTTTCTTTTTTCCTGGTACACCTATCACTAATAATTTAGTAGCTCAAACAAAACAACAATCAATAGAAGTAACGGCATTAGTAAGGGGCTTGGGTGTTGCTGATTTAGATGGATTATTTGAAGAATTTAAAGCTGAAAAACAAGCAGAGATTGTCATTCGTAACCAACCAGCAGGAAAAGTAGATATCCTAAAAAGTCAAAGATTACCTAGAACTACTGTTGCGCCTCAACCAGACGGCACAGTAAAAGCCTTACCAGATCCTCGCCCAGAAATTGTGATGATTCAGGATTTACTTTTAACTTTAGGCGGAAAAGCAGAAATTACTGATACAGGGGTGGTGTTAGATGGGAGTAAAAAAATAAAAATAGGTTCGTTAATTCAGTTACAAGGTAAGTATTATGACTTTAATGCTTCGGTAATTGAAATTAAAATCTCCTAAACCTGATATGGCAGACAAAAACGCCAAAGATAATATTTCAGCCCGTGAGGTAAATTACAATCAACATCTAATATTGCTATACAGGTTTTATGCAAAAAGTCTATTTATGCCTATTCGTATTCGTCAGCACGTTAACCCTTTAGCTAGAAAGTTTCAGCAACCAATCCCTATACCCAATTGGGCAGAAATATATGACAAAAGCGATCGCCCTTTACATTTAGATATAGGTTGTGCGCGGGGTAAATTTTTGTTAGCTATGGCGCAGTTGCATCCAGAAAGAAATTTTTTAGGTATTGAAATTCGTAAGTCGTTAGTTATTGATGCTAATGAAGTTAAGCAGGAATTAGGTTTAACTAATTTACATTATCTATTTGGTAGTATTAACGCTTCCACAAGTTTATTAGCTTCTTTGCCCCACAACACCTTAAAAACTATTTCGATTCAATTTCCCGATCCTTGGTTTAAAAAGCGACATAATAAACGTCGGGTAGTGCAACCAGAATTAGTAGAAGCCTTAGTTACCCATCTGGCGATCGCAGGAGAAGTTTTTTTACAATCTGATATTGAGGAAGTAGCTATAGAGATGCGCGATCGCTTTGCTATTTATCCTTGTTTAACTCAGCAGCATTCTACAACCTGGCTTGCTACTAACCCTTTAGCAGTGGCGACAGAAAGGGAATTGTATGTTTTGGAGCAAAATTTACCTGTGTATCGCGTTTTATATACTAAATTTGCTGAGTTGTAATACTTTACTTCAGTGGAAAGATTCCAATTTGATTTTGCCTATTAATAACAGTCTTGAGAGAGCAAAACAATATAAAATAGCTTTTTTGGCAATTAGAGAGAGAAAATGGTAGATTTAAACCCCAGTGCAAGCTACGCGTTGCAAGTAGAATTAGAAATTCCCAACCGCCCAGGTGCTTTAGCTTCAATTATGAGTACGATCGCTGCTTTCGGGGGTAGTCTGGGAGATATTGTGCTACTGCAACGAAATCTTAAATTTACCCAGCGAGAATTAATGATTGATGCTTCTAGTACCGAACAAGGGGATAAAATCATTGAAGCAATAAAAAGCCTACCTAGTGTTAAAGTCTTGGGATATAGCGATCGCACTTTCGCCATTCATCAGGGAGGAAAAATTACTGTAGATAGTAAAATACCTCTTAATTCCCAATCAGATTTAGCTATGGCTTATACTCCAGGTGTGGGTAGAATTTGCCGAGCGATCGCTGAAGATCCCGCCCAGGTTTATAATTTAACCGTCAAAGGTAATATGGTGGCAGTGGTAACAGATGGCAGTGCCGTATTAGGTTTGGGTAACTTAGGGGCAGAAGCCTCTTTACCTGTGATGGAGGGGAAAGCTTTACTATTTAAAAAATTTGCTAATATTGATGCCTTTCCTATTGCCTTAGATACTCAAAATAGCGAAGAAATAATTAAGGCGGTTAAACAGCTTGCGCCTGTATTTGGGGGTATAAACTTGGAAGATATTGCAGCCCCACGTTGTTTTGAAATCGAACAGAGATTGCGTCAAGAGCTTGATATACCTGTATTTCACGACGATCAACACGGTACGGCAATTGTAGTTTTAGCAGCCTTGTATAACGCTTTAAAGTTGATTGGGAAAGATATAACTGAAGTTAAAATTGTCATCAATGGGGCAGGGGCTGCGGGTATTGCGATCGCTCAACTGTTACGTAAAGCAGGAGCAAATAACATGATCATTTGTGACTCCCAAGGCATTCTTTCTACTCAACGTCAGGATTTAAACCCTGAAAAAAGAGAATTTGCTCAGGAAATAGAAGGCAAATTAGAGAATGCTATGGAAAATGCGGATATCTTCTTAGGTGTGAGTGCGCCAGGGGTAGTAACACCAGATATGGTTCATACTATGGCACAACAACCTATTGTTTTTGCTATGGCAAATCCGATACCCGAAATTCAACCTGAATTAATCTATGATAATGTCGCTGTCATGGCAACAGGGCGTAGTGATTATCCTAATCAGATTAATAATGTGTTAGCCTTTCCTGGGGTTTTTCGAGGAGCATTAGATTGTCGAGCTTCGGCAATTACTACCAATATGTATTTAGAAGCAGCTAAAGCGATCGCTGATTTAGTTGATGAGGCAGATTTAGATCGTGAACATATTATTCCTTCTGTGTTTGATCCGCGAGTATCATCCGCAGTAGCGCAAGCAGTATGTCGGGCTGCCCAACAAGATAATGTTGCCCAAAAACCAATGACTACTAAATAAATATATAGTTGTTGAATAAATGTATGGATGAAATTGACATTCCAGAAGCTATTAGGGAAGAAGGTGATCTATCTAATTCATCGAGATCATCGCTTTCTTCTTCTTTAATCATCGGTATAATTTTGTGTTTGGGGGTGGGGATAATCCTTTTAACATTTATGTTATTTAAGGGTAACCAAGCTCAGGATCAAGGGGTTAGTAAATTATCCCAGCCGTCAGTAACGCCTAAAACGGCAAATAATACACTTTCGGCTAAAAAATCTACCCCAGTTAAACCAGTTAAAGAGAATCTTTTGGGGCATTTACCCTATCAAATAGCCCCAGAGTCACAATTAAAGGCTATTACTGCTGATGGTAGTTTAAAGATGCGCCCTGCTGCTGCCGAAAAATTCTTAGAAATGCAAGCTGCTGCAAGGGCTGAGGGAATAATGATTAATCCTATTTCAGCTTTTCGCACAATTGAATCTCAAGAGCAACTATTTTTTAAGGTGAAAGAACAAAAGGTACAAAATGCCACTAAAAGAGCAGAAGTAAGTGCGCCTCCAGGGTATAGTGAACACCATACAGGTTATGCGATCGATATTGGTGATGGTAATGCCCCTGCGACTAATTTAGAGACAGATTTTGCTAAAACTCCTGTTTTTGCTTGGCTTGAAAAAAATGCCCCCAAATATAGCTTTGAATTGTCTTTTCCGCTTAATAATGAACAGGGAGTTAGTTACGAACCTTGGCACTGGCGTTTTGTCGGCGATCGCCATAGTTTGGAGACGTTTTATAAAGCTAGAAATTAATTATCAGATTGATTTAATTTGATTTGCGTTTTACGAATTTCTTTGTGTACACTCAAGCCAATTTCTATCACCTCAGATAATAATTGTTGGTAATCATCAGCATCATATTGAGTTAATAGTTCTAAATTGACTAAGCCCGACTCTAAATTGGCTAATAATTGATAGCGGTTATTGGCATTTTTATAATTAGTTTCTAAATTAATTGTTCCCAGGCGATTAATTATTGTTTCTATTTCAATACTTTTAAGTAAACTAGTTTTAGTTAGGTTTAAAGCAGTTTCTAACTCTTGTTGTATTTTTTGGTTATCTTTTTTGGTAATGAATGGGTCAATTAATTTTAATTGTGTGATAATTTTTAGATTATTGATTAAATTATTATATTGTTTTATTTTATCTAACAAAATAGCCGTATATTTAAGTTTTTTTGCTTTATCCCAAAGATAATAGTTAATTATTAACAAACATCCTAAAGATAATAATAAGGTAATAAGCAAAACTAAAATTAAGCCATTAAAATCATTACTTAGCCAGTTTAAAGCTCGAAAAACAATTAAAGTTATTGGAAATAATAAAAAAAGCATCAAGCATAAACAAACACTTTCAGTTATTAACAACGATTTTCGATATATTCGGCGATTTAATAAAAAAACATAACTAAGATCTATCGCCCACAAAGATAATAAATCAAGCTTAATTAATTTGTCTAATTCTACTTCACTAATTTTTAGTTTTTCCCAATTAACTAACATTTCCAGGTTTATATATCTTAAATTTAAATATTAGTTTAATCCCAAAAGAGTACTAATTATTTTAAGCACTTCCACATAAAAGTTACTTTCAATTTTACGAAACAAAGTAAAAGGAATTTCTGGATAGCCAAAAAAGGGTCGTAATGTCCATCCCAATTGACTACCAACAATACCATATAAAAACAACCAAGCTTTAATTAACTTATGTCGATTGCGCAATAACTTAACCTCCACTAAATTATCTTTACTACTTGCTAATTTAGCTTCCTGTTCAGATTTTTCTTCTTGCTCAATTAAACAAAGCATCGAACGATAGAAGAATTTAATTCCAATAATGCCCGTGAGAATTAAAACAATTAAATTTAACAGGATAAAAAAACGATAATCATTAATAGATAAACGAAAGAATAAAGTAATTGGCGCAAAACCAAAAAGCATTACACTAATTAATGCCATTGAAGCCATTAGCAATGCTAAATATTGAGTGAAAATTCGCTTTGAGCCAAAAATAATATCTAGAAAATATAAAGTAGGCAAACAAATTAATAAAGTTAATAAATATAGAGCAGGTAATTTAAAAGCTGAAGCTACTGTCTGCAATATTCCATTAGTTGAGCCGATAATTGCACCATAAAGAGCTAGAAAAATAGAACTACAAAAAAGTAAAGAAATAATCTTGCGATCTAACTGTTTCTGTTGCTCAATCTCCGTCAAAAAAGTAGAGCGATCGCGCAATAGCTGCATTAAAATATCAAAAGAAGCTATATTCATTTATTTTTAATCAAATATACTACTTCCTGAGATTATTAATAAATAGGATTTAAATAGCAAGATGAATAAGATACAAGGGCAAAACCTTTACTTAAAAAGTCTCTTGTATATAAATTCTCTTTACAATTATCAGTCTTATAGTTAGGTAGGAGTCAGGAGTCAGGAGTCAGGAGTCAGGAGCGGTGCAGCGCAACATTTGCCGTGAGACGGCAAAAAATGGTCTTGGGGGTTTCCCCCATGAGTGACTGCATCAAGAAGTCAGGAGGTAGTGGGGGTTTGGGTAGGAGGTAGGAGGTAATAGGAGTAGAAACTGAATTACAAACTAAGAAGCTAACAGCCAAAAGCCCAAAGCTAACAGCTAAACAATAAAATCAAGCACACAGTGATTACCTAAAAAGCCCAAAGCTATATTAAATACCTATTCACCTAGATTACTTTCTAGGGGGCGAATAATCGCCTCAGCATTACTTTGAGGTTGAAAAATGGCTTTGATAGCTTCATTCAAAGTTTCTGCCATCACAATTTGATTTTGATAAACAATAATAACCCTCGCTAAAGTTGGTACACTATTTTCTTCCGCCTCAATATAAAGTGGTTCAACATAGAGTAAAGACTGTTCAATGGGAATAATCAATAGATTTCCTTGAATGGCTCGCGATCCTTGACGATTCCAAAGGGAAATTTGTTGAGAAATTACAGGATCTTGATTAATTAATGCCTCTATCTGATTTAAGCCAAAAATTAGTCTCTGTTTAGGGAATTTATAAAGTAACAATTTACCATATTCCGCACCGTCGGAGCGTGCTGCTAACCAAGCAATTAAATTGGGGCGACTTGCAGGGGTGTAAGGATGTAGGAGAATAAATTCTTCTTGAGTAGCAGTGGGTAAAGTCATAATTAGATAGTATGGTTTTACTGCTTGGGGTTTGCTACCGTAAATCTCTTGGGGAATTTGCCATTGATCTTCGCGGTTATAAAACACCTGCGGATCTGTCATGTGGTAGGTAAGAAGCCTTTCCGACTGAATGCTAAATAAATCTTCGGGATAACGAATATGGCGACGTAGGGCTAAATTCATTGCCGAGAGAGGTTTAAATAGTTGAGGAAAGATTTTATCCCATGTTTGAATAATTGGATCTTGAGGATCAGAGATATAAAAATCTACGTTACCGTTATAAGCATTAACTACGACTTTAACTGAGTTACGTAAATAATTAAATTGATTTTTACCAGGATCAGAATAAGGATAACGGGAGCTAGTAGTATAGGCATCAATAATCCAATAAAGATTATTTTGATTACTGGGCTGATCATCAGTTTGAACAGCTACTAAATAAGGATCTTGATCATAATTTAAAAATGGCGCGATCGCTCTTACTCTTTCTTTAATGTTGCGTCTAAATAGTATTTTGGTATCATGAGTAAAGTTTTGAGCAAACAGCATTTGCCAGTCTTTGAGATATTTGGCAAACAATACCCGTCGCCAATATCCACCAATTTTAATTCCCCCCGTACCATCGTAGACAGTATAAACGTTTTCCTGTCCACTAGGAAAATCCAACTCCCTTACTTTAGTAGAAGTCATGATGTAGGGGTTAGTTAATTCTCCGTAGTAAATGCGAGGTTTACCAATAGGAACACTACGGGTAATAATTTCATCTGATACTGTAAGTGTGCCAGACTCTTCGCTACCTTCCCCGATATCTTTTATATAGTAATAAGGTAATCCCCCCTCTGCCACTTGATTAACAGGGGAGAGAGTAAAGCCGTAACCGTGAGTATAAATTAGATGCTTATTAACCCAGGTTTTGGCAATATCGACAACTTGATCATAATCTAATTCTCTAGCTGAAATAATTACTTGTTGCTTATCCCCTTCGGCAATGCCACCAGTCTGACTTAAAAGATAGCGATCAATATCCGCATCGTGAAATTGATAATAAGGGCGAATTTGTTGTAATTGACGATTACTTTGTAGAATTGGGCGAGTATCCCACAAACGGATATTTTTAATGGTAGAACTATTATTAGCAATATCTTGAGCAGTTAGTTCTCCTTGGGGATTAAAAGTTTTGGCTTCAATATTATCTAAATTAAAAGCCTTACGAGTCATCGCAATACTACGCTCAATGTAAGGTTGTTCTTTTAATAGTTCATTAGGTTGTACAACGAAACGCTGCACTGTGGCACTAAATAAGTTACTGAGGGAAAAAATAAATAAATAAATAGTAAATGGTAATACTAAAAAGATAATTCTTTTAATTTTTCGATGTTGTATTTCTAAATTTTGATACCCAGTTAAACCTTTATAAATTAACCAAAATGCACTAATAATTGCCACAATAGTCAAACAAATCTCAATGGGCAATTGTACTTTAATATTTGTATATCCTGCACCGTAAATAACACCACGAGAACTATAAAGCAAATCATAACGATTTAACCAATTTTGCCAAGCAATAGCTAACATTAATACCGCCCCTAAAAAGGATAGGTGACGAAGTTGAATGCGAGAAAAACCAGGAAAACGACCTTCTGATAAACTATTGCCAGATAACAAATAGAATAAAGTGCAGCAAAGTAAGGTTATGGAAGATAAACCCAATAACCAGGATTCAGTAAATTCCCAAAAAGGCAAACGAAAGATATAAAAACCAATATCTTGATTAAATTGTGGATCTGTAAAATTAAAGCTAGAAGGCTCAAAAAAACGTAAAAATACTTGCCAATCACCTGCTGCAATAAAACCAAAAACCAAACTAATAATAATAGCGATCGCTGTTAAACTATTCTTAGTTTTCCAAATTAATAAGCTGACAATTGCTACTATTACTACTAACTCACGTAAGTATCCTAAGATTGAACCTTGATTAATTAAACTGAAAATATCCCCAGGCGGTTTTAAAGTTGCAGCAATTTGGGGCAGGGGATAACTAGTTTGCCATACTTTTAAACTAATCTCTGTATAAGATAAAAATATATAGCTAATAGCGATCGCACTAGCAATTATAGCGAGTAATAATAAAGGTAATTTAAGGCGGGGAGAATGAGTTTTTTGATCAGCATAACTTCTTATAGATAGTCTCTCTACCTCAGATATTGTTTGCCCCAACCTTCGCTGTTGCTGAGGTAAATAAGGTTTGCCTATTTCATACCATTGATCTTGAGGTTGCCATCGCCATTGCCAACGATCTGCTAATCTTAAATTCAAAAATAAAAATAAACCTGAAATACTAGCGATTAAAACCCATAAACCATACTGACTAAAGCGACGGATCAGTAAAACAGATAAATAATCAACTTCCTTAAACCACAATACTTCCGCAAACCAACGGGCAAGATATTCTAAGGATAACCACAGCCCTAGTAAAGTTACAACGGCAATTACAATTGAACGTAATGTTGAGTGATAAAAGCGTTTCATAATCTTGATTCTGTTTAATACTAGTGATTATGCCGTTGGGATGGAATAAATTGACAAGCAAAAACAATAAGAATCATATATATTAACTTAGCTTAAACTTACTATTATTTAATTGAGCTAATAACAATTAACAATTAACCACAGATGAAATCTGAACCTAACTCTCAAAAAACAGCACTCCAAGAGTTAGCATTAATCTTTTTCAAACTAGGTACAGTCGCTTTTGGGGGTCCTGTTGCCCACATAGCCATGATGGAAGAAGAAATAGTAAAACGTCGTGGGTGGCTAACTCAGCAAAAATTTTTAGATCTATTAGGGGTTACTAGTTTAATTCCTGGCCCTAATTCAACCGAATTAGCTATTCATATCGGTTATGAACGTGGGGGATGGCGCGGACTGTTTATAGCTGGATCTTGCTTTATTTTACCCGCTATGGCGATCGTTTGGGTGGTGGCTGCAATTTATTCTCGCTATCAAACCTTGCCTGAAATTTCAGGTTTACTTTATGGTATTAAGCCTTTAATTTGTGTGGTAATCATTCAAGCCCTATGGAAATTGGGACGTAAAGCAGCTAAAGATATCCCTACTACAATTGCAGGCATGGCGGTAATTATCGCTTTTATGGCAGGGGTGAATGAAATCCTGTTGTTATTCTTAGCTGGTTTGGGAGTAACGATGGTTAAGAATTTCTCCCAGATCAACGGGATGACAAGTATCAGTTTATTCACAGTGGCAGAGGTGGGGGTACAAGTAAACAATAAAAGTACACCTGATCTATCTTGGGGGGGAATCTTTCTTTTCTTCCTCAAAGTCGGCTCTGTGTTATACGGTAGTGGGTATGTACTATTAGCATTTCTACAAAGAGATTTAGTAGAGCGATCGCAATTACTAACAAATCAACAACTATTAGATGCCATTGCGATAGGACAAGTAACTCCAGGCCCAGTATTTACCACTGCCACTTTTATCGGTTATCTTTTGGGCGGAAATCTAGGGGCGATCGCTGCGACCATTGGTATTTTTTTACCTGCTTTTGTTTTAGTGGGTTTAATTAGCCCCTGGGTAGATAAATTACGCTCTTCCAGTTGGTTAAGTGGTTTTCTAGATGGAGTGAATGCTGCTTCTTTAGGTTTGATGGCAACTGTTACCTACACTTTAGCCAAAACTGCCATTATCGATGGGTTAACGTTAGGGTTATTAATTATCGGCGCGATCGCCCTATTTAAATTCCAAATTAATTCTGCTTGGTTGGTTGTCTTTGGCGCAATTGTAGGGTTGATTAGTTATTTGGTTTAAGGAGTGAGTAGGTAGTAGGAGTCTGGAATAACTAAAAACTAAAAAATCTTCAGTGTAATTATTCCTCAAGCAACAAAATAAAAACTGCGACCAAAAACCAAATTAATCGCAGTCTATTATTAATTATTTAGCACCTAGCTTAAGTTAAGTAGTTATTAAGTTCAATTGTACTTAATGTACATTCAAGGGATGGAATAACAAATCAGGGAAAAAACGGTTAAATTCAATTAAGATGCCTGCTGTAACAGTTAGCAGAGCCATAATTAAGACTGGGGCAGTAGAAAGAAACTTTTGTAAGTCTGCCATAAATATCCTCCATTCAAAGGGTAAGTAAAAAGTAATTTAGCGAGGAGAAATGGTAATCTCCGAATCATCTGCAATTAATTTGCCACTTGTAAATTCCCCAAAGGCAAGTAAGGGCCAAGTGCTAGCAGCTAACATTTTGCTAATTGCTAAAGGAACATTGATGACAATTTCCGCCATTTGAGGATTTTTTTCCTCTCTGACAGCAATTACGTAAGAACGACCAGCCCAGCCGATCCAACCTGCAATATATAAAAATAGTACGCTAGGGATAAAGAAGTCTCCCATATGCGACCAGCGACCGTCTACGATTAAATGGGGATATCCCTCTGGCCCACATAGAGCTTCTGAATAACGCTCTGCTCTTTTTATGCCAGAATTGGGATCATCGGTAGTGTTGCGGAAATTTTTAGCTCGTTGTACATAGGCAGGATTTTGACCACAAGGCGTTAACCCTGCTAGATCATCAGCAGTTGCTGTAGGGGCAAAACCAAACCAAAGCGTAAATACTAGTATTAAAGCAAACAACCTTCTCATGAATATGTTTCCTTTTGTGATGGATAATAATTGTGTTGATGTTCAATAAGCGTCAAGATATATCTTAAACGCTGATTAAATTTACTTTCAGTAATAATTGTTAACTTACTTCAGTTTGATTTTGAGACTGAATATAAATTTTTAACTAATTATCAAAGCTCGAAAGTAGGTGAACAATATTTGTTCTTCTAGATCAACTTATCAAAGGATGGCAACAATTTTAGCGATCGAAACAAGTTGTGACGAAACTGCGGTAGCAATCGTAAAGAATCGTCAAGTTTTAAGTAGTATTGTTTCTTCTCAGATTAAATTACATCAAGTTTATGGAGGTGTAGTACCTGAATTAGCTTCCCGGCAACATTTAGAAATTATTAATCCCTGTATTAGTGAAGCGATCGCAGCAGCAGAAGTAGATTGGCAAGAAATAGACGCGATCGCAGCTACTTGTACCCCTGGTTTGGTTGGGGCTTTATTAGTTGGTGTAGCAGCAGCTAAAACTTTGGCAATGATCCACAATAAACCTTTTTTAGGAGTACATCATTTAGAAGGACATATTTATGCTTCCTATTTATCCCATCCTGAATTAGAACCACCTTTTTTGTGTTTACTAGTTTCTGGAGGGCATACCAGTAGTATTTATGTTCAAGATTATGGAAAATATCAGCTATTAGGTTCAACTAGGGATGACGCTGCTGGGGAAGCCTATGATAAGGTAGCGCGCTTACTCAATTTAGGATATCCAGGGGGTCCAATTATTGATCGCCTGGCGCAACTGGGAAATCCTAAAGCATTTTCTTTGCCATTCGGCAGAATTTCTCTACCAGATGGAGGGTATCACCCCTACGACTATAGTTTTAGTGGGTTAAAGACAGCAATTGCTAGATTGATAGATCAATTGGCAACTGAGGGGGAAATACCTGTGGCTGATGTGGCAGCTAGTTTTCAAGATACAGTAGCGAGAGTATTAACTAAACGTAGTGTCCAATGCGCCCTCGATCATAATCTTCAAACAATTACTATTGGCGGTGGTGTTGCAGCTAATAGTGGGCTTAGGGAACATTTGCAACAAGCAGCTAAAAAGCATAATTTAAATGTCTATTTTCCCCCTTTAAAGTTTTGCACTGATAATGCTGCAATGATTGGATGTGCTGCTGCTACACATTTTAATATGGGTCATACTTCTAGTTTAGATTTGAATGTACAATCACGTATGGCGATCGCAGAAGTTATGCAGCTATATTAAAATTTCCTTTTCATCTAATATTATTGTTCATTGACACCAAGAATTTATTGGCTTTTGGTAATTTAAAGATAAGTGGTGCAAGATAATCTAAGCAGTTAACATAAGTCATGTTATTAAATAACCAAACATGATCTATTCGTAATCTAGCCAGTTTTTATGCAAAAAGCGCAATATCTCAAGAGAGATGGAAGCTAGATAAATATATAGTTAATCATTACCTTTATAACTTTATCAGAGGATTGCTAAACACAAACTATAAGCTAAGATTGCGAATAGAATTTTACTTTATTTTTTCCGTATTGGTTACATTAATCATTATTAATGAAGTATGCTTATTTGTTCCCAGTGTGAATTTGAAAACCCAGAAGCAAATAAATTTTGCCAAAATTGTGGTATTTCCCTAACGGAAAAAACTTGTTGTGGTTGTCAAGGGATTATTCCTATTGAAACAAAGATCTGTGGATTATGTGGTACTAATAATCATGTAGTTTTATGGGCGATTATCTCTCAGAAAAAACTAGTCAATGAAATAAGCTCATCAGACACAGAAAAGGAAGTAACCGATAGCGATCTTGCCACTCAACCACCCAAATTAAGGATCGAAGATATAACAGAATTATTTACTCCTCAAGGCATACAAACAAAACCCTCCTTAGCCATTTTAAAAGATCAATTCAATACTAATCATCGCTATTGTTTTGAAGCTAATTTTACGGCGACAGAAGTTTTAAATACAGTTTATGAAAATGCTAATACCAAATTTTGGCAAGGGAAAATAATAGATAAATGTCCGTTACAAAAATCCTATTTAGCTACTTTACAAAAGCAGCGCATGGAATTACTTACTGAACTAAAAAAAGATTTCAACAACTCATATTTATCTGTAAGCCAATACTGGAATTCCCTAGGACTACCAACCCATGCACTACCTTATCTATTTTTAGAAAAATACACCCCAACTATTCCTAAAATTCACGATGCTTGGCAACAACAAGATCAAGGAGTAGTCTTATTACCAGATCGTTCTCAATGGAAATTATTAACAGATTTATGGTTGCAGCAAAAAATACCTATATTACAAGTAATTTGGTTTTTAGACGAGATAGCAAAACTTTGGCAACCTTTACAAAAAATCAGTTGCGCTCAAAGTCTTTTAGTTGAAGACAATTTACGTATTGATGAAGACCAAGCTTTTTGTTTACAGCAATTATATCTAGACCCTCAAGGAAAGACACCAACATTAAAAGATCTAGCTCAAACTTGGCAACGTATTTTATCTGTCACCAAACTAAATACAATAGATGAGCTAAATCAGTTACTTGAGAGGGTAATATCAGAAGAAATAATTGAAGTAGAAGAGTTAAGACTGAAACTTCACAATATAAGTATCTCTCAAGAGCAAACCGAATCAGATGATATACACACTAATTCATATCTTACCGTGAATATTCCTCCATCCGAACCTAATCAAAATCAGTACGATTTTCCAGAATCAGAGACATTTCAAGATCAAGGTTTTTTTACCGAACACGACGATGAAATGATCTATAGTAGCGACTTTGATGAACAATCTACAGCAGTAATTCCCATGCAACTCGTGAGTGTTACTGATGCCAGCTGTACAGATATCGGTTTACAAAGAGATCACAACGAAGATTTTTATGGGGTCAACACAGTAATTGAAAAATCCGAAAACAACGGTGAAAATAATTTGCGTGTTCGTGGTTTATATATTGTCTGCGATGGCATGGGGGGACACGCAGCAGGAGAAGTAGCCAGTAGTATGGCAGTGACACACATAAAGAAGTTTTTTGAAACAGAGTGGCAAGAAGAATTACCAGACCACGATACAATCAAAACTGGAATTCTATTAGCCAACGAGACTTTATATCAAACTAATATCAATAATTCCCGTTCAGGTAGCGGTAGAATGGGTACTACTTTAGTAATGGCGTTGTTACAAGATACCCAATTAGCGATCGCTCATGTAGGTGATAGTCGTATTTATCGTGTTACTCGCAAGCAAGGGCTAGAAAAATTAACTCTAGATCATGAAGTTGGTCAGAGAGACATTAACCGTGGGGTAGATCCTGAGATTGCCTACCGTAGACCCGATGCCTATCAACTAACCCAAGCATTAGGGCCAAGAGATAATAATTATGTCAGACCTGAGATTCAATTTTTTGATTTAACCGAAGATTGTTTGTTATTACTGTGTTCTGATGGTCTTTCGGATAACGATTTATTAGAAAATCATTGGCAAGACTATCTTAGTCCTCTTATGGCTACTACTAGCAATCTGGAACAAGGTTTATTTGAACTAGTAAATTTTGCTAATGAATATAATGGTCACGATAATATTACCGCTATACTCATTAAAATTAAGTTGAAGGCTAATTTTTAGCGACCATTTTATGTATATCGAGTAATTGCCTTGTATGGTCATTTTTACACTGTTAGAACCGCAGACAAATAAACCCCTACAACAGTGGGAATTTGCCGATAAATCGGTAATTCGGATTGGTCGCGCTCAAAATAACGATATTGTCCTTCATGGCTATTTTCAGGTCTCAAGACAACATTTAGAACTAACCTTAATTGATTCACCAAAAGAGAAATGGCAGTTGATTAGCAGGGGTACTAATGGCACTCTAGTTAATAACACTTTTGTAACTAAAGCCATTTTGCAACATGATGATTTAATTCGTTTAGCCGAAAATGGTCCAGTTTTTAAGTTTGAGTTGGAATCTCGGATAACAAAAAATCAATCCGATTTAGAAGAAACCGACATTTTAGTAACCCCTGCTGTCTGCGATCATAAAGATAATCCTGATGGTAGTATTTTCTGCCGACATTGTGGAAAACCTATTGTCAGTGAAGAGAATTTTATCGGTTCTTATCAAATCCTACGTATTCTTGGTAGGGGAGGAATGGGAACTACTTACTTAGCCTGGGATCGTAATCGTGCTGTTAAAGGCGCGCCGATGTTGCTGGTGCTTAAGGAAATGAATGCAGATATGGCACGCATAGCTAAAGCTAGGGAGTTATTTGAAAGGGAAGCTAGAATTTTAAAGTCATTAGAACATCCAGGTATACCGAAATATTATGATTTCTTTGTGGAAAATAACCATAAGTATATTGTCATGGAATTGATTCATGGTCACAATCTTGAACAATTAGTGATTCAACGAGGGGCGACTGATCCTGAAAGGACAATACGCTGGATGATTCAAGTCTGCGATATTTTGGTATATCTACATAATCTTGAACCGCCTTTGATCCATCGTGATATTAAACCTGCTAATTTGATGTTACGCAATTTAGATAGTCGTTTGATGTTGTTGGATTTTGGTGCGGTAAAGGAATTGGGAACAGCTTTGGAGACACGCATCGGTGTAGAAGGATATAGCGCGCCAGAACAGTATCGGGGTAAACCCTGTCCTCAATCTGATATTTATGGAGTTGGAACAACAATTATTTTCTTGCTTACAGGTAAAGCCCCTATGGAATATTATCGCTATCAGAGTAGTAAATTTGAGTTTGATATTAAAAGTATTCCGAATTTGCCAACTGATTTAAGTAAAGTGTTGGAAAAGGCTTGTCAACCTGAACCAAAAGACCGCTATTTAACAGCACAACAATTATTAGAGGCTTTAGCTAGTTGTATTTAGATTGATTGGTAACTTTGATCAATTTTGTGAAAAGATGAGAGATTTAGCCTTTAGCTGTTGCTTTTAGTTTCTCTTAACTTAATTACTCCTGACTACAACCCGATAATCACCCAAATTATCCCAAACCAATCTTTCACGGCTATATAATAAGATTTTTGATCTTTCCAGCTACTTATTAGAAATTGGTATCATTATGCTGCTTATACTCACATCTGGCACATCTTAGAATAATATATTGTCCTTTTCCCTTGAATCTTTACCTTAATACTACCCATAGATTATATTGCATACATACCCTTTAAATAAATATATGAGTTTGCTTAAAGTTAAAGAAATAGTTGGAGATCTTCCTTATATGAGCCTTAAACAGGCTAGTATCATAGCTGAGTTTATCCAACAGCATCAGATAAGCAACATTTTAGAATTAGGATTTTTTCACGGAGTGTCTACTTGTTATTTGGCAGCAGCCTTAGAGGAAATAGGAGGCGGTTCAATTGTAACTATAGATTTACATAGTGCTAAACAGCGTCAACCCAATATAGAAATGTTGTTAGCAAAATGTGGGTATCTTGATCGCGTGGATTTTTATTATGAACCTGTTTCTTATAATTGGCGGTTGATGAAACTTATAGAGGAAAACAGGATAACCTTTGATCTATGTTATCTTGATGGCGGTCATGATTGGTATAACACGGGATATGCTTTTTTCTTGGTTGATAAACTCTTGCAGCCTGGCGGTTGGATTATTTTTGATGATCTAGACTGGACAATGGAACATCTTAATACGCCCTGGGCTTTGAAAAAACCTTTGGAAGAAAGAGTTACGCCCCAGGTAAGAAAGGTATGGGAATTGCTGGTAAAACCCCATCCGAATTATCATAATTTTCGCCAACAAGGTAGTTGGGGATACGCTCAAAAGGTTAGTTAAGTTATCAAGTTGAAATTATCGTGAATTTGAATATATTCCTATTCCTAGCAAAATAATTACACCACCAATTAGTAAACCCCCAGCAGGAATTTCCTTAAAAACGATCGCGCCAAATATACTAGCTATTACAGGTTCAAATAATAAACTCAGGCTAATTAAAGCAGGCGAAGTCCAACGTATAGCCCAATTTAAACTTGTATGTCCGATTACTTGGGATATTATTGCCATCAGCAAGATATATAAATAAACTGCTTTTGGATACCCTAGATAACTAGTGTTGTAGAACCAGGGCAAAGGGAAGAGAGCTAAGGCTGCAATTGAATAGGCGATCGCAATATACTGTTGGGTATTTAAGCCTTGTTGTTGTGCCTTTAAGCCAAAAATTATATATAAACTAGACATAACTGCACCCATTAAAGCTAAAATGTTACCTAGAATGGGATTACTATACTCACTATTTGCCAGATTGGTATCTACTAGGGCAATAATTACACCTCCAATTAACGCTACAGCAATACCTAAGATTTGGACTCGATTAAATTTTTCCTTATACCACCACCAAGAAAACAAACCCACCCAAATAGGATTAGTTGTTACTAAAACCGTAGAAGCAGCGATGGAAGTATAACTTAAGGAAGTAATCCAAGTGGCAAAATGAATTGCTAAACAAACCCCTGCTGCTAAGGCATAATAATAACTCTGGGGATTATTTTCTCTCGATTTTAGATTCTTGGCTGTGGGTAGTACAATTAAAGCAGCCAAAATTAGGCGCGATGCTGCGAGAAATAAGCTAAAACCTACTTTATTCTCAAAATTTACGGCAGCTAACCCTAAACGAATCCAAATTGCTGATAAAGAAACCCCAATAATACCAATTACTAAAATTATGCCAATTTGCAATTGAGATGGCTTCATTATGTCTAATTTACCTCCTTTAAATACTGATACAATTTGGGCGATTCTTAACGAAGAATTAGACGACGGGATCGTTAATCAGTTGGTGTGGCACTATTTGGGTTATCGTTATAATCAAGATAGTCAAAGTTGGGATCTTAGCCAGGTGATCGATGACTGGGGTGAACAATATCCTCAACCTCCAGATTTTATAGCTAATCGTCCGCCAACAGTTAAGCTTACCCGTTCTATTCCAGCAGCTAATAAACAACTACTTAAAGAGAAATTGGGGTTTAAAGGTTATAAAATAGGCGAATTCGGCCCAAGACAAACCCGTCGCGCCACGGCTGCTAATTGGTTATTGAGTTATTTGGTTAGTAATAATTTGTCTTAATTTAGTTGCCTTTAAGATAAGCGATGAATGATTCGATGGGCGAGTTGTTGCGGAATTACAGGTTTATTCATGAAGTCCGTAGCACCACAAGCGTATGCCTCCGCCGAGATAGCTAGATCTTGATGAATTGTCAGAAATAAGACGGGTAACTTGTACCAGTAAGGATGAGTACGCAAAACTTTGCATAATTCAATTCCGCTTAAATGGGGCATTTCTATATCTAAAACCAATAAATCGGGATGAAAAGCTTGCAATACCTCCCAAAATTGCCGTGGATCATGGAGAGTGGTAAATTTAAACCCCCAAGGTTCTAATAGAGAGGGTAGAATTTGTAATAATTCTTGGTCATCATCAACAATCATAATATTTTTACGAATAGTGGATCGTTGAAGAATTTGATGACAAAAACTCATAATTTGGCTGGGGGTGGAAGGCTGGGTAAGATAGAAAGCCCCCCCATGTCTAACTACTTGTAAACGATCTTTAAAGTGATCGCGATCGGCAAGTACAATAACTGGGATAGCAGGTTGCAATAGATTAAATTCGGCAATTAAACTAAGCTGTTGTAGTCGCCAGTCAGGGGTAGAATTGGCAAAATTTATAGTTAATAAAACCGCATGGGGTAATTGTTGTTGCTGTAATTGCTGTTGATCTAGCCAATTTCTTACCGATGGAGTAGAAAGAACTAAAGTTTCGATACCTTGACTGGTGGCTGCTTGGGTAAGCTGTGCAGTAAAATTAGGTTCATCATTGATAATTAGTAGTAATGGAGAATTATTAATTTCTTTGGGATGTAAATTATTACCCAGATCTGGTTGGCTTTGAGAAAAAATTGTAGGATAAGGTAAACTATCCAAAGAGCGATCGCCACTAATTTGTGAACTAAGGATAGTTATTTTATTAATTAATTCTTGTGGTTGATTATCCTGTAATAATTGTTCTATTTCCTTAGCTAATAAAGATGCTTGATCCAAACCAAATTGTCCGAGAGTTCCTGCTAAACTATGGGCTGCAATAATAGCCGAGACGCGATCGCTAACTTCTAATTCACCTGTCTGTAAACGTGCGCTCGCCTGCTGTAATATGGCTAATTGTTGTGCTTTTTTTGGCTGATATTTCTTCCAGATAGTAGTTAAAGCTTTTAAATGTTTTGTTTGCTTGGAATTAGATAATTTATCTTCTTCTAATATTTGATTTTGGGATAATACCTTTAAGCAATATCCCTGTCCCCTAACTGTAGTAATCAGATCTTCTGGTAAACCAACTAACTTTAATTTATCTCGTAAACGTCGAATATGCGATCGCACTGTGGCTTCTACAGGATATTCCATTGAAGACCAAAGACTTTCTATAATATCTGCTAGTGTAATAACTTCTTGAGGATGACGTAAAAATAATTCTAATAAACGATATTCCTTAGCGGTTAAGGGTAATTCTTCTCCTTGATAGGTTACTTGACAACTATATTGATTTAATTGCAGGTTTCCCCAACTTAAAACGGGTAAAAAATTACAATTCAAACGCCGTAATAGGGCGCGAATACGGGCGGATAATTCCTCAACATCTACAGGCTTACAAAGATAATCATCAGCCCCTGCATCTAAACCCTTGATTTTATTTTGACTACCATGACGAGAAGTAAGTAGAAGAATGGGGGTATGATAACCATGGGCGCGAAATTTTTTACAAAGACTAATACCATCAAGTTTAGGTAATAGCCAATCGATAATAATTAAATCATAACTATAGGTAGACCCATAAATCCAACCTTGTTCTCCATCTCTTGCAACATCGATCGCGTAACTTTTTTCTTTTAAACTCCTGGTAAGTAAATCTACTAAGGTTTCATCATCATCAATTAAAAGGATTTTCATATAAAAGTTAAGTAATATAAAATACGCAAAAATACTACAATATTAGAATAAATTAGAACTTACAATTTTTAAAACCTACTACTTAGTTACATTAGCTGTTAGTTTTTAGCTGTTAACTTTAATTTTTTAATTGCTAAATGATCGATCAATAATTATTGAGTCGTTACCTACTACCTCCTGACTTCTAACTCCTGACTCCTGACTCCTACCTCCTGATTCTTGTATATATTATAAGTTTTATTAAATATTATTAATTAAACTTCCCAATTGAGTATTTTGGCAATTTGACTTGCTAGGGTCATAGAATTAAAAGGTTTAGTAATCACATCAACAACTCCTAAGCTTTTTAACTCGTTTTTTTCGCTAGTTTGGGTTTTAGCGGTTAAAAAAATGACTGGAATAGTTTTAGTTTGGGCGTTGGCTTTTAAATTAAATAAAGTTGAAATACCATCCATCTCAGGCATCATTACATCTAAGAGAATGGCATCAGGTTGTTGACTTTTAGCTAAACTAATTCCTTCCATACCCGAAGAAGCGATCGCCACGTGCCAACCTGCTTCTATTTCAATACCTATCTGAACTACTTCTTGAATAGTCTCTTCGTCATCTATTAATAAGATTGTTTTGTTATTCATGGTGAGTATATATAGATATAGGCGTGTAAAATTATCTATAAATAATTTGGGGTAATATTATTGCTATTGGAAAAAAGGTTTTAATATTGTCTGGTATTGCCATAACTAATCACTGAATAAGTTCAGGTAGAGTAAAGTAAAAGGTGCTACCTGCTTCTAAACAGCTTTCTGCCCATATTTGCCCCCCATGCCCTTCTACTATTTGGCGACAGATAGCAAGCCCTAAACCTGTACCGCCTTTTTTACGGGAGTCTGAAGAGTCTACCTGTTGAAAACGCTCAAAAATCGTCTCTAAGCGATCGCTAGGAATACCTTGTCCTTGATCTTGCACAGTAAAGGTAATATAGGAAATATGAGAGTGTGGATCAGCTTTATCGTTTAAGGTTTTACTTGCTGAAAGCCAAACAGTACTTTTAGGGCGAGAAAATTTAATAGCATTACTAATTAAATTGGTTAGAGTTTGCAATATATAGTCGCGATCTGCCCAAACTAGTAAAGTAACTGGTTCAACTAACAGTTTAACTTGCTGTTCCTGTGCCATTCCTTGCATCGTCTGTACTGCTTCAATCATTAAGTCGGTGGCTTGACAGGCTTGTTTATTCATTCGCACTTTCCCAGACTGGATACGCTGAAGATCTAGGACATTATTTACCAGCCTCACTAGTCTTTCGGTTTGTTCATCGGCAATTTGTAGCATTCTTTGTCCTCTATCGGAAAGATTACCCAATTTACCAGAGGTAAGGATTTTAAGGGAACTATGAATAGAAGTTAGAGGGGTGCGTAATTCGTGACTGACAACAGAGATAAATTCGTCCTTCATCCGTTCAATAGCCTTGCGATCGCTTATATCACTGGTAAGGGCAAAAAATCCTATAATTTCCTTATTTGTGGCTTCTAAATGGGGAATATAGGTAATACTAAGGGAATGAACACAACCATCTAGCAGAATTACATCTCTTTCATAACTAACTGTTCTACCTGAGAGGGCAATTTCTATATATTGTCGAATTTTTTGATATTCTTCTTCGCCGTGAACTTCTCTTAACTGACATCCAGCAATTGCTGTGGGGGATAAACCCAACCAGGTTTGATAACTTTCATTATTAAAAAGATACTCCTGTTGTTTATTTACATAAGCAATTAAAACTGGTAAACCATTGGCAATTAGCCGTAATTGTTCTTCACTGCGACGCAAAGCTAGTTCTACTTCCTGTCGTTCACTTATCTCCTGTCTTAATTTTGCAGTACGTTCTGCTACCAAACCCTCAAGATTAAATAATAATTCTGCTTGTGATAAAGCAATGCCGATTTGATCAGCTAGTTGCTGCATCAGTTGTAATTCAAATTCTGTCCAAGTTCGGGGTGCTTGACATTGATGGGCAATTAATAAACCCCAGAGTAGATCTTCTGATGTTGCGGAGGGTGATTTTAAGTTCTGTAAAATTGGAACTACCAACTTGGCTTGAACATTCCACTCATCCATGAATTCAACCAAACACTCTGCTAAACCTGCATCAGTTGCATGGACATCTGCGATCGCTTGTACTCTGCCTTTGGTGTATAATTGGCGATATTCTAGGGGGAATACTTCTTCTGGAAATTCTATACCCAAAATTGGCGCATAGGCTGGTAATACCGCCTCTTTAATTGGCATTCCTGTTCCATTACTAAATATCTGATAAATTAAAACGCGATCTGCCCGTAACATACTTTGCACTTCTGATACTGCGGTGCGTAAAATTTCTTCTAATTGTAATGATTGTCTAATTTTAAGTGTAACTTCAGCAAATAATTCTACCCGTTGATGTTCTCTATTTAGTTTTTCTGCTGTTACTCTTTGCAGTTTACTAATATCTCGAAAAACCAATAAATGATAATTGGGCAAGATATTTTTAACACAACTATATTCTAAAATATGCTTGATATCAGTTTTTGGTTGCCATCTCACCTCAGCTATTTCTGTTTCTAAATTTAAATCAAACCAGTTAGAAATCGCCTTACCAATTAATTCTTGTCTCGTCGCGCTAAATAATTTACAAGCAGCAGGATTAATTTCTACTAAGCAGTAATTTTGATCGATTATGGCGATCGCTTCTGTAGAATGTTCAAATGCAGCTTGAAGTAAAAATTGTTGATTAGGAAATAGTTCTCTATCCTCCATAGTTATTTTTTAATTGCTTGGCGAGCATTTATTGGTTTTATTTAAGTAATAGATTAAGGGATAGGTTTTAGCTCTTAGCTTTTATTAATTAAATTGTTACTATTATTTTCTATCTCTTCTACGTATTACCTTTTAGCCGATAGTTATCTAAATTGTCCTAAATTAATTTTATACAAATATATTAATTAGTAATTATAAAATGAAAGCTAATCAACCTTTTTTTAATATTACTATTTTTCAAAGCTATCCAATTAATTTCTCTTATTTTGGCGCAATTTTTAATATTATAGTTAAAAGTCTTCTTAAAAAATTAAAATAAAGATGAGCAAGTCTTATAGAACAATTAATTATTAATTATCATATAAGCGAATGAATAAAACATCAATAATAACCGATAACTAATCACAATCAAACAACATTTGTTTCATATAATGATCTGTCCAAATTTGCCCTAAAGACTTTTCCAAAACCTTTCTAGTTTTATCGTTTTGCTGCTGCTTTTGACAATAATATAGTTGTGCTGCTTTAATTTCTGCTTGTGCTTGGGGAGATAATAAAGGTGTAGAAGCGATCGCTTGTAAACAATGTATAGTTAAAAACTGTGTAACGCGGTTTAAAAATAATAATTCTTCCCGTTGATCTACAGGACGAATAAAGAGACAAAATGGTGAAAAAATATCACCCCATGCGGGTAAAATGCGAGGTTGGGCAAAATCGATGGTTGGTAAATTAGATAAAGCTTGAATATAGGTATTAGAAAGAATACGGTTAGAATTAGTTGGGGATAAATCTACAATAGCTGCGCCAATACCTGCTTGAGTGCCGACTAGATCCACGCCAAATATAGGGATGTCATAATTAGAACGAGGAAACATAACACAATGGAGAATATCTAAGCGATCGCCCACCTTAGCTAATTCTAAATGTAATTTGCGAAATTGTGGTGTTTGATAACAACGATTTTCAATAATTAATTTTTCTCCTTCCAAACTACCTTCTATGTAACCTAAATCTGGAGGTATTTGATAAGTAGATAAAGTTAAATATTTAGCCCAATTGTGTTCGATGCAGTCGGCTAATTGCTGAATTAATAAATGTTGGCGGTTTCTTAAAGAAGATGAAATAGCTGCAACCATATAAATTTTAAAATGTGATATTTATCTAAAAATTATGTAAGCAGAGGAAACAAGACGATTAGCCTGAAGGGCTATGCTTCGCGATCGCTTCCTCTTTCGAGCTTTGAATTTAATCAAAAATATATTATTTATTCTTGAGAATTATCATTATGCTCATGCTCAGGATGTGCTTCTTGATTTTGGAAATCTTCTAAAGGTTGAATATTAACAATTGTTCCCCCCATTTTGTTAATTCTTTGCATTTCTTGGTTCATGCGATTATAAGGAACTTTTCTAAAAATACTACCGCTATTGCGAATTTGATAATTATTACTATCGTTAGTTTCACTTTGCTTTAAGCCAGTTATTTCGTAAACAAAAATCCGACTTTTAGAAGGGGAACTAGAATTACTGCCAATCAAAGAACTTCCTAACATAATTTATTTTCTCCGTAAATAATTAAAGAACAGTGATCAAAACCTGTTTACACATACTGCTCATTGCTTAATAATAACTGGTTAGTGATCACTGAACAGCGAATTTATGCCAAAGTCACACTTGCAACCTTACCACCCATCTTATTAATTCTTTGTAGAGTAGGGGTTAACTCATCGTAGGGAACTAAGAGGGCGCGACTAGCACGACGAACTTTTGGATAGCCAGCCAAACTCATACCAGCTATTTCCACACGATAAATACGTCCTTCCTTATTAGAAGTTCTAAAGGTGCGTTCAGGTGTAACACCCTTGCTAGAATCACGATAAGCCCAACCTGCATTACTACCAGAAGGAGAAATCACCGCCGAAGTAGTATTAGCTGCTAACTCCTTAGCTAAACGGGATGGTTTACCTGCTATTTGAGAGCGATCGCTATTGGCATAACCTCGATATAATTGGAACATACGAGGAAAACCAGCAGTTTTTTGTTGAGTTTGAGTAGAAAAGCCTCGATAATAGGGAACAATACTATCTCCAAAACTAGTATCGTATTCTGCTGAGTCGATAAAATCATCAATATCAGCTTCAAATCCCTTATTTTGATACAAATCTAAATGATAAATAACTTCCGACTCATCATAGGGCGCACGACCTAATAAATGCTTAAAATTTAATTCAATTACTCTAGTTTGGAAGTTGTCATACAAGAATTTTTTCTTATATAATTCTGATTTAGCTACTGCCCTAACAAAATCGCGGACAGTTATTGAACCATTTTTTAATAAGGATTCTGCTGCTATTAAACGTTCAGACTGCATAATATAATCGTTACCCAAAACCTGCCGATAAACAGCATTAATCACTGCTCTAGCATCATCTTGAGTCCAATAAGGACGTAATTCTACAGGCTTAAAATCGCTAAAAGCAGAAACACCCAAACGAGACGCTGCTGTTGTAATTGCCACTGATAAATCTCCTTGAATATATTAAGTTTTAATGATTGGTGATTAGGCTACGGTTAAACTAATTACTCGTCCGCCTTGTTGATTAATTTTTTGCAGGGTTGCGGAAAGTCTTTCATAGGGGACGACATATTCTTTAACACTGCGACGTAATTGAGGTGTGCGTCTGATTGCACCTTGGGTAATCACACGATATAGGCTGCCTCGATCAGTGGTAGTTATAGCAGACAAAGAACCTCTACCCCCCAGAATGTTGACAGGAGTTGCAGTATTACGAGCCAAATCATAGGTTAAACGAGGGTTACCACTATTACCTTGAGCGCGATCGCACTTTGACATAACCTTGGTATAGTTGAATTCTAGTAAAACCGACGGTTTTTTGTCCTCGTTGAGTAGAAAAGCCTCGATAGTAGGGAACAATATTATCCCCAAAACTTTGCACATATTCATTACTATCAAGATAAGAATCTATATCAGCTTCAAAACCTTGATTCTGATAGCGATCGAGGTGTTGTATTTTATAAACTGCTGCGAGCGCAACTTTAGCATCCTCTTTATTCCAGTTAGGACGCAATTCAACTATCTTAGTATCGTCGAAGGCAGAAATTCCCAAGCGAGATGCTGCTGTAATTGCCACTGGTAATCCTCCTAATGTTTTAATTTAATCGATAAAAAAAAACATCTCGGAATTACAGCCAACCATTAAATACCAACCAGTTTCAATAGTCATCTGCGATTCCGAGCTACTAGAGTTTTCTGGCAGGTGATCAAATTTGTTTTGAAGAGTCATCACCCATCAATTCAAAATTGATCCAGATCACTAGCTCAGAGCATTAATTGCATACTCAATGTAGGAATTAGCTTCAACAGCAGGATCTCCACTTAAACCGTGATTGTTTTTGATATATTTAAGAGCTTCAACATACCAGCTAGGAGATAATTCAAATGTACTGTTAATTTCAGCAACTCCAGCAATTAAATAGTCGTCCATAGGGCCAGTGCCACCAGCAACCAAACAGTAGGTAATCATTCTTAGATAGTAGCCAATGTCACGAGCGCATTTTGCTTTACCTTCTGGAGTAGAAGCATAGTTGGGCCCTTGCATTTGAGTAGTGTAGGGGAATTTGCTATAAACAGCTTGGGCTGCACCGTTAACTAAACTGTCTGCTTTACTTGTTAATGCTTGAGCAGCTTCTAAACTGGCAGCAGCTTGACGAAAACGACCGAAAGCAGTTTGAATTTCACTACTGCTTAAAAAACGTCCTTGAGAGTCCGCAGCAGATATAGCTTCAGTAATAGGGGTTTTCATGTTTTATATTCCTCTTGAATCAGTTTATTGAAATAACAAAGTTTTAACTATTAACCAACAGCAGCAGCAGCACGATCAAAATAACTAGACACTTCCGACATTAAAGAACTGCAATCTCCTTGAGTTACACCATTCTTGTCATTAGCAAGAGCGATTGCAGCAGCTTTCATTTTGTTTACTGCTTCGGCAACTGATCCACCAGGAACACCTAAAGCTATATAGGTTTCTCTCAATCCATTTAAACAACGATCTTCTAAAACGCTACCATCCCCAGCAAAAATAGCATAGGTGACATAACGTAAAATGATTTCCATGTCTCTTAAACAAGCAGCCATACGACGGTTGGTATAAGCATTACCTCCTGGAGCAATTAATTGTGGCTGTTCTACAAATAAAACACGCGCAGCATTAGCTACAATTGCCGAGGAATTACCAGTGATGCGATTTACAACATCCATGCGTTTGTTGCTGTCTGCAACCATGTTTTTTAGCGCGTCAAACTGACCTCCATTTAAATAGTCACCTCTAGCATCAGCTTGGGAAATTACCCGTGTAAATGCGTCTAACATCAATATTTCTCCTGAATCTTATATTTGCACCAAAATTGCTTAGAAAACTGATTCCTAACTTGAGGTATAGATGAGTCTTCTATAACCTTTACTTAAAAACTGTACATAGTTAAATTTCAGGCTCAATGCTTTACTTAACCTAATTTCACTCTTATAAAAGTTTTTTTCAGTTAGGAGATATCAGTGATTTTTGGACTAATTGTATTCAACCAAGTCTTTTGTGCAATTTTTGTGCAATCCTTTAGGTAGTGAACAAACATTTGTTGCTTTTCATTACTGATTATTAAGCCTAGGAAAGATTAGTTTATGAGAATTCGAGATTAGGTAGTGGGGGTTTGGGTAGGGGGTAGTAGGTAGGGGGTAGTAGGTAGTAGGTAGTAGGTAGAGCGGAGACCCCGCGTACCACAAGGGTATAATATCGACGTAAGGCGCGTCACAGCCCAAAGCTAAGAGCCAAGAAGCCAACACCCTTATTCTCTGTTAAACAGAAATCCATTAACAATTAAAGTATTTTGCGCCCTACTAGTATTTCCCGAACTTCCAACATGGCAGAATAAGTAGGAATGATATGCAAGGTTTCTGTTTTTTTGGTATGTTCCAAGGCTGTTTTAATTGCTATTGCTAAATCTTCCTCAACTATTAATTTAAAATTAGGATTACTACCTGGAATTTCTGCCGAACTATAGGTTAGTCTTAATGCCATATCATAAACGCGATCGCCACTAACAATGATAGTCCCCCCTAATTTTACTAATTCTTCTGTGTCTACATCCCAAATCCATGATACATCTGTTCCATCTGGTATACGATCATTTAAAGCCACCAGAGTCACTGAGGATCTACCCGTTTTTTTGATATCGTTAACCGCCCGAATTGTTTCGTTCATCCCCACAGGATTTTTAGATAATAATATCCGCACCTGTTTATTATCTATTTCTAACTCTTCCGCTCGTCCAAAGGCTGCTTTGAAATTATGAATTGTGCTAACAATTTCACTCTTGCTTATGCCTATTTCTTGTGCCAATAAAGCTGCTGCTAAGGTATTATATTTGTTGTATACACCTATTAAAATTTGAGGGTATTCTCGACTATCTAAAGCCGTTGTACTTTTGAGAAAGCCACAACTAGGACAATGGTAATCGCCTAAATGAGATAGATAAACTCCTTGATAATTTAAAAGATGTCCACAATTGGGACAATAAATAGAATCGACTGCATGGGGAATAGCATCAAGATATAATTGAGGCTCGTTAAGTCCGAAATAGATTACTTTTTGCTTTAATTGTTGTCCTAGATGAGAGAGGGTGGGATCGTCAGCATTTAAAACAATAGTAGTATCATTAGGCAAGGGTGCGATCGCTTTACCCCAACGTTGAGCAATTGTATCTACTTCTCCATAACGATCTAACTGATCGCGAAATAGATTTAAACCTAAGATATACTTTGGCTGACAGTTCTTTAATAGTAAGGGTAAGATGTTTTCGTCAACTTCCAAAATAGCGTAGTCGGCAGATAACTTACCTGTGAGATCTGTACTATTTAACAGTGCTGCAATCAAACCATTAATTAAATTAGCACCGCTAGAATTGTGAACGACGACAAAACCGCGATCACTTAATATTTGCTTGAGTAATAGAGAGGTGGTGGTTTTACCATTTGTCCCTACGACTAAGATTACCCCCTGACTAACCTGTTCAAATAATAAAGGTAATAAACGTGGATGAAGCCGACGGGATATCTCCCCAGGTAAAACAGAAGCTGCTCCCAACCCAAGCGATCGCACTATGGCGGTAATAGTTTTTGCTACTCCAACCGCTAAACCTAAACGAACTCGATCTAATAGTTGCATAATTTATTCTAGACTCAAACATCTTTTGTGATAACCTATTTTGCTGCGATTAGGTAAAAATTGCTAAGGATAAATTAATAATTATGTGATTAAAATTTTACAATAACACTCAATATATATATTGTGTAATGCCAGCCTATCCTTTTTACTGTAACTGCTATATCGGCAACCTAATTTTCTTTAATTAAATAATAAAACAACAAGCATAAATCAATAAAATGAAAGGTCGTTTAATTATTATAAACTGGCTCATTGTCTTAATCTTAATTTTTGCCTTTTCCCTCGTTATTGGCATGGCTGTTTCTGCCTTTTATCATCCTAAATCGGTACTTGCTCCTGACTATAATATTGCGAGTCAAATTTGGACGATGTTCACATTTGTTTCTTTTCTTTTAGCAATAACGCTATCAATCACAAGAAATATATCTAATTATGGCAGGAGTTTATAGTATTTTGCTCATTATTAGTGCTATTATCATGTTTCGTATAGAATCTGTCCCCAGTCATTTTATTCAAACTGTTGGTGAAACTAAATATAAAGTTCCGCGAGAGTATACAAAGATTCAAAATAGTGAATCTGGTTTCAGAATCGATATTTGTATTGAAACATTGATAGGAATTTATGAGCGAGGCAGGAATAATTGTGACTCTCAAACAATTTTATTATCTTCAGAACCCATTCAAACGGTAGCATCTTTTGAATTATCAAGTTTTATAGCTGAAAATAATTATTTTAATTTGGATGAAAATAAAGTTACTGCATTAGCAGGTGCAGCTAAATATCAACTAAATCTTAATAAAGACCTTAAATCTTATACGATTGCTACAGATAACTTTAATAAATATCATCTACAAATAAACGAGCAAAACGAATTAATTAGATTTGTTAGTTGTAGACAGTTTCAGGTAAGTGGAAATAAGGGTTATCATTGCGTACATTGGGTAAATACTCCACAAGGAATACTTCAATACAATTTAGTGGCAACAGCAGACTTTAATTTAGCAAGTTGGCAAAAAACAGAAGCTAAAATCCTAAATCTAATCTCTCAGTGGAGAATTAATTAAACTTGTTAATGGAAGACGTAGGTTAAAGAAGACGAATGAAGAATTACAAATAACCAATAACCAATGACAAATTTATTTACCGTTTAATCAAGACAAAAATAGCAACAGCCAAAATACAATAACCAAATCCTTTTTGTAATGCTTTTGCCTCTATGTAGCGATTTAGATAAGCACCAATAATTGTGCCGATGCTTCAGCAACCGTAAAACACATGAGTGACTTCTCCAGACGTTAACTCTTCGAGTATAACGCTGGCTTCTCCAAACCTCGGAGGGTAGAGAGAACTTCCTTTAAGGTACTATTAGTAGTAGATGCAATCACTACTGGATTCCCTTTACAGCGTTTTATAGTGGGGAACAAGTCCAGCCCCACTCTCTTGACATTGATAGAGGCTGAAACGTCTCTATCAATCAAAAGGTTTAATTCTTCATCCCAATACTCCCGAATACCGCAATCAGTAAAGACAAACTCATCTTTGTACGGCAACAACATTGAGGTGTATTGTGGATTTACAGGTATTACCAAAGCCCCAGCTTTTTCAGCTTTGAACTTCAGTATGTTGAAAAACTGACCAAAAGCAGCATCAGCCCAAGACTTATTTAATCCCGATTTCGCCGACTGCCCATTAGGTAAAAATTTACCATTAGTATCAGTTTTTGCTTTATTCCTTCGACTCAACCCAACAAGATTGAGCTTTTCATGAAAGAAAACTTTTTTGCCCGTTTTCAGTAGCGCGTGGGCAGTATTGTAAGCGTGATCTTTTCTAGCTCTAGCTATTGAGGAGTGAAGTTTTGCTTCCCGTTTTGCTAGTTTTCGTCTTGATTTACTACCTTTCTTTTTGGTAGATTTGCGTTTTGATACCTTGGCTAGCTTGTCTCGTGAGGAGCGAAAAGACTTAAGGCTAGGCAATTTAACACCTTCGCTGGTAGCCAGATAATCATCTTCATGCAGTACTGCATCCATCCCCAAGGAATTATTCCAACTGGGAGTAATATTTGATTTGAAGTCAGGTACAGAATCATCTTGAAGCCGTAGATTAATATACCATCCGTCACTTTTTTTGATTATCTGTGCTTGCTTTAATACTGCACCATTAGGCAGTGGACGATGATGGCGCACATTGATTATGCCAATTTTAGGTAATGATAAATAAAGCCATTTGCCTCCAACAGAACAAGAATGTAGTTTGAAGGAGTCAAACACTATTGACCTAAAACGAGCAGTGTTTTTATATCTTGGTTTTCCACTACGCTTTCCTTTTGAATCACCAGCAATGAACCGCTCAAAAGCTAGTTTGACTCTTTTGCACACCTCTTGTAGTGTTTGAGATGGCACAGAGTTAAAATCTAGCAATTCACCACTCCAGCCTACAATAACCAAATCTTGTTTGATTACGGGTAACTGCTTTTTCTGTCCGTAAAACTCAGGTTTGTCCTTGAGTTCAGGCAAATGACATACCAAAAGACATCTATCAATGTAGCTACGATTTTGTTCCCACCAGTCAAACCGCTCGCCAAGCTGTCGATTATACCAATACTGACAAATCCGAAGCCAGTCATTGAGTACTAGCTTGTGTTCTGTAGTGGGCTTTAGTCGGTACTGATAATTGTAAATCAAAGTCAGCGTTGTTATAATTGGATACAGTTATTGTAGCACAAGAAGAATGAGGAATGATTTTGTTTCTAGTGCCAGGTCTGTATCTGATTTAAAAGCTCATTTAGTTTTGACAACCAAGTATAGAAAAAAGGTTTTAACTGGCGAAATGATTAGCAGATTGAGAGACGTGATAACTGAATTGTGTGAAAAATGGGATTGCAAAGTGATTGAGTTCAATGGAGAAGACAATCATATACATTTGTTATTTCAGTACTACCCACAAATGGAACTACCCAAATTCATAGGCAATATTAAATCAGTTACCAGCAGGAGATTGAGACAAGAATTTCCAGAAGAAATAAACAAAATTTATTGGAAAAAAGTATTTTGGAATGAGTCTTACTTTATAGCTTCTTGTGGTGGAGTTACAATATCTGTATTAAAAAATTATATCGAGAATCAAAATACGCCAAGCTAGACCCAGCCCACGATTCATCCAGACATTCGGCTGCGCCAGAATGCTGGGCTTCTCGTGGTTTGGCTAAATTTAAACTATTGAGTATCTTCAGGTGGGGTTGTGTCGCCGATGTGTCAGTTTAGACTATATTTTGTGACAGATTAAAACTATTTATAATAGGTAGCTAAATAGAATTAAAGAGTTAAAGCCAGTGTTTAGGATAAGGTCTACCCTCAACTAAATTACTGAAGATTACAGTAACTAAAACAATAACAATCGACCCTCCCAAGGCTGGAGTAAAAACAAAGTGCCAATCTGCATGACTTATAACTCCAATTAAAGCCACTGCTCCTGCTGGTGGATGCAGCGTTCTGGTTAATTGCGTTAATTTAATGGTAGTAGCTACCGCCAGAGCCATTACCCACGGGGCTGTGCCAAATAAATGTACTAAAATTACGCAAGTCAATGCACCTATTGTATTACCTACAATAACATTGCGTGGTTGAGCCAAAGGACTATCGGGAACACCAAAAACTAAGACCGCAGTTGCTCCAAAGGGTGCAGCAATCAAAGGATAAGAACTATAAACTGAAAGATAAGCTAAAATGGCGATGCCAATAAAACTACCGACATAAGAAAGCAAAATATGTTGCCAGGTAAATTTTGGTTGGTGTTTGTGGCTCTGTTGCAAAACGTAAAATTTACGTCTCCAACGCCTCAAAAAAGAGCGATTAACTGGTCTGCTAGCACCAGTAGAGATTTTTTGGGAATGTCGCATTAGTTACAAGGGCGATAAGTAATTGAAGGCTATGCAAAGCATTTTGATTAGAGTTAGCAAAAATAATTTAAGTACAGGCATTTATGCTTAATCGTCAATATATCATGACAAAAACGCATAAAGTATATTTAGATACAGAAATATTTAATCACTGACTAAACTTTTGCTTATCAAGGCGATCGCACTATATTTACAATTTCAGACTCTAATCAACTTTGTAAATCAACACACTTATTACCGAGAAAAATTTTGTAATTATCCAAGCTATGAATAATACAGAGAGTAATTAAACTAATTGCGATCGCTCTTCGGAGGCTATGCCTCATCGCAGTTTTGGTATTGATACCTATGATCTAAATCAATATTAGTACTGCTAGAATTTCACCTCCTCTACCCAGTAAGCCCAAGCTTAGTCCCACACTAACTGCCAAATAGATGACCAATAATTGTTGTCAACATCCTGAGTCTAGTTAATCGATTTGAAAATTAAAAGGTAAGCGAGCATAAACCTTATTTGGATCATTAAATCCTTGCAAAATAGTTACTTCTTGTTGTATTTGGGCTAATTGGGCTGTCAGGGGGTCAGATTTAGTTTGAGACTTTAATAACTCTTCAAGAATTTTAGATTCAAAAGGATTTTGTTGAGGATATTCCTCCAAAAACCAATTATTACCCAGTTGAGCTTTTTCGGCAGCCAGTGCGATCGCGCTTTCTAATCCACCAATGCGATCAACCAAACCGATTTTAACCGCTTCTTTACCCGACCAGACTCTACCTTGAGCAATTTGTTTTACTTTTTCTTGGGGAAGGTTGCGATATTTAGCTACTTTTTCAATAAAAGTTTGATAGGTTTGATCGACAGATTTTTGATAAATTGCCAATTCTGCTGCATTTTTAGGACGAATATTAGAATCCATATCCGCCAATTCTGATGTTTTCACCACATCCCAAGTAAAACCATTATTGTTAGCAATTTCTTGGATATTAGATATCAACCCAAACACTCCAATTGAACCTGTTACGGTATTTTCTTGGGCAAATATCATATCTCCCCCTGCTGCAATCCAATAACCCCCAGAAGCAGCCACATCCCCCATCGAAACTATTACGGGTTTACGCTCTTTAGTAAGTAAAACTTCCCGTAGGATAACATCAGATGCGGTTGCGCCTCCCCCAGGACTATTAACTCGTAAAACAATGGCTTTAACACTTTCATCGATCCTCAGTTTACGCAACTCTTCACTCAAGCGATCGCCACCTACATTATCAATTCCGCCTTCACCTTCAACAATAGCCCCTTCTGCGTAGACAACGGCGATTTTGGATGTTTGATTAGCTGCGATTTCTTCCCCATCGAGGGCGCGATCGGCGTAGGTAACAAGGTCTATTTGGCGGAAACTGGCTTCTTTTGTTGGTTTGTCTTCCCCAGTAAATTTTCGCAAGTCGCTAGCTAAATCATCGTAGTAACCAAAGCGATCTATTAAACCTATCTTGGTTGCTTCTTGAGGATTAATATATCCCTGCTGATTAATAATTGCTTGCAAGTTGGCAGGATTTAACTTTCTGCTAGTAACTACTTTATCTAAAACTTGATTCCAGACATCGGTTAATAAAGCTTTTGTTTGTTGGCGGTTAGCAGGGCTTAAGTTAGAGCGAATATAAGGCTCAACTGCCGACTTATAATCACCAACTCTAATTACCTGTACTCCTACACCATATTTATCCAATGCACCCTTAAAAAATAGTTGTTTAGAACTTAAACCATTAAGCTCAATCATGCCCATCGGGTTAATAATAATTTCATCGGCGATCGAAGCTAAATAGTAATCTCGCTCTGTTAACGTGACATCGTAAGCAATAATTTTCTTTCCTGTACTCTGAAACTTCTCTAAAGCGTTTCTAATTTCTGCCAAAGTAGCATAACCATTAAGACTGCTATTTTTTCTACCATCGAGTAATAAAGCTACAACTCGTTTATCTTTAGCTGCTTTATCTATAGACTCTAAAACTCGGCGTAAAGTTACTTGATCTGGACTTTTGCCCCTAAGAGCTTGGCTTAAATTAGTGGAAGTTTGGGAATCTTTAACGTTGAGAGATAAATCGAAAACTAATACTGATTTATCCTTAACAACAGATGATTCATCGTTAGAAAAGGCGATCAACAAAAGGGCAAATAAACCACTCGCACCTAAGAGGGAAAATATAAATAAACCGATAATACTCCCAATAGTGCTAGCAAATGTCTGTTTTAAAAATTGACCCATAAAATGATGATCTTGTGTAAGTTAATACTAGAAAGTGGATTATCGCTTATTTTTATCTATCTTTATATTTCCCACATATTTGTTAATCTATAACAATTACTCTAATTTGCTCAACTGTCATCAAAAATTCATTTCTTTGTCACATCAAAGCCATAACTATCTTTTATGTTATTGATTGTCAGTCCTAGACATGATTTCACTCAAAGCTCCTTCAGGCTTTTTAGGGCTGACTTTACTTTTTAAGTATAAAATTTTTAGGCTGGGAAAAATTAGTAATATAGTACTTATTTTTACTGGTTATTTAGATATAAGTCTAACTATTGATTAGTTTTATGTTATTAAATATAAAATTGCAGAAATTTTGGTTTTAGGCTTAAGAAATTAGAATGAATAAACTGTTTGCCAACTGGCGTATATCTTCATGGCTGGCAAGTAGTTCTCTTGATAACCGTTACGCTTTGCTCGAAGCTTGTTTAATTGGTTTGTTTTCAGCTTTGGCTGCGGTATTACTTAAGCAAGGAATTGGCTGGCTAGGCGGATGGCGTATTCACATGGTTAATATCGCTGGGGCTAAATTAGTTCTACCGCTCATGGGCTTTACTTTTGGTGCATTGGCTGGAGTAATTATTGATGTTTTTGCCCCTTCTGCTGCTGGCGGTGGTATACCTCAAGTTAAAGCAGCTTTGGCGAAATATCCTATGGTGCTAGATCTAAAGACTGCCATATTTAAAACTATAGCAACTATTTTGATTGTAGGGGCGGGTTTTACTTTAGGTCGTCGGGGACCGACAGTGCATATCGGGGCAGCCTTGGGAGCAGAAGTTAGCCGTTGGATACCTAATTCTCCTACTAACCGTCGTCAGATGATTGCAGCAGGAGCAGCAGCAGGTTTGGCAGCAGGATTTAATACACCGATCGCTGGGGTATTATTTGTGGTTGAGGAGTTGATGCGGGATATTTCTGGCTTAACTTTAGAAACAGCGATCGCAGCCTCTTTTACAGGGGCAGTGGTTTCACGTATCCTTGGTGCTACTGCTATTAGTGTACCTTTGGAGGTTTTGGACGCTAGCCGTCGTGGTAGTTTTGCCATTCCTGAAATTCCTTTTTATATTGTTTTGGGTATTCTCGCAGGTGTTTTAGGCGGTATTTTAAATATTGCTATCCTTAAAGGAGTTAAGATTAATCGTAATATTGCTCTACCTATGCCCCTAAAAATTGGTATAGCAGGGTTTATATCTGGTACAGTTGTCTCTTTTTTGCCTCCCTTTTTTCAAGATAATGCAGGCTTGAGGGAATTATTAGTAGCAGGACAATTTAGCTGGCAAACTACTGGCTTTATTTTTATAGCTCAGTTTGGTTTAACAATCTTGGCTTATAGTTTGGGCGCACCTGGGGGTATTTTTTCTCCTGCTTTGGTATTGGGTTCAGCTTTAGGCTATTTGGTAGGAGTGACTGAAACTTTATTAATTAGTTCTGAATCTCCCTATACTTTTGCTTTGGCAGGGATGGGGGCATTTTTTACAGCAGTTGTTAGAGTCCCTGTCACGGCGATCATTATTGTGTTTGAAATGACTGCGGATTTTAATTTGGTTTTACCCTTAATGATTAGCTGTGCTGTGGCATATATTGTGGCTGAAAGTGTATCTCAAGGGTCTTTATATGAACATCTTTTAGAAACCGTTGGCATTAAAATTACGGAAGATAATCCGCAAAATGACTTTATGGCAAAGCTTACGGCAGATGATGTTATGCAGTCACGGGTAGAAACTCTTTCTAGTAATTTAACCTTACCTGAAGTCGTCAAATCTATGTCACGCTCCCATCACCGTGGTTTTCCTGTGGTGGAAGAGGGGAAGCTGGTAGGTATAATAACTCAATCGGATATTCCCAAGGATAATAAGCAAGCTGATTCTATCTTACTTAAAGATGTGATGACTCCTCAGCCAATCTCTGTAAGCTGTAAGACATCTCTTGCTGATGTGCTTTATTTGCTTAATCGCTATCAATTGTCTCGTTTACCTGTTACGGAAGGATCTAAGTTGCTAGGGATTATAACTCGTAGCGATATTATTAAAGCTGAAGCTAAACATCTTAATAATGAATATCAATCTAGAGCTACTTTACAACCTTCCTACGTAGTTTATCAAACCCGTTCCCCTGCTACAGGTAGAGGTCGTATTCTCCTACCTTTGGCTAATCCTGATCATATTCCTGCTTTACTGGAAATAGCTGGAGCGATCGCCCGTTATCATCAGTATGAAATTGTGTGTTTACGGGTAATTGATGTTCCTAATTATATTTATCCTGCTCAAGCGCAAGTGGACACTGCTAACACTCGTCAATTAATGGAGAGTTTGGAAAATTGGGGAAAAAAATCGGATATTGCTATCCACGCTCAAATTCGCATTGCTACGGATATAGGCGAAGCGATCTTAGAGACTATTGTCAGTGAACATATTAATTTGCTGTTGATGGGTTGGAAAGGTGAAACTTCGGGGATAGAATCTATTTTTGGTAATGTTGTTGATTCTTTAATTAAGCAAGCAGGTTGTGATTTGATATTAGTTAAATTAGGTAAATCACCTCACGCTTTTCCTAAGCAATTGCAATTTAAGGAACATCAATGGTTAATTCCCACTACAGGAGGCGATCGCATTAAGAAGCTTTTAAATGTTTTACCTGCATTGGCTCAGTTGTATTCTACTCCTCCTCAATTACAACTTTGTCAGATTTATGATCCTGATCAATCTCAACCCCCAAATAGTGATTTTCAAGCAGCTTTTGATTTGGTTTTAGAGCAGATTAAATTACCCATGACTTCTTTATTGATTGCTCACCCTTCTGTTTCTGATGCCATAATTAAGTTAACTAAGAAGAAAAAGTATGATCTAGTGATTTTAGGTGCAAGTAACCAAGGGTTATTAAGAAATGTCGTTAAGGGTAATATTACTGAGGCGATCGCTAGGTATGCTGATAGTACGGTTATTATTTTTCGCCATTGTGAGTAATTGTGGTTTGAAGTTCATAGTTTAGAAAGTGATTCACAATACAGACAATTTTTATTGTTTTGGCGATACTTGAATTAGCTGTTGAGTGAATTGCAGTTCATCAGGTTTAAGATTAATACTTGATTATTTGAGACTACATAGACACCATCAAAACATCACTGGTTGGATTAACATTTATTTGTCCAAAATGACAGTGATTTATCTTCAAATATTAATCTTTGTTTATGAATATGTTGCGGATTTTGACAATTTATTCAGATCTCCAAAATCTTAATTATTATTGGAGATATATAAGACAAGCGAACAATTTCAAGTTTTTAAGAGCCTTTAATAAATACAATTACAATTAGGTAAAAATAATGAATACTAATAATTCCTGTCCTTGCTGTTCCAATTCCATGTTATTTCACCTTAGCAATCGACGTAGTTATTGGTTTTGCTCACATTGTCGTTTAGAAATGCCTAATTTGGTTAATAATTACCACTCTTCTAAAAAAGTAGTAAAACAACTACATCCTAATTCTTTAATTGAAGCGATCGCAACTCATCAGCCTAGTAATTCTATCGCTGCTATATAACTATAAAAATAGCAAAATCCTTAAATTAATTTTTGAACATTTCTAATCCGAAATAATACTTAGATAAGTGTACTTATCTTTTTTTTTGCATATATTTTTCCCTTTGAAAACAATAGAAAAATGTCATTGCTAAACTATCAAATTTATAGCGATCGCAATGACATAATTGAGACACAATCTAATATTTATTTTTATTGATTTTAAAATTCTGATCTTTCAGTAGAACTCATACTTACAGGCATATTAGAAGCACTACCAGATAATATGTCAGCTTCTTTAACAAATCCGTTATAAGCCTCCATACCATGTTCACTGATATCTAAACCAATTCTTTCATCTTCCTCATTCACCCGAATTCCCATAGTGAATTTGAGTATACTCCAAACAATGGCACTAAATAGTATAGTAAACGCTGCCACAGCCAAAACGCCGATAAGCTGTGTAACTATATTATGGTCAGGATTTGTACTAAAAATACCAACCGCTAGAGTTCCCCAAATACCACACACAAGGTGAACCGAAGTTGCACCAACAGGATCATCTATTTTTAGTCTGTCAAAGAAGCCTACAGAAAAGACTACAAGTACACCTGCAATCAAACCAATAATTATTGCGGATAGATAGCTAACATCAGCACAACCTGCGGTAATACCTACTAAACCTGCTAAAATTCCGTTAATGATCATAGATAGATCTGGTTTACCATCTTTTAGCCAAGAAGTAGTAGTTGCTGCAACCCCACCTGCTGCTCCTGATAAGTTAGTAGTTAAAGCGATATAGGCGATATTACCTGTCGCTGCGAGTTCTGAACCTGGATTAAAACCAAACCAGCCTATCCACAAAATTAAACAACCAAGGGTAGCAAAACCCATATTATGTCCAGGAATTGCGCCTATTCTACCATTTTGATATCTACCGAGTCTTGGCCCTAACAAAGCTGCACCAACTAAAGCAGCCCAACCACCTACGGAGTGTACTACAGTCGAACCTGCGAAATCTCTAAAACCCATTTCGCTTAACCAACCGCCATCCCAAATCCAATGTCCAGTAATAGCGTAAGAAAAGGCTACTAATAAAGTACTGAAAATTAGGAATGCTCCAAAATGAACTCTTTCTGCTACTGCACCAGAAACAATAGTCGCTGCTGTGGCTGCAAAAGCAACTTGGAATAGAAAGGAAATCGCTTCGGGTACTGCTTCTGGATAGGCACTGTTACCATATGCAGCAGGATCACCACTAAAGAAGAAACCATTCAAACCAATAAAAGGGTTTCCTTCTCCATACATTAACCCGTAACCAATTGCCCAATAGGCTAAAGTTGCGATCGCAAAAACAATTAAATTTTTAGCAAGAATATTAACTGCATTTTTTTGACGACAGAACCCTGCTTCTACCATTGCAAATCCAGCATTCATAAAGATTACTAGAATAGAGCAAAATAGTAAGAAGACTGTATTTAAAATAACTGTTAATTCTTGTGTATTAGAAGGTGGTTCTAATCCTTGAGCGGTAACGGCTGTATTCCAAACTACAACAATCACCGCAGCTAAAGGGATGCAAACAAACCATGCAGGTGAAAAAGATTTAAATATTATTCTTAAGGGTCTTGGAATTAAGTTATGTGCTTGTCTTGAGATACTTGTTTGCTTGTTATACTTAAGTTTTTTTTCAGTTTCTAAGAATTCAGAATTCATTTACACATCTATTTATTGAAGAAAATATAGTTAGTTTGTCTACATTTGCAAACGTAATTCTGTCTAGTTTGTATTTTTTTTTTGTTTTCTGCCGTATTAATTAATACATTTTATTTCTGATGAAAAGCTGTATCATTAAAAGTTTTTTTTGGAATCAGCAAAAATTACAATTTAATTAAAATATCGCTCTAAATGAATTTTAAATCTAATCAATCTGCTTGGATGTCAACTTTGGATCTTTGCTTTGGTTATATTCACTAAAAAGACATATTATTTAGCTTTTGTTTTTTCAAAATGAGTTTTACATTTACTTAGTAAAAAAAGCGAGCAAAAAGAAACCTTTTCCAAGTTAACCAACTTATAGTTAACGCACCTAAAGACGCTAACCGTTGCTTAACTTCATGTCAGTATCATAATAAGGATTAGATGGTCGTTAAATACTATTTATTGATGGCGACAATGTGCTTGTCATGCTACAGCTAGACATTGTATGCTGACTAGCCAAGCTCAAAAGTCGGTGATAGTTGCCCATCTATAAGTCAAGTAAGTATAAAATTATGAGGACTTAATTAATAAGTCATTAAATCAAGAGTAAACGTGTCGATGGATAACAATCTTGTAGGACAAACTATTCAGGGACGTTATTACGTCGTCAGAGAACTAGGGCGAGGTGGTGTTGGGGTAACTTTTTTAGCTGAGGATCAACAGTGTTTCAATAGTCAATGTGTAGTTAAACAATTAAAGCCAAGATCTACCAATGTTAAAACTTTAGAGATAGCTAGACGGTTGTTTAATCGTGAAGCTGAAATTATGAATTGTTTGGGACATTGCGATCGCATTCCACGTTTACTAGCTTACTTTGAACAAGAGGGTGAATTTTTCCTCGTTCAAGAATTAATTAAGGGACATGATCTTAGTCAAGAAATAATTCCAGGCGAGCCTTGGTCTGAAGAGAAAACCTTAGCTTTATTAAAAGGTGTTCTAGAAGTCCTATTAGTTGTTCAGCAACACAATGTAATTCATCGTGATTTAAAGCCCTCAAACTTGATGCGCCGTCAACAGGATAACAAAATAATCTTAATTGATTTTGGCTCTGTAAAACAAGTAACTACTCAAATTGTTGATAGTACAGGATATGGGAAACAAACTGTAGCAGTTGGGACTAAATCCTATATGCCAATGGAGCAAATTATGGGTCGTCCTGGGTTTTATAGTGATATTTATGCTATGGGGATAATTGCCATTCAAGCCTTGACGGGAGTACTTCCTAAAGACTTAGCTACAGATGATGATGGCGAACTTATTTGGCGCAACCATATTAATCCTAATATCCATTATCAACCGCGTTTTCTTGATATCCTTGATAAAATGGTGCGTCGTCTTCATCAAGATAGATATTCTTCTGCTGCGGTTGTTTTAGAAGAATTGGAACAGTTAGATATAGAAAAAAACAACAATAAAGACACTGTAGTAATTGCTAGCCAAGCATCAGCTAAAAATGACTTGAGAGCAGCTTCAACCGCCGAAGATGGTGTAGTAACCACCAAAATTATTAGTCCCCCTGAATCTTTAGAAAACTCAAATAATCACTCTCAATTACCAAATGTTCCATCAGTTTCTAACTCAAGACAGAAATCTCAAAAAAAGATTTTACCTCTAATTATCGGCGGTATAACCTTACTAGCTATGGCTTTAGGAGTTGGTATCTTAATTAAGAATCAGCATGAACCAGAATTAAATTTATCTCTCTATGAAAATTCCGACCAGGGATTTAAAATAAATTATCCCGAAGCTTGGGAACAAGAAAACCGCGACGACTTTTTTGCAACAGGAGTTGTATTTTTTTCGCCTTTAGAAAATAACCAAGATACATTTAAGGAACAAGTTAGCGTTTCGGTTGAAGTTTTACCCCGCAATATGTCTTTGGCGGAATATACCAATGAATCGATCGCCCTAATTAAAAAGTTATCCGATAAAGATGTTAGTGCGACTCAAGCAACTACTCTGGGTAAATACAAAGCCCAACAAGTGGTTTACCGTGGGGAGGAAAATGGTAATCCTGTAAAAAGAATGCAAACTTGGTCTATTAAAAATAATCAAGCTTATGTAATTACCTATACTGCCCAGCCCGAAAGCTATGATAATTATCTACCAACAGTAGAAGAAATTATCGCCTCCTTTGAAACCATTAATAATTAATAACTGATCGACTTTAACCTACGCCCCAATAGTAATTATCTCTTCTCCCCCCAGTCCAAAAGCGTCGTGAACTGCTTGGAGGGCTTTTATTCCTTGGGCTTGATCGATTACACAACTTATTTTTATTTCAGAAGTGGTGATCATTTGAATATTAATTTTCTCTTTAGCCAAGGCTGTAAAAAATTGAGCAGCAACCCCAGGATGCCCTACCATACCAGCACCAACTACACTTAATTTAGCGATCGCTGTGTCGGCGGACACTTCCCCACAACCAATCTTTTGATTTAACTCGCTAATTATTTGACAGGCTAAATCAGCTTCCCCTTGAACAACTGTAAAGGCAATATCACGGGTGGGATTACCATTGATGATATGACATCGTTGGGACTGGATAATAGCATCTACACTAATATTTTTCTTTGCCAATAGTGTAAATATTTGGGCTGCCATACCTGGAAGATCAGGCACATGACGGATAGCAATTCTTGCTTGGTTAGTATCAAGTGCCACCCCACGTACAGCAGGATGTTCTCCCTGATATTGGTTAGCAGTAATTTCTTTTTGGGAATTGAGATCTATATCAAATGCTAAAGAAAGTAAATGTAAAGCGCGATCGCATTGTTCTTCATCAATGACACAACTAACTTTGACTTCCGAAGTTGAAATCATTTGAATATTAATCTGAGCATCCGCTAAAGTTTTAAACATTTTAGCAGCAATCCCAGGACGACCAATCATACCCGCACCTGAAATAGCCACCTTAGCAATTTGACGATCTATTATTACCTCTGCTTCCTCGATGGCGTTAGGATTACTTCTTAAGGATGGGGCGATCGCTTCTGCCACTGCTTCTGCTTGTTGTAACACTTTATGAACCACTGTAAAAGCAATATCATTGGTATTGCCATCATGGATCGACTGGATAATCAGATCCACATCTATATTTTGACCTGATATTTCATTAAATAAACTAGCTGCTACTCCAGGAAAATCTGGTACTCTCAACAACGCTATCTTTGCTTGATCTCGGCTTACTTCCACTCCATCTACAGGCTTGGCAATTTCCATTCCTTGTAAAGAACGAGGTTGAGGAAGGGGAGACACAACTTTCGTTCCAGGGCGATCGCTCCAGCTAGATAATACTACTAACGGCATCCCATAATTACGCGCAATTTCTACCGCCCTAGGATGTAATACCTTTGCCCCTAAGCTAGCTAATTCCAACATTTCATCTGCGGTAATTTCCGACATTAATTGAGCAGATGGCACTATTCGAGGATCGGTTGTTAAAATTCCTGGTACATCAGTATAAATTTCACAACGATCTGCTTTTAAAGATGCTGCTAGGGCTACTGCCGAAGTATCAGATCCACCTCTTCCCAATGTGGTTATTTCTAATTCTTCTGTACTGCTTACCCCTTGAAAACCCGCAACCACAACTACTTCGCCGTTGCTCAGATGTCTTTCTATACGATCTGTACAGATCTGTAAAATTCTGGCACGACTATGTTCAGCTTCTGTTACTATTCCTACTTGCGCCCCTGTTAAAGAAATTGCTGGCTGTCCTAATTCTTGCAGTGCCATACTTAGTAGTGCGATAGTAACCTGCTCCCCTGTAGACAGCAACATATCCATCTCACGGCGACAAGGATTACTTGAAATCTCGTCAGCCAACTTAACCAAAGTATCAGTAGTTTTACCCATAGCAGAAACCACCACCACTAAACTGTTTCCCTGTTGAACAGTTTTACGAACTCTATGGGCAACCGCCTGAATACGTTCTACAGAACCTACTGATGTACCACCATATTTTTGAACAACCAAAGCCATAATTTTTCTTCTCAATCCCACAGGAGGCAACGCTTATATTATCAGTTATTATTTACAAGCTGCCAGTTATTTATTAAAGACTATTAGTGAAACAAAAATCAAACGTTATTGAATATATATAAAATTTAGCAGTTAATCAAATATTTCTATTTTTATTGATCGCTTCTAGAATATCATTCACTCTATAAAATATTCTCACAAGTAGAATTATCTTGCGTCAGTACTTATTACATAAAAATACATATATGTTTGAGCCTAAATCACCTGGCGAACATTTCCTTATGCCCAAGGGACACGTATATATTAGCTATCAGCTTTTGGTTTAAGAATAAGTATATATTAACTAGTGGTCTTAAAACCTTTTAGTCTGTACTTTCTCACAAAAAGAGCAGTTTTGACATATTTTGCTCAAAGCTCTAGTTAAAATCTGAAAGATTAATAGTATACAAAGGTGTTGAGATTATTTATGCTTAAAACTAAATTTGATTTAATTGAGCAATGTATTTAATTTTAAAAGACAAATTTTAACTTTTTATTATCTATTAGAACTTAATAATAGATAGATAATCACTCAATTAAATTTGAGATAAACATCCGTTAATGATAATTATGATTTATATCCCAAAGAAAGCAAAATAATTAAGTATACATAATCAATCTATCTTTTAATAAGAATTACACTAAAATTTTGGGATCATGTAACTTAAAATTATACTTCTAAAATAAAAATTAATTATTGCCTAAATACTTTTTTTTGTGTTAATTTTTAGTAATTGTCTACCTAATTATTCTGCTGAGTATCTATAATAATTGGTGATTTTAGGTAAAAATGATATAGCAGCAGCAAAAATTTATTACTTTAAAAGTTTACATAGATACTAATATTATAACAATCATGACTTATTATAAATAATTCGCAGATAGATATATTTATTTTAATAAATCAATTCCTCCAATAGTTAATCTTATTATTGACTATTTCAGCTAAAACTAATTACCAAAGTGAAAAGAGCCAAATAAATAATAATAACCATTGCTTAAAACTAGACCCAGACAATACAACAAAATTGAGTTTTTAAGTAACCTTAATTTAAGGATAAAAAATATTCCAATACTTAATCAATAAACATTATTATAATAATCGTAAAAAATCAATGGCTGTTTTTTCATTTGTAACAAAAATACTAAATATATTAGGGTTTACAAAGCAAAATAATTTACCTTATTGGTTACGAATTACTACTAAAGTACCCCAATGTATTTACTATTTTGGTCCTTTTGATAATCCTTTAGAAGCGAAAGCAGCACAAGCTGGCTATATTGAGGATTTAGTAGAAGAAAATGCTTTGGGGATACACGTAGAGTTAGAAAGATGCCCACAACCACCAGAATTAACAATTTGTGAGGATGAGGACTTGGTATAATCCCATATTTTTGTACCCTGTATCTACAATGGCATCTGAGGAATTATAGTAAATAGATTAAGGAAACAATATTTAATTCCTAATTTACCTAAAATATCTACTAAATAAATCCTCAAATAGTATCAGTTTGCCCAATTTAGATTATCTATATTTATGAATGACGAGAAATAACTGGTGTAGGCGATGTCTGTGTAGAGCGTCTTCTTTTTCTAGTTGCTCTAGTAGCTTGCTTTTCGGGAGTTTGTAATAAAAATGATACCAAAGGACGACTACGCAATTCTCTATTAACTAAACGTTGTAGACTGCTTTCAATTTCTAAACGTACGTCTACCCAGTCAACCTCAGTTTCACCGTTATTGTTTTGTGCAAAATACAAAGCGCGATCGCTAAGAATCCTTTCAATTGTTCTAACTATTAGTTGCTGTAATAATGATTTTTCTACTGATGTTACTACTCCACGTAGATGTATAGCAGGAGATGCAAGTAATTTTCCATTCCAATCTATCGCTGCTGCTACTGTTACTAATCCTTCCTCTGCAAGCTGCTGTCTTTCCTTCATTACATCATCTTGTACAATTCCAGATCTATCTACTAATTCAATTCCAGATGGAACTTCTCCATTAACTCCAATGCTATTAGCAGTAAGTTCAATGATATTGCCATTTTTAATAATTACAATATTCTCTTCAGCAATACCCATTTCCTGTGCCATCTTGGCGTGTTCTACTAGCATTCGATGTTCACCATGAACAGGGATAAAAAACTTAGGTCGAGTTAAATTTAGCATCAATTTATGATCTTCACGCGCAGCATGACCTGAAACGTGAATCCCTTGACTGCGACCATAAATAACTTTAGCCCCCTGCATCATCAAGCGATCAATTGTATTAACCACTGCAATAGTGTTACCAGGAATAGGATTAGCAGAGAAAATAATCGTATCTCCTTCTTTCACCGTAATTTGTCGATGTTCGCCATTAGATATACGAGTCATCGCTGCTAAAGGTTCTCCTTGTGACCCTGTAGTTAAAATTAAAACTTGATTATCAGGTAAACGATTGATTGTACGTAAAGATTCAAATATATCGTCGCGACACTGGATATAGCCTAATTTACGCGCATGATCAATAACATTAAGCATCGATCGCCCAACTACTGCTACTTTACGACCATGTTTTCTGGCTAAATCTAAAACCATGTTGACTCGATGGACTGAGGAGGAGAAAGTAGTCACCATCAATCTACCTTCCGCCTGACCAAATACGCGGTCAAGATTGGGATAGACAGATCGCTCTGAAGGGGTAGTACCTGGTACTTCTGCATTGGTCGAATCGCTCAATAAACACAGTACCCCTTGTTCTCCATATTCTGCTATCTTTTGCAGGTCATAATGTTCGCCATCTACAGGAGTATGGTCAATTTTAAAATCTCCAGTATGGATAATTACCCCAATAGGTGTATGAATTGCAACGCTAAAACTATCAGCGATCGAGTGAGTATTGCGGATAAACTGAGCAGAAAAATGTTTGCCAATCTGTACTGTTTCTCTTGGTAAGACGTTTTTTAAGACAGTGCGATCGCTTACACCAGCTTCATCCAGTTTATCTGCCAGCAGGGACATAGCTAATCTTGGACCATATATTACGGGAATATCAAATTGTTTGAGGTGGTAAGCTATTCCTCCTATATGATCTTCATGACCGTGAGTAACAATCATGCCTTTGATGCGGTGAGAATTTTCCCTTAAATAGGTCATGTCAGGTAACACTATATTAATTCCGTGCATTTGATCGGAGGGAAAACCTAATCCTGCATCTAATAAGATGATGTCATCTTCATATTCAAACACACAAGTATTCTTGCCTATTTCATGTAATCCACCTAAGGGAATAATTTTGACTGTTGGTTGATTTGCTTTTTTGATGATTTTGTTCATTTGATTTTAGTTTATTTAATTTAAGATTTGGGTTATTTACACTCTCTTTTATTAGTTCAATAAAAACTGAAAATATTCCTAAAAGCTTTAGGAAGTTGAAGCGGTTATTGCAGTTCTAAAAAACTTTGCTATTTTTCTTTCATGCAGATGATATTTATGTTGATACTTAACATTTTTGCTCAAAATGATTATTCACATTGCTTATCATTAAAAGCAATTTAACTAATGTTTATAATTATTTTTTCTTTATTTTAGCCAACTTTAAGTTAAAACTGGTTACAGGCTATTGGTCATTTGCTAACTCTTACTAGACTTTGATAATAGCCTATATTTTTAAAAATTCAAACTAAATTTAATTGTTTTAAAATTGTCTTTAAATATTCTAATAAATCTAATTGTAGCTCACATAGAGGAGGGCGCAACTTTCCTGTATTCCAACCCTGTAAATTTAGAGCGGTTTTAATCACAATCGGATTAGTAGTCATAAACAACGCTTTAAATAAAGGGAAAAGCTGCATTTGAATTTTGGTTGCTTCTAGATTATCCCCTGTAGTGAAGGCTTTAATCATAGACTGCATTTGTATCCCCACCAAATGGGAAGCCACACTCACAACTCCCACACTACCAACAGTCAACATCGGTAAGGTTAAAGCATCTTCCCCAGAATAGATAGCAAAATCAGGGGGAGTTAAACATCTAATCTGACAAGCTTGCTCCAAATTGCCACTAGCTTCTTTAATTGCCACTATATTACTAATTTGAGCTAGGTTTGCTACTGTTTCTGCCTCTAAATTGCGACTCGTTCTAGTAGGAACGTTATACAACATCATCGGTAATTCAGGGCAGGCTTCGGCGATCGCTTTAAAATGGTAATATAGTCCCTCTTGAGGTGGTTTATTGTAATAAGGAACTACCTGTAGTGATCCATCTAAATCTAGTGAAGCAGCTTTTTTTGTAGCAGCGATCGCTTCTGATGTGGAATTTGAACCTGTGCCTGCAATAATTTTAGCTCTCGTTCCTACCGCTTGTTTTACTACTCTAAATAACTCATTTTCTTCTGACCAACTTAAAGTCGGAGATTCCCCTGTAGTTCCACACACTACCAATCCATCACTACCATTTTCAACTAGATGTACTGCTAGCTTTTCTGCAACTTCGTAATTAACGCTACCATCATCGGCAAAAGGCGTGATCATTGCCGTAATTACTTTTCCAAAGGGTTCTCCATTCATCTATTTTTCTAAATAATTAAACTTAATTGATCAATACTTAGGCAACACAGTCACTAAACACTCATTGGTGAATTGGATCTAGTCAATAGGTTTTCCTCTAATAACAATTCCGCTATCTGAATTGCGTTTAAAGCTGCCCCTTTACGAATTTGGTCTCCGCATAACCATAGTTCTAAACCACATTTATGGGAGATATCCTGCCGAATTCTACCAACTAAAACAGAATCTTGCCCAGTAGCATCTATTGGCATAGGAAAATAATTACTTTTCCAATCTTCAACTAATTTTACCCCAGGAGCTTTAGCAATCAATTCTCTTGCTTGATTTACGTCAAATGGTTGATCAAATTCCAAATTTATTGCTTCTGAGTGAGCGCGTAGAATTGGTACTCTAACACAAGTTGCAGTCAGTCTTATTTCTGGGGCATCAAAAATTTTACGTGTTTCATTTACCATTTTCATTTCTTCTTCACAATATCCCTGTTCATTTAAGGGAGAGTTATGAGGAAATAAATTGAAGGCAATAGGATAAGGTAAAACCTCAGCTTGTGGTTGCTTACCATCTAAAATATCCCTTGCTTGGGTTTGAGCTTCTGCCATTGCCCTAGCCCCTGCCCCCGAAGCAGATTGATAAGTAGCAACTACTATGCGCTTAATAGGTTGTACTTGATGTAGAGGATAAATAGCAACCCCCATTAAAATAGTAGTACAGTTAGGATTGGCAATAATACCTTGATGTTTAGCAGCAGCTTGAGGATTTATTTCTGGCACTACTAGAGGCACGTTTTCGTCTAATCTAAAGGCACTGGAATTATCGATCATAACTGCCCCAGCTTCCACCGCTTTTTTTGCCCACAGTTTAGAAGTAGATCCACCAGCAGATGCCAAAACTATGTCAATGTCTTCAAAAGCCTGATCATTAACTTCAGCTACAGTTATTTCTTGATCTTTAAACTTAATTTTACTACCAGCAGATCTTGGTGAGGCTAGCAATCGTAATTCTTTGATGGGAAAATCGCGATCGGCAAGCAAAGTTAATAATTCTTGACCTACTGCTCCTGTTGCTCCCAGAATAGCTACCTTAACATCTTTAGACAATTTAAATGACCTCCCAAATTCATATAATTTTGAAATAAACTTACAAATCTAATTTTTTATATGTATCGTATACTCTAAATAACCAATAAATATTACCTGAAACTAATCTTATAACCTTGTGAATGTTAGAGAAGCATCCAAGTCTTAATTTATTTGAATTACTAGCTTGTGTAAATATCAGTTCATCCTATCATAATGTTTTGGATCTTAATCTTTCAACTTAACCTTAAAGATTATAAGAATAAAAAATGTAGCTGTTCATTATAGATATACTATTATGACTAGTGGCTAATTGGGGAGATTAAATGAAAGTAAATTTCTCATCCAAGTCAGCATAAAATTAATCAAGTAGTTTTGAAATAAAAGCAGGAAATGAAAGTAACCCAGGAGAGACTTCCTGAAAGTCAAGTAGGCTTAAATATAGAAATTGCTCCAGAAGCATCTCGTAATGCGTATGAACAAATGATGCAAAACCTTTCCCGTTCCAGCAATATTCCTGGGTTTCGTAAAGGAAAAGTTCCACGTCAGGTATTATTGCAAAGAATTGGCAAAGAAAGAATTAAGGCTGCTGCTTTAGAAGAACTAATTCAAAAATCTTTACAAGCTGCAATAGAACAGGAAAAGATTGAGGCTTTAGGACAACCAAATTTACGCTCCGATTTTGAAGAATTATTAGGTCAATATAATCCAGGAGATGCAATTACGTTTTCCGTAGCTGTAGATGTACCCCCAATTATTGAGTTGGCAGACTATAGTAGTCTTAGTGTTCAAGCAGAAGAAATAGTCTATAAGCCTGAAAAAGTAGACGATTTTATCGAACAGCGTCGAGCGCAAAAAGCTGATTTAGTTCCTGTAGAAGAGCGATCGGCAGAAATGGGTGATATTGCTTTTGTAGATTTCAAAGGTACTCTAACTACAGAGGAAGAAGCAGGAAAAGAGATAGAAGGTGGTAGTGCAACGAATTTTCAGGTAGAACTAGTGGAAGGAAAGTTAATACCTGGAATGGTTGAAGGTATAGTAGGGATGAAACCAGAGGAAACAAAGGAAGTCGCTGTAACTTTTCCCGAAGATTATCCACAAAAAGATCTAGCTGGAAAACCTGCGGTATTTAGTATTACTTTAAATGAACTAAAAACTAAAGAGTTGCCAGATTTAGATGACGATTTCGCCCAAGAAATCAGTAATGAAGAATTTGATACTATGGCTGCTTATAAAGAATCTTTAGTTAAACAGTTTCAAGAGCAAGCAGAAAACCAAACTAAAAATAATATAAATACGGCGATCGCACTGGCTTTGGTAGAGCAAAATAATTTAGATTTACCTGAGTCATTAATTCAGGAGGAAGTTACTAATGTTTTAACCAAAACTCTGATGCAAATGCAACAGATGGGTTTAGATGTTAGGCAGCTATTTAATTCTGATAACATTCCTATGTTACGAGATAATGCTCGTCCAGAAGCCCTAGCCAATTTGAAAAAATCTTTAATTATTAAGGAAATTGCCAAAAAAGAAGGGTTAGAACCTGACCAAACTGCTATCGATGCTAAAATAGCTGAAATTAGACCAGAACTAGCAGGTCAGGAAATTGATGAAGAGCGATTAACAGCAATGGTGACAGAAGATCTTTTAAGTGAAAAGACTTATAATTGGTTGCGAGATAAAGCTCAGGTAGAACTAGTTGCCGAGGGTTCATTATCAACAAAAGAATCAGAAACAGAAGAAGAGGAAGAATTAGACAATGAAGCTATAGAAGTAGAAGTTGTTAATGATTCTGAGTAATATATACCCTCTATTTAGGGATTAAATCCTTAACATAAGGTATCGACGGAACTTAAGCAGCAAAGTAATAGTAGATTTTAACTGTTGAATTGCTGGTTTAAGTTCTACAACTATAAATTGCTTCGATTCTTAAACGCCTAATATTTTCCCAGATTATTTTGGCACAATAATATAATTGTTTATAATTAACTACTGAAACTGGCTTTTAATTAATGATCAGTCTAGTTGAGCCATAATTAAAGATAAGAGTTAATATCTCTCAACCAAGCAGTCAAAATGCGAAGTTAACTAATATAAATAAGATCCCTAATTATTACTCAATTTTTTTTGGCAAAAATCTATGCTAGAATCGCTTTCATCATACGACTCTTTAAAGAGTCAAAACCAATTTCAGGTTAAATCTTCTCAAGCTATTGACAACGTAGTTCCAATGGTAGTAGAGCAATCTGGTATTGGTGAAAGAGCCTTTGATATTTATTCACGTCTTTTACGAGAGCGTATTATTTTTTTAGGGACACCAATTGATGATAAGGTTGCAGACTCGATAGTTGCTCAGTTGTTGTACTTGGAAGCAGAGGACTCGGAAAAAGATATTCAAATCTATATCAATTCTCCTGGTGGTTCGGTATATTCTGGTCTGGCGATATACGACACCATACAGCAAATTCAACCAGATGTTGTGACAATTTGTTATGGAATAGCTGCTAGTATGGGAGCTTTCTTATTATGTGCTGGTACAAAAGGAAAGCGTATGGCATTACCAAGTTCACGCATTATGATTCATCAGCCTTTAGGAGGAGCGCAGGGACAAGCTACAGATATTGAAATTCAAGCTAAAGAAATTTTATACATAAAACAACGACTAAATGAACTGATTGCAGGACATACTGGTCAACCATTTGATAAGATAGCTGCCGATACTGAAAGAGATTTTTATATGTCTTCAGAAGAAGCAACTAAATATGGCTTGATTGATAAGGTTATTACCAAGTCAGAAGCACCACTATCATCACCCACTACCTAAAATACTTTACTCGTACGAGGTATATATGTCTAAATACGACTCCCATCTAAAGTGTTCGTTTTGCGGAAAATCTCAAGAACAAGTCAGAAAACTGATTGCAGGGCCTGGGGTATATATTTGTGATGAATGTGTAGAACTGTGTAACGAAATTTTAGATGAGGAGTTGATGCAGGGAGAGGTTTTATCTTCTCCTACTGTAGGTAGTAATTCTGATACTAAACCTCCTAAAAGGAAAACATCCAAAACAGGGGGTATTTCTTTTGGGGATATTCCTAAACCAATTGAAATTAAAAAATGTTTAGATGAACACGTTATCGGTCAAGAAGAAGCTAAGAAAGTTCTTTCCGTTGGGGTGTATAACCATTATAAGCGTTTAAGTTTAGCTGGTAAGGCTAAAGATGGAGATGACGCTGTAGAGTTACAAAAATCTAACGTTTTATTAATCGGCCCAACTGGTTGTGGAAAAACTTTACTCGCTCAAACCTTGGCTAAAGTTCTACAAGTTCCTTTTGCCGTTGCCGACGCTACAACTTTAACAGAAGCTGGGTATGTTGGGGAAGATGTAGAGAATATCCTCTTGCGTCTGTTGCAGGTGGCTGATTTAGATGTAGAGGAAGCTCAACGAGGCATTATTTATATAGACGAGATTGATAAAATCGCTCGCAAAAGTGAAAATGCTTCTATTACTCGTGATGTTTCAGGAGAAGGGGTACAGCAAGCACTGCTAAAAATGTTGGAAGGCACAGTAGCTAATGTTCCTCCTCAAGGTGGTAGAAAACATCCTTATCAAGATTGTATACAAATAGATACTAAAAATATTTTATTTATTTGTGGTGGTGCATTTGTAGGTTTAGATAAAGTTGTAGAGCGTCGCTTAGGTAAAAAATCTATTGGTTTTATTCAAAAAACTGAAAACTCATCGTTTAAAGAAAAACGTACCGCCGATATTTTGCAGCATTTAGAACTAGATGATCTAGTAAAGTTTGGCATGATTCCTGAATTTGTTGGTAGAATTCCTGTCACCGCAGCCTTAGAGCCTTTAGATGAAGCAGCATTAGTAGAAATATTAACTCAACCACGTAATGCGATCGTTAAGCAATATCAAAAACTCTTAGGAATGGATAATATTGAGTTGGAATTTACTGACGGTGCTATCAAAGCCTTGGCAAAAGAAGCTTATCGACGTAAGACTGGAGCAAGAGCTTTGCGAGGTATTGTAGAGGAATTAATGCTGGATGTAATGTATGAAATTCCTTCCCGTAAAGACGTTCTTAAATGTACTATTACTGAAGAAATGGTAGAAAAACGTTCTACCGCAGAATTGATAGTACATCCAAGTTCCTATCGTAAACCAGAATCTGCCTAAACAAAGTTTATTGAGCTAAATATATAAATACGTTATTACGTTTAACTAATAATTATGGTTTTGGCTGCCAAGTAATTACAAACATAATTTTGTTGGCGCGCTTAAAGCATTGATTTTTGCAACAACTTCCTTAATTTTTTGTTGATTTTGCTCAAGCTGATCTTGTTTTTCAATTAAACTTTCTAAAGTAAAAATTGCATCCTCTATTATTTGATTAAATAAATAGATTCTACTGTCAAAAGTAGATGTAATTTCCTCTGCAATCTTGTCAAAAATCTCTTGTTGGGACTCGTAAAACTGTTCTAACCCTTTATCTAATACAATTCGTTTTATTTTGTCTTGTTTGCTTTCACCAAATAACGCCCCTAACCCAAAACCACTACCAATAGCAGTAAGAGCAATTGGAAGTAAACCAATACCTGTAAAAGCTAATAAACCAAAACTAACTAATCCTGCTCCTCCTAATCCCAAACCTAAACCTACTCCATCGCCATCTTGTTGATTAATGTTTCCAGCATTTATATTTAAATTAATCTGATATTTAGAAATAGATGAATCAATTTTATGTTTGATGTTTGATTCTATTTGATTATCAAATTGTTTAAATAAACTTTGTATCTCTTCTATAATTAATTGTAATTCTGAATCTATTAACTCAAAATTGTTTTTTAAAATAGAATTTTGTACAATGTCCTCCAACCAATTATTTAATTCATTTGTTAAAGTGTCATGGAGCTTTTCTGAGAAAAAATTTAATATTTTAGATTCATCATCTTGAGTAGATAACCATGTTTGACTCTTTTCATAAACTCTATCTGCTAATTTTTCAGCCCATTCATTCCAAGAATTAATTGCTTGTTCAATGGCTTCTTGTTGTAAAGTAATTATGTAATCAAGTGCGTTAGTTTGATATCCACTAATAATACCTATAGTCTCTACAACATTGTATTTTTCTTTTTTTTGTGCTTCCTCTAATAATTGAATTAAATTTCTAATTTTATTAAGATGATGATTTAGTTTAATTGTGCCTATTTCATTGGTAAGAAAAGTTTCTATAGATTGAGTTAGAAAATTAAAGGAATTAAGGTATTCATCTTCATAACCTTTAATCATTGCATCCAAGGCAGCTTGGGCGGAAATAAAATGAATTCGATTATCACCTGCAATAATCGGATTATTATTAAAAGCAAATCTTTCTATTCTTTCTTTAACATTTGCTTTATCTATTTCTCGACGTAGCAAATCCATAAAATTAACAATGATAAATAAATTGTTCGCTGGGGCATAGTCATTTCCCCCATTAATCTTTACTTTTAAATCATTAATTAAATCTTTTTCTCCTTGAGTTAAAAGACGAGAGGCATTAGTGAGAAAGATTACCGCATCAGTATCTTTGATTAATTGTTCTGTAACGGCACTTCTTTGAGGATGCTCATTTAAACCAGGAGAATCGACTATTTCAACTCCATGACGGCACAATTCTAAATCGGGATGTTCTAAAACAATTTCTTTTATTTGTGATGTAGCTAATTCGTCAGTAACTCCATCTAATGCTGCTGCTTCAGAGATAGTTGCTACTTCTTGATACTTTTCTAAGGGAATTTCTTCTTGTCTACCATCTTTGTAACGACAGATCACCCGTTTTTGTTTACCATATTTTAGTACTGTAACTGTACCACTACAAGGAATTGCTCTCACAGGTTGTATTTCCTCTTTAAGCAAAGCATTTAATAAAGTTGATTTACCTTGGCTAAATTCACCCACAACTGCAACTCGAAAACTTAAGGATTGTAGTTGGTGGGATATACTACTTATTTCAGTGATTAATGTATCAGTAATTTTGCTGTTATAACATTCATTTATAATTTGATAAAGCTCAAAGCAATATTGATTTAGTTCTTTACATGATTGTTGATATTGTTGCAGATATTTATAAGGCTTTACTATATCTGATTTAGCTTCTGGAGACTTTTCTAAAATGGCTAACATATCTATAGCTATCTTAGAAATAGCAGAATCTAGATGTTGAAATTTTTCTGGATTAAGTAGTTCTTTTACTTCTTTAATAGCTACTGGATTATTATTATTTTTATTGAGTAGCTTACTCTCTATAAGACCAATATATATTTTCTCTATTTTTAATATATGTCCTAAATTTTTAAAATAGTCTATCTCCTTTGTGTTTCCTTGCTGGTTTTTAGCTAATAAACTATAAATATAAACTAATAATAGAACTTTTTCCGATTTAGAAAGATATTGTTCTAATGTTAATAATTTACTATTTCTATGGTCTTTATTGGATTCTTGGAGATATTCGATTATTATATCCGTTAACTGTCTAACAAGACTATCAGAATTACTAAATTTATATAGATGTTCTTGTAAATACTGTCTCTCATTTTGTTCTGATAATAAACTGCTATCCAATAAGATTGTACCTAAAGCTGTAATCAAGCTAGTATATGGAACAATATTTTGCTTATATAATCCAAATCCACTTACAACTTCTAGGAGATAGACAAGTTTATCTTGAGAGCTACGATTAATACTATTCATACTTTAAACAATAAAATTTCTTATTTATAATTACTGTTCCCAAAAATTAGAAGAAATTTATACTAAATATTTACAATAATTGCTTAAAGCAAATTACATAAAAATACGGTTGTTAATTTAAAATTACTAAGCTTATTTTGGAACAATAAAAATAATAAGATTGAAAATGATATATAGTTTTCCTCCCATAATTCAACTAGGTATAGCTGCTGGTAAATATACTCAAGTAATCACTAATAGTGGTGTCCCAATTGGCATGGCGAGAGATGTAGTAACAGGGAGATTTATAGCCCATGCGACAGGTATAATTAATAATGGTATAGCAATAAATCCTCTAACATTTCCCATAACACCCGCACTAGGCGTAGCTCAAATGTATCAAAGTAATCGAGGATTTCAAGCCACTTTGCAAGGTATAAATGCTATTCAATCTAGTTTAGGAGTTTTACAAACTACGACTGCCTTAATTGGTGTTAGTACAGCAGTAGGAGTAGGTTTAACAGCAGTGAATTTATGGCAAACCTTAAAATTAAAGCAAGAAGTTCAACAATTAAAATTAGAAATTAAACAAGGTTTTTTAGATATTCAAAATGCTTTAACAGAGCAAGCAGTAGAAGTAAAAGAACATCTTAGTAACCTATCTGAAAATTTAATATTTCAACAACACCGTTTAGAATTAATTAAAGCATATGGAAGATTTATTGAGGCAACAAAATTAATTAAAACTGCAATCAAATTTCAAGATCTTAGTAGCCGAAAAATTGAACTTGCTAATGCCAGACAAATATTAGCCGAAGCTTTGGCGCATTACAATAACCCCAATTTACTATCAGAAAGTTGTGCTGCTGGACAAATCCGAAGATTAGAATGTGCTTGGGCAATAGAACAAACAATTATATTAACTTATCAGCTACAAAACGAATTTATTGCTGTTAGCGATCGCCTGACTGAACTTCAAGATAAAATTCGTCAACAATGCCATCAGGTTATAGAAAAGTGTGATTCTTATGATCAACTTGATTTTCTTTTTCCTGAGATATTTTGTATTTGCGATCGCGATCTATTGGTTTTGGATACTTGGCAACATCAAGCTGAATATATTGCTTCTTTATCAACTTCGGAATTAGAAGTTTTAGAACCCACCCAAAGTAACACCTTGAAATTTGAAAACAATCAACAAGAATTAATTAATCTTGAAAAACCGATTGAATTGATACAATATGAAGATTTGCAACAAAAATCTCATTACCATTCTTTAGTTGATCAGCTTAAATTTAAAGTTTCACCAAATTTGAGAAAAGAATATGAAATATATATTAGCGATCGCGCTAAACTTGCCGAACATCATATATTAGCGAAAAACATCAGTCAAGCTTCTGATATGTCTCTAGCTAATCTCTATTGGTATTTTAAATTTCCAGAAGAATTTAATCGTAATTTACAAGTTGCTTAATTATTATTATGGTTTATCTAAAATAAATAAAGCAGGATACATTTTGCTCCAGCTTATAAGAGCCAAAATTAGTAAAACAGCAAAATGTTATCATCTTCAAAATTTACTAAAGATAAATAAATTTAGTTTTCATATCTAGTAATTCCCAGAGATCCTTATTATTAAAATCTTCAATAGTCATGCTTGCACCTGCTTCCAAAAGAGTATTTGGATCGTAGCTAGATGTTACACCTATCGTAAAAATACCAGCACCAACCGCAGAAGCAATACCAGTAACAGAATCTTCAAAGGCGATCGCTTCACCCTTATCTACTTTTAAACGTTCTAAAGCCAATATATAGGGGGCAGCATCTGGCTTACCAGGAGGTGCATCTTTAGCCATAATTACTGTAGGAAAAGTATCAAAAAGACGCAATGTTTTTAACATATATATTGCATTTTCTTCAGGAGCATTAGTAACTACCGCTCTTTTAATTGCTAACTTGTCTGTAAAACTAATTAATTTATCAACTCCAGGAGTAGGTAAAAGCGAACTAGCCAAACGCCGATAAGTTTCTTCTTTTTCTGTCGCCAGTTTCCAGGCATCCTCAAGAGATAATTGCGGAATAATATCGCGAATGATTTGAGAATTAGTTCTGCCAGAAATTCTTTTCTGATAAAAAGCACGATCAATATCAAGTTCAAATCTTACTAAAATATCTTGCCAAACAGCAAAATGAATAGAGTCTGTGTCCGCTAAAGTACCATCTAAGTCAAATAAAATTGCTTTAAGCATTAATTCGGCTTCCTAAAAGTTTCTATATTTACTATGAACATTAATATTTATATATGTAGATATATATAGTTAGGATCTGTAAAATAATAGATTGAAGATAAACTACTATCACCTATCACTGTATTTCTTTGCTACTTTAAAGAATAGAGTAATTATCTCAAGCAAAAGTTAAATCGTCATGAGTTTTTCCGAACGTGATTTAAAGGATAAATTGGAGGAAATGCAGGCAAAAATTGATCAACAAACTGCTGCTAATTCCTCAGAGTCAGGTTATAAGTCAATTCTTCCCCAAGTAGAAATTAATCCTACGCCTCAGATGCAAAGCTGGATTAATTATAGTAAAGCTTGGTTTAATAATTTACCAAAAGTTGCTAAAGCAGCCGTTGCCCTCGGTGGAGTTTGGTTAGGATTTTCTATTTTAGGTGCAATTCTACATATAGTTAGTAGTATATTAAGCATTGGTATTATCGGCTTGATTCTCTATATTGGGTATCGTTGGTTCAATAGTAGTTCAAGCTCCGATGGCAATGAATAATAAGCTGATAAAAGGGTTTTAATAATTATAGAGGTAAATAAAGTACCTCTTTTTTTATACAAAAGAACAATCTTGCGCGATCGCTTTACGTAGTAATGCTTGATAGTTTTCTGAACTGATAATATACGATCCGAAACGTTCTAAATGAGGATTTTGTAATTGTACATCGAACAGAGTATATTTTCTATCTCGCAAATGCTCTACTAATTTCACCATTGCTACTTTAGATCCTTCATTCACACGATAAAACATTGATTCGCCAATAAATACTCCTTTAATAGCAATACCTAATATTCCTCCAGCTAATTCATCTCCTTGCCAAGTCTCAAAACTATGCGCCCATCCAGCCTTATTTAGATTTAAATATATCTCAAGTAATTCTTTAGAAATCCATGTTGTCTCACGATTAGCACAACCTTGACATACAGCTTCAAAGTCTCGATTGATTGATACCGAAAAACGCTCTTGATTCAACACCCTTTGTAAAGATTTTGGATAGCGAAAGCGATTATCTAAAGGAATTAATGTACGCTGACAACTAGAGTACCAATTTAATTCTCCATAATCATCTGACATTAAAAAATAACCTTGGCTATATCCTTGAATAATTGAATAAATATTAATTTTCATATTTATTTCTATTATCATTTAATGTATGGATAAAAATATTTAATCTAAAAAATATCTGTTTTATCAAATTTTAAATTTAAATTATTTATACTGCATTGCAACACAACTAAATAAATTCCTATGATAGATTCTGCTCAACCTATTGTTCCCATTACTCTACCTACTATACAAAATGCCGAAAAAGAGGAAGAATGGCTCAGAGCGTCTTTGCAAACTTGGTTAGATGAAGAATTTCTGCCCGAAACAATTAACGTTAAAATAGCTCAAAGAGCAGCAAAAATATTTGTACGCCAGCGTTTGGAAGGCGAAAATGATCTTGGTTCATTAGTAATTGCTATCATTGCCGAAATGCGAGGTTTTGATTTTAGTCGCAGTTTTTATAGTGAATTCGCAGTTGCCAATGCAGTAAGTGATTTAATTTTAGATAGTTTGGGTATAGATCGTTGTTGCGGTGAATAATTGCAATAATTATTAAATGATTCAATAAACTATGAGTAAATTTGCCTGGATAAATAACGAGTGGAAAGATAAGGCATTTAAAAACGTTGATGATTTTACACAACGGTTTAAAAAATTGCTCCCCGTTGATTATGTTAATCAAAAAGCTAATAGCTGGTTTAATGTCAGTGATGAGCAGTTAGCAGAAATTTTAACTACAGTTAGAGCTAAATTACCGACAACTGAAGCATTATTAATTGGTAAGCCCCAAGCAGGTAAAAGCTCTATTGTTAGAGGATTAACTGGGGTAGGTGCAGAAATTGTCGGACAAGGATTTCGTCCTCATACTCAATATACCCAAAAATATGCTTATCCCTCTGAAGATTTACCCCTGATAATTTTTACTGATACAGTGGGTTTAGGAGATGTAAGTCATAATACTGAGTCTCTCATTAGTGAATTACAACAGGAATTAGATCAGGTGAGTAAACGAGCTAGGATCTTAATTCTCACAGTTAAAATTAATGACTTTGCTACTGATACTTTACAACAGATAGCTAAAACACTCAGACGAAATTATCCTAATATTCCTTGTATCCTAGCTGTTACTTGTCTGCATGAAGTTTATCCCCCAACAGTAGTATCTCATCCTAACTATCCTCCAGATTACGATACAGTTAATCGTGCTTTTGATGCTATTAAAAAAGATTTTGAACAACTCGGTGGTGTTGACGCTCAAAAAAGTTATCGTACTGTATTGATAGACTTTACTTTAGAAGAAGATGGGTATGAACCTACTTTTTATGGTTTAGAAGCATTGAGGGATACCATAGCAGAACTACTTCCCGAAGCTGAATCTAAAACTATCTACCAATTATTAGATAATGATGCTAATGAAGCCTTGGGTAACTTGTATCGCGACACGGCTAGGCGTTATTTAGTAGCTTTTTCAACTATCGCAGCCACCTTAGCTGCTGTTCCATTACCCTTTGCTACTATGCCTGTTTTAACAGCATTGCAAATATCTTTAGTAGGATTATTAGGCAAATTATACGGTCAAACTTTGTCTCCTTCTCAAGCAGGTGGAATCGTTAGCGCGATCGCTGGTGGTTTTTTTGCTCAGGCGATCGGCAAAGAATTAGTCAAGTTTATTCCAGGCTTCGGTAGTATTATTGCAGCATCTTGGGCAGCAGCTTACACTTGGTCTTTAGGCGAGGGAGCTTGTGTTTACTTTGGTGACTTAATGGGAGGTAAAAAGCCAGATCCTAAAAAAATACAGTCAGTTATGAAAGAAGCGTTTGATGTAGCTAAAAAACAGTTCAATAATGTTTCACCATAATCTCTAAATATATGTTTGAAATTTATCATCTGTAGTCCTTAAAATCTCGCATATAGTCAAGTAGGATTAGACTGTTACCAGTCCGCGTCCCTCTAAGAACCGTACATGACACTTTCGTATCATACGGCTCAAGCCACACTTCCAGCCTTACTTGCTTGTTTTCCATGTACCTGTTGGTGGCACGCTTTATGTAAGTGCGTTAGGTTGCCTATGTCGTTTAGACCACCTGATTTTATTGGTACAAGGTGATGAGTTTCGATTTCTTCCCCGTTAAATAAGTATTCACCGCATATAGGACATTTATAGTTTTGTTCTTTGGCTATTGTTTCATATTTAGAGCCTTTTGCCCAGAATTGTTTGCCCTGTTTTATTTTGCGGTTATCCCAGTATTCTATAAGGTTGGGGTCATCGGGGGAATTTGATCCTTTGACGGCGGTCGCGTCACTTTAATGTGCCTCACGATTGGGGTATCTGCTACTTTGTAAAGGATAAAAGAATTTATCCTTTCCTCTAGTGTCCTTACCCTGGCACATGAATGTCCATTCCCTTCCTTGGTTTTGGGGAAAATAACGATTTTTGACCCATGTAATAGATTTCAGCGGATGCCTTCTTCTTGCCCATTTCCAAAGATATTTCCACACCCTCGAATCAATGTATTTAAAGATTTCTTTGCTTACTACTCCTTGGTAATAATTGGCAAAACCTCTTAGCTTAGGATTTATTTTTGTTATTAGATTTTCTTGTGACCATGAACCACATGATTTGATTGTCCTGCCAATTTCTTTACAGAACTCTAATACTTTTTCTTTCTGAGGTTTGATTAGTAATTTGCCGTTATATTGGCGAAGATGAAATTCCAAAAAGTTGAATCCTTCACTTATGTGGACTATTTTGCTTTTCTCTTGGCTGATTTGTAACCCTCTTTCTGCCAACCATTGTTTCAGGATTTCTATAGTTGTTTCTAGTGTTTCCTTATCTTTGGCTGTTACGATAAAGTCATCCGCGTATCTTATGATGTCTAGTTTCCGTTTGTTATACCATTTGTCTCTGGGTAGAGAGATTGATTCTATTAATCTCTCTAATCCGTGTAAACCAATATTGGCAAGTAACGGGCTTATGACTCCACCTTGCGGAGTTCCAGTATTTGTTGGGTTATAGACTCCTTTGTCAATATATCCTGCCTTTAACCATTGTTCGATTGTGTTTCTTGCTGGGTGAGTTCCAACAGATTCTAGGATGGTTTTGTGATTGACATTATCAAAGAAGCCTTTTATATCAGCATCTAGAACCCATGTGTCATTACCTTGTTTTAGCTTTAGAAAGCATTGGGCTATGGCATCCTGACAGCTTCTACCAATTCTGAAGCCGTAAGAATTTGCCTCGAATTGGCTTTCTCATTCGGGTTCTAGTGAGTTTTTAACTATTGTTTGAAGCACTCTGTCCTGTATGGTTGGGATTCCTAATGGACGCTTCTTGCCGTTGGCTTTCGGAATGTACACTCTCCTAGTGGGTTGTGCTTTTCCTTCTTGCCATTGTTGGACAAATTTAACTCTTTCGGCAGGTGTTTTTAATACTTGTTTATCAACTCCTGCGGTTGATTTTCCCTTGTTAATTTGGGTGATTTGTCTAACAGCTAACAATAGATTGGCATACGATTTCATCATCAGTTTCTGCAATCTTTTCAGTTGCTTCCACTGACCAAGCTTTCTGGCACGAAATATCCGCTTTCTTAAGAATTTAACCACTTTGTTGACTTTCTTCCAGTTAATCTGATTCCAGTCTGTTAGTGATTCTCTTTGTCCATTTACATCTGTTTGATGTATCCAACTTTTCATCGAGTTCATTCCTTGTATCGTGAAGTTTCTATTTCGTATGTGACTCAAGTAAATTCTGCTATTCCTTTCGGTCAGGGGCAAATTTTGAACCCCTATCCCTTTCATTACAGTTGGGCATTCGCTTTTTCACTCCTCCTTTGCCCTCCAGAGAGTTCTGCCTTGATTGCTCTTGGCTTACTAGTCGACCTTTCTCCTAGACTCTGTAGGGTTTTCCCTGTTGTATCGATTGAAGTTTACGAAATAGTTAGGATGGTGTGACTCGTTTATTCTAAATGTATTACAAAAATACAGGGACGACTAGCTAGGATAATACCTAGACAACTGAATAATCGTGTAGGTGAGAGAAATCCAATAATAAGATTAGTCATCTTATGGACTTTCCCAAGTCCTACTCCCCAGGTATTGGGGGTAAAAGCACTTTCCTTGCGGTAGAGAGTGGTCTTCAATTCGCAAAGCAGGAATGAAAGCGGTTCAAATCAATAGTCTAAATTGATTTTCTGCAAGCAAGAATACTATGGGTAGCGAAAGCAAAGTGTCCGTATTTAAGCATCGTTATAATTAAGTAGCCAAAATAGACTGATAGGCTACGACCAAAAGGTCAAAGGATACAATAATTAAGATTAAACTCATTCTTTTAATCTTCAATACCAATTTTATCCTCGGTGTAAAGGACAAAAGACATAACCATCGTCAGTAATAAAATAGCCAAAAAGACTGATAGGCTATAGCCAAAAGGCAAAAACTAACACTGAATTAAGTTTAGCTTGGCTTAATTCCAATACCAGTTATGTTTCGGTGGATAGTCACGCCCTAAAGTTTCAAACCAACGATTATTTGGAACGAGGAAAACCTTTTAAAGCTCTCAAGTTAAGGTCGTAAAAACTTGAGTAGTCAACCAAGATGTAAAAATCTCTCAATACGAGAGGCTTTAGAAGGAAGAGGATTTAGTAAAAAGCCAATGCTTTGTTGTAATGACAAAGATATGCCAACGTACTAACTGTAATCAAGAAGATAGTGAACAAGTAGCAATTAATATGTCTAATACTAATTTGAAAAAATTAAATACAGTGGAATGGAATGAGATTAATTGGCGTAAAGTCGAAAAATCCGTGTTCAAGTTGCAAAAGAGAATCTATCAAGCCAGCATCGAAGGCAATGTCAAAAAGTTAAGAAGGTTACAAAAAACACTCCTAAACTCATATCATGCCAAATTATTATCGGTCAGAAAAATTACACAGGACAACCAAGGAAAAAAGACAGCAGGAGTTGATGGTATCAAATCCCTCACCCCAACACAACGTCTAAAATTGGTCAATACATTAAAATTAGGGGTTAAAGCCAAACCCGTTAGATGAGTTTGGATACCTAAATCTAACGGTAAAGAAAGACCACTAGGTATACCAGTAATTAAAGATAGAGTCCTACAAGCCTTAGTCAAGTCAGCAATAGAACCTGAATGGGAAGCTCACTTTGAACATAACTCGTATGGATTTCGACCAGGAAGAAATTGCCATGATGCAATAGAAGCCATCTTTAACGCAATAAGATATAAACCAAAATACGTTTTAGATGCTGACATTAGCAAGTGTTTTGACCAAATAAACCACTCCAAACTTCTGGAAAAAATAAACACCTTTCCTAAAGCTAGGAGACAAATAAGAGCATGGTTAAAAGCAGGGATACTAGACAAAGGGAAAATTATCTCCCCAATAGAAGGTACTCCCCAAGGCGGTGTCTGTTCACCATTATTAGCCAATATAGCTTTACATGGTATGGAGAATAAAATCAAGGAATACGCACTATCTTGGAAAGGGACAAAAAAAGAAAACTTAAAATCTATCTCCCTAATAAGATACGCAGACGACTTTGTTCTCCTACATAAAGATAAGCAAATAGTCGAAAATTGCCAAGAAATAATAAAGAAAGAGTTACTAGAAATTGGCTTGAAATTGAATGAAGAAAAAACCAAAATCTTAGATACAAGACAAGGTTTTGACTTCTTAGGTTTTAATATTAGACAATACCCATGTGGAAAACACCAAACTGGTAAAAACCCACATGGAGAACTACTAAGATTTAAAACCATCATCAAACCAAGCAAAGAAAAAGTTATACAACATTACAACAATCTTAAAAATATAGTAGATAAACATAAGGCTGCAACTCAGCAACGATTGGTTAGCAAACTTACACCAATAATTAGAGGATGGTCAAACTACTATAGCTCTTGTTGTAGTAAGGAAACTTTTTCAAAGATTGACCACTTACTATTTCTCAAACTATACAGTTGGGCAAAAAGAAGACATCCAAATAAAAATAAACATTGGATTAAAGATAAATATTGGCACACCATAGACAATAATAATTGGAGATTTACTACCGAAGACAAAAAATATATTCTGCATCTTCACTCAAGAACTCCAATTAAAAGGCATATTAAAGTTAAAAACGAAGCCAGCATCTATGATGGAGAACTGATATACTGGGCTACAAGAAGAGGAAAACATCCTGAAACTAAACCCCAAGTAGCAAGGTTACTCAAACAACAGAAAGGAAAATGTAACTACTGCAAACTAACTTTTAAAAGTGAAGACAAAATCGAAATCGACCATATTACTCCCAGTAAAGCTGGAGGAAATAATTCAACCGAGAATCTTCAACTATTACATAAACATTGTCACGATGGAAAAACTAAGGATGATTTTCTCCTAATCAAAAAATACAAAATTTTAGATGAATGGAGAAGAAACCAACAAAAAATTCAAAAAACAATTTGAAGAGTCAAAATGGATTTGGATTGATGACCTACTAACCTTAGTAAAAAGGTACTCATAACAAGAGCTTGATTAGAGAGAAGCCGTATGAGGTGAAAGTCTCACGTACGGTTTTGAAGACGAGTCGGACTGGTGACAGTCTGGCTTAGTTTAACGCTACCTTTTCTGCGGGGGGACTGTGTTTCTACGTTCTTAAGAAAAGGAAGCTTAAGAACCGCCCTTCCTTAGCGTTTTGGTTCAGGCTTGTCAGGAGTAATTTAGCCTGTTCTGCAATGACGCAGTTTAATCGGTAACTTAGACTATGTTCATCCTTCTTCTCCCTCTTGCGCCTCACCAGTTAACTCCTACTAGCTATGGCTACTTTTAGCGTCTGCACTCCACCGTTTTCGTTACCTACTCAGGTGTGACGTACCGTTCGGTGACGGGTTACTCTATGAGGGTCTGGGGTAGAAATCCCAGAGAGACTTAGTGTCTCGGTTTAACCGACCAGTTCAGGTCGCACATCACCACTGGATCTTGGAAATTGTCAAAGCTGATAATCTCATATAAATCAACAGTTTCAGACCTTTAAATCTAATGTACCTTAACTCATTTAAAAAAAAATCAACAAAAGGGTTGACAATCGGGGGGGATAAAAGTATATTGGTAAATGCGCGGTTGAGAGGGGAGACCTCGAAACAGCAGCCCGAACCTAGACAAAGCAATAGTTTGACGAATTTTTCAAGCCAAGTAAAAAGCTTTTTTCAACTTGAATAAATAAAAAATAAAGTAGAGAAACAAGAGTCGAAAAGTCAAATAAAACTTGATGGAAGTAGATTCATCATGGAGAGTTTGATCCTGGCTCAGGATGAACGCTGGCGGTATGCCTAACACATGCAAGTCGAACGATGTTTTCGGACATAGTGGCGGACGGGTGAGTAACGCGTGAGAATCTGCCTTCAGGATGGGGATAACAGTGGGAAATCGCTGCTAAAACCCAATGAGCCGAGAGGTAAAATATTTATAGCCTGAAGAGGAGCTCGCGTCCGATTAGTTAGTTGGTGTGGTAAGAGCATACCAAGACGATGATCGGTAGCTGGTCTGAGAGGATGAGCAGCCACACTGGGACTGAGACACGGCCCAGACTCCTACGGGAGGCAGCAGTGGGGAATTTTCCGCAATGGGCGAAAGCCTGACGGAGCAATACCGCGTGAGGGAGGAAGGCTTTTGGGTTGTAAACCTCTTTTATTAAGGAAGAAGAAAGTGACGGTACTTAAAGAATAAGCATCGGCTAACTCCGTGCCAGCAGCCGCGGTAATACGGAGGATGCAAGCGTTATCCGGAATTATTGGGCGTAAAGCGTCCGCAGGTGGCTAATCAAGTCTGCTGTTAAAGACAGAAGCTTAACTTCTGAGAGGCGGTGGAAACTGGATAGCTAGAGTACGGTAGGGGTTGAGGGAATTCCCAGTGTAGCGGTGAAATGCGTAGATATTGGGAAGAACACCAGTGGCGAAGGCGCTCAACTGGGCCGTAACTGACACTGAGGGACGAAAGCTAGGGGAGCGAAAGGGATTAGATACCCCTGTAGTCCTAGCTGTAAACGATGAACACTAGGCGTTGCTTGTATCGACCCGAGCAGTGCCGTAGCCAACGCGTTAAGTGTTCCGCCTGGGGAGTACGCACGCAAGTGTGAAACTCAAAGGAATTGACGGGGGCCCGCACAAGCGGTGGAGTATGTGGTTTAATTCGATGCAACGCGAAGAACCTTACCAGGACTTGACATCTCGAGAAGCTCTAGGAGACTAGAGCGTGCCTTAGGGAACTCGAAGACAGGTGGTGCATGGCTGTCGTCAGCTCGTGTCGTGAGATGTTGGGTTAAGTCCCGCAACGAGCGCAACCCTCGTTCTTAGTTGCCAGCATTAAGTTGGGCACTCTAGGAAGACTGCCGGTGACAAACCGGAGGAAGGTGGGGATGACGTCAAGTCAGCATGCCCCATACGTTCTGGGCTACACACGTACTACAATGGTTGGGACAAAGGGCAGCAAGCTCGCGAGAGTAAGCGAATCTCAGCAAACCCAGCCTCAGTTCAGATTGCAGGCTGCAACTCGCCTGCATGAAGGAGGAATCGCTAGTAATCGCAGGTCAGAATACTGCGGTGAATTCGTTCCCGGGCCTTGTACACACCGCCCGTCACACCATGGAAGTTGGCCACGCCCGAAGTCGTTACCCTAACCAATATGGAGGGGGATGCCGAAGGCAGGGCTGGTGACTAGGGTGAAGTCGTAACAAGGTAGCCGTACCGGAAGGTGTGGCTGGATCACCTCCTTAAAGGGAGACCTAATTCAATTACCAGAAGAAGTAGGGCAAGTTGTTTGCTCGATTCAAATAAAACTGAGTAAGAAGAAAACATCCCAGAAGGTCGGTTCAAGAAGAAAGAAGAAGCGAGAAGAAGCGTCAAACTAATTGTTAGGGTTCAAGGCAAGAGAAAAAATGGGCTATTAGCTCAGGTGGTTAGAGCGCACCCCTGATAAGGGTGAGGTCCCTGGTTCAAGTCCAGGATGGCCCACCACCAACCGAATCATTGAGAAAAGAGGTAATCATTGATCTACTATCTAGGTCAGTGGTAACAGAAAAAATGAGAGGGGGTATAGCTCAGTTGGTAGAGCGCCTGCTTTGCAAGCAGGATGTCAGCGGTTCAAGTCCGCTTACCTCCACCAAAGAGAAGGAAAATTCAGCACTATCATTACTAATAGATGAGGATGCTGGACTTTACCAAGTCTAGTAAAAGAACCTTGAAAACTGCATAAAGACTAATAAGATAAGAGCCGAAAAGAGCTAAGTAAAAAGGTAACTAAGTCAAAAAAGTTATCGAAATCTAGATTAAGTCCAAGGTAGAAAACCTAAAATCAAAGATAAAAATCAGGTCAAGCTACAAAGGGCTAACGGTGGATACCTAGGTACACAAAGGCGAAGAAGGACGTGGTGACCGACGAAACGCTTCGGGGAGCTGGAAACAAGCATTGATCCGAGGATATCCGAATGGGGCAACCCAAAAGAACGACCTGCTGAATATATAGGCAGGAGCGAGCGAACTCAGCGAACTGAAACATCTTAGTAGCTGAAGGAAGAGAAAGCAAAAGCGATTCCCTTAGTAGCGGCGAGCGAAGCGGGATAAGCCTAAACCATCGACTTAGGTAGATGGGGTAGTGGGACAGTCATCAGGATGATCTAAGCTAGACGAAGTAGTTGAAAGCTACACCAGAGAAGGTGAAAGTCCTGTAGTCGAAAGTGGCAATCACCAGACTGAATCCCGAGTAGCACGGAGCCCGTGGAATTCCGTGTGAATCAGCGAGGACCACCTCGTAAGGCTAAATACTAATGTGTAACCGATAGTGAAACAGTACCGCGAGGGAAAGGTGAAAAGAACCCCAGTGAGGGGAGTGAAATAGAACATGAAACCGTTAGCCTACAAGCAATAGAAGGACGATTAAACGTCTAACTGTGTGCCTGTTGAAGAATGAGCCGGCGACTTACAGGTGGTGGCAGGTTAAGGAGTAATATCCGCAGCCAAAGTGAAAGCGAGCCTGACAAGGGCGAAGATTGTCATCATTTGTAGACCCGAACCCAGGTGATCTAACCATGTCCAGGATGAAGCTTGGGTAAAGCTAAGTGGAGGTCCGAACCGACTGGCGTTGAAAAGCCAGCGGATGAGGTGTGGTTAGGGGTGAAATGCCAATCGAACCTGGAGCTAGCTGGTTCTCCTCGAAATGCGTTGAGGCGCAGCGGTTGGAAAAAGCATTGGGGGGTAAAGCACTGTTTCGCTGCGGGCTGCGAGAGCGGTACCAAAGTGAGACAAACTCAGAATACCCAATGAAAGTCAACCAGTGAGACGGTGGGGGATAAGCTTCATCGTCAAAAGGGAAACAGCCCAGACCACCAGCTAAGGTCCCCAAGTACCTACTAAGTGAGAAAGGAGGTGGGAGTGCATAGACAACCAGGAGGTTTGCTTAGAAGCAGCAATCCTTAAAAGAGTGCGTAATAGCTCACTGGTCTAGCGCGCCTGCGCCGAAAATGAACGGGGCTAAGTAGGACACCGAAGCTGTGGACTTCAAGGAATACTTGGAGTGGTAGAGGAGCGTTCTGTATAGGGAGAAGCATTAGCGGTAAGCAGATGTGGACGGTACAGAAGTGAGAATGTCGGCTTAAGTAGCGAAAATATATGTGAGAATCATATACCCCGAAAGCCCAAGGGTTTCTTCGGAAGGCTCGTCCGCGAAGAGTTAGTCGGGACCTAAGGCGAGGCTGAAAAGCGTAGTCGATGGAGACAGGGTGAATATTCCCTGACTACTGTATGGGAGCATAGATGGGGACGCATAAAAAATAACCACGCCCTGAATGGATTGGGAGTTTTCTAAGGAAAGCGAGTGGTAAAGATAGTGCCAAGAAAAGCCATGTATGTGATGAAGATAGAGTACCCGTACCCGAAACCGACACAGGTGGGCAGGTAGAGAATACCAAGGGGAGCGAGATAACTCTCTCTAAGGAACTCGGCAAAATGACCCCGTAACTTCGGGAGAAGGGGTGCCACCGAGAGGTGGTTGCAATAAAGAGGCCCAGGCGACTGTTTACCAAAAACATAGGTCTCTGCCAACTCGTAAGAGGAAGTATAGGGGCTGACGCCTGCCCAGTGCCGGAAGGTTAAGGAAGTTGGTCAGGAGGTTTATCCTTTGAAGCTAGCGACTGAAGCCCCGGTGAACGGCGGCCGTAACTATAACGGTCCTAAGGTAGCGAAATTCCTTGTCGGGTAAGTTCCGACCCGCACGAAAGGCGTAACGATCTGGGCGCTGTCTCGGAGAGAGACTCGGCGAAATAGGATTGTCTGTGAAGATACGGACTACCTACACTTGGACAGAAAGACCCTATGAAGCTTTACTATAGCCTGGAATTGGGTTCGGGCTTCGCTTGCGCAGAATAGGTGGGAGACGAAGAAGTAATCCTTGTGGGGATTATGGAGTCATCGGTGAGATACCACTCTAGCGAGGCTAGAATTCTAACTTTGTCCCGTGATCCGGGAGAAGAACAGTGTCAGGTGGGTAGTTTGACTGGGGCGGTCGCCTCCAAAAAGGTAACGGAGGCGCACAAAGGTTCCCTCAGGCTGGATGGAAATCAGCCAAAGAGTGTAAAGGCAGAAGGGAGCTTGACTGCGAGAGAGACAACTCAAGCAGGGTGGAAACACGGTCTTAGTGATCCGACGGTGCTGCGTGGAAAGGCCGTCGCTCAACGGATAAAAGTTACTCTAGGGATAACAGGCTGATCTCCCCCAAGAGTTCACATCGACGGGGAGGTTTGGCACCTCGATGTCGGCTCATCGCAACCTGGGGCTGAAGTAGGTCCCAAGGGTTGGGCTGTTCGCCCATTAAAGCGGTACGTGAGCTGGGTTCAGAACGTCGTGAGACAGTTCGGTCCATATCCGGTGTAGGCGTAAGAGTATTGAGAGGAGTCTTCCTTAGTACGAGAGGACCGGGAAGAACGCACCGCTGGTGTACCAGTTATCGTGCCAACGGTAGACGCTGGGTAGCCAAGTGCGGAGAGGATAACCGCTGAAAGCATCTAAGTGGGAAGCCCACCTCAAGATGAGTACTCTGTGGGAGAAAATCCCGTAAGGTCACGGGAAGAACACCCGTTGATAGGCGTTAGGTGGAAGAGCAGCAATGTTTGTAGCCGAGACGTGCTAACAGACCGAGGGCTTGACCTCAAATTAAGACTTAATTGAGATGTAAAACATCTACTTAGTAATCATTGGGTAAAATATCAATTAGATTTATGCAGTCTTGAGGGAATCGAGATCTACATCGACCCGAGAGAATTTCCTGGTGCTTTGAGCGCAGTGGTCCCACTTCGACCCCATCCCGAACTCGACTGTGAAACGCTGCCGCGGCGAAGATACTTGGAGGGTAGCCTCCTGGGAAAATAGCTCAGTGCCAGGTTCAATCTTACCCAAAGCCGTAGTATTTAATATTTACTGCGGCTTTTGTCTTTATCCAGATAAAACAATTTTTAAATCATTGTAAAAAAAGAATTACTAATCTCATAACCAAATATTTGTGCCATAGATGTCATACGAGATTGCGCTGGAATATTTTGCTGTTTCAACCAGTCAGATAAAACAAAAATTTTATTCATAACAAATATTTCTAAAGCCTCAGGATTATATAAAATTCCTTCGCTGCGACTAAACTGATGAGGTACTAACATAGCTGTATAGCGTACTAATTCTCCTGTCTTCCAATTTAATAAAAATGGTAACCACGGATAGACAGAATCTAATCTTATAAACCATAGTCTAATTTCTGGTATTTCAGATAATTCACGTGGATCATCAGATTCACGTTGGTAATTAATTACAAATTGTAATTGTTGTTCGTAAACCTCTATTTTATGGTTTTGATTATTTATTAAAGAATCAATTTGTGCCTTGGCAGTAGATAAATCTAGGGAAATTATCGATTCTGTACTTAAAATTATTTCAATAGTCACAATAAATATTACAAAAGCATAAAAAGTTGAATAAGCTAGAATTAACTAACTTGGTTAGATTTCTTGTTAGACATCTGTATATATTTTAAGTTAAAGTGGTAATGAGTATGTATAAGTTGACAAAGCCTCGCCTATGAAAATCAAAGAGGCAAGACAAACACCAATAAATTCTCTAGAAGACGCATTAGCTCGTTGTCAAGAATTGGGAATGAGAGTAAGTCGTCAGCGTCGTTATATTTTAGAGTTGTTATGGAATAATGAAAATCATTTGTCTGCCAGAGAAATATATGATTTGCTAAATCAACAGGGGAAAGAAATTGGTCATACATCAGTTTATCAAAACCTTGATGCTTTATCTGCTAGTGGGATAATTGAGTGTGTAGAACGTTTTAATGGCAGACTATACGGTAATATCAGTAATTCACATAGTCACTTAAATTGCCTTGATACGAATCAAATAATTGATTTACAAATAGAATTACCAGAATCTATCATCAAGCAAATTGAGGCTGAGACTGGAGTTACTATTACAGATTATAGTATTAATTTTTTCGGTTATAAAAACAAGAATTTCATAGAAGTTAAATAACTATATTAAATACTACAAAGTTAACTGATTTTTAACTAATTTTTGTAAGCAGAAATTATCAAGACTTGTGTTCTTAGTTACTGAAATGAGAAAATATATAATCGGTAATAAGAGTGAACTAATTAAATGTTAATCGAGTTTCAACATAACCAAATATTTAATTTAAAAGAAGAATCGGCTGATAGTAGCTTCTATTTAGTATACTTAAACTTTTGATTAATCAGGTTAGATTAATATTCTAGTGTGATCTACACGGAGTTTGATTTTAAATATTGGTAAGGCAAAATCAACATAAACAAAAATTATGTTTTTATACTTTCCGAATGCAAGATTTTAAGATCATTGACAATTGCAAACGCTAAGATAAAAAAGAACCTTAAACCAAAAACAGCAGAGCAAAACATCCTTTCTGGTAATTATTTAAGAAATAATAATATGGTTCAGACACCTATCGGTAAAGAAGTCTCGAAATTAGAGAAATTAAAGGAACAGAGTAACTTTTTGAAAGAGCCTCTGTTAACTCAATTGCAGGAAGAAACAACGCATTTTAGCGAGGATGCAGTTCAAATATTAAAGTTTCATGGTTCTTATCAGCAAGACAATCGTGATAATCGGCAAAAAGGACAAGAAAAAGATTATCAAATGATGTTACGTACAAGATCTCCAGGAGGATTTATTCCTCCACAGTTGTATTTAACGTTAGATAAACTTTCGGAACAATATGGTAATCACACTCTTAGAGTTACTACACGTCAAGGGTTTCAAATTCATGGAATTTTGAAAAAAAACTTAAAAGAGGTGATTAAGAATATTTTAAATAATATGGGGTCTACTTTAAGTGCGTGTGGAGACGTTAATCGTAATGTTTTGTCACCTCCAGCACCATTTAAAAATAAACCTGAATATCAGTATGCTTTTGAATATGCCAATAATATAGCTGATTTATTAAATCCTCAAAGTGGTGCTTATTATGAAATTTGGCTGGATGGAGAAAAAGCAATTAGTGCAGAAGAAGCTCCTGAAGTAAAGGCTGCAAGAATAAGTAAAGGCAGAGGGATGATTATTGAAGATAGTCCTGAGCCGATATATGGTAAACATTTTATGCCCCGTAAGTTTAAAATCTGCGTTACGGTGGCTGGGGATAATTCGATTGATGTGTATACCCATGATATAAGTTTAGTAGTAATTACTAATAAGAAGGGAGAACTCCAGGGTTTCAATGTTATGGCTGGAGGAGGGTTAGGTCGTACACACAATAAAGAAGAAACATTTGCACGAATTTCTGATGAATTGGGTTATGTCGATAAAGAAGACATATATGATTTAGTTAAAGCCATTGTTGCCACTCAGAGAGATTATGGCGATCGCACTAATCGTCGTCATTCTAGAATGAAATATTTAGTTCACGATTGGGGAGTGGAGAAGTTTAAAGCCAAGGTTGAATCTTATCTTGGTAAAGAATTAAAACCTTTTAAAAAATTACCTGCATGGCAATATCAAGATTTCCTAGGTTGGTATGAGCAGGGCGATGGTAAATGGTTTTTTGGTATTTCTGTAGAAAACGGACGAGTAAAAGACGAAGGTGCAGTGCAGTTAAAAACCGCATTGAAGGAAATTGTACAGCAATTAAATATACCAATGCGTCTGTCTGCTAATCACAATATTATTTTGTATGAAATTGAAACAGAGCAGAAAGCAACAGTAGAAAATATCTTAAAAAATCGAGGTATAGAGACTAATCCTGATGAAATAGAGCCTTTAACTCGATATTCTATGGCGTGTCCTGCTTTGCCAACTTGTGGATTAGCTGTAACCGAATCTGAAAGAGTTTTACCAGGAATTACTGATCGTATTAGAACATTATTGAATAAACTAGGAATGGTAAACGAACACTTCGTGATTCGGATGACTGGGTGTCCCAATGGCTGCGCTCGTCCCTACATGGCAGAGTTAGGATTCGTTGGGAGCGCACCTGGAAAATACCAAATTTGGCTAGGAGGTACACCAAACCAAACTCAGCTAGCTCAACCCTATGAAGAAAAGATGCCAATAGTAGAGTTAGAAACTTTTTTCGAGCCTATTTTTGTGTTTTTCAAGCAGAATCGTAGATCGAAAGAAAGCTTTGGTTCATTTTGTAGTCGGGTTGGGTTTAGTGCCATTCGTAACTTTTCTGCAAACTATACTATAGGAAGCTATATGGATACAGATACTACTACCAAACGTAAGTTCCGTAAAAATCAACGTCGCGTTAGTGTCCCTGATGATTTATTTCCGCAATTGAAAGAAATCGCTCAAAAAGAAGGCAGACCTATGAATCAGATAATTGCTGATGCTTTAAGTGATTATTTTACTAAAAGTAAGGAAGCTTAATAACATTGTCTAAATTTGATTGATTAGACTTGATTAAGACCGCCAATTGGTGGTCTTTTATTCTTGGTATTTGATAGTTAAAGAGACTTAGCGTAAGCTTGTACAAACTGGGGGTCAAATATGGTGGTAAGATCTGGAAGTTCTGGAATAAAACCAATTTCCATCATAAATTGCGAGACTTTTTTGGCAGTAAAAGATATATGCTTAATATCATTGCCGTGCTTAAAAGCTTGTATATTTTCCTCAATAGTTAATAATTTTACACCTTTTTCAAATAACTCTAATTCTGCAATTGTGACTCCTGATCTTTCAGCCATAATTTGCCTAGCTTTATCAGGATATTTAACTATAAAATCCATAATATCAAACCAAGTATTAACTAATGCTTGAACTTTAGCTGGTTGTTCATTAATGAGCTTTTTACTAACAGCTAATACATCAGGAATTGCCCCTGGAAATGCTTTAGAAGAGATTAATTCTTGAGCATCTTTTGCTTTTATGGCAGTAACCCAAAAAGGAGGAAAAGTACCCACAGCGTCCACCTTACCAGCAGTAAAAGCAGCCGTTGCTGCACTAGTTTGTAGGGGAACTATCTCAACATCATCTCTATTCATACCTTTAGATTCCAAAGCTAAAGTAAGCAAAAAATCTGTAATAAGTCCTTCCTCAACAGCAACTTTCTTACCTTTTAAATCCTCAATTTTCTTAATATTTTTGGTAACAATAATTTTGTCATTACCAGCAGAATAATCATTTACCAAAACTATTGCTTCTCCATTGACGGCATCAGCAGCAAAAGAAATTGTATCGCTTAGAGTTTGACAATTACCATCTAATTGACCAGCAGCTAAAGCTTCCATTGATTCTAAATAGTTAGAGAACCATTTCATGTCAACGTTAACATTATATTTTTTAAATAATCCCTCTTCATCGGCGATCGCCCAAGGTAACCAACCAGCCCACTCACTATATCCAATGACTATAGTTTCTTCTGAAGGATTTTTATGTTGATTTTGGTAAGAGGTTTTAAGATCTTGGGTACAACTAATAATTGAGATTAAGCTAAAACAAAATATAAAAAATATTGATATTAATTTTCTTCTATTCATTACAAATTACTAATTATTGCTAATAATAAGTTCAAATTTAGCTTACATAACTTTAATCTAAATATTTGTTGATAAAAGTTAAAATATTAAACTTAAGTAAAAGAAAAATTGTTAATAATCTGTAATTAAGATATGATTAGGTTGATTGGCGACGCGCTTTAACCAGGCGAGAATAGCTGGAAATTGGTTTAAATCATACCCACCTTCGTCTGCTACATGGGTATAGGCATAAAGAGATATATCAGCAATTGTATATACTTCATTAACAAAAAAATTATGATTTTTTAGATGCTGTTCCATTACATTTAAAGCAGCATATCCTAATCTATATTTATGTTGTAATTGTTCTTGATGTTTTTCTCCTTGTTTTAAAATACTAATCCAATAACGAGCAGTAGCAATAAAAGGTTCATGACTATATTGTTCAAAAAAGAGCCATTGCATCACCTGTGCTTGAGCATAGCGATCGCAGGGAAAAAAATCTGTTCCTTGGCTTAAATAATATAAAATTGCATTTGATTCAGCTAAATATTGATTAGGAGATATTTCCAATAGCGGTATTTTGCCATTAGGATTCTTTTGTAAAAATTCCAGATTTCTAGTTTCTCTCTCTAAAATATTAAGTTCAATTCTTTTGTAGGGAATATTTAAAAGCTTTAATAGCAAGCGAACCTTATAACCATTACCAGAGGGAAGAAAATCATAGAGTTGGTACATTATCAGTAGTTGTGAAAATATTCAATCGAGTCTTGATTATTTTTAACCTCTAATTTTTACTACCACCGCATTTGTAACTAATTTTTACTTATTGGGTATAAATATTAAATTTATTGATAAATAATGTAATCTATGATAATTAGCTTTTGATTACACATAAAAATACCGCAATGTTATACAATTCACTGACATTATTAGCGTTCAAGCCAATAATTTCTGAATTACACCGCTATATATGTAGTAAAACAACTTCCAAATAAATCCACGACCTTATATTGACATTAGACCGTGGATACAATAATATATAATGCTTTGTATTCTCTGAATAATTTGTCTGTATATGTTAGTTACAAATAATCATTATTCAGATACTCGTTTAGTATGACAGCAGGGAATTAATTTAATTATTATCACTGCCATTTTGCATATTATCAGAAGCTGTTAACAAGAAATCATCAGCAACTACAGCATGATAGCCTGATTTATTCATATAATTCCATAATTGCAGGATATTAGAGTCATCTAAAGTTGCTTCTTTACGAATAACATTATCGATATAATCAAAATATCTATTTTTACTGTTGTTTTGGGTACTAACTCTTTGAGGATGAAAACAGATAAATAGCTGTCTAAAATACTCATTCAAGCTAACTCCGTTACTCATATTTAATATATCTTGAAGAGTTAGAGATAATTCATTACGATTACCATCGGTATCTAAAATGTTGGTTTGAATAATGTGATCTACAGCAAACTCCATAACCACATATCTAATACTTTGTGCTTCTCTATTAACTAAATACCAAAAGAAAGGTAGGGAATTTGGATAATATTTGAGCAAAAACTCATGATATTTACGATCTTGTACTCCCAAAGATTGAATATCAGGAATAGTGATAGTACTTTTTATTTGTGGCTTTTGGTAAAGTTTCACTAAAGCGTTGTGAGTACTTTTATCACGCTGAGAATAATATTGTAACAACCTGTCTTTAACAACAGTATCACTAACATTAAAACCAGGTACTATACGAGATACATTTGCAGGATAGAGCTTAACTAAATCTTGTGGGCTTGTATTGTCAATAAATTTAATCAAGTCATTAATAGTATTTTCATTTTTCAACTCTTGTTGCTCGTGATACCCAATACTACTATGTTCATACTTTTTTGGCGTATCCTCTCCTGTCTTAGACGTAACTTGTGCAGACTGAATATTTTCTAGTTTTTGCGTGGCAATTGTAGCGTTTTGTTCACCTTTAACTGCAGTTTTATCTAGTTTTATTTTAGTTAAAAGGTTTTGTTTGAAATCAGCCAAATAATTAAAAGATGATCTAATAGCTTCTATTTCATTCTTTTGTTTCAAGTTACGATATTCGTGCAATAAAGATTTAATTTCCGCCTCTTCTGCCCTAATAGCTGTTAATATCCGTTCTGTCTCCTTATTAGTCTCTATTTCTATATTACTTAATTGAGATTGATAATCGGTTAAATTAAGCTTAATTTGCTCTATTAGTTGGTTTAGTTGCTCTGTCATAACTTTATATATTTCTGCTACCCGAAAAAGTCATTTTAGACAGACAATAGTGAGATTAAGAAGATCGTGTGTATCTTACTAAAGTCTAAAGCAGTATACATTCTTCTTGGCACATTATTTAAAAATAATTCTTTAATTTATCTAAACATTTAGAAAATTTAACTATTATAAGCTGGTTAAAAAAAATACTTAAATTAATCAATAGTAGTAAATAATAAAAGCCTGATTAATATGCTGCAATTTTTCAAAGCTATAATTTAGGGGTTTTAAGATGATAATTGTGTTTGAAAATAATAATTAAGGCGCGATCGCTTTTAATAAAAAACACTTACTAGTTATTAACTATACTGACGCTGCAGACAAATAAAACTAAATTTTTTCAAATAAAATAATAGAAGCCTGCGCAATACGCGATCGCTCATCCCTATAAACACAAGAGTAGATTTTATAACTACATAAAAATTATAAGAAATATAAAGTTAAATTCAAGCTTTACTTAGTATTGAACCAAGAGGTAAAAATTGCTATGAATAGAAGCATCTAAAAACTTAGAACATTATTACAACACTACTTTTTATCTAGGGAGGAAAAAAATTATCTAAGATATTGTCTGCAATTTTAATGTCGATTCCTCAACCAATTGACGATAATATTTAACTTTAGACAGATAGCGATTATTATTAGCCAAATTAATACTTTCTAGAGGATCTTCCACCAGATTAAAGAGCATTTCATAATCATACTGTGGGAAGAAAAGATATTTATAATCAATACTTCTAATTCCTAGATTTATAGGAATATGTGGATGTTCAAACAAATGTTCATAAAACCACCATTGTCTAGGATTTTGTTCTATTGAAATAAGATTACGACCTTGGAATAAATTAGGTTCTACTTGCACTTGCCCTAAAGCTAAGATTGTAGGAGCAAGATCTATATTCAAAGACATATCAAAAACTCTTTTCGGGGTAGCCCGTGGTTGGTTAACACAGCTAATAATCAAGGGAGTTCTAATGGCTGGTTCAAATCCAAACCATTTACCCGCTAGTCCTTTTTCGCCTAAAAAAAATCCATTGTCAGAAGTCAAAATAATATATGTATCTTGAGCAAAATTTTTTTGTTTAACTGTTTGAACGATTCTACCAACAGACTCATCAATACCAGAAATAAGACGATAGTAATTTTTAACCGACGTTTGATATAACTCTGGTGTTGCAAAATACTTCTTATATCTACTTTGGGCTTCCGTATTTTGTAGAAATCCAGGTAGCGATCGCCAATCATTGGGTTTTTGATATCTAGGAATAGTTACATTTTGATATTGCTGGGAGAATTTGGGATCTGGGATAAAAGAGATGTTAGATTCATCCTGAACATGAGGGGCTTTATAACTTAAAGTCAAACAAAAAGGATCTGTTTGCTTACTAATAAAATTTTCTGCTTGGCGTGATAAATAACTAGTTAAATGCTCTTTTCTCTCTGGCGTATAATAATAACCCTGTCCTGCAAAACCCGCCCAATAATCAAATTCTGCTACAGGTAAAGGATCGCCTAATCCCCATTTACCGATAAAAGCCGTCGTGTAGTGGGCATTTCTAAGTAAATTATGATAGGTATTACGCCATTGATCCGATTTTAATGGAGTTGTCATTATCCCAAATTTGATGACAACGAGCATATAAACCAGTAAATATGCTAGTACTAGTAGCACAAATAGCAGTAGTAACAAAATTATTTAAATATACAGTACCCTGATTAGCCAACCTATCTATATTAGGAGTTTGGATAAGTTTATCTAAAAACCCAAAAGAATTCCAACGCCAATCATCAGCTATTAAGACAATGATATTGGGAGGATAAGTTCTCGGATGACAGCTATTTATTAATAATGTGCTAAATAAACTACTAGAGCCATATTTAAGTAGATCTCTTCTATTAATCATTGCTGGTTTATCAAATCCGAATTATATTGAGCAAACAAATTAATTTAGGCTGTTGGTAAAATCAACATGGCATCGCCAAAAGAATAAAAACGATATTCTAGGGCGATCGCTTCTTGATATAAATCTAATAGACGTTTTCTGCCGATCAAAGCACTAACCAACATTAGTAAACTTGAACCAGGCAAATGAAAATTAGTAATCAACCCGTCTATTACCTGCCATTGATAACCAGGATAAATAAATAAATTAGTTTGACCGCGAAAAGCTGTTAAAGATTTCCCCCCCTGGAAAGATTTTTGTGCAGCACCTTCCAAAGCCCTAGTAACGGTAGTCCCCACGGCGATCACTCTACCCCCTCTAGCTTTAGTTGCCAAAATCTGATCTACGGTAGCTTGACTTACCTCGATCCATTCCTGGTGCATAGTATGGTTAGTAATTTCCGCCGACTCCACAGGACGAAAAGTACCAACGCCAACGTGTAGAGTGATATAACTTTGTTCAACACCCTGTTGTTGTAATTTGGCTAACAATTCGGGGGTAAAATGTAAGCCTGCGGTAGGGGCTGCGATCGCTCCTGGATGTTGAGCATAGACCGTTTGATAGCGATCGCCAGCAGTATCTTGATTTGTAATATATGGAGGTAGAGGCAACTGTCCATAATACTCTAAAAACTCCCATAAAGATTTACCTGCGGGTAATTCAAATTTTAAAACCCTGCCCCCTGTGGCTTCGTCTTTCTCAATTACAGTAGCTTGTAGAGAAAAATCTAGCAAATCATCACTTTCGTTAACCAAATCAAAACTAATTTTCGATCCCAACCCAAAACGTTTTCCAGGTTTAACCAAAGCCAACCAACAATTATCTAAACGCTCTTCTAATAAAAGAATTTCTACTTGCGATCCCGTAGTTTTATGACCATAAAGACGTGCAGGAATTACGCGAGTATCGTTGAGAACTAATAAATCTCCAGGTTTTAGCCATTCAACTAAATCACGAAATACACCATGAGTACAAGTTGTCTGTGAATCTACGATCAGTAGGCGAGAACTATCTCTAGGGTCAACAGGAGTTTGAGCAATAAGCTGTTGAGGTAATTGATAATTATAACTAGCGAGTAAAAAATCTGATTCCATTTTGAAATTACAAGTTTATATTGAACGATCGTATTTGGGTAATATCCCCTATAGCAAATTTAAAAGATCGGGTGCTTTTCCCCAAGCGCAACTAGCACATTTATTGTCAGACTAGATAATAAGCTTCCTGTAAATTGGTGTTTATGGACTATCTTTATTTTTTGGCAAATGCCAGTGTTACTTTAAGGACAATCGATTATCTCCGCAATATGGAACATACAGCCAATGCTACCCTGACTGTAGTTCATCAAATTGACGGTTGGATTGTAAAAATTCGTTTTCCTAAAGCTCTTCAACCTAAGCTTCATGGAGACTTTAAAGCTTTTATGTCTGAATTGGGTATCGTATATGAACCAGAAATGCGCTTAAAAATGGTGTTTTGGAGTCTTGAAACAGGACAGTCGGCTGTAGAAGTCATGCGTCGCTATCAAGTAGCAGTGGTTTCTCATGGTCAACCTGATACAAAAGATATTGAGGCATTTCGTCAACAGTTTACCAGAGGATTGGGTTATTGTCCCGAAACTCTAGCGTGATATTTATCGGTACAATGATTGGCTATAAGTTTTGATCTTATAGCTTTTTTTATCTAATTAAAATTTAGCTTACTCATTTAACTATTTTGGTAATACTTATTAGTCAGACAATTGAGTATTAATCACAGAAGTTTAATTTTTAAATTTAAACATATCTTCTTTATATAGACTTTACATTATCTAAACTATAGTCGTTATATAATTAGCCTGATCATTCAGCGCTCGCGATTATTATATATTAGTAATCTAGTTTATTACTACTTTATGCCAATTAATTATAATTAAATTTATTTAAGAATTGGGTGTTAACTCTTAATTGTATTGATCACAGCCAAACAAATGATCTACATTAATAATTTAGATTTTGTTTTAGCGTATAATAAGCCAACAAATAATCAAGCTCAGCATAACTTTTATTCAAAATATGAGGTAATACTTCTCAAGGGAAACAATATTAAATACCTTTTAATAGAAAATACACGTCTAGGTATTTATCGACAGTTGCTATTAAATTCTGATTTTTAATGCTACCATTTAAATCAAGAAGCTTGAATCTTAGAATAATTATCCTAATCGTTGTTTTAGCCATAAGTTCAAGATCCTTCGCTACAATCAATCAGAAATTATTGAGTGGTTATGCCAAGCATCCTGCTCTAGAAAATAGTCACAGATTATCTGATGCCCTTTGGGTACTCCGCCGCTTGCCAAGAGATGGGGGTAAAACGACGAAGCCTGCTGTAACCGTTGGTCAATATTGCGTTTCCTCACTAAATAAAAACTCCACTAAGTTAAACATACAAAAGACTTTGATGGAGATAGAAACAGCTTTACCTCAACCAGTAACTATTAAAGAACAAGATAAAACTTATAATATCTCGGTTGAGCATTTAGATAATTTAAAATTAATCATAAAACTAGAGCAAGAGCGCGATCCTATAGCTGAAATAATCTTGCCAGAAGAAGGTGGAGAAATTATTAATATAGTTTCAGATCAAAAAAACTGGCTTTGGGTAGATAGAACAGTTATCGACTATCTAGTAGAAGTTAAGTTTCAAGATCAAAAACCATCCTTTAATCCTCCCAAAGAATTACCTGAGTTACATACTCAACCCTGCTCTGTAATCAAGCGAATTTTACAACAATGCCAAGTTGCTAGGAATTCTAATTACAGTAAGATACTAAACCGTGTTTTTGCCAGTGGCTATTATCATCAAGGTTGGGGTAGAAAAAGATATTTACATTTTGAATTTATTTCAGGTATCCAAAAACCTGTACCTAGATCTTTAGCCAAAGCCCATTTTGTAGGGGATGTTCCTTTTTGGCATGGTGCTTTATTTCAAGAACCTTCAGGAGCAATATTCTTTTACGATGGCGTTATTATTAAGGAAATATCTGACAATTTCGCTCGTCAATTAAAAGGGGAAATAATTAAAGATGCAGAGATTCAAACTACTTCAAGCGGTAGAATCTTTTTTGGCAAATTTAATGAACGATCCTCTACAGATCCGCTTGTTTTCTTAGAGTTAGAACCACAAAACTTTAGTATAAAACCTATTTACTTACCATTGGAATTCAAGGAAAAATGGTTGAAAGTTTTTACTATGCCGTCAGATAGACAGGCAAATCTTTGGATTTTTGGAGGTAATAAAATATTGAGAGAAATAAACCATAAAATACAAACTATTGCAATTTTACCAGATGGTAATTTTTTTCATAGCCCTAATTTTCTCAAACAATTACCTGATGGAACAATTTCATTAATAATTGGTGATCCTAATAACAATAACCTAAAAAATTATTGGTTGATTCAAGATTCTTCCTCAGATGATTGTGAAATTATCTTCCCAAATCATTAGTAAAGATCAAGTATTTAATATTGTTCTTGTAAAATAAAATCTGCTAATCCTAAATAGCTAATACCTTGAGGGGTAATTTCAAAACGATAGGGCAAAACCTCTACCCCTTTACCCAAAGCCATTCTTAATAATTCACCATATCTAGGATCACAGCGATCGCTCGGAGCAAAAAGATCACAATCACCACGATTGATAAAATATAACATGATAGCCTTAGATCCTGGAACTATAGCCATTAATTCTTGTAAATGCTTTTGTCCGCGAGTTGTAACTGTATCAGGGAATAAAGCTAAATTATCTCGACTGAGGGTAACACTTTTTACTTCTAGATAAATCGCTGGTTGATCTGGTGCTGTGAGCAAAAAATCAATGCGACTTTGATTATTTATACCATAAGCCACCTCAGTTCGTATATTACTATATCTATTTACCAATTGTGGCAATACTTGTTTTTCTAGAGCCAATTTAACCACTCTATTAGCAATTGCAGTATTAGTTCCCACCCAAGTAGAATCAATTTGAATCATTTCCCATGTATAGGGTAGCTTGCGTTTAGGGTTATCACTAACCGATACTTGTACTAAACTGTTAGGAATACAGATACCTGTCATGGGTCCTGTGTTGGGACAATGGGCGGTAATTATTTCCCCTGTCTCCAATTCGATATCTGCCAAAAATCTTTTATAACGTTTAATTAAACGTCCTGGAATTAAATTGGAATACTTATAAAGTAAGCTCATAATTGCGTCGTCAAAAAGATCAACCAAATATTAACTATTAACACGAATATATTCATGTCCGATATCGCCACCCTAATTACTCAAGTACAACAAGAAGCGCAGCGAGAAGAATTTCCTATAGATATACCAGTATATAAAGCTGCAAAACTTGAACCAACCAAACCTATTTTATATGCAGGAAACCTATCAAGTCCTCTTTGCTTTTTTGGTCGTGATTTAGGTAAAGATGAAGTTTATGCAGGTCAACCCTTAATTGGTGCTTCAGGGACAATGGTGAGGGAAGGTTTCTATTACTCTATTTATCAAAAGAAAGCTGCTAATAGGAAAGAACTAGACGATACCACTATTGATCGGGTCTTACTTACTAATACAGTTCCCTACAAGCCACCAGGTAATAAAGCCTACTTAACCAAAGTAAAGCAAAGATTTCGCCCATTTCTAGAGCAATTATTTGTCCTCCATTGGCAAGGAAACCAAATTATCACTTTAGGTACAGAAGCGTTTAAATGGTTTGCTCCTTATGGAGAAAAAGGAGAAATAGATAGTTTTTTCACATCGAGCGATCGCTTTGAAAATATTTTAACCGTCAACATTAGTGCCATAGATGAGCTTGGTAATAAACACAACAAAACAATCAAATTATTACCCCTCCCTCATCCATCTCCTCTTAATCAAAAATATTATGAGGCTTTCCCAGGGATGTTACAAAATCGCTTAGGGCAAGTTGAATTTTAAACTATACTTTCTCCCTCCATTGATTTGCTTACTTAGCAATAAAATCTGACTAATAATTTAGACTGATTAAATCTCTTAGTTTTGCTGATAGTTCGCAAAATTTAAAAACATGATATCTTATTAAGTAAATAGATAAATTTTTGTTAAAGTCGATACAAAATTTCCAGAAATTAGAGAAATAAAATTTATGACTAATAAAAAAACAGTTATTTCCCCCTCAATTTTATCAGCAGACTTTAGCCGTTTAGGGGCAGAAATTGAAGCTGTAGATAAAGCTGGGGCAGATTGGATTCATATTGATGTTATGGACGGCAGATTCGTACCTAATATTACTATTGGCCCATTGATTGTTGAAGCAGTTCGTCCTCATACTACTAAACCTTTAGATGTCCATTTAATGATTGTTGAACCCGAAAAATATGTAGAAGATTTTGCCAAAGCTGGTGCAGACATCATTTCAGTTCACGCAGAACATAACGCCTCTCCCCATTTACATCGTACATTAGGTCAAATTCGTGAATTGGGTAAACAAGCTGGGGTAGTATTAAATCCTAGTACTCCTCTCTCTTTAATTCAACACGTTCTACCTCTATGTGATCTAATTTTGATCATGAGTGTCAATCCAGGTTTTGGCGGTCAAAGTTTTATTCCTGAAATGGTAGAAAAAGTGGCTCAACTTCGTAGAATGTGTGATGAGAAAGGTTTAGATCCTTGGATTGAAGTTGATGGAGGGCTAAAACCTGATAACACTTGGCAGGTTTTAGAAGCGGGTGCAAATGCGATCGTTGCAGGTTCTGCAGTATTTAAGGCTCCTGATTATGCAGAGGCTATCGAGGGAATCCGCAATAGCAAACGTCCTCAACCTGAGTTGGCTACTGCCTAATAATTTACATATATTGATTGAGTAGATTAAATATGATTGAACTTAAATCATGGTTAGTTATTCAGCAATTATTTTAAAACTTGATTAATAATAACTAAAAAAAGATTCATCGCCGATATGAATCTTTTTTATTGACTATCTAATTTTGTGTAAAATCTGATCTTAAACAGATAAATTTTTAACTTACTCTTATTGTGAATTAACTTGATTAAAATCACAAAAATAAAAGCATGGTGATAGTAATTAACAGCTTTTACAGTATACCTACAAAGTGTAGAGGGCCACTACCACTAATCAACTCAATTAATAAACCAAGAAATCCCAGCATCGCTAAACGCCCATTCCAAACTTCGGCAGCAGTAGTCAATCCCCATTGCCACTTTTCTTGAGGATACATTTTCATATTCTTCTTAGGATGAGTAACCTCGGCAAAAGTGTGAGGACGAGAATCTAAAGACTCTGTAACTAAATTAGCCAAAGAATTAATAAAACCAGGGTGAGTATTAAGAGCGGGGACACGATGGAAATTTTTAATTCCTGCTAATTCCGCTACTTCTCGATATTCAATGTCAATTTCTTGTAGAGTCTCGATGTGTTCAGAAACAAAACTTATGGGAACTACAACTAAATCTTCTATTCCTTCCTCACCTAGTTTTTCTAAAGCATCGTCGGTATATGGTTGTAACCATTCGACAGGCCCAACTTTACTTTGATATGCCAAAGTATATTGATTAGGTCTTGCCAAAGTTTCCATAATCAAGCGAGTACAAGCTTCGATTTCTTGCTGATAAGGATCTCCTGCTTCTTCTACATAGCTGACTGGAACACCATGCGCGCTAAAGAAGACATGAACTTTATCTGGATTGGAAAATTTATCTAATTCTTGTTTGATTAAATCTGCCATTGATTGCAGATATCCCGAATGATTGTACCAAGATGGAATTAAAGTATATTCTATTCCTTTTAAATCTTGGTCACTAGACCACATTTCTTCCAAAACTCGGAAACTTGACCCGCTTGTACTAATCGAAAATTGCGGGTAAAGTGGCAAGACTACTACTTTAGTAATACCATCTTTCTTAATTTGGGCGATCGCTTCAGAAGTAAAGGGATGCCAATAACGCATACCAATATATATTTTGGCATCTTGTCCCATTTCTTTAAGTTTGGTTTCTAAAGCTTCTGCCTGTGCTTCAGTTATTTTACGCAAAGGTGATCCACCACCAATTTCCATGTAGTTTTCTTGAGATTTACTGGCTCTTAAGGTGGAAATTAACCAGGCTAAAGGTTTTTGTAACGCTTTAATAGGCAGCCTAATAATTTCTGGATCAGAAAATAAATTGTACAAAAACGGACGGACATCTTCGATGTTGTCGGGTCCGCCTAAATTGAGTAATAAAACTCCAATACGACCCATAGTTCTAATAGCTTATTTAAATGTTCAGTTTCTTTACTAATTTTAACAATATATCTTTTCTTTAGGTTTCACTTTACCCACTACACAGAACTTAACTCACTATATTTATATATTTGGTAAGTATTTGAGCCAAAATTTAATTTTAAATTAGCCGAAAATCGCGTTAAACTCTTGTTCAAATGGTTAAGATAATCTTCGTTAACTTGTAAATTAATTAAGTATTTATTTAAAAAATAAAATCTGTCTATGATTACCCTATTGCAACCTAATTTAATTTTGGGTGGTACAATTTTTGACTTAACGCCTCAAATACTGCAAGAATGCGGGATTAAAGGTTTGATTTTAGATGTAGATGAAACATTAGTGCCATTCAAACAAAGAGACGCATCGAATGATCTGCAACAATGGGTTGCTGAAATCAAACGTACTACACCTATTTGGTTAGTTAGTAATAATATTAGCCAAACCCGTATCGCCAATATTGCTAATTCGGTCAATTTACCTTTTATTTCTGCTGCTCAAAAACCTTCTCGTCGTGGTTTAAGACAAGCAGCCCAAGCTATGGATTTACCTGTAGACAAAATTGCAATGGTGGGGGATCGATTGTTTACTGATGTCTTAGCTGGTAATCGTTTAGGAATGTATACTATTTTAGTTGAACCGATGATTGATCCTTTAGTTGCGGTTCGATCCCATCCCATCCGTGATTTTGAAATCTGGCTTTCACAATTATTAGGAGTGTCTTTAGCTAATGATCATACAAACCTTACAAAACGTAATAACTCTTGATTTGGTGAAATATAAAGAAAATATTACGAAATAAAACTCTACGTAAAATTCCTGAGATTATATATATAAGTTCAAATGAGGTCAGCTTATATAAAGACCTTAAACATACGAAAAACATATTATATATATACAACTAACGCCAGTGTTGAGATATCTTGACCTGGCGTTATTTTATGTATGAAAATTTACAGTAATTAATAAATAGATACCTATAACCATCCCTAAACCATTTGGCAGCCAAGCAGCTTCTATGGGAGAAATAATACCTGCAATTCCGAATGAACCACAAGTAAACCCTAATAGATAGTAGATAAACACGATAGCTACACATAAACCAAATCCTTTGGATCGATTTATTTGGGTGTATTTAGCACCTAATGCCGAACCTATTATGGTAAAAATTAAACAAATAAAGGGAAAAGCATATTTCTGTTGTATGCGCACGGCAAATTTAGCTATTTCTTTTGGCTTACCGCTATCTTGAATTAAATTTAAATATTCCTTTGCTTGCTGAATATTCATATCTTCAGGGCTGCGTTGTAAGAAAGCTATTTCAAAGATGGTTTTATCAAAAGTTAATTGTTGATGTTCAAACTGTGTGGAATTAATTTTTTTAAAAGAATTGCTGAGGGTAATAATTTTTACCTTTGATAATTCCCAGAGTTGTTGCTGTTGATTCCAACTCGCTAGTTGAGCAGTAATGATTTGTTTAATTTTTCCCTTAACAAAACTAATTATGGTGACTTTTCGTAAGTAGGGAAAATAATATTGTTCGGCAAAATAAATTGTTTTTAACTTTAGTGGGGTATTGGGAATAAGTGCAGGTTGATATTCTGCGTAAAATATATCTTGTTTTTGTAAATTCAGTTCGGTTTTAGTAATGTAGGAAGTTTGGAGTAAATTGGCTTGATAATTAGCAGCAGGAACGATTAATTCATTTAAAAGAAAAGTTATACCAGTAATTATTAAACTCAATGCTAAGGCTGGGGCGATAAGTCGATTAAAACTAATACCGAAACTCAATAGAGCCACTAATTCGCGATCGCTACTTAAACGACCATATATAATTAAACTGCTAAGTAATAACGATATAGGTAAGGCATAAGCAACATATTCGGGTATTTTATACCCAAAAATCATCAAGGCAACAGAAATGGGTAAATTATATTCAGTGATTTTAAAAGCTAAATCGGAAACTGTACCAATTGCTACTCCCAAAGATGAAAGTAAGCCTACATTAAATAGAAAAAATAAGCTCAGTTGATTAATTATATAGCGATCCAATAAAGATAACCGCCAAACCAGTAGCTTTTTAATTCTGAGAAATTCTAAATTCATTTAAGTGAAGTAAAATTAATACTTAAAACTTAATCACTAATCATCAAATGGATACAGTTAAGATTAGCGTTCCTGCAACTACAGCTAATATAGGAGTTGGGTTTGATTGCCTTGGCGCAGCCTTAACTATGAGTAATGAATTCCAATTTACGGTAGTAGATGCAGATACAAAGCTCAATATTACTGTAGAAGGCGAGGAAGCAGATAGGGTAGATAGAAATGCTGACAATTTAATCTATGAAGCCTTTACAAAACTTTATCAACAAATTGAGAGAACACCACCTAAAATAAAAATAGAAATTAAACTGGGAGTACCCTTGTCAAGAGGGTTAGGAAGTTCAGCCACAGCGATTGTGGGGGGTTTATTAGGAGCAAATTACCTAGCAGGAGAACCTTTAAGCCAAAAAGAAATAGTGGAAATGGCGATCGCAATTGAAGGTCATCCCGATAATGTTGTACCTGCTATCTTAGGTAACTGTCAATTATCTGTTAAAGATGGGGATAGTTGGCAGATAAGCCCGATACCCTGGCATCAAGATATCATACCAGTAGTAGCTATACCCGATTTTGAACTATCGACTGCAACAGCCCGTGGGGTATTGCCATCAGACTATAGCCGTAGCGATGCAATTTTTAATATCTCGCGTATGGGTTTACTAATTAGGGCTTTAGCTACTAATAATCAAGAATGGTTAAGGACTGCTTTAGCAGACAAACTACATCAACCCTATCGTCAAAAATTAATTACGGGTTATGAACAACTACAACAAGCTGCCTTTGATGCAGGGGCATATGGCATGGTGATCAGTGGTGCGGGTCCTACACTGCTATCATTAACTGCATCAGATAATGTAGAATCAGTAATTCAATCAATGTCTAGTGCTTGGAGAGAAATGGGCATAAAAGCGCAAGTGATCTCGTTGGCTTTGGATACTGTTGGAGCAAAAGTTATCTAAACCTATAATAATGCAGATTATTGAAACTCCTAGACTCAGCTTGAGATATATCACCATTAGTGATCTCGAAGCTTTAGTACCAATTCTAGGCGATCCCAAAGTTATGGAATTTTCCTTGCTAGGAGTTCATAATCGCCAGCAAATTCGGCAATTTATTGAGCAGCGATTATTATCTTATTTAGAAACGGGATTTGGTTTATACGCTGTAGTTTACAAAGAAAATCAAGAACTAATAGGCTATTGCGGTTTTTTCATCCAAAAAGTTGCACAGCAGCAGGAAGTAGAAATAGGTTATCGTTTAGCAACCAAATATTGGGGACAAGGATTAGCTACCGAAGCAGCCCAGGCTGTCCTTAACTATGGTAAGCAAAGATATAATTTTCAACGTTTTATTTGTCTAATCGATCCTGCTAACACTCGTTCAATTCGCGTAGCTCAAAAATTAGGCATGACCTTAGAGACAAAGCTAGTTTATCATGGCTTGGATGTAGAAATGTATAGCTTGATTTGCTAGCATAGCCGTACATGATTAGTTGCTTGGATGGGGTAGGAGTTAGGTAGTAGGTAGAGCGGAGACCCCGCGTACCACAAGGGTATAATATCGACGTAAGGCGCGTCTTGAAAAAGTTGCTCATGAGGGAAACCCCCAAGACGAAGTCTATGCCTACGGCAGCTACGCAAACGCAGCACTCGGGCGCACGGAATTTCGAGGTTGCCTCGAAATGTCCGCCGTCGCCCCTTCGGGAGCTTGCATCCGTGTGACCGAAGACCGCACTTTTCCGCCTACGGCGAATGCTCCGCTCCCGAAGGGTAGGTAGTGGGTAGTAGGTAGTAGGGGTTGAGTAACAAGTAATCCCACAAGGGGACAATATGAGTCTGGAATCTGGAGTTACCAGATAAAAGCGTATTGCTAAACCCTAAAACCGTCTTAAATCTTCTGTCATTTTCGCCCCCTTAGTATAATCATTTTGCCTTGAAATGATCATCAGATTGACATTCCACTGACAAAAAGCTTGTTTAAACTAGTAGCTAAAACTGAAAGGAAAGATTAGAGATCATGGCTTTTCATTTATTCAATTTAGGCCCAGTTGCTGCAAATCTGCAAAAATATGCTGATAATCAAGGTTTAGTTCCAGAAAAAGGAGATTTATGGCAAGATTTCCAATGGACTCGTAGAACTAAAAAAATATTTGCCGATCAAGTTCAAGGAAAAGAAAATTGGCAAACTTTTTCCAACCAAGCCTTAGCTGCAACTATTAAAGCAGAAGAAGCTTTACTGAATTTAGAGTTTCCCAATCAATAAAATATTCAATTAAATCATACGAGGCTAAATTCCATCCCCGACAGACTATTACTAGTTTTAATCACCCTTTCCAATTTAAAACCACCGCGAGTAAACAAATCCTCAAACTGCTTTTTCGTGCGCCACCCACCGCCAGAAGTAGCAACATTAATCTGTACAGCAAAAATTCCTGGCATAATACCATCTGCTTCGGTTTTAGGTTCATCAAGATCTGGAACAAAAGATTGCAGTAAAATTAATTTACCGTGGGGTGGAAGGGCTTGTTTACAGTTGGCGATTATTTTTAAAGCATCGCGATCGCTCCAAGCGGAAATAAAATGTTTCATCACAATGGCATCCGCCCCTTGAGGAATTGCTTCAAAAACATCCCCTGTTTTAATTTCAATCTGATCTAATTCGACTCCCTGACTTTTAATATATTCCTTTGCTGTTTGGGTCACATCAGGTAAATCAAATAAAACCCCCTTGCAACCATAACGCTTAACAATGTTGGCAATTAAACCACCTTGTCCGCCACCAACATCCATTACCGTTTCATACTGTCCAAAGTCATAAGCATCTAATAAGCCATCCACCTGTGAATTGGTAAGAAAACTCATGGCTTTAATAAAGGTATCCTTACTCCACTCGTTATCATAACAATACTGATAAACACCCTTACCATTAGCCAATTCAAAAGGTACAACTCCCTTACTTAAAGCTTCGGGTAAAACCTTCCAAGCATCCCATTGTGCAGGCTCAATTAGGTGCATTAATAAATGTCCGACAGAAGGATTTTGATTAGTTACTAATAAAGCAGAAGTTTGGGTAGGTGCAAAAACTCGTTCTGGTTTTTCAGATAAAACATCTATATGAGCTAAAGCACGCAAAATAAAGTAAAGTCTTTCAGTATCGGTATTGGTTTTACTTGCTAAACTGGCTACTGTTTGTTCTCCTTCATCTGCCAATAAATCAAATATTCCTAAACGAGTTGCTACATAAACACATTGACTCTTAACAAAAGTCAACATTAAATCAAATACTTGTTGCTGGGCTGCGGTATTAGGATTGGCGTTAGTTGCTACCATTATCTTAATTACTGATTGCTAATTATTATAGAAAATCCGATCTTTAAAAACCCACTGGGAATTAGTCCAATGCCGTTATTGAGTCTAATCCCCCCCAAGTTCGACTAATTTGCCGATATTAAAATCTATTTTGACCCAGCCTTTGAGACGACGCAGATTATCCAGTAAAAGTAAAGGAATTTGCCAATTATGCAGCATTAGGAAGGGTAAAGGGTCTGATGGTTGTAAAATAGCATCAGTGCCTGTAGTTATTTTATGTAACCAGGCTTTTAATTCACCGAAGGAACGAATATTCAAGAGTCGCCAAAGTTCATGATATGTCCAGTAGGTAGGTTTACTATCAGGTAAAGGTGTGATGGCTGCTTCTGTTGGTGCGCCGTCGGTTAAATAGGCTCTTGCAACCCCTGGATGATCGTGAAACATGGTAATTGCCGAATGGAGACGAGGATTGCATTCAATTGGGTAAACTGTTCCTTCAGTAGTTTGAATCATATCAAAACAAATTTGTCCTGTTAGATTCATTTTCTCAACAAAGGTTTTCACCCATTCATAGATAGCAGGATTATCTACTTGTTCGTAATTAACTTGGAAAGGGGACGATTTTGAACAACAATGCAATCTTATTTTGCCGTTACGTGCTGTGGCGTGAAAGCAATATTCTTGTCCGCGAATAAATTCTTGCATCACCCAGGGTTTATGCTCGCTAATGGGTAAACTGCGAACATAATTTTCCATTCCTTCAAAGGGTAGCTTAGTTAAGTCTAAACGCAAAACGGAATCGTAAGGAATACTTTTGACTATATATTGGCTACCGTCACTGGCAAAATCGAAATCTAAAATTTGTTGGGGATTAGTAATACGAAATACTTTAGGACTGGACAAGCCTAATTCTTTGGCTTTAGAGCAAAAGGCGTATTTATCGTCGAGAATTTCGGTGATTTCGGGTGGAAGATGAATTGATTCGCAGTAGGATGCTAGGGTTTCTTTGGCGAGAGAGTCGTAATAACTAGCAATAGGACTGGATACAGGGATAAAGACATCAATCTTGTGTTGCTTGACAATTTCTAACAAGGCTTGACAATATCCTTCTGGGTCTTTTTCGGGGGTAGGTACGGTAAAAAACCCTTTAACAGCACGGGAAAAACGATGTCCTGATAGCCAATATTTATGGGTTTCCACTAAATATACTTGGTGTCCATCTTGAGCAAAAGATCTGGCTAGTTGTAAAGCCTTGGTCATTTTTGCTCCTGTAATCAGAATGCGTTTTGACGGTTGGGGTGCAGACTGTGGTTGATTGTTACTCTTGAAGAGATTAGCAGTAGCAGCAATAATTACCGCCATTAAATTAAAAGGCAATAATAATAATAGCAACATCAACGTACCTAAATTTTTGGTGACTGCTGAACCACTTTTAGAAATAAATAGTATTTGTGCCATATTTTCGCTATTGATCAATGAGGCTCAAGGGTTGATGTCAGAAGTAATTTAAGTCTCGATTTAAGAGAAATTGAGATCAAGACTTAGGAAAATTAATTAAGCTATTGTTTTGAGTTAATAAATAGCAATTGCATGATATTTAGCCATGGGTATAGCTTTTATTATTAAAGATCACAGAAAGAGGAAAAGATAATTAGCCAATTACCTAGATCTTTTCCCCAAGACAATCATGCTTATTGCAACAGTATTAAATCCTTAGTCTTTAATCTGCAATCTCTACTTACGTTTAATTAAAGTTACGCCATCGCGTAGGGGAATTAAAACCTGTTCTACCCGTGGATCATCAGCAACGAAACTGTTAAAACGGGCGATCGCTTCACCGTTAGCTGTCCGTTGTTTTTCGGGTAAATAGGGTTGTCCCTGCATTAAAGTATTATCGACACAGATAAAGCCGTCGGGTACTAGTAAATCGCTATCTAAAAGCAAATTTACATAGTCTATATACCCACCCTTATCGGCATCGATAAATACCATATCAAAGGTTTCCCCAGCAGCTTGCAACTGGTGCATAGTTTCTATAGCAGGTGCTACTTTAACTTTTATTTTGTCTTTGTGGACGGAAGCAGCAAAACAATCGATCGCAAATTGGGAGACGTAATCATCAACCTCACAAGCAACCACATAACCATCATCGGGTAATGCTTCGGCGATCGCTAAAGCTGAATACCCAGTAAACATCCCAATTTCTAAGACGCGCTTGGACTTACTAATCGACACCAACATTTTTAGTAGTTGTCCTTCAATATGTCCTGAAAGCATTTCTTGTTCTAATGCTCTTACGGTTTCGCCATCATCAAAACGTTTACTCCAGTCTTCCTGTTGAGTCTTGCTTGCCAGATTTGCCAGTGCTTCTGATTCGGAAGTAGTACAAAATTCTAAATAAGGATCAATTCCCGCAGCTAAGTGATATGCTTTGTCCAAGGATGTTTTAAATTCAGTTGAAATCGATTCGGTTTTAGCTGCGTTTAAAATTTGTGCTAGCTGCTGGACAAGAATTCCCAACGGAGTTACAGGTCTGGCAGTTTTTTTATCTGCTGCACTTACCACAATTAAACACTCCCTGCTAATAATTCTGCTTCTTCTTTGCCTTCGTTGAGATATACTTGCGTACCTAATCCTGCATCGGGATAATCTGCACAAATACGTCGATGTTCGGCTAAAGCATCTTCTAATTGCTCTTTCTCTAGATCGTTAATAAAGTGACAAGTACCAATGGGTCTAGGTACTGCTGCTCTTAATAAACCATCTCTAGTTTGAGTAATTGATTCGTTGGCTTTCCACAACAGATCTATATCTAAAACGGGATTATCCAAAGCTAAACCAATATTATTCATGGTAGTTAAAATGCGATCGCGCTCTTCGGGAGTGATATATCCACGTTGTGATGCGAGCGTTGCAGATAATGCCATATCAATGTTAACTGCATGACCATGATAGAGAGGTATTTCAGGAGTTAATTCAAATGTCGGACTCCATGTATGCCCATAGGCAATTACCCTGTCTAAATCAAGTTCGTGCAAGTTGGGTGCTTCCAACTCCAGCATCTTTTTAATGGCTTGGTAAGTTACTTTTCGCCCTATCTCTCTAATTTCTTCATTGCCATTGAGATAACCAAAGCGAGTTTCTAATAGTTCCTTACCATGCTTTTCTAACATTTCAAAAACTTCTTTATGGGACACGACAGCTATCTTAACTAATTCTGCCATGCCGTTACGCACCTGTGCGCATGGTAGTGTGCGTAGAAAGGAAAAGTCTAAAATTACTTTTTTAGAAGCGTGATAAGCACCAAGACGATTTTTAAGTTTCTTATGGTTTACCGCTACCTTAATTGCTACGCTTGCATCCACCAACCCAATCATAGTAGTGGGAATGCGGATATAATTGCTACTGCGACGATAAGTAGCACAAGCAAAACCTGCTACATCGGTGATTAAACCACCACCAACTACTAAAACTGGCTCTTTTCTTAGTAATCCAAAATCGGCAAACGCATCGACAATTTTTTCTAGAGTTTGTAAGCTCTTGTCTAATTCCGTAATAATAATTGCAAATACTGTTAACTCGATTTGGTAATGCTTAAAGTACGCCTCTATCTGCTCTTTATAAAGATGATGTACATTTGCATCCACCACCATTAAACAGCGTCCAAACTTTTCGTAGTTGTCTGCAAGTTCTCGGTTTTTGATGTCAAATACACCCTCTACAAATAGAAGATCATATTCTATCTTTTCATAACCTTCGACTCTAAATACTGTGTCTGTAGCTACGAACTTTGCTTCAATTTGACTCATGCTTTTTTGTCCAAATACAATTGAAATATCTACAAATAAATTGCTGTAGACTATTTTGTTTGTTTAATCTAGTTATTTTGTAAGCCCAAGTTGTAACTATCGAAGCGTATGATATTACTTCGATTGACATCATAATTAATTACAATAATTTCAGTCTATTGAAGGCAATAGGATGATTTTGCAATTAAAAAATTTAACTCAAATTTAATATTTACAACTTGAATTTAGACAACTCCTAGATTCTTTAAGTGTGGAAGATGAAGACTAACTCTAAACGCAAGTTCTGCGGATTAAAGTGAGATTGGATAGCTCTGGTTTTCTTTTGTGTATTTTTGTATTCTTGATACCTTTACTATTTTTCCTCTTATGAGTATCTGTGCCTAGTCATACTCGGAAAAATATTGAGGTTGAAAGCTAACCAATTTATAGTTTTGCACAGATCTGTTTACTCTTTAAATCCTAAGTAAACTTACGTTATAGAGTTTATCATTATTATTCAAAAAAAGCTCAGGTTTTCTAACATATGAATTAAGTTTAATTAAGTTCCTCAGCCTGTTGACAAAAATCAATTTTTATAGTGTAAAAATCAAAATAGAGATTAAATCAGCAATCAAAAGATGAGGATCAATTGTAAATAATGTCTATGATTCTACTTTTGATAGAAGTAGTTAGGTCAAAAATCTGCTTAGATCTGTAAATGATCAACAATCAGGAGAAAGTTATGAGAAAGTTAATTCAAGTTATAAAATCTATTAAGCTAAGACAAATATTAACTGCTTTATTAGTAAGTTCGTTATTATTGGTTAGTACAGCTTGTAATCAAGGCACTCTAGCTCAAGGCAGTGCTGGTAGACCTGCGTCTGATACTTATGATAAATATGATGCTAATCAAAACTATGAAGGCGGAATGAACGGTTACAATGATGACCGTAGATATGATACCGAAACTGCAACTAAAACTAAAGCTTTAATCGACACGGCTAGAAGTCGTCAGACAGATGATTTAGGAGAATATGCAGAAGATATTACTAACCGCGCTCAAGATAAACTAGAAAAAGCTCAAAGAGATATTCCACGCACTCTAGAGAATAAAAAAGATGAAACATTTCAAGCTGTAGAAGAAAGAACAAGAAATCTACAAGATAATTTGAGTAACGCCCCTAATGAAGCAAGAAGAATCTTTGAAGGAGCTAAAAATAACGCTCAACAAGCAATAGACGATGCGAAAAGAGCGTCTGATAACACTGCAAGAGAATTTAAGAGCAATGTTGATGATTTAACCTAAGTCTTAGAAACTGTAAAAGTAGATAGGAAGTAATTATTAGCCAGTAAGTAGAAATAAAACTATTTGCTGGTTATTTGTTTATGTGTTATTTAAAAATATTAATCTTATTTAGGATTATGTATTGAATATTTATGAAATTTGACTATTCGTTAGATTTTGCTCAAATAAATTTCCGCCTTAGTCCCCATCTTTATCGTGTTGGGAAAGGAGAACAAGGAGTATTATTAGTTGAGCCTTATAAATCAGAAATATTACCTTATTGGCGATTTAAAACCCCAGAAATTGCTACAGAATCTAGCAACAAAATTTATCAATTATTTTTAGACTATTTAGCACAGGATGATTTTATCGGTGCAGATATGGCAAGGAAATTTCTACAAATGGGCTATACTCGCGCGCGGAGATATGCCAATCATAAAAGTGGTAGAAAGTATAAGACTAATCCTCAAAAAGAAACTACCAAAGAAGCAGAACAAGAAGCTCGTAAAGCTATTTTACCTTTAGAAGAAGACCCGATAAAAGCACAATCTGCTGCTATTTTTAAAGCTCAATGGGAAATAGCTAAAACCAATGCTAAATATCAACAATTACTACGGGAGCATAAACAAAAGTATGAAAATGTTCAGTAAAATTCAAACTTTTAAACAAGAGTCAAATAATTATCTAATAGTTTAAAGCTTATATCAATTTCCTAAGATAACTTAATATTAAATTGCAAATAAACTACCTAATTTAGGTTAAGATAATAATAACTGTAGATTGCAACCATTGATTAAAGAGTCAAATTAAAGTCGCATTTTAGAGAAGTTTTTCATGACCAACTAGGGATTGCTATATTTTAATTGGGCGTAGGTAAATCAAGATCAAAATAAATAGTACATCCTGGATATAATCTATCAATGCGACTACAAATTAAATCAATTTTCAAGCTTTTAAAAGAAGCCTTTAAAGAGTGGCAAGATGATCGAGCTTCCTTATTAGCTGCTGCCTTAGCATACTATACAGTATTTTCTATAACTCCTTTACTAGTAATTGCGATCGCGATCGCTGGTGCGGTTTTTGGCGAGGAGGCTGCACAGGGGGAAATAGTCGAACAAATCAATCAATTGGTAGGTAATGAAGGAGCAAAGGCAATTGAAACGGCTATAGCTAATGCAGACCGACCACAATTAGGTAGTGTTGCATCCCTGATTAGTATAGCAATTTTACTCGTGGGTGCATCAGGAGTATTTGCACAATTACAAGAAGCACTTAATACAGTCTGGAATGTACAAGCCAAACCACATGGGGGTATTTGGGAATTCATTCGCAAACGTTTACTGTCTTTTGGGATGGTGCTAGCGATCGGGTTTTTGTTGCTTGTATCTTTAATTTTTAGTGCAATTTTATCTGGAATTAGTAAATTAGAAGTTCAAGTACTTACAGGCTTTGATTACTTTTGGAATATTCTTAATTCCATTGTTTCCTTTGGTTTAATTACCTTTTTGTTTGCCCTAATCTATAAATATTTACCTGATGTAAAAATTCGCTGGAAAGATGTGTTGGTTGGGGCGATTATTACAACACTATTATTTAGTATAGGCAAATCCTTGATTGGTTTATATTTAGGTAGAGGTAGCTTTGGATCTACCTATGGTGCTGCTGGGTCTTTAATTGTTTTTCTAGCCTGGGTATTTTATTCTGCTCAAATTCTACTTTTTGGCGCAGAACTAACTCAAGTTTACACATATAAATACGGTGCTAAAATTCGTCCGAATAAATTTGCCGAGTCTACGCGAGACGAAAAGACTAAAACTAAATTTAAGTAAATTAAATTCTATTTCTTAAGTTAGATGTAATTATTGTTACAAAATAATAAATAATAATTAACTGCGGTCGCAGTGACGGAAGCCACGCGATGTAAAATCCCGTAGTCGCGTCACCTTAAAAGTGCAAACTCAACTGTCAATAGCTTCTAACGGTTAACTATAGAAAAAAGAATTAGACTAATGACTCAAACATATACAGCAGAACGTACCATCACTGCCATCCTTAAACAAGAAGAACAAGTAGATAATGTAGTTCGTCGTCTTATAGATCGCGGTGTACCTCAAGATCACATTTCTGTAATGGGTCAAAACTTCCAGTCTCAGACCCGTATCGCTGGCTTTATATCCAAAAAAGATGTAATTTTAGGTGGTCTACGCACAGGGGCTATTTTCGGTTCTTTATTTGGTTCTCTCCTAAGTCTATTTACAGGTGTGGGAGTACTATTTATCCCCTTTATTGGTTCAGTGGTGGCAGCAGGCCCGATTACCTCTGTATTACTCGGTGCAGCCACAGGCGCGCTTGCAGGTAGTGCTGGTGCTGGTTTAGCCTCTGCCTTAGCAACTTTAGGTATGCCCGAAGAAAAGGCAGCTATCTACGAAACCCGTGTTAAAGCAGGGGAATTTTTATTGATGGCGGAAGTACCTAGTGATAAATCTGGTGAATATCAACTATTGATTGAAAGTGCGGGTGGAGAAGAAATTCACATCAATGATTCCACTTTACCTCGTGCTTGTATGGGTAAATGCAACGGAGTCGAAGACTTATCACCTGAAATTCGTTCCCATCTATCAGAAGCTGCACAACAAGACTTTATAGAGAGTTACAACGCAGCCTTAGAAGAAAATGATGATGAAACTAAAGCAGAACATCAAGCTTGGGCAACAATTAAAGATAAATATGATGAAGATGAAAAAGGAGTTTGGTCAAACCCCAAAGTAAATTCCTAAATTTCTAATTATCTATCAGTAGCGTGAAGGCAAAAGGATTAAAGACCAATTAATCATCAAGGCGCAGCGATCGCTACTTTTTTATTTAAGCAGAACTTGAAAGCTAAAAATTATTAAGTCACATAACTTGTTTTCACTCTAAAAAACATTTGCAAGTTAGTAAAAAAAATATAGCCAATAATTTTATCAACTTTTTTATTTTAATTCCTTAACCTTAAACCTACTCAAAAACTATCTAAAATTCAATCCAGCATCAACTTAAACATAAATATCCAACCATAAGCTAATACATATGGCTAATTATATAGGAACTTCAGCAAGTGAAGATTTTAGAATTATTTTCCCTTTAAGTCCAGAAAACGATCAAATCGATGGTCGTGAAGGTAATGATATTATTGACGGTTATTTAGGTAATGATGTTCTCTTGGGCTTTGATGGTAACGATACCATTAATGGTGGAGACAACGAAGATTATTTAGCAGGAGAAACAGGGGATGATCTGCTGCTTGGGTTTAATGGTCTAGATACTATCCTAGGAGGTTTGGGAAATGATGGACTTTATGGCGAATTAAACGACGATACTCTCTATGGTGGTGAAGATGGCAACGATACCTTAGATGGAGGATTTTCCAACGATAAATTATTGGGAGAAACAGGTAATGATATTCTTTTTGGGGGTGTAGATGGGGGTAATGACTATCTTGATGGTGGGACAGAAGATGATGAATTATATGGTGAGGCTGGTAATGATACGCTATTAGGGGGTCCTGGGCGAGATACTTTATCAGGTGCAGAGGATGATGATATTTTAGATGGGGAAGCAGGAGACGATATTCTCAATGGTGGTTTGGGGGCGGATACTTTTTCTTTTGCTAATATTCAGACAGTAGGTATTGATACGATAGAAGACTTTTCCTATGAGTCGGGAGATAAAATTAGGGTAGAAACCGAAGGGTTTGGAATTGGAGTTAACGAAATTAGTCGCTTTTCATTCGACGAAAATTCTAGACAGGTTTTATTTGATGGACAAGCTTTTGCTGTTATTGAAGGCGATGTTGAGTTTATTGTCGCAGAAGATATTAATTTGGTCTAGTTGAAAAGGATTTATATAAAAATTAGACAGACATTAATTATTAGAGTGTCTGTTTTTGTCTATTTAAAATAGGTAATTTTATGTTAGAAGCAATTTATGCTGGTTTTTTATTTGTGTCTTTCAATCTTATTCCCCATAATAAATCAATTGAGTTAGCCCCCTTAGAGCAAAAGGAAATACCTACTATTGATTTGCAAGACAAGTATTCGTTGGAACAAGGACAAAAGAATGCTAGTATCTTCGATATTCTATTTGAAAATTCCGAGTCAGAAAATATAGAAACTAGCCAAACCAGAGATGCAAAACAACGCCGAAGCGAATTAGAGCAACAGGAGCGCGAAAACCAAGAAGAAACATCTAATCAATCTCAAAATGAATCTGATTATCGCCAAGAAATAAAAACAACTACAGATACATCTGAAAGAGAAAGGCAGAGATTAGAAGAGGAAGACGAAGATAATTATGTCCGAGATGCCCAACAACGCCGACGAGAATTACAAGAGAGTCAACAAAGACAACAAAGACAACAAAGCGATCGCTCGTTGTGATTCTGAATCTGATTTTCGCTTATCATGAGTAATTTTGCCTAACACTGTCGCTAAAAGCTACCCCTAGCAAGTAGTTAATTATTTAAAATTAGTAATAAATAATATTGTTATAGAACTGTAAAAATAAAACAAGCTTGTTGCTGATTAAGTTGAAGTTGATATTAATGAGTTGCTTGACTATTCGGGTATCGGGTCTTAGTTAGGAGACAGGAGACAGGAAGCGGGAGACAGGAAGTAGGTGATCCCACAAGGGGACAATGTAGGTAATAGGTAGCCCTAAAGGATAAGCTACGCAAATCCCACAAGGGGACAATGAGAGTAACGAGTCTGGTGGTAGGAGTAGTAGTTAAAGCGTATTGCTAAAAGCTACCCTAAAGATTTAGCTGCGCGCCAAGAAGCCCAAAGCTAAAAGTTAAAAAATGTCCTAATATTATTTCGTATTGCTAGATTTCCAAGATAAAAAAGCTGATAGCTAGATAACCCCAAATTAAAAATCTAATAACCCAATGAGCAAAATCAGCAAAACAACAGCGTCAATGTGGACGAGCGATCGCGTAAGATTAGATGCAGATATTTATCGCCCAGCAACAGATGAAAAACTGCCAATATTATTAATGCGTCAGCCCTACGGACGCTCAATTGCTTCTACGGTAGTATATGCACATCCTCATTGGTATGCAGCCCAGGGTTATATTGTTGTCATTCAGGATGTACGAGGTAGGGGAACATCTGAAGGTAAGTTTGATTTATTTACCCATGAAGTAGAGGATGGTTTTGAGACGATCAATTGGGTATCTCAGTTACCTAATAGTACTGGAGAAGTTGGGATGTATGGATTTTCCTATCAGGGAATGACTCAACTTTATGCAGCAGTAAAGCAACCAGCACCCTTAAAAGCGATCGCTCCTGCTATGATTGCCTATGATCTTTATAGTGACTGGGCTTATGAAAATGGGGCATTTTGTCTGTTTGCTAATTTAGCTTGGGCGATTCAATTAGCAGGGGAAACCGCCCGTTTACAAGGAGATTCGGCAGCATTCAACAAATTTTATCAAGCTGCGCGTAATTTACCCCTAAATGATGCAATTCCTGCCAATCCTCAATTAATGCAAGAATTAGCACCCGATTCCTTTTATCATCAATGGTTAAATAATCCTGATCCAACTGCATTATACTGGCGATCGCTTTCTCCTAAATATTTACTGCAAAATGTCGATCTACCGATGCTACACGTAGGCGGTTGGTATGATCCTTATCTGAGGGGAACATTAAACTTATATAAGGCAATGGCAGATACAAGCAAGTATTCACAACAGCTATTGATTGGTGCTTGGGGACATTTACCCTGGGGAAGAAAATTAGGGGCGATAGATTATGGTATAGAAGCCCAAAACCCCATAGATGAAATTCAAATAAGATGGTTTGATCATTTCCTCAAAGGTAAAGATACAGGCTTATTAAATGAAGCCCCTATTTCTCTATTTTGCATGGGTAGAAATCAATGGCGTGAGTTTGATCACCTTCCCCAAAACCCCAGGGTATATTATTTAGCCAGTGACGGGTTAGCAGGTATCCGCGAAGATAGTGGGATGCTGTGGGAGTATCAAGATAGCCCTCAACCACTCTCCCCCCAGGAATTAATAGCCACTGATTTAGAAGCAGCAGCAACAGAATTTGATAACTGTACTGATATCTTAGTCCATGATCCTTGGCGACCTGTACCAGCCCTAGGTGGACACGCTTTTTTCCCCAGTGGTTCTTTTGACCGTTCTAGTTTAGACTGTCGCAGTGATATCTTAACCTATACCTCCGCCCCCCTAACTAGCGAATTAGATTTAGTGGGAGAAATAATCTTAGAAGTTTACTGTAGTAGTGAACATCCCAGTTTTGATCTTTGTGCAGTCGTGTCTTGTGTTAACAACCAGGGAGAAGTATTTAATTTTAGTCAAGGTTACATTCGTGTTGCCAATGCCAGTTTACAAAATCCCCAGTTAGTAAAAATTCCACTTCAGGCTACTTGTATATGTATTCCCCAAGGGGATAGTTTACGTCTTAGTCTTAGTGCAGCTTGTTTTCCTGCTTATCCTGTTAATCCTGGATCTGGCAAGCAACCTTACGAATCTCGTCTTTTAGATATGCAAATAATAACTTTAGTTATCCACTCAGGGGCTGATTTTCCTTCTAAATTAACAGCTATTTCATGTCATAACCAAACACATTAGCATCTACCTCGGCTAAATCGATATCCCCTAAACCATACTCCTGCCAACGTCTAGACACCATAGCTGCCACATCTAGATCTGATTCTAAAGCTTCGCCCCAGTCATGATCGGTTTCTGGTGGAATTTTAGTAGTAGCATCTATTCCCATACGTCCCCCCAAACCAATTTTTTCACTGGCAAAATCAAGGGTGTCAAAGGGGGTGTTAGGCAAAATAAACACATCACGTACAGGATCAACTTTAGAACTAATTGCCCAAACTACCTGACGAGGATCACGAATATTAATATCTTTATCCACCACAATCACAAATTTAGTATAGGTAAATTGTGGTAAAGCACTCCAAAATGCTAAAGCTGCCCTTCTCGCCTGACCTGGATAGGCTTTATCAATGGAAATAATCGCTGCTTTATAGCTTAAAGCTTCCATCGGCAAAAAGAAATCTACTATCTCTGAGACTTGTTGCCTTAAAATTGGTGTGTAAATACGATTTAGAGCGATCGCCATCATCGCTTCTTCTTTGGGAGGGCGACCACTAAAAGTTGTTAGATAGATAGGATCTTTGCGGTGTGTTAAACAATGAAAACGTACCAAGGGTGAATCTTCAACTCCGCCATAATAACCCATGTGATCACCAAAGGGCCCATCTGGTAATACTTCTCCTGGAGTGATTGTACCTTCTAAAACAAATTCTGAATCTGCTGGTACTTCTAAATCAACGGTTTTACATTTAGCTAGTTTTACACCACTACCACCATACAAACCTGCAAACAACCACTCAGAAAGATCTACAGGAATCGGTGTGGCTGCTGCCATAATAATTAATGGATCTACACCTAAAGCGATCGCTACTTCTAGTTTTTTCCCTGCTTCTGCTGCTTTGCGTAGATGTCTTGCACCACCTCTTACTGATAGCCAATGGACAGTCATGGTATTTTTTGACTGTAACTGAAGACGATACACCCCCACGTTAGGTGTCCCTGTTTCTACATCTTTAGTAATTACTAACCCTAGAGTAATAATCTTACCTGCATCTCCTGGGTAAGGGCGAATCATCGGAATTGTATTGAGATCTAATCCCTCTGTCACTACTACTTGCTGACAGGGAGGAAAATAATCTCTACCTGGCTTGGCTTTGAGGACATCAAATAATACCTTACCAAAATCTACAGCTTGCGATATTTTTTTTGGTGGTTTTGGTTGCTGCAACATGGCAAGTTTCGATCCCAAAGTCTCTAATTCCTCTGGATTTTCCATGTTCATCGACCAGCATATACGCTTAACTGTCCCCATTAAGTTAACTGCCACAGGAAAAGGTGAACCTTTTACATTTTCAAATAGTAGTCCAGGCCCTCCTGCTTGTAACATACGATTAGAAATCTCTGCAATTTCTAAGTCAGGATCAACTAATGCACTAATGCGTCGCAGTTGTCCTTTTGATTCCAAAAGTTTAATAAATCCCCGTAAATCTCTAGCCATGTTAAGAAATATAAAGCATTTAGATAGATTATTTTAGTCTAGAAGAGTTAGGGCGAAATCTACAATTGATCTTCTGAAAGATTAGAGAGAATTTGAAGTTAGATCTTGATTGATGGCATCGATAATTTGATGTAACGCTTCGAGAAAAACCTGTTCTGATTTTGAATTTAAGGCATTAAGCAGATAGTTTCTACCACCTTGAGGCTGACACAAGAATTGCACTACTTGATTTCTCTGACTTGGATTATTGATTGGCATAATTGAGTTATTTAAACTATTTAGACTTATTTAGTTATATATACCTAGTATTATCAATTTTTGCTAGGGTTTATTTCGTCAGCCAAATAGCTGATATTCAAGCAAATTTAAACTGTATTTATTATATTAACTGTTTAAACCAAGTTCATGTAGCAATAATTACCTTAATATTTGCTTTTACTGCCAATTCTTTTAATTATAAGGATTTCAGGCATTAATAATTATTTTTGTAAAATAAGCAAGTTTTTGTTACAATTATTTACAGAAAGTAGATATAACTTAATAAAATTTTAGATAATATATGATCACATTACTAATAGCAGTATTTATTATCGGTTGGACAGCAGCAGCAGTAATTGGCACACAAGCTTATTTTCGCGGTGAACAAACTAAGCCAATTCATGAGCGAAATTTAAAATCAGAATCCTTTGAACAACTAGCCAAATCCTTTACAGGTAAAGACATCAATCATAGTAAGCGTAGACCTGCCTTTGCCTTAGATACTTACACTAGTAACAATTTGCCTCAAAAATAAATACACAACCCCAAAAGTTAGATATGAGATTCAAGCGATCGCCATTAATATCCAAGCGATACTCAACCGAAACCTAACCCCTGGGGTTGTTTTTTTAGTATTAAAGTTGTTAAAAAAAGAGTTCTAATTACTCAGCAGTTACCAATTCTGTACTTCCACGAACACGACGGCGAGTTAGAGTATTAAATAGCATGATGCCGATCGCCTTAATTAAATTGCCTTCAAGCTCGTTAAACAATTTCATATTCATCCCAAAAGCAGCATTAGCTTCATTGACGATTTTTTCGCCAGTAGCTTGATCAATAGGCAAATCATTCATTGCTTGACGATACTTGTCTTTAAAAGCTTTCTCATCTGGAATAGATTCAAACTCATAAAAAGCTGTACCTTTGCCATCAGTAAGATTCATAGCTCTTTGGGAAATTTTCTTAAGAATTTGTCCTCCAGATAAATCACCCAAATAGCGAGTGTAACAATGAGATACAAGTAATTCAGGTTGAGATTTAGCAATCTCTCTAATTCTTGCTACATATTCCTTACCTGCTGGTGTATTTTTAGCTTCTTCGCGCCAATTAGCACCATAGTAAAAATATAAATCCTGTTCTAAACTTTGTTTGCGATTAAGTTCAGGAAAATAAATTTTAGAAATTACAGGATGGTCTTTAAGCTTTTCCATTTCCTCTTCCATTGCGGAATAGACAAAGTAGAGGCTAGTAACTAGTTGGCGATAGGATTTCTTTTCTACCACACCTTTAAGAAAACACTTAACAAAACCAACATTTTCCGCCATTGTGTGGGACTTTTTAGTTCCCTCGCGTAACATCGTCGCTAAATCAATGCTCATACTATAAATTTCTCGCTTTTATATGATAAATCTAAAATTATCGCGTCTTGTTGCTGAAAGAAAACTTCAAAATGCCGACGCATTCAAAAAATCTGCCTAATTTGTTAGATTAAACTGAATTAATGAGAATTGTTATTAAGAATTCTTACATATACTTACATATAAGATAAGCGCAAATACAAATAACGTCACTGAACCACAAAAATACGAAGTTTATCTCACGCTTTCCTCGAATTTGACAATATTAAGCGATTTAACAAATGTTTCTCTTTAGCTGTCACAATGCTTAACATGAAAAATATACATATTATGTAACTAATCGTTGAAAATACTTCATAGTAACTCAAAAAAATAAACATTCTAAGCATTTTTGCTTATAATCATGACAAGGTTTATCGCAATCCTAACTTTTTGTGTTTAATTAAGAAGTTACATAACTATTTTTTTACTAACCATAAGATCAGCAATATAATAAAGATGCCCAGAATACTTGTAATTGACGACGATCCCGCAATCTCTGAATTAGTCTCTATCAACTTAGAGATGGCTGGCTATGATGTCAATCAGGCAGAAGATGGGATTAAAGGTCAGGCTTTGGCAGTACAGCTACAACCAGATTTGGTGATGCTAGATCTAATGCTACCTAAAGTTGATGGTTTTACAGTATGTCAGAGATTACGTCGAGATGAACGTACATCTGATATTCCTGTTTTAATGCTCACTGCTTTAGGACAGACTCAGGATAAAGTGGAAGGCTTTAATGCTGGTGCAGATGACTATTTAACCAAACCCTTTGAAGTAGAAGAAATGCTGGCGAGGGTAAGAGCCTTATTGCGTCGTACAGATCGTATTCCTCAAGCAGCTAAACATTCAGAAATTCTAAGTTATGGTCCTTTAACTTTAATTCCTGAGCGTTTTGAAGCAATCTGGTTTGAGAAAACAGTAAAATTGACTCATTTGGAGTTTGAATTACTTCATTGCTTATTGCAGCGTCATGGACAAACTGTTGCGCCTCCTGAGATTTTAAAGGAGGTTTGGGGTTATGATCCAGATGATGATATTGAAACTATTCGTGTTCATATTCGTCACTTGCGCACAAAACTAGAGCCTGATCCACGCCATCCGAACTATATTAAAACAGTTTATGGTGCTGGATATTGTTTAGAATTACCTAGCACTGAGCAATTAGTAGCTAATGAAGATCAGATAACTGCCTAAAAAGGTTTATATTTGGGATTTATCCAGAAATGATCTTAAATTTAGGTGTTTAGTAATCAATCTTATAAACTATAAAATGTGATTTAGCTTTGAGATTCATTACTTTGACTGGCGTTGCTGAATTTGGGTATGACAGTAAAATAGTGACTTTTATAATGCAAAGAGCAAAATTGCTGTCGTAAAGCTAAAAACCAAAACATTTTGTCAGTCATACATTAAATTACCAACGCCCTTTAACTTAGATAAAACTCGGCATTGACTGGATTACTTGGCAGCCAGTAATGCTGTACCATAGGCAGCATCTGTATTAGGTGCAATGCTCACTGGGACTGATAAATAATTTTGACGAATTTTACCCCAAACTTGATTACGCGCTCCTCCACCTGCGGTATAAACATGGGTTAACTGATTAGCACCATTAGCTTGTAACTTTTCATATCCTAAAGCTTCGATGCGAGCAATACCTGTTAGTAAACCATATAAAAACTTTACTCTATCTCTAGGGCGCGGTTCTAATTGGGGTGCTAAATTCGGATCATTAATAGGAAAGCGATCGCCTGGTACAATTAAAGGATAATAGTTAAGTTCACTAGCTATATTTGGATCTATTTGCTCTGATAATTGTTCTATAAGATCAGCAGTAAAAAAGTGTTTTAATACCGCACCGCCTGTATTTGATGCACCTCCAGTTAGCCATAAATCGCCTAATTTGTGAGAGTAAATACCATAATTTGAGGCGGTAACTTTGGTTTTACTTAATAACTTTAAAACTAAGGTTGAACCGAGGGAGGTAACAGCTTCTCCTGGCTGCGTTGCACCACTGGCTAAAAAAGCTGCAATACTATCGGTAGTACCTGCACGAATTATACAGTCGCAAGGCAAATCAAAGCGATCGCAATTTTCTGGAGTAACTTCTTTGATTATTGCACCTGGGGCTAATACCTGGGGATATAAATGAGTACAAGGTAAATCCTTTAACCAAGCAGGATATTCTAAATTATCCACATCATATCCCAGTTTTAAAGCATTATGATAATCACTCACCCCTAATTGACCATGTAACAACCAGGCTAACCAGTCCGCTTGATGCAGAAAATAACTAGCTTGACTAAAATAACTCTGTTTTTGCCACCATAACAGTTTAGCTAAACTAGAAGTTGCACTGATTACTATATGATTACTAGGAGCGATCGCACAAAGACGATCTAAAACCTCTTGACCTCTGGAGTCGTTATATAAAATCGGTGCAGCAACAGGATTACCAAGAGAATCGCATAATAATACAGTAGAAGAAGTACCATTAATGGCGATCGCTTTAATTGATTTTCTAATTATTTGAGGTATTTTAAGAATTAAACTGGCTAAAGTTTTTTTCCAGATTTCGGCGAGTTGATCTGAAATTAAATTGCCATATTGTAACTGTTGACTACTAACAATAGTTTGCTCCTCATCGATAACTATTGCTCTTGCTCCCGAAGTACCAAAATCAATACCTAAGTAATAGTTCATAATTAACTAACAGTTATCAATTATCAATTAAGCTGTTACGCATTTAAGTTACTGGTTGAGAAAGGAGAAAGGAGAAAGGAGTCAGGAGTCAGGAGTCAGGAGATAAGGAGACAGGAGAAAGGAGATAAGGAGTCAGTGGTTACGAGTCAATAGTCTAGATAAGGGTTTCAACCTGATTTTCTCAAAGAATAGTATGCAATTTAAATACGCTATAAGCTTATCAATTATCAATTAATTCTAAGTCCAATTACCAATTAAGACAAAAGCAGCCCAAAAGAAAGGATGATTAAACTTATCAGAATTAATCAATTTTAACTGTGCTTGTCTAAGAATTTGGGCTTTATTTTGAGGAGCGATCGCGATTTGCCGATATAATTCCTCAATAAGTAAAGAAGTAGATTGATCTGATACTGACCATAATGTACCTACGGTGCTTCTTGCTCCCGACTTAAGAGCGACTCCTGCTATACCTAAAGCTGCTTGAGCATCCCCTTGAGCAGTTTGACAAGCACTTAAGATTAATAGTTCGATAGGAATTAATTGAGAAGTTTCTTCCCTAGTTTTAAGTAACTGTTCAAGTTCATTAACATTAATGCGATCGTTCCAAGTTAAGATAAAAGTTTCTTCTGGATTAGAACTAAACTGACCGTGGGTAGCTAAATGTAGGATAGGTGCTGTTGTGGTAGCTTTTAGCACTTGGCGCAGACGCTCTTTAGTAAAATCTTGATTAAGTAAGAGTTTAGAATTAACTTTAGCAGCAATTTCTTTAACTTCAGTTTCCACTCCAGGTAACGCTACAAAGCCTTGATTTTTCTCACTTAATCCAGCTACTACAGCCTTAAGATTATCAGATTCTAAAATTTTAGAGGGTAATAATTGTAGTCCTGGGGTAAAAGCAACAGCATAATTTTCCACTAAATATTTTTCCCCATCATAGAGAGCGGAAATAGGAAGATTGCGTAAACTACCATCAAGTACAAAAACCAGAGTTTTAATATTAGCTGTTTTAAACTCATTAACCGCAGGTTTAACTAACCAATTATAAAATTCTTGAGATAAAGCTTTCCTTTGCTTATTAGAAGAAGCAGGATTAAATAAGGCTAATAATTCCTGAGCCTTTTGATCAACATCTTTAGCGGTTATTGATTCAATATGAAGTTTAATAGGTTGACCTGGAATAGAAGTTAAAACTGCCAAATAATCTTCAGTAACAATAGGATAAATAGTAGCTGCGGTGGGATCGATTTGCTCAATTTGTTCTGGTTTAGCCTCCAGACAAGCCTGACGAAAATAGTTTTCTAATTCTGCTATTTGCAAAGATTCAATGGTGTTTCTAGCTGCAATTAAATTTGCTTGGGTGGGTTGGGAAATCAACAGTGAGACTAACTGACGGTAAACAGGTTCGACACTTTCACGAAAAGAATATTGAGATTCTGGGTTAAAACTGACCAAATCCCGCCTAATCTGACTTAAAGACTCAACCGCTTTCTGATAGGAGGCGATCGCTTTTGGAATATCCCCTTGATTTTTATAAATTTTGCCTAATTGCCATTGCCATTGATAAGCTATATCTTGAGCGACAATTTTATCGGTTAAATCCAAAGCATATTGATTGAGAGCGATCGCTTGGGGGATATTACCTTCCAATTCTTCTAAATAAGCCCAAGTACCCATAGCATAGGATTCTGTGCGAATATTACCCTGAGCGTGGGCAGACTGGGCAATTTCTTTTAATAACTGTTGATGTTGCTCACGAATGGAATCTTTGCTAAGAACAACAGATGGATGCAAAGAGTCTGTATCAATAATTGCTATTTTTTTAATCAGGTTAATTTTAGCTAAATCATTATAGGGAAGGTTAAAGATTAAATCTTGACTATTAAGGGCAATATCTCTAGCTTTTTGCCAATTTTCGGCTTCTATTTCAATGTCAACCCAATTAAGCCCAGCGATCGCTTTAGTTTCCTGATTTTGAGAATTCGTTGCTGCTGCTTGTAATAATTTAATAGCAGCTTCAGGTTCAGATAAATGAATAACTGTTGCTAAATCTATTTGAGTTTTGGCGGTTGCTTCTATATCTATCGCTTCACTCAAAGCAATACTGGCTTTCAATTTAGCTTTAGCTGTATCCAAATCCCCAAGACTTGCATAAGTAGTACCCAAGACTTTATACCCTGATGCTTGGAGGTGTTTAGGCATTGAGGCTAAATCCAATTCAATTTGGGCAAGAATCTTTTGTGCAGTGCGATATTGACCAAGTTTTTGTAGGGCGATCGCTTCATTAATAGCAGTACCTACTTTACCTTCTAGATCTTTATTTTGCTGATATAACTGTTTGGAGATCCGAAAATTTAAAGCAGCCGTTTGGAAATCCCCTTGTTTTAATTGCAGATTAGCTTGAGTATTAAGTACCTGCGCCACCAGGTTACTATTTGATTGATGCTTGTCCAATAATTGTGTTGCTTGAGCGATCGCGCCCTTTGCTTGAGTTTGATCGCCAATTTCCAAATAACTAAGAGCCAGATAATTATTAAGTAAAATTTCATCTGTAGGATCATCTTTAGTTAATAAATTCTCTTTTGCCTCTAAAAAAGCTGCGATCGCGCCTGGATAATCGCCCCGTAGCATTGCTTCTTTACCTCGTAAAACTGTGTCTCCTACAGTACTCGCCATCGCTATAGGAGTAGTGGTAATGATTCCCAGAGTAATTAAAATTTTGAAAATAGAACTTAACATAGGAGTAAATAAGATAAATAGATACAATAATTAATTAACTTGCGGACAAATAGACTTAACCCAACGATAAGTAGATAGGGGAATAATAGTTACCAATTCCAATTCACCTTGGGTATTGATTACAGTTGCGGTAGCCTCTTTAATAGCTGTGGGTGCAGAAGGTTTAATAGTAATAGCCTCAGTAACAGGGCGTAAATCGTACCAAGTAGAATCTAGAGATTGAGTTTTGTAGGGATTATCAGGAATACCACCATTGCCAGTTACTGCTAGGCTATTTTGAGCATCATCACTACAACCAACCACGATTAAATCAGTAGAATCGACTAAATTATCTGGTAACTGCTTTAATTCAAGCGGGCGATCGCTGCTGAGGATATCGAGGGTAATATTACCATCCACGCCAAACCTCGAACTGGCAGTAATCTTACTATCAGGGGCTAAAAATAATCCTTGAGTCGCTATTTTAATATTGCCACCCATCCCATCAATGGCATTAGCGATAATTGCTGAGTCTTGAAAGATGACAATGGCATCGGTATTTAAATTAATATTGCCACCGTTACCCATCTGTTTTGATTCGGCGGAAATAATGGCGCGATCGCGTAACAGTGTTAAATCTTGAACGTTGAGATTGATATTACCCCCATTACCAGATTCCGTTGAAGCGGTAATACTTCCCCCTGTATTTATCCAGATGGAATCAGCATCAACTTTTAAAGTTCCAGCATCACCAAATCCATCATTTTTGACGGTGACTTGTCCGTTATCCCTAACCTCAAGCTTGGGCGTGTTAATAGTTAAATTGCCAGCATCCCCTCGTGGTTTTTCAGGCAACATAAAAGTATCTCTAAGTTTAGGATCAACAATTGTACTAGCAGAGGTTATTAAACTAGGATTAATGGAATTAGGATTTTTTCCCGTGACTGTAATTGATTCAGAAGCGTTGATTGTCAAATTACCAGCATTGCCATTAGATAGAGTACTTGATTCTACTCTGCCACTGTCTTCCACCATAAGATTAGCTGTATTAATAGTCACATCTCCCGCTTGACCCTGATTAAAATTAATCGAAGAGAGGGTGCTGGGTAAAAAAGTGTCTAGATCTATGCCCTTAACTTTGATAGATTCTGTTGCATTAATTAAGAGATCTCCGCCTCTACCCGAACCTAAAACTGAGGAGTTTATAGCACTACCTGCTAATATTTCTATAGTGTTGGCATCAATTTTAATATTGCCTGCATCACCAGTACTAAAGTTAACTGCTGCAATAGTGCTGGGGATAATATATGCAAAAGATTTAGAACCATCAATATTTAAGGAATCAGTTACTTTAATATTAATATCTCCGCTTTTTCCTGAAGCAATGGCGATCGTCGATATTTTACTACCATTGTTAAATAACAAATTCTTGCTTTCAATATTAACTGAGCTACCTGGCTGATTTGTTAAAGTCATGGTGCGGATCTCACTAGGGTTAGTATTTGGTTCATTTCCGCCAGTAATTTCAATATTATTTTGGGCTTTAATATCAATGTTTTCTGGGATTTTATCGCCAAAATTATTACTAGTAATAAAAGAATGATCTTTTAAAAAAATATTTCCACCCACTAGTTGAATATTATTTTTGTCAACTCCCGACACATCAAGTAGTGATTTTCCAGTTAAAGTTATATCGCCAAATTTAGAAACTTTACTATAATCAATCAACCAACTATTATCAGGTAAAATTTTAAAATCAACCTCACCCACTTTAGGAGTTCCTAACTGAATCCTGCCTCCTGGTGCGTTTATAGTACCGTTGTTTAAATTTATCTCTCCGCCAATTAAACTTATAGTTTGACCATTTTTTACTTTTAAACTGTTTAAAATAGGTTGAGTAATAACTCGATTAAAAGTTATATCTCTAGGAATTCTATGACCAGAATCAATCACTTGAATTGTGCCTGGGTTAGTTCCCATTTGCACTCCAACAGGCAAATTTACGGTTAATAATGGTGGGGTGTTAGGGTCAGTGGCACTATACTTAAAACCATTCTCAAATTTATAACTATCGCCAGTAGTTGCCATAACAGATCCATTAATATCTAAAGAAGCGTTTTCGCCAAATAAAATCCCGTTCGGATTTAGCAGAAATAAATTAGCCATCCCAGCTACTCCCAAAGTCCCATTTATTTCTGTAATCTTATTTCCTGTAACACGAGTAATGATATTAGCAATACCATCAGGACTGGCAAAATAAACCCGCGCCCCATTGCCTACATTAAATTCCTTAAAGCTATGAAATAAATTATTTTCCCTAACCGCACCACCAGAAACAACGTCGGCTAAGGCTTCCTGCACCATGACATTAGAATCGACAATTGAATTCTCATTTCCCAAAGTGTTATCTGGTATTATTTGAGCGATCGCGCCAGGACAAGCAAGAGTTGATAATAAGACTAATTGAGTCCAAAACAGCAAATATGTATAGCATTTGAGCATATAGCAGTTTCCAAAAAGGTATGAAGGGTAAATTTAAAAACTATAACCAGTTGAAAAAGTAACTCCAGCCTCTTGTAGACTATCGCCATTTACTTGAACATTGGTTAGAGGAATGCCATAGTCAAGACGAGCATTAAATCCTTCTCCAGCTTTAAAATTCAACCCCATCCCAATTGCTACCAAAGAATCAACATTAACAATTGCATCTCCACCACTCCAAGGTAAACCAAAATCAATAAACGGTGATAACTGCAAAACTCCATCTAATTGTGCAATTCTCCAAACAGGAATTCTCAATTCAGCCGAAGTAAATAAGCCACTATCCGATAGGCTAATATCCCGTCGATACCCTCTGACACTATTTACCCCACCGATACGGAATTGTTCGAGGGGGACTAAATCATTAGCTAGTTGTAGATCAGCACGTAATAATACTAAAAAATCCTCATTTAATTGACGCACCCATTGAGATTGTCCGCGCCAAGCAAAAAACCTGCTATCAGGAGCATTATTATTAATCGTGGCATCAAATAAATCTACACCCAGACTAAATTGCGATCGCAATGCTAAAACGCTTTTATCTGTTCTTTTGGTATATTCCTGAAAAAACTTGATTGCACTAATATTTGTCTTCCCAGCTTCATCTGCACCTATAGATAAGGGGAAAGGATAATCTAATACTGAAGTCTCACTATGTTGACGTGAAAAACTTAACCCCAAGGCTAATTCCTGAGTTAATTGATTAATTACAGGTTGTCGCCAGCTTAATTCGTAAAAATTAGATTTTGTTTCAATATCGAGAGGCGTAAAAGGATCTTCAACGACGTTATTGGAATTTATGCCATAAGTAAAGCTAATTTGGCTATTTTTAGCATTAACTGGTATAGCGTAACCAATATCAAAAGCATCGCCACCTTTAGTATTGCTGTAGTTTACATTAATCTCGTCCCCCGATTGTAATAGGTTGTTGTAGCTTAAACCTAAATTGCGACTATTAGAGCCGACGGAAGGAGATTTATAATTATCTAGGGAAGTAGAAATATTAAAAGCGTCCGCTTCATCTACTTTAATATCCAAACGACTCATTCCAGGGGCGACACCAGCAGATAATTCGGCTGCAACGTTTTCAATTAGAGGATCAAGACGTAATAATTGCAACCTTTCTAAGATCTGTTCAGTTTTAATTGGAGTTGATAAAGCTAAACGAGAAGTAATATAGCGATCGCTTAAATGTTTATTACCAGTTATTTCAATAGTTTCGATTTGTCCTTCTAAAACTTGAATTTTTACTATCCCATCTTCTATTTTTTGAGGCGGTAAATAAGCCCCTGAATTTACATAACCTTTATCTGTATATAATTTGGAAATAGCAGATCGCAATTTATATAATTCTGTTAAGGTAAGAGATTTATTTTGATATTCTTTAGTTAGCTTAGTAATTTCTGGTTTAAATAACGTGTTACCTACAACTTTAATTTTTTTTACTTTTATAGGACGTTCCTGAACTTGAAAACTTACATCCCCTTCTCTCGGCTTCTCATTACTTATACTAGCTGGATTTAAAGTTGCATCAGTAATGCTATTTTTATTATCTGTTGGCGTTACTTCTTTAATAGTTAAAGCAGCATTATCAGCCGTAAAAATTGTTTCAGCCTCGGCTCTTGTAGCCCTTAAAACAACATTACAAGTAAAACTTAATACCAGAACTAGAGAGAACTTATAGCTGAGAAATATGGATCTACATACTTTATTTTGAGTGACAAATAAAATATATCCACTCCAATAATTATTCTTTGATCGCATGATAAATCGAAAATCCGCCCTCTAATAAAGACATTCTATTGTAGGTGAATTTATAATTTAATCACCTGGGTATTTTTGACGATCAATATTCCTAAATTGATGACTTTATGCGTAATTACCATTAAGTAATTCAATCATTTTTTTGGTATTTTTCTTTGGGTAGAGAAAATATACAGTTCAATAATTAATAATAAATAGTTGATAATTATCTCTTCAATCCTTGAGAGGTGTTAACCCAAATTAACTGACAAAAATAGCAAAAGTTTGTTTATCTGCTATCTAAAAATGAAAATTAATCCTAAGTTATTGTGTCTAAGCATAACTAAGGTAAATTCAGATATCATGAAGATCAAGGGGAATTTAGTAAAAATTACAATTTAAGATGTTTAGCAAACTTTTTTCGTCTACTAGCAATAAATGGCAACCAATTATCAATCAATTCATCGCCATAGTTGGCAAAGATGGAGTAGTAGTACGTAAAGAAGAATTATTAACTTATGAATGCGATGGTATACCAAGCTATCGCCAACGTCCCGCCCTTGTGGTGTTGCCCCGTACTACAGAACAGGTGGCAGGTGTTGTTAAAGTTTGCTATGACCAAAATATACCTTGGGTGGCTAGGGGTGCAGGTACGGGTTTATCTGGGGGCGCATTACCAACACAAGACTGTGTTCTAATTGTTACCGCTAGAATGAACCAAATTTTACAGCAAGATTTAAATAATCACTGTATTACCGTCCAACCTGGAGTAATTAATAATTGGGTAACTCAAGCAGTTAGTGGTGCAGGGTTTTATTATGCCCCAGATCCTTCTAGCCAAATTATTTGTTCTATTGGTGGGAATGTGGCGGAAAATTCAGGGGGTGTTCACTGTCTTAAATATGGTGTTACTACTAATCATGTTTTAGGCTTAAAGATAGTTACCACTAATGGTTCAATAATTGATGTGGGTGGTGCAGTCCCTGAAATGCCAGGATATGATTTAACAGGTTTATTTGTCGGATCGGAAGGAACATTAGGCATCGCTACAGAAGTAACATTACGTATCCTAAAAAGACCCGAATCTGTTTGTGTCGTCTTAGCAAATTTCCCCACCGTAGAAGCTTCAGGGGCAGCAGTGGCAGATATTATCAGTGCTGGAATAATTCCTGCGGGTATGGAAATTATGGATAATCTTAGTATTAACGCCGTAGAAGATATTGTAGCGACTGGGTGTTATGATCGTAATGCGGCTGCTGTACTTTTGGTAGAGTTAGACGGTTTAGAAGTAGAAGTTAAGACATATAAAAAACAAGTTGAAGCCATCTGTCGGCAAAATCTGGCAACTGGTATTACCACAGCTAATGATCTCGATACGCGCGCCAAATTATGGAAAGGGAGAAAGGCAGCTTTTGCAGCAGCAGGACATATGAGTCCTGATTATTTTGTTCAAGATGGGGTAATTCCACGCACCAAATTAGTAGAAGTGTTAAGCGAGATTAAGGCGTTAAGCGATCGCTATGGTTATAAAATCGCTAATGTCTTTCATGCTGGCGATGGTAATCTTCACCCTCTCATTCTTTATGATAATGCCGTTGATGGAGCTTTTGAAACAGTAGAAGAGATTGGAGGGGAAATTCTCAAACTCTGTGTTGATGCTGGCGGAAGTTTATCGGGAGAACATGGTATCGGTGCAGATAAAAATTGCTATATGCCTTATATGTTTAATAAAGTTGATTTAGAAACGATGCAATATATACGTACCGCTTTGAATGATAAAGGGCTAGCAAATCCAGGTAAGATTTTCCCTACTCCCCGTAGCTGTGGCGAAGCTGCTAACGCCCAAAAAACCCAGAAGTTTCAGCAGGCGGAATTATATTAATTCATTTCAAGCCAGCAATGATATTTACACTCAATGCCACAATTACCGTGTTGAAGAAAAAAGTTAAAATCCCATGAAATAAAGCTAGTCTTCTCATAGGGCGAGTGGATATAGCAACGTCACTCACCTGACAAGTCATGCCAATTATAAAAGAGAAATAGAGAAAATCCCAATAGTCTGGTAATGGTTCTTGAGGGAAATCTAAGCCTGCTATATTTTCTTTCGTACTATTTTTATAGTACAAATGAGCGTAATGTATTGCAAAAGAAGTATGGATTAATACCCAAGAAACAATAATAGTAGCGATCGCCAAACTAATATGTAAGGTTAACTGCCACCCCAGAAGACCTTGACTATGCTTCAAAATATAAGCGATCGCCATAAGACTGGCACAAGCAGCAGCCACAAATAAAATTAAAATTGTTAAACGATTTTCATCTAAAATTTGAGCATTACGACGCATCTTTTCGGGTGTGGCATGAATAATCATCTTGCCAATTAAAACCAATAGACATATCACCCCTGCATCCCAACTCATAATTAAACGACTTACCAAAAAAGTCGATGAGGGCAAAAAAACATAAACACATCCTGCAACTATCAGAGAAATAAGTATTCGTGGTAGTGTATTTCTTTGTTTCAACATTTTTGAGAAACGGTTTATTTTATAGTCTCTACTGGTTTTTATTTATTAGCTGTGAGCTTCTGAGCTTCTTAGCTGTTAGCTTTAATTACCTATTACCTACATTGTCCCCTTGTGGGATTACTCCCCTACTCACTACCTACTACCCCCTCATTACTGCTTACTCTCATTGTCCCCTTGTGGGATTACTCCCCTACCCACTACCCACTACCTACTATCGTCACGTTCGCGCTTTGGCGACCAAAGCAAGCGTGCGTTCAGGGACGCTTTCCGCGCCTACTACCTACTACCCTCTCCTGACTCCTGACTCCTGACTCCTGTCTCCTGTCTCCTGTCTCCTGTGTCCCCCTTCCTGACTCCTGACTCCTAAATAACATAATTGTACGGTAAACCACACTACTAATACCGTTGCCATCTGTTAACTAATTTAGCTAAATTAGCAGTCGGAAGGTGAGAGTGCTAATCTAAAAGACACAACTCATCATCAAGGGTTTAATTATTCTGGAGAACTAAGCATGGCAGCTATAAGCATTAACGTTTCAACTGTAAAACCTTTAGGCGATCGCGTATTTATTAAAGTTAGCGAAAGCGAGGAACAAACTGCAGGTGGTATTTTTCTACCTGATGCAGCCAAAGAAAAACCTCAAATTGGGGAAGTTGTAGGTGTAGGCCCTGGAAAACGTAACGATGACGGTAGTTACACAAATTTAGAAGTAAAAGTTGGCGATAAAGTTCTTTATTCTAAGTATGCTGGCACTGACATCAAACTAGGTGGACAAGAATATGTCTTGCTATCAGAAAAAGATATTTTAGCAGCAGTTTCCTAAGTTAAGTAGAAAGAAATACTGAACTCAACAGTATACAAAAACTCATTTAATTACCATTGATCATTTCCTTAAAGGCAAACCAATTTTATGGCTAAATCGATTATATATAACGACGAAGCTCGTCGCGCATTAGAAAAAGGTATAGACTTACTAGCAGAAGCAGTAGCAGTTACCCTCGGCCCAAAAGGACGTAATGTTGTCCTAGAAAAAAAATTTGGCGCGCCCCAAATTGTTAACGATGGGATTACAATCGCCAAAGAAATTGAATTAGAAGATCACATCGAGAATACAGGCGTATCTTTAATTCGTCAAGCTGCGTCCAAAACCAATGATGTAGCAGGAGACGGGACTACTACCGCCACAGTTTTAGCCCACGCGATCGTTAAAGAAGGTTTACGTAACGTAGCTGCTGGTGCAAATCCTATTGCAATTAAACGCGGTATAGACAAAGCCATTGAGCATTTAGTCGGTAAAATACAAGAGCAATCAAAACCTGTAGAAGATTCCAGAGCGATCGCGCAAGTTGGTACAATTTCTGCTGGTAACGACGAAGAAGTAGGCAATATGATTGCCCAAGCAATGGATAAAGTCGGTAAAGAAGGGGTAATTTCTCTAGAAGAAGGTAAGTCTATGACTACTGAACTAGAAATTACTGAAGGGATGCGCTTTGATAAGGGTTATATCTCCCCATACTTTGTAACTGATACTGAGCGTATGGAAGCTACTCTAGAAGAGCCTTTCATTCTCATTACCGATCGCAAAATTACCCTAGTTCAAGATCTAGTTCCCATCCTCGAACAAGTTGCTCGTCAAGGCAAACCTTTAGTAATTATCGCCGAAGATATCGAAAAAGAAGCATTGGCAACTTTAGTAGTTAACCGTCTACGAGGTGTACTTAATGTCGCTGCTATTAAAGCCCCAGGTTTTGGCGATCGCCGTAAGCAAATGTTAGAAGATATTGCTGTCTTAACTGGTGGACAAGTAATTTCTGAAGATGCAGGCTTGAAATTAGAAAACACTAAGATTGATACCCTAGGTACTGCTCGTCGTATCAACATTACCAAAGATAGCACTACTATCGTGGCAGAAGGTAATGAAGAAGCAGTTAAAAAACGTTGTCAGCAAATTCGTCGTCAGATCGAAGAAACTGAATCTTCCTACGATCAAGAAAAACTACAAGAACGTTTAGCTAAACTATCTGGTGGTGTAGCGGTAATTAAAGTCGGTGCTGCAACTGAAACCGAAATGAAAGATCGCAAACTACGTTTAGAAGATGCTATTAACGCTACCAAAGCTGCTGTGGAAGAAGGTATTGTTCCTGGTGGTGGTACAACTTTAGCTCATTTAGCCCCTGGGTTAGAAGAATGGGCAAATGCTAATCTTAAAGATGAAGCTCTAACAGGTGCAACTATTGTTGCTCGTGCTTTAACTGCGCCTCTAAAAAGAATTGCTGAAAATGCTGGTCAAAACGGTGCGGTAGTAGCAGAAAGAGTTAAAGAAAAAGACTTTAGCACTGGTTATAATGCTGCTAGCAATGAATATGTTAATATGTTCGACGCTGGTATTGTTGACCCTGCAAAAGTAACCCGTTCAGCCCTACAAAATGCAGCTTCTATCGCTGGTATGGTTTTAACTACTGAATGTATTGTGGTAGATAAACCAGAAAAAGATAAAGGTGGTGCTGGTGCTGGTGCTGGTGGTGATTTTGATTATTAATTGACCGCATTACACCTAAATTTTTAATTTGTTAGATATAGATATGTAAGGTTATCTCATAAGCAGTGTGGGATAGCCTTATTTTATATTTAATTCCAGCCAATTACACAAGACAACATGGTAGTATTCCTAAAGCTTGAAGTTCTAACTTGATTAGGAAAGTTGCTGTGATAAAAGGTTTTTCTTCTGTATTGCAAATTTTTCTTTATATTTTAGGCTCTCTTTTTCTTTCCCGTGGCTACGCGATCGCCCAAGTAACTCCTGATGGCACAGTTAATACACAAGTCACTCAAAATGGTAATGTGGCTGAGATTACGGGCGGAGAAACACGAGGGAATAATTTATTTCACAGTTTTAACGATTTTTCTATTCCCACTGGTAATGAGGCTGCTTTTAATAATGCTAATGATGTCTCTAATATCTTTTCTAGAGTTACAGGCGGTAACATTTCTAACATCGACGGTTTAATTAGTGCTAACGGTAGTGCTAATTTATTTTTAATTAATCCTGCGGGTATTATCTTTGGGGAAAATGCCAGCCTTGATGTAGGTGGCTCTTTTTACGCTAGTAGTGCCAGCAATATTTTATTTGAGGATGGGGAATTTAGCGCAACGGATATAAATAATCCACCTCTACTAACAGTTAATGCACCAATTGGTTTAGGTTTTCGAGCTGCACCTGGGGATATTATCAATCGTTCTAATTTTGGTTTAACTTCCAGAGTGATTAATCAAAATCTTAACCCTGCATTTACAGGCACAGAATTTACTATTTTAGAGTCTGTGGGTTTAACCGTTGATACTAATCAAACCATTGCTTTAATTGGTGGCGATGTAATTTTAGAAGATGCAGCAGGCATTACCGCCCCAGGAGGAAAAGTTGAGTTAGGAGGATTAACTCAAGCAGGAGAAGTATTAATCAATGACAATGGTAGCCTAACTTTTCCCGAAGGAATATCTAGAGGAGACGTAACTTTAACACAACAATCTAGAGTAAAAACTACTGCTGATGGAGGAGGTTCAATCAATGTTAATGCTAGAAGGCTCGAATTATCAGGTTTGAGTGAATTATATGCAGGAATAGCCGAAGATACAACTTCTCCTAATGCCCAAGCAGGAGATATTACTATAAATGCCACTGATTCAGTTAAATTAATAGGAAGTGGTGGGATAGAAAATAATCCAGGTATATTTGAAGCCTACGATTACGAAACTGCAATTCGTAATATGGTTGGATTACAAGCTAATGATGTAAATAATCCCAACTTAGGGAGAAATCCTAAACTCAATAGTACTGCAAAAGGAAATTCAGGTGGAATAACTATTAATACTAATTTACTGCAAATAAGCGATCGCGCTTCTGTTGTGGCAAAAACCTACGGCGAAGGTAATACAGGGAATCTTGCCATTACTGCCAATGAGATACAACTAAGTGGCGGAGACATCTTAAATCAAGTTGTCGAAGGAGCAATAGGTAATGCAGGCGATATAAATATTCAAGCTAATTCCTTATCTGCTGGAGATTCAACTTTTATTATTTCTAATACCTACGGCAAAGGCAATGCAGGCAATATTACTATTAATGCTTCAAAAAAAGTTATCTTAAATGGGATTAATGACAATCAAGATACTGGTTCTACACAAATAAATACACAAGTAGGATATGGTGCAGAGGGAAACGGTGGTAATTTAGAAATCAATACAAATAACTTTTCGCTTCTTGGAGGATCTTCTATTGTGGCAGATATTGGCGGAAAGGGAGATGGAGGTAATGTTGTTATCAATGCTCAACAAATAACTTTCCAAGGCACAAATGAAAAATACAGTCAAATATACAACACTGTTGAAAATACTTCTCAAGGTAATGGAGGGGATATTACCCTCAACACTCAAAGATTAAATATGAGTCAAGGTTCTATCTACTCCTTTACCAGAGGAACAGGCGACGCTGGTGATATTACACTTAATGCTTCACAAGAAGTTTTATTAGATGGTAGTAACGATAATGTAGATGTTGATAAAACCCAAATAAATGCCGAAGTAACGGAAAATGGAGAGGGCAACGGCGGTAAAATTGAAATTAATACGGGTAATCTTTCTTTATTGGGGGGATCTTTAATCTTAGCTAAGAATAGTGGTACTGGTGCAGCTAGGGCAGGTGATATTGCTATTAATGCTCAAGAAAGAATTAATATAGAAGGCATAAATGGAAGAGATGCTGGAATATATACTAACTCGAATAACGGTGATGGTGGAAATATCAACATCACTAGTAATGTTTTAAGTTTAAGCGATACTGGTAATATATCCGCAACTGCCAATTCACAGGATATTTTAGGAAGCGGGGGAAACATCGATATTAATTCCCAGTATATTGTGGCTTTTCGCGATGGTGATAATGATATTACGACTAAGGCTTTTAATGGCAATGGAGGAAATATCAACATTACTACAGAAAGTATTTTAGGAATAGAAGAACGCCCTGATGATAATCCTACAACTAATGATCTTAGTACTAGTTCAAATCTTGGTATAGATGGTGAAATTTCCGTTTTAACTACTGACGTTAAGCCAACTGAGGGTACAATAGAACTACCTATTAATCTAATTGAACGAGCAGAAACCACTGAACAAGCTTGTCAAGCTAATAGGGAAACAACAGCTAAAAACAGTTTAGTTGTCAGAGGTAAAGGTGGTATTCCAGTTTCTCCAGATCAACCATTAACCCCTCAAAACCTGATTATTAACGGGGAAATAAATACAGCATCCGCTATTGCTGAACCTATAAACACAAGTATAGGTAAAATTCAAATAGCCAGAGGGATTAAAGTTAGAGAAAATGGTCAAGTTATTCTAACTGCTTATCCTACTGAGGGTATAAGGGAAAGACTGCCACAAGGAAAAACTAATTGTGGTCAGATTTAATAGTAATTATTGAAAATAACGAGAGATTTAGGGTGTTTTTTAGCTGTTAGCTGTTAGCCATTAGCTCTTAGCTCTTAGCTTTGACGCGCAGCTAATCCGTGATAGATAGTTTTTATTTTTAATTGCGATGGTGATCGAGGGATAATTATTGACTTGTTACTTGTTACTCCTGACTATCTACTAATTACTACCCATTTGCTTTATCTTATCCTTGAGGGCAACCTCTCTCCTGACTCCTGACTTCTATCTCTCAACCCCTACCCACTACCTACTACCTACTACCTACTACCTAATAATTACCCGTCTTTGCGTCAGACAAATTTTACTGTGAGATAGGGGGACTATTGCCTTGTCTCCCCATCACTGATTCTAAAGATAAAATTAATTACCATAACTTTAAGCAGATTTAACTACTTCTAACCCAAGCATCTTAATTAATCTATCAAAATCAAAATACTCTTCCATCAAATATTGAATTTGCCTAACTTTAATATCTTCCTGAATAGGAACTTTACCAAAAGCATTATCAATTATTTCCACTGTAGTTAAAGTATCAGTGTCTACGGAGAGGATAGGAATTTCCAAACTTTCGGCACGTTCAATAATTAATTCTTTAGGAGGAATACGACCAGTTAAAATCAGACAATGAGTAGAAGTTTCTAGGGCTGCCATTTGTAGTTCTGCGCGATCGCCCCCTGTAACCACTGCCATATTCTGTCTTTGACGAAAATACCCCAAGGCTGAATTAACATTCATTGCCCCAATACTAAGACTTTCTACCATCCAGTCTAGATGTTCAGAGCAACATAATACTTGAGCGTTGAGGCGTGTTGCAATTTCTTTAACACTAACACTGTTGAGAATCCGATCTTTAGGGATCATGCCTAATACAGTGATTCCGTGATCATCTAAATAAGGTTTGATAGTTTCTTTGGCGACATTTAATTCTGATGCTGGAATATCATTGATCACAACGCCCAAAAGGCGATCGCCTAGAAATTTTTTAGCTGTTACCAAACTACCCACTAGTAATAAAGGATGATAACGAGTTACCAATAAAATAGAAGCATCTACCACATCTGCTAATTCAGGTACAGATAGGTTAAAAATACTACCTTCCCAAAGATTACCAGGACCCTCTAAAAGAATTAAATCCCCTTCAATTTCTCTAACATATTCCTGCAAGGGCTGAGTATAATCTTGTTGGTCTTTTCCCTGCAAACGCTGATTAATTGTCTGACGTTGGAGAGATAGAAAGGGAGACTTGCCTTGCTTGGGTGATAGTCCTAAAGTAGTAGCGATAAACTTAGCGTCTTCTAAATGCTTGGTATCGTTATGATTTTCGGACAGATTAGTGGCTAAAGGCTGTCCATAACCAATCGATATATTTTTTTTCGATGATAAATGACTTAAACCTATAATAGTTGCCGATTTACCACTGTAAGCCTCTGTTGAAGCTATCAAAAGATGTTTAGCCTTTTTTGCCACGTCCGCACTCCTGGTTAATTTTGTTTGCTTTTAATCAAAGCGTAATAATTTCCGATAAAATTCTGCTGGAAAATCTGTTTTTTTAGATCGCTTAAAATTTATGATGACATCAATTAGGTAATCTATAAACTCTGAATTTGACAATGTTACTTCGTAACTTAACTCTGCTTGCCCATCAAACTGTAGACGACAACGGGTTAATTCTGATGGTAATTTAGATACATACCAGGTGGCTACAAACGGAACTCCCTCTCCTCCTTCTATTTGGCGTTCTCCCTCTAAAGATGCCTGACGATAAAGTGCAATGGCATGGGGTAGCCAATCATGTTTGTTTTTGGAATAGTAGGGTACGTAAATAATTACATCTGCTTTGCCCGCAGGTTTTATTTGTTCAATTATCGACATAAGATAATAATATTAACTAATAAAAGTTGGCTTTGGAGTTCATAAGACTTTCTAATTTATAACATCAGTTGTTTTAGACTACCTCCTCAGGAGCAAAATTCTAGGTTAGATAAGTGGGCAATAAAACCCTATGGAATTAAGCAGGGTGGGGGATTGATGTAGATGAAAAACTTGATCTCGGCTTAAAGCTAATAGCTTTTGTTAAAATCAAATAATTATCGATTTTGGCAAATAGCCATGTTATTTAAGCAAAACAGTCAAAAAGTTGGTACGAATATTTTATTTATTGGTTTGTTGACATTGTTAACTAGCTGTAACAATAGTACTGCTTTAGAAAGTTTTGTCGCTCCCGATCCTCAATTAACTGCTAAACAAGTAAAATCACAACAGTCTAGTGTTTCTCAAACTCAAACAAAGGATCAAACCGCACAAGCTTTAGAATTACCTTCAGATTTTCCCGCATCTTTTCCCATATATCCTGATGCTAAACTACAAAAAGTTGAGTCTGGGGAAGCAGCATCAGGGGTGATCACTTGGAATAGTCCAGATAACCGCCAGGCTATAGTTAATTTTTATCGAAAGCAATTAGAAGCGTCGAATTGGGAAATTACTAAACCTTTTAACTTTAATCCCCAACAATCTATAAGTACAGCGATCGCTATTAAAAATCAGCAGCAAGTTAAGCTTAGTTTATCAAAACCTACTGAGGATCAAAATACTAAGCTGTCTGCCACCTACCAAAGCATAGAAACTGCATCTAAATCGAATACTCAACAAGTAAATAAGGATAATCAGCCACCAGAAACTCAAGTAAATAATAATGTGGCAACCAGTAACGGCAGTTTTACAGATTTAAATGAAGTTCCTGATCAATTAAGGCAACCTCTAAAATCAGTCGCAGCTTTGGGTATCTTAACTCCCTATCAAGGTCAGAATAAAACTGATGTGAGTAAATTTGCTCCTAATCAAGTAATTACTAGAGGCGAATACGCAAACTGGTTAATTACAGCTAATAATCGTTACTATCAGGATAATTCTAGTAAAAAAATATATTTAGGTAGTAAAAATAGTCAGCCTGCTTTTAGTGATGTTAAAGCTAATAACCCTAATTTTGGCGCAATTCAAGGGTTGGCAGAAACTGGTTTAGTACCTTCGGCTTTAACTGAAGATAGCAATAATTTACTTTTTAGACCCGATGCCCCCCTAACAAGGGAAGATTTAGTGAGTTGGAAAGTACCCCTAGATACCCGATCCTCCCTACCTCAAGCCTCCATTAAAGCTTTAGAAGAAAGTTGGGGATTTCAAGATGCAGCAGAGATAAATTCTACCGCCTTGAGAGCTTTGTATGCGGATTTTCAAAATGGCGATCGCTCTAATGTACGACGTATTTTTGGATATACAACTATATTTCAGCCGAAAAAACCTGTAACTAGAGCCGAAGCAGCAGTGTCTCTTTGGTATTTTGGATATCAAGGTGATGGTATTACCGCTCGCGAACTTTTAAACGCCAAATAATTAAATCATTTATTATTTTTAGGTAATTACTCACAATTTAACTAGTGGAGAGTTTACAATCCAAGAGAAGACTAATAATCAACCAAATTTAGATATTTTTATATCTGAGAATTTATGTTCGATTTAGAACCGCTTTTGGAATTTTCCCGTAACAATTGTGTAACAATTTGTGCTTTTTTAGTGCCAGTTAACCTAGTAGCAACCATTACAACCTTAGTTTTAGTGGCAAGAAATCAAGCTGTCGGGAAAATATACTGGTCAATGACTATTTCTTTAATAGCAGCCTTGACCATGTTTGCTCATGTTTCCAGTTGGTTTGTTATTGGTGTAATCACTCCCGTAACCTTTATCTTGTTTGGCTTAGGTTCAACTTGTTTAGCTGCTAACGCTCTTGCCTATATTTATCGTGACTCAATTGCTCAACTATTTACTGCTAGATTCTCCCGTAGTTAATGCAATAATAAGTTGTATTGATCCGATCAATTCAATTTACCCTCTCTAGCTGTGGGCGATCGCTTGATTAAACTATCTCTAAAACCTTTACTAAATACCCTCATCCTCTCTCTACTTGTTTCTCTGGTAGCTTGTACCCCACCTCAGAGGATCTCGGCGACAGAAAGAATGTTTCGTCCTTTATCTTTAGAATTTGTCGCACAGTACGAAATTCCCAAAGACACCTTTAATAATACAAAGATTGGTGGTTTATCGGCGATTTCTTACAATCGTCAACAGGATCGGTTTTATGTTTTATCTGATGATCGAGGTACACGCTCTCCTGCACGCTTTTATACTTTTAAATTAGAAGTCGCCAAAACTGCTGAGGGACAACTAAAGATTGCCAGTTTTCAACCAGAAAAGGTAACTTTTCTCAAAGATGAGCAGGGCAACAACTATCAGCGCGAAAGCATCGATCCCGAAGGGTTAACCCTTTCCCCTCGCAATACTATCTTTATCTCCAGTGAAGGCAACCCAACTAAAAACATCCAGCCTTTTATTGGCGAATTTTCACCAGACACAGGTAAAAAGTTATTCACTCTACCACTACCACAACGTTACTTGAATGATCCTGATGCCGAGCAACCCCAAGGAATTCAAGAAAATCAGGCATTTGAAGCCTTAACTATAAATCGTACTGGTTTACCTGAAGATCCTTTTCGCCTATTTACCGCGACAGAATCTGCTTTAATTCAAGATCGTAATCCCGAAGAAAAAGCAGAAGAGAGTGCCAGAATTCGTTTCCTCCATTATGTAATTAATCCTGTGGGTGAACCGATTGTTGTGGCAGAACATTTGTATTTACTAGATCCTGCACCTGTAGAAGTTATTGCCAACGGTTTAACCGAATTAATTGCTTTACCCACCGAAGGTTATTTACTCAGTTTAGAAAGAACTTTTGGGTTTACAGGTTCAGGGGCTAAAATATTTCAGGTGGTTATAGGTAATGCTGTTGATACGAGTAATTTTGCGAGTCTTAAGGGCGATGTAACCAGCGTTAGACCATTAACCAAGCAACTATTGTTAGACCTATCTCAATTAGGAATTTATTTAGATAATCTTGAAGCCATGACTTTGGGTCCTCGTTTACCCGACGGTAGCCAAAGTTTACTTTTAGTTAGCGACGATAACTTTAATGATGAACAGATTAGTCAATTACTGTTGTTTCGTTTAGTAGAAAAGTAGCTTGGATATCTGATTATAGAAAACATCTATAGTATCTATTGTCTTCATCGTCTTTTCCCCTTGAAAATAAAAATTATAATAATCACACAAGATTTAAAGATGCTGGAGAAACTCTTATGGCGCGGATGTATTATGACGAGGATGCTAACCTAGACCTGTTAAAGGACAAAACAGTAGCAATTATTGGTTATGGGTCTCAAGGACACGCCCACGCTCTTAACCTCAAAGACAGTGGTGTAAACGTTATTGTTGGTTTGTATCCTTCTAGTAGATCAAAAGCCAAAGCAGAAGCAGATGGGCTTACAGTTCATTCTGTAGAAGACGCAGCCAAAGCAGCAGATCTAATTATGATCCTGCTACCAGATGAAGTTCAAAAACAAGTTTATACAGAACAAATTGCGCCTCACTTAAGCGACGGTAAAATATTAGCCTTCGCCCACGGTTTCAATATTCATTTTGGTCAAATCATTCCCCCAGAGTCTGTAGACGTAATGATGGTTGCGCCAAAAGGCCCAGGACATTTAGTTAGACGCACCTACACTCAAGGACAGGGTGTACCTTGTCTGTTTGCCGTATATCAAGATGCTACAGGAGAAGCACGCGATCGCGCTATGGCTTATGCTAAAGGTATCGGTGGTACAAGAGCAGGTATTTTAGAAACTAGTTTTAGAGAAGAAACTGAAACAGATTTATTTGGTGAGCAAGCAGTTCTTTGTGGTGGCTTGAGTGCTTTAATTAAAACAGGGTTTGAAACTTTGGTAGAAGCTGGATATCAACCCGAACTTGCTTATTTTGAATGTTTGCATGAAGTTAAACTAATTGTCGATTTAATCGTTGAAGGTGGTTTAGCTAAGATGCGTGATAGTATTTCCACTACAGCAGAATACGGTGACTATACTCGTGGGCCTCGTGTAGTGAATGAAAATACTCGTGCTGAAATGCGTAAGATTTTGCGTGAAATTCAAGCAGGTGATTTTGCAAGAGACTTTATCCTCGAAAATCAATCTGGTAAACCTGGTTTTACTGCAATGCGTCGTTTAGAAGCTGAACATCCTATTGAGGAAGTAGGTAAAGATGTTCGCGCTCACTTTAGCTGGCTCAAAAACGAAAAGTAATTGCGATTTTTAACTTGAGGAATAGAAGTTGTTATAGCAATCTTAATATAGTTGGAGAAATCAGAATCAATATAGTTTTTAGCTAAGATTTGATTTTATAAGACTCTTTAGGGTTGCTATAGCTTTTTTGTGTTTATTAGGGATAAAAATCAGGAGAGGGGAGAGGGGAGTCTGGAGAGGGGAGTCTGGAGGTAGTGGGTAGTGGGTAGTGAGGGTTGAGTACTCAAGTAATGAGTAACAAGTAACTAACAGCTAAAAGCTAAAAGCTAAAGAGTAAAGAATCTCTGGTTATCTGCGAGAATTAGTATAATTACCGAAAGATTTTTGTATAATTACTTATCTACAACTAGCTATAAGCCTAATTACTCAGCGTAGCCAAATAAATTCAATATGATTTTTACAGAACTAATTATCGAAAATTTTGGTGCGTATCTGGGTAAGCAGATGATTAATTTACGCCCCCAAAACAACAATGAAACTATACGTCCAATTATTTTGTTAGGGGGAATGAACGGAGGCGGTAAAACTACGTTAATGGATGCTTTGCGTTTAGCTTTATATGGGCAACGAGCTAAATGTTCGACGAGGGGAAATTTAAGCTACAGTGATTTTTTAACTCAGTCGGTAAATAGTCAAGCAAAGTCTACTGATATTACCAGAATAGAATTAGCTTTTGAACATATTTTTGAAGGGCATTGGCAACAGTTTAAAATAATTCGTGCTTGGCAGAGAAATCCACCATTAGGTAAGGATAGTTTAAGCGTTGAAAGAGAGGGTGATTTTGATAGTAATATCGAACAAAATTGGGATGAGTATATAGAAAATATTTTACCTTTGGGTATTTCTAATTTATTTTTATTTGATGGAGAACAGGTAAAGGAATTAGCAGAATTAGATACTCCTCCTCCAGTGGTTATTGAGGCGATTAATAATTTATTGGGTTTAGAATTGGCTGAGAAATTAACAGTTGATTTAGAAGTATTAGTTAATCGTAAACGTAAGGAAATTGCTAATAAAACCCAATTGGAAACTATTGAAGAATTGGAAGAAAAATTAGTAATTAAAAATAAGGATAAAAACAAGCTACAAAAACAGTTAGAAGAAGCGGAAAATCAATTAAATCAAGCTCATAAAAAAAGCGATCGCGCTCAATTTAAATTTAAGCAAGAAGGAGGGAAAATTGCAGCAAGTCGAGAAATTATTGAACATAAATTAGCCGAGTTAGTTAGCCAGTTGGAAATAAAAAGACAAGAATTAATTAAACTTGCCGATAGTAGTTTACCCTTAAAATTAATTACCCCTTTATTAAAAACCACGATCGCACTGGGGGAAAAAGAAATTAAGTCGCAACAATTTAAACAAGCTCAGGAGGTTTTGGCAGCTAGAGATCAACGGCTAATAGAATATTTACAATCAATTAGTTTAGGGGATGAATCGATCAGTAAAATTAAATTTTTTATCGAGCAAGAAAATCAAAATATTAATCAAGCAATTGCATCAGAAAATATCTTAAACATCACACCAGAGCAATTACAGCAGTTAATCACAATTACCCGCGATCGCTTACCGCTTCAGACTCAACTTACAGAGGATATTATTAATCAAATAAACCAAATAACCGCACAAATAAATCAGACGGAAACCCAACTGGCGATCGCAGCGTCCCCTGAAGACTATCAACAATTAATTGATGGGGTAGAGCAAGCACAAAAAGCTGTTAAAGAGGCACAAAATACCTACGATAAAATTAAAGCAGAAATTCAAAATATAGACAAAGAAATAGAACGTATTAAACAAGAATTAAACCGTAAACTAAAAAATTATAGTGAAGAAGCCATAGATAAAATCAATGATGAACATCTAATTAATTCTGCAACTAAAATACAACAAACCCTCAAAATATTTAAAGAAAAACTAACCCTAAAAAAACTCAATAAACTAGAAATAGAAGTAAAAGACTGCTTCCTTTATCTTTTACACAAATCCAATTTAATTAACCGCATTACCATAGATAGCGATCGCTTTGGGTTAGAATTATACGATCACCAAGGTAAATTATTTCCCAAACAACGACTATCAGCAGGGGAAAAACAACTACTGGCGATCGCTTTTTTGTGGGGGTTGGCGCGAGTTTCAGGACGTAATTTACCCATCGCCATTGATACCCCCCTTGGTAGACTAGACTCATCTCACCGTCGTAATTTAGTAGAGCGATATTTCCCCACCGCCTCTGATCAGGTAATTCTACTGTCTACAGATACAGAAATAGGCGAAAAAGAAATAACCTTGCTACGACAACAGGATGCTATTGCTCAGGAATACCTACTCAAATATGATCCTCATCAGCGTCAAACCACCGTTGAAGAGGGTTATTTCTGGTAAATTAAAGATTATTCTTAGCTTCTTGCGCCACTTGCTCAGACTCATCGGAGGCTAACTTAGTAATAACCGCTTTAGCTTCCTCCCCGCCCAATTTACCAAGAGCCTGCGCCAAACGATAGCGTATTTGCCAGTCTTCGTGATCTGCAAAAGTAGCGAGTAAAGAAACAGCACGAGCATCACCCAATTCTCCCATAGAACCGATCGCTGCGGTTTGTAGAAGATTATTATCGGATTTTAACGCCTCTTCCAATAAATCAAAACCACGAGGATCGCCAAGCTCACCCAAAGCTGCAATAATACTAAACTGCACCAACCATTCCGAAGTCTTATGATAGGTGTCTGCTAAATCCTCATAAGCTTCTACCAATTTTAAACCTGCAATTGCATCGGCTGCTGCTGCTTGTACATCAGGCTCTGGATCATTAAACAAGCGATCGCGTAATATTTCTAAACAGGCAGTTTTATCAGCTTGTCCTATAGTATCTAATTGGCTTACCGCAGCATAGCGTACACGAGTATTTTTGTCAGTAATCATCGGTTTTACCAAGGGAAGAGCGGTTGCAGGTTCTATTTGACGCAATTGATTTAATCCCCTAATACGTTCTCCGAAGTCTTCGGAATCTAATAAACTTTGGATTGATTCAGGTGTAATACTCATAAATTTAAATTTTTGGTTCGATATTGCAAATTAAAAAACAGACAAGCACAAGCAAAGTTATCTAAAATAATTATTCTGCTGCCATCATCCGAATAACATCCCCCTGGGTGATGATCCCAATTAATTTAGATTGATCATCAACTACAGGCAAGCGACGTAATTTTTTCTCGTGCATAACTCTGGCTGCTTCTTTTACAGATTGACTTCCTTGGATAGTTATCGGACGACTACTCATAGCATCTTCTACAGTTTGTCCTAAAGCTTTCTGAATTTCTTGGTTATGTTTAGCTGGGTTTTGTAGATAAATCACACTATCGAGAAACATAATATAGGGAGGTGGTTCTACTCCTGTAGCTTGCCAAGTCAGATCAGTTTCAGAAATAATACCGACTAATTCCCCTCCTTCGGGGTTAACTACGGGTAAACCACTAATTTTTTCTTCAGCCAAAATTTTAATTGCTTCTTGCAGTGATGTTTGGGGCGAAACTGTAATAGGATCGCAAGTCATAATTTCAGCAACAGTCTTGTTCATTGATTGATAGTCCTCCAGTAAAGGTATAATTAGCTACCACTTTTGATTTAATTTAGCGTGAATTGTCATCTCTTCTACCAAAACTGTCATTATTGTTAATCACTTAAAAAGGCATTGGTAATTTGCCACAAGTTAAGGTAGCGAGTTGTTTATCTACTGGTTTTAAGCTTTTAGCTTTAAGAAATTTTTTATTTTCAATTATTGAGCAAAATATAGCTTGAGCGTTATACATTCACCAAGGCAATATTTTAGTAATTCATATAAATCTTTGCTAAAGATAAATTCTTTTTGCTTGGTTATTCTTTATCAATATTTTACCCATATTTTTATCAGTGAAATTACAATCGTAAATATACGAGTATAACACCTGATATTAAGCAAACTCATAATACTTTAAAGCCTGAAAATAGCGATTATAATTGGTTTAAAATCCTTAAATCTACTATCAATTATCTAATACAATAAAAATTAAATTATGGCAACTTTTAATGTAACTAATATAAACGATTCTGGAGCAGGTTCTTTACGTGAAGCGGTCGATTTAGCGAATATAACTCCTGGGGCAGACATTATCAATATAAATGGTATTGTTAATCTAAACTCGGCTATAAATATTACTGATGTAGTTGAAATTCGTGGTAACAATGACAATTTCATGATCGCTCAAAGAGGAAGCGATCGCATATTTAGAATTGATAATAATTCTAATAATCTAATTAATGTTACTTTAACTAATCTAACCCTCACAGGTGGTAAATCTGGCGATTTGGGGGGAGCAGTATATACCAAGGAAAATCTTACCCTTAATAGTGTTGTATTTGATGGAAACGTTGGTACAACAAGAGGGGGTGGCGTATATAGCGAAGGTGCAACTTTAGTAATTAATGATAGTGTATTTCGTAATAATGAGGTTGTAGCCAATCCTAATGAGACTAACCCCAATATTCAACCTGTTGGGGCTGGATTTTACAGTTTAAATGGTAACCTCCAAGTAAATAATACATCAGTTGAAAGCAATAAATCCGCCCTTCATGCTGCTGCAATTGTTAATAGCAAAGGAAATATTACTAGAAGTAGATTTATTAATAATTCTGGGGGAGGAATATATCTAGCAACTCAAGCCCAAGTAACAATAGACGGGGCTGAAGTTAATAATAATCAAAATGACAAATATGGTGGGGGTATAAGAATTGAAAATCAATCACAACTAACTCTTACCAACAGCACAATTAATGGTAACCAAAGTGTCTATGGTGGTGGGGTTTCCATCGCTGATATAAATCCTGGAACTTCTGAAATTATTAATAGCCAAATAACTAATAATACTGCAACTACAGGGGGTGGTGGTATTGATATAGCCTTTGGTGCAGATATGGTAATTCGCGATAGTGATATTATTAGTAATACTGCTCCTAAGGGTAGTGGGTTACAAACCCGTAGTTTTAATACCCCTTCGAGTGCTTCCCTATATGATGTTACGGTGGCTAATAATACAGGTAGTGATAGCCAAATAGAAGGAGCAAATATCAGCATTACTAGAGGGGATTTAAGCATCACCCAAGTTCATCGCTTCTATCAGCGAGAAAAAGGATTTCATTTCTATAGTTCTGATCTTAATGAGATTAATGATATTAAAACTAGAAGCCAAAGGGGAGAACTTAAATATAATTACGAGTCGGAAAAATATAATGTTTTAACTAGCAATAAAAATATTTCTGATGCAGACATAGCAGGGGCGCAGGAAGTATACCGCTTCTTTAATACCCAAACTGGCGCGCATCTTTACACTATGGATGAAAATGAAAAAACCAGTATAGAAACTAATCTCAAAAATTATAACTATGAAGGTATTAAGTTCTATGCTTTTGAGACTGATCCTGTAGATATTGATACAGTACCTCTTTATAGAATGCTCAATTCTCAATCAGGTTCGCACCTATTTACTGTCGATCAAGTTGAGATTGATTACATCAAAAATAATCTACCACACTTTGCTCCTGAAGGTAATAATGGTATAGCGTTCTATGTATTAGAATTGTAATCTGTTAATAAAACTTGAGTTGAGGTTAGGTGGAACTTAAATTTCTACCTCCTCAACCATCTAAAAATAAAGTGTTGCAAGGATCATAACTATACTTGTTGTTCCACTGCTGCTTTATAGATCTTTTGAATTTTCCGTAATAGCTTATCCAAAATAGATTTATGACAATCAGCACTATTGGGATCGCAACTTTGAATTACTTCTATTAATTTTGCTTCCCGAACATCTACATATCCGTCACTGTAGATTAAACCACTAATTTTTTCCAGTAATTCCTGATAATCTTCCAAATTCGGATTACTACCAAAATACTCATTTAACCAACGATAACAATCAGTAGCTTGAACAGGTTTTAATTCCGATAACAAAGGTTTAATTTCTGGATCTTCAGCTAGTTTAAAATCCTCCGCTACACGACGCAAATAAGCTCGCTCTTCGGGTTGAATTACACCATCTATCCAAGCTGCTGCAATCAGAATTTTCAGAATTTGTTTCATCTTGGTTGTTTTTTTACTCCACATCTGATTAATCTCGTATTAATCTCACCATAAAAAACCCATCCATATTATGACGATGGGGATAAATCTTAATCCAGCCTTCTGGTGCTAACCAGTTATCAATACTCATGTTAGTGGGAGATTGTATACTCCAGTTGGGATGTCGTTCCAAAAATGATTGTATTACTTTTTCATTTTCCAAAAGGTTAAGAGTACAGGTTGCATAAACCAAAATACCATTCGGTTTTACCCAGCTTGCTGCTTGATCTAATAATTGTCGTTGTAAACTCAAAAGATCCTCAATTGATTCTGATGACTTTTGCCATCTAATATCAGGACGCTTATGAAGAGTACCCAATCCAGAACAAGGAGCATCTAATAATACTCTCTCAGCTATGTTAACAAATTGCTCTAAGTTTCGACTATCGCCTGGTTGAATGTCAATGGATTTTAACTCTAATCGTGTAGCATTTTCCTTAACTCTTTTTAATCTTTTACTATAGCGATCGCAAGCAATAATTTTGCCCTTATCTTGCATTAATTCGGCTATATGGGTCGTTTTTCCCCCTGGGGCTGCACAAGCATCAATAATCGTCTCCCCTGGCTGCGGATCTAATAAATAAGACACTAATTGCGCGCTAGCATCTTGTACTATCCACCAACCGTGTTGATAACCAGGTAATTGGGTAATTATCCCTGCGCCTTCGATCCTTAATCCTTGAGGTAAGCCTGGTATACGATTAACAGTAACTCCAGCACTTGTTAATGCAGTTTCTACTTCTGTAATTGTGGTTTTGAGTGTATTTACCCTCAAATCGATCCCAGGGGATTGATTAAACCAAGCCAGCAACTGATCTACTTCTTCTAGAGGTAATTGTTCTAGCCAATTGTTAACAATCCAATTAGGAAAACTATGCAAGATGCCTAATCTCTGTATAGGATCATTTGGTAGTTGCAGAGGATCACCTGACGCACTTTGGCGAATATAAGCCCGTAACAAACCATTGACGACACCACTAAGTTTATTTAAACCATTGGTTTTTGCTAACTCCACACTAGTATTTACTGCTGCTGAAGTGGGAATACGATTTAAATAACGCAACTGATATAAACCGAGATGTAAAATTATCCTTAAATCTGGAGGTTGTTGACTAGCCTGCTTTTTACCTAATAAATCAATTAAAGTATCAAGAGTGCGCTGACGACGGACAATTCCATAAACTAATTCACAGATAAAGCTTCGATCCAATTTACTAATTTCGACCGACTTATCTACAGATTTGATGACATGATCTAGAGCAATATCAGTATAGGCTTGCTTATAGTATATTTTTTTTAACGCTAAGAAAGCTAACTGACGTGAACCAGGAAAAGATGTCATGCTGAGGATTAAAGTATCTGTGCTAAATTAATTTAACATTTGTTCAGTGTTTTTCAATTGATCTAGTAAGACTTTAAAATACACATATCTGATAGAAAGTCAGGGCGTTTTAAATTCCGTGTCTGTGTTAAGCATTAGATTAGTTTTTAACCTTGACGCGCACCTTACCCGTGCTTGGTAGCTTTCAATTAACATTACCTTCTAACTACCGACTCCTTACAAGTAATAAGTAGCGCGTTACTCTCATTGTCCCCTTGTGGGATTACTCCCCTACCCTATTCCCCACTACCTACTACCCCCGCCCCCCTCCTGTCTCCTGTCTAAGTAACTAACGACTGATGGTTAATTTACGCTGAATTTCAAAATAACAAATAAAGATTATTGCTGTTAATAATGGCAAGAAAAAACGAATACCTCGATAAGCCAAAAGTGAGCCTAAAATATCCGCAGCAGATAGATCTCTGGGTAATAAATAAATAATTATACTTTCAAATACTCCAATGCCTCCAGGTACATTACTAATGATGGAAGCGGTCATAGCTAATAAATATATACCTAAAAAATTAAGATAAGTTTGATTATAATAATGAGGAATTAAACAATATAATATTGCTGCTGCGATCGCCCAATCTAAAGAAAAGAGAATTATTTGACTTATAGAAGTACTCAGCCTAGGAAATAGATAGGTTTGTTTTTTGATTTTTATTCTCTTTCTACTCGCGCAAAAGTAGAGATAGATGCTTAATATACTGATTAAAAGAATACCAAAGCAACGCATAATCACCAAGTCAAACTTTAATGATCCTGGTAATTGTAGGGGATTAATAATAAAAGTAATACCATCTAAAGTTAATACTCCCAACCAAAAAGTTAAATTACCTAACGCGATAATTTTGGCAATATCTTTAGCTGCAACTCCCCAAAAAGAATAAAAACGATAACGAATTCCACCGCCAATAAATAAAGTAAAACCTGTTGTGTTACTGATAGCATAGGTCACAAAGCTAGTAAATAAAATTCGCCCAAGAGGTAAACGATATTTAAGATGGGAAAAGGAAACAATATCGTAACTACTGATCACCAAATATTCCACAACTGTTAAAAGGATGGCATAAGTTAGCTGTCTTTGGCTAATTAAAGCTAAACTATCTAAAATATCCCCTAATTTATAACGACCTAATTGATCACTGAGTATATATCCAGAAAAAACAAGTAATAAAAAACCTAAGAGTGGGAAAATAAAACTAGATAGGCGATCGCGATTCATTAATCAGTAAAAAAGTATTTATTTAAGAGCTTTTGTCACTTAATAGTACTCTTTCAGGGTAATTAGTAAAAATACCATCAATCCCTAACTTTTGCATCAGCTTAATATCTTGAGGTTGATTGACAGTATATACCCATACTTGCAAATTATCTGATTGTATTGAAGATACTACTTCACAACTAACAAAATCGATACTACAAATTACAATATCTGCTCTTAATTTTTGAGCAATTGTAATATATTCCCAGGGTAAACCATAGATTAATATCCCAATTTTAATATTTTCTTCAATGATTTTAACTTGATTTAATTCATAGTGATTGAAAGAAGAAACGACGAAATCTTGATAAGACCATCCCTGTTTAAGATACTTTTGAATTAACTCTACTACCAATCTTGCAGTGTTGCTACCTTTCAATTCAATATTAATAAAAGCTTGGCGCGCTACTGTTTCCACCACCTCACTCAATAAAGGAATTTTCTCACCTTTACCCGCATCTAAAGAACGCAAATATGCTAGACTCTGGGTTTCCACCTCACCAATACCGTTAGTAGTTCGAGATAATTCGCGATCGTGAATTACTACTAAATTATTTTCAACGTTATAAACGTCAACTTCAATTCCATCAACGCCTAATGATAATGCCTTTTTTACTGATAATAAGGTATTTTCAGGCTCGTGTCCCATTGCGCCTCGATGTCCAATACACAGCATATAAATAATTCCACGCTAATTAAACATAAAGGGTACTTTTATAGTTGTATAGGAGTAGTTTAAGACAATTATATGTGATTATCGGGTAGTGGGTAGTAATAAGGAGTTAGGTAGTAGGTAGTAGGTAGTAGGTAGTAGGTAGTAGGTAGTAGGCGCGGAAAGCGTCGTCACGCACGCTCTTGAGGTCGCCAAAGCGCGAACGTGACGATAGTAGAGAGTAGCTAAAAATTTCCCGTGACTTATTTCGTATTGCTATATCTATAAAACTAAACCACTAAGAAACTCATTTTAAATATTCAAAGTAAGCTTCAAACAGATAAATATGCTAAACTTTTAAATAAGGGTGAGGATTATCATAAAAATATCGCAACGTCAAGCAAAAATAATTACTAAAATCCAACAAAATTACCCATGACTGAATTAGTTAAACCGAAGAGCATTCGCTTAGATGCTTCAACTAACTGTCAATTAAAATGTCCATCTTGCCCCACTGCAAAAGGTATTATCAAACAAAATATTGGAGGTGGATTTCTCAAGTTTAATAATTTTAAACAATTAATCGATGAAAATCCTTCAGTTCTACACGTAGAATTATCTAACTGGGGGGAGATTTTCTTAAATCCTGATTTACCCCAAATTATGGCTTATGCCTACAAACAAAGTGTAGCCTTAACAGCAAGTAATGGTACTAATTTAAATACAGTTAAAAAAGAAACTCTCGAAGCTTTAGTTAAATATAAATTTCGACATCTTAATTGTTCAATTGACGGTGCAAGTCAAGAAAGTTACAGTATTTATCGTCGCAATGGCAATTTTAACCAAGTAATTGAAAACATTAAAACTATCAATTACTACAAACAATTATATAATTCACCTTTCCCGATTTTAAGTTGGCAATATGTCGCTTTTGGGCATAATGAACATGAAATAGAAAAGGCACAGCAATTAGCCAAAACTTTAAATATGAGTTTCAAACTCAAGTTATCTTGGGATGAAAACTTTTCTCCGCTAAAAGATCAAACTCAGGTGGCAAAAAAGGCAATAGATCAAAGCCAAGAGAGTAGAAGGTTTTGCAGTCAATTATGGCATATTCCCCAGATAAACTGGGATGGAAGGATATTAGGTTGTTGTGTAAACTATTGGGCAGATTTTGGTAATGCTTTTGATGCTAATTTAGATGATAGTTTCAATAATGAAAAAATAACCTATGCTCGACAAATGTTGTTAGGAAAGACTGATGCCAAGGACGACATCCCTTGTACCACCTGTACATATTACCAACAAATGAAAAAAAATAATGATTGGTTAAGTGAGGCTGAAATTCAGGCAGTACAGAAACATAAACTGGCATACAGTTTGGGTAGAATTGGAATTTGGTTAACTAATAAATCGCGTCTTTTATCTAATATCTACCTAAAACTATCAGGTTTATCTTAGAACTTATAGTTTACTGATTAATCAACTTAATCAATACCTCTCCCATCTCCTTACAACCGACAGCCTTCATTCCTGGTGACATAATATCTCCTGTGCGGTAGCCTAAATCTAAAACTTGGTTAACCACATTTTCAATCTCATCAGCAGCAGTGGGTTGATTCAAACCGTAACGTAGCATCATAGCAACACTAAGCACTTGGGCGAGGGGATTAGCCTTATCTTGTCCTGCAATATCGGGGGCTGAACCATGCACAGGTTCAAATACACCAGGGCCATCAGCAGCCAAACTAGCGGATGGTAACATACCTATACTACCAGTGAGCATCGCAGCAGCATCGGAAAGAATATCACCAAACAAATTGCCTGTAACGATTGTATCAAACTGTTTGGGAGCGCGAACCAATTGCATGGCAGCATTGTCTACGTAGAGATGACTTAATTCTACATCACTATATTCTTGTGATATTGCTGTTACGCGATCGCGCCATAATTGCGACACATCCAAAACATTAGCTTTATCTACCGAACATAATTTACCCCGACGTTTTTGAGCAGTTTCAAAACCGACTCTAGCAATACGGTCAATCTCACTAACACTATATGCCATAGTATTAACACCGCGTTGTTCACCTGTTTCGGTAGTAAATATACCTTTTGGTTGTCCAAAATAAATTCCGCCAGTCAATTCTCGTACCACCATAATATCTACCCCCTCTACCACTTCTCTTTTGAGGGAAGAAGCATCAATTAATTGGGGTAAAATAGTAGCAGGTCTTAAATTAGCAAACAGTCCTAACCCAGCACGCAAAGCCAATAACCCAGTTTCAGGTCGCTGCTGACGGGGTAAATTATCCCATTTATAACCGCCAATAGCTGCAAGTAAAACAGCATCACTTTGACGACAGGCTTCTAAAGTAGCTGCTGGTAATGGCTCTCCCGTTTCATCGATCGCAGCACCACCAATTAAAGCGGACGTAAAAGTTAATTCTAAATTATGCTTACTAGCGATCGCCTCTAACACCTGTTGTGCTACCGACATAATTTCTGGGCCAATACCATCCCCTGCAAGTAAAGTAATTTTATGCTGTTTGCTCATAATAGCTATGTTGTTTAAAGTTTGAGACGTAATTTTGCAATAGCTATTAATTTAACATTTAGTCGCGATCGATCTTTGAAAATCTCTATTTGGCTTGAACGTCTTCTTAATTTGCCCGATGCCAATTGTCGAATATGTTAGCATATATAGCGAGTACGGGATGTAGCGCAGTTTGGTAGCGCACTGCTTTCGGGAAGCAGGGGTCGAAGGTTCAAATCCTTTCATCCCGATGAGGTTAAAATCTGATTATATTTTTTTACTTTCAACTGAAATAAAGTGTAGATGTTTGGCTATTAGCTGTTAGCTTTGGGCTGTTAGCAATACGCTTAAACATGGATAATTGACAATTGACAATTAATAATTAATTAATTTGGTCGCTTTACCTCTGGAGCGAAAGGCAGGGGTAATTATCAATTATCTGAGGGCTAAAGAATGAAGCTTCTTCTCTCTTGTTGACCGCCCGAATCCATTCTTAATTATCAATAGCGTCAATATTACCTCCTACCTACTACCTACCCTTCGGGAGCGGAGCATTCCCTTGCGAAAAAGTGCGGTCTTGGGGGTTTCCCTCATGAGCAACTTTTTCAAGACGCGCCTTACGTCGATATTATACCCTTGTGATACGCGGGGTCTCCGCTCTACCTACTACCTACTACCGTCTCCTGTCTCCTGACTCCTGTCTCCTGTCTCCCCACTAAATACTACGCCTCAAAACAAAAAAGAGTGGTTGTGGCATTCCCTTAAAATCCATCAAACCCAAAACCAGATTATCGTCTACCTTTCTAAAGATGTCATGGATGGGTAGATAATCATAAATCATGGTTGCACTAAGTTTTTGGCGATACTCCATCATGCGTAGTCTAGCTTGACTTGATTCGGTTTTCAGCATCAAACTAAACAGTTTTAAAAAAGGCTTAATTGCAGAACTATCGGGAATTGGTAAATTTAGGGCTAAATTAACTATAGCTGGATTAGGAGCTAGCTTAAATATTTGGTCATTATTATCTAAACATAATAAAGGATGAACACAATCTGGGGTGATAAATTCCTTACCATACCAATTACTAGCAGCCAATAAACCATCTAGAGGATGAGCGGTATATAGACTTGTTCCTTGCCATTTACCGAACATAAATTCTAGATTTACGGACTCCAATTGATCAAAAACTCTTAAGGCTTCCTCGGTGCTAGTTTGCCCCTGTTCTATAATTGCTTGAGCATGGTTGAGAATATCCATGTTTATTTATCTGCTAAATTTTCAAATTAATCTGTTAACTATTCAAACCAAAACCAACGTTACTTAGTAATTTCAAAGGAGTTAGCTCTTTTAACAATTCTAGGGAAGGGCGATCGCGTACAAATAAAGAACCAGCAAAACCTAGAGAATTAATTGAAATATTTTGAAAAGACTCAAGCGATCGCGGTACAATCAACATCCAGTTTTTAGTAGCCAAAAAATTATAAGCCCCTGGCTGTTGTTGTGTATTAGCATCTACATTTAATCCTACCTGGTTTAATAGCTTGCGGTAGTTATTTAACATCACCTCACCTGCTGTTGTTGGCGAAGTGTTGGGATCTAGATCTAAAAAAGCTAGTGCGTGCTGAAAAGGAAAATTACTAATAGTTATTTGCTGATTAACTACAGTAGTATTGGCAAGTGCTAATTCGATGGGTAGATGAATTACATCGGGTAAAAATGGCAAAGGAACTAATTGTAAATGTTTATGTCTTTGAGACGCTCCAGCTAGCTTTCCACCGTTATAAAAAGCCAATCCGTCAATTTCTCTCATACAAGACCATAAAGCCACAAAATCCTCTAAATTGAGTAAATCTGTTTGTTCTTCAAAAGCACGAGTCACAATTAGAAGATGATGATCGACAACATTAAACTTATTAAGTAAACAGATATGAGTAGGAGTGATATCGCCGACAAATAAATCAGCCTCATAGGGTAAAAAAGGATCTACTTGCTTCCCTGTCTGCTTCTCCTGTTTGGTTTGCTGTTGGCGGGCTTGTTCTTTCCGAGCTACATTAGCTAAAGTTCTGACTACAAAAGCAATCTCTTGCTGCTGAATCAGATAATATTCCGTTTCAATTGAATGTAATGCGCCAGATTTACGCGCCTCAATACTTCTTTGTTGAGTTTTTTCCCACAAAGTACCTGGTTGTATCAGATCTCCAAGAGGATTAATTGCGGATTCTTCCATAATCTGTGATGCAGTGGCTAACTACCAATTATGCTTGGTTAATTATCAATTATTTAATACGGCTTGACAATCTTTAGTAATTTGTTGCTTTAGGGCTTCAAGATTAGCAAACTTTTGTTCTGGACGTAGAAAGCGCAGTAAATTAACCTCAAGAGTTTGACCATATAAATCTCCCGACCAATTTAACAAATGTACTTCTACAGTTGGTGCAACTCCTGCAACGGTAGGACGACATCCTAAATTCATCACTCCCTTAATTACAGATTGTTTGAGCATTACTTCTACAGAATATACGCCATAGCGCGGTAAAAATTTGACAGCAGGAAGTTGTAAATTAGCGGTAGGAAATCCAATAGTTCTGCCTAATTGTTGTCCTGTAACTACTGTACCTGTAAAACTGTAAGCACGACCTAACATCATCTTAGCGGTGATCACGTCTCCTTGCTCTAAAGCCTTACGAATCAGAGAACTACTAACTCTTACGGTTTGATGGTGGGAATCTTGATACTCATGTAGAGGGTTTAAACATACTGTAATGCCAAAATTAGCAGCAATATTTTTTAAATCTTCCCCCGATCCCTGTCGTTGATAACCAAAACGAAAGTCTGAACCTACACTAATCTGTCTGGCTTGAAGTTGCTTGACTAAAATTTGTTCGACAAAATCTTGGGGGCTTAAACCAGCCATTTCTTGATTGAAGGTTAAAAGAATTAATTGCTCAACACCCAAACTAGATAGTAATTTAGCTTTTTCAGGTATTGGGGTTAGCAACTGCAATTTACCCCCACTAAAAAACTCCCTAGGGTGTGGTGTAAAACTTACCACTGATGGATAAATGTGAGACTGTGACTGATTCAATGAATTAATCATTGCTTGCAGCACCAATTGATGCCCTTGATGGATGCCATCAAAATTACCAAGAGCGATCGCGGTAGGAGTTTTTATCTGTTCGACTGAAGATGTAAGTAACACGCTTTACATTTTGACACAATTTATTACTTGTAGTTAAATCATCTCTTACTTTGATAACTAGTAAGTAAAAAAAAAAAGCCCCCAGGTACCAAACTGGGGGATGTTTATGTAACAGAGAATATCTGTTGCATAGCTCTATCTCTTCTCTACTATCTTCTATAGTTAAATAAAACAATATGATCTCGATCACAAATTCTAATTAATTTGTAGTTTTAATATTAATTTAAATGATTAATGTATTACAGTTTCTTTAGCCTAATCGGTAAAATCTTAATATATTGTTGTAATTCGCGTTCGCGCTGATATTTGAGCAAAACTAGATAGAAATTGTTCAATATATCTCAATAAAATAAAAGATAAAGCTATTTGACTATCGAAATAATTTGATTATGGCAAATCCCGATCGCGATTTTCGTTCATCCCCCAAGTCAATATCTCTACCACCTGAAGCTAGATTAATTAATACTTATTATGGACTGATGGGTTTACATCCGTCGGCTTCTAATATTGCTATTCGTCGTACCTATCGTCAACTAAGTAAAAAATATCACCCTGATACAACTGAACTTTCTCCCCAGGAGGCTACAGTTAAATTTCAGAGATTAAATGAGGCTTATGCTGTTTTGAGTAGCCCTGAAAAGCGATCGCTTTATGATTTGAAAATTGGCTATTCTCGTCTAAATGTCATTCAAGCACCTAATTATCTAGCTAGCGATACAGAACAATATTCCAAAACTGCTTATTTAGATCCAACAGATCGCCCTTTATCTTCTGGGGAAATTTTTGTTTTAGTGTTATTGGGTGCTACTTTTGTAGGATGTTTGGGATTGGTGGCTGCGATCGCTTATTTGCGCGGTTAGTATATAAAAGTTTTGTGATCTGATCTGTTAATGTCTGAAAGGAAAATGGTTTAGGAATATAATTATCTGCATTACCTTCAACCTCAATTAATTGATCTTGAACATCATCACCAGCAGTCATCACAATAATTGGGAAAGTTATCCCTTGTTTTCTTAATTCTTTAATCACCACTAAACCATCTTGATCTACAAGTCCTACATCGAGTAAAAGTAAATCAAAGTTATAGTTTGATACAAGTGAAAGTACTTCAACGCCATTATTAGTGAGGGTAGTTTGATAACCTTTGGCGCGTAGTCCTTTAGTGATAAAAGAGGCAATTCTGGGTTCATCTTCAGCAATTAAAATTCGATTCATAAGCTCAATAAATTAAATTAAAATTCTATAGTTGTCCGAATAGTGCCAACTAAAATTGATTCTTCCTCGCTATTATGTTCTGGGTTAAAAATCTGATAAAATCCTGGGGTAATAGCCAGATCGTCGGTTAATTGCCAACGATAAAATGCTTCTAAGTGGTAGGCTGTATCAGGATCTTCAAATTCTTCCCCTAAACTACTTTTTATTACTTTTGGTGGTTGCCCTACAATCAAACCAAGTAAACTATCTTCATTACCTAAATCATTTATCCCTAACATTATTGCCCAAGTCAGAATATCCGCATTGGCTTGTGTCGGTAGATCCTGGGCGGAGGCTTGAATCATACCAACTCGACCCCCTAAACTAATATTAGGTAGGATTAAAAAAGCAATTTCTCCTGCGTAACTGTGGGCGGTTAGATCATTGCTTTGGGGGAAAGGATTTTCAGCGTTGGCACTACCTGTACCTGTGCCGATATTATTCGCTATGTATCCGTAGGTAAGACTTAAGTTAAGCTGCTGGGTGGGGAGATATGTTAACTGGGTAATTGCAGCTAATGGTTTTTGAAATAAGCCTTGATTTGCTTGGTTTGCCTCATTACTGATATAACCGATGCTAAAATTTAATTGATCACTCAAATCTTGGGATAAAGCGATCGCTACTCCTTCTGCTTGTCTACGAATTGGGTTTTCTCTGCCAAAAAGTGAAATTGCACCATCCCCACTACCGCTAAATAGAGGATTTACACTAGGAATTATATCTCCCATTCCACCACCCACTCCATAGATATTGAGTCTAGTATTTTTAGTTAGTGAAATTTGATATTCTAATTCATCTATTTCTACTTTATTTTCATCTGCACCGTCAAATCCTAAGTTAGACATTTTACTATCAGTTATTTCTTCAAACTCAGGAATATTACGTCCTTGCAGACGAATTTTTAATTGATCTTGCTCGCTAAAACTAGTTATAAAATCGAGACGTATACGATTACCTAATGTTAAACTACTATCATTTTCATTTTGCCAAACTTGGGCAAGGGCAATAATGGCTTCACCTTCTAATTTTACTTGGGGTGAGAAGGATTGTTTAGTTAAATTATTGGTTCTATTTTCTAACTGTTGAATTTGATTTTCAAGAGTTATTATTTTCAAAGGGAAGTCTTGTGTTAATCGCTTAATGGTTAGAGTATCTTTTTGAGATAATAAATGATTATTATGATTAATATTGCTTAAACATTGATATAGTAAAACAGCAAAATGATTGCGGGTTAAAACTTCAGGCGATCGCTCATAATTGGGATTGTTAGCTAAACACTGATAACGACTATTAAAACTTCGCAGTTGCTGGGAATGCCAACTATCGTAGTTAACATGGGAAAGTTGTGATACGGTAGTCATGGAAGATTGTTTATTACCCTCTGCTACAATTTCTTTTACTTGAGTTTGAGGTAAAGCGTTAATAGGATTATGGCTAAATAAAATTAACGGCAGATAAATTAAACTGGATTTTAATAACTTCAACACTAAACTAATTATACTTTGATAAAATTTAAACGTTTTTCACACAAATTTAGTAGTTCTTCTGTACAAAAACGACGTTGAGGGAATTGATTACTAAGATAAATATGACGAACCAAGGTTAAAGTTGTATAGGCTTGAATCGCTGCTAAGTTTTCTGGTTGAGTGAGTTTAATATATTCTTTTATTAAAGTATTTTCTTGCTCTTTTAATTTATTTACATCACCTAAAACTCTCAAGCTATATTCTTGTATATGTCCCAGAAAGTTACCCAGATCGAGATTAGGATTTCCCCGACAGTATAAATCAAAATCTAATAAATAAAAGCGATCGCCATCTACTAATATTTGATCAAAATAGAAATCTCGATGAATATTAACAAGCTCTACTTCTGGGGTATTTTCTCCTAAAATAAAACATTGTTCTAAAAGAGTTGCAATACGCGATCGCCAGGGAGGATAATCATTAATAACTAAGGGTAACTTTTGCTCTAAAATTGCTAATTCTTCTGTGATAGTATGACGGCGTTGGGTAATAATATCTACATTATGTAATTTATGGGCAATCTGAGCAATCCTTTTACTAATATTAATCCCTTCTCTACCAATTAAATGATTAATAATTAAATTACCAGGAACTTTTTTTTGTACCCACATCTGCCATTGAGGAATAATTCCTACAGGTTCGGGAACAGAAATACCATCATCACTATCACTACTAAATTCACTTGCCCATAGTTGTTTTTGCAAGTTATAGGATTTCGTATCTGTACCTTTAGCACGTATTTTGCCAATTAAAACCAATTTACTTTTACCCTCAAAAGTATATTCAATTAGACAACGTTTTTGGGGTTTATAACGAATTACCTCAATAGCAACTAAATCTAAATTAGCCACAAACAAACTAAGGTGTTGTAGAAAAACTTTAATAACTTTTGCTGGTGAAAGAACATCAGATAAAAAAGTCATTTTCAGATCTTGAGTGATATTATACCTATCAGTTACCAGACAACCATTAAAAATCATAAAACATATAATTAATAAAAATAAAATCAACTAATTACAAACAGTTTCATACCCATTTTGCAACTGATAAAGTTGAGCATAACGTCCATTACTACTCATCAATTCTTGAGGACTACCTTGTTCAACTATTTGTCCTTTTTCCAAATAAATAATCACATCAGCTTGATTAGCTAAAGTAAGATCATGGGTAACAAGAAAAGTAGTACGTTGTTGGGCTAATCTTTGTAAAGCTTCAATTACCGCTTGTTCATTTTCCCGATCCAAACCCGTAGTAGGTTCATCCAAAATCAAAATAGGAGTACGACGAATAGCAGCACGAGCGATCGCAATTCTTTGACGTTGACCACCTGATAGGGTTGCGCCCCGTTCTCCCAAAATAGTATCGTATCCTTGGGGTAAACTACTAATAAAACTATCGATGTTAGCAAGACGTGCAGCAGCTACAATTTCAGCATCACTAACATGATCAATACCATAGGCGATATTTTCCTTAACGCTAGCAGCAAAAAGCAGACTTTCCTGTAAAACAACGCTCATCTGCGATCGCAGCGAAGCAATAGTATAATTACGAATATCTTGCCCATCAATCATAATACGCCCTGCGGTAGGATCATACAGACGTAATAGCAAACTGATTAAAGTAGACTTACCACTTCCCGAAACCCCAGAAAGAGCAACTAATTGTCCTGGTTTAATAGTTAAATTAATACCATCGAGTAATTTTTGTCCCGACTCATAGGCAAAACTAACATTATCAAAGATAATATTGCCACGAAATGGTGAGGCGATTAACGCCTGGGGTTGATCTTGAATATCGGGGGTTTGCTGTAAAATATTTAAAATTCGTTCTCCAGATGCAGCAGCTTTAGCTAACCTACCTGTATATTTAGCAAAATTTTGTACAGGTTTGAAGGCATTTCTGAGATAAGTTAGAAAAACAATTACATCCCCTGCGGTTAAAGCATCTCGCAAGACTAACCAAGAACCATACCATAAAACGATCGCCATACCCAAAGCAATTACCCCATCAACGGTACGTTCCAAACTAGCCGATAAACGTTGAGTTTCGACGCTTTTAGATAGACTAGCGCGATTTTGGCGCGAAAACATCTGAGCGAAGGCATTTTCTAAAGATAGAGCCTGAATAAGCTTGATTGCTGCAATAGATTCGGCTGCGGTAGCTGCTACTAAGCCTTCCTGTTTACGTTGTTTGAGAGAAGACTCTTGAATTCTCAAACTTAGACGGTTAGCAGCAAAGGCAAACAGAGGTAGTGTTACCAAAGACAGCAAAGTTAAATCGCGATCGATCCAAAACATTGCACCTACTGTTCCAAGCAAAGTTAAAATGCTAATTAATAGGGGTAGGGCAGCAGTGAGTAGAATTTCTTGTAGACGACTAGCATCACTACTAATTCTGACAATTAAATCGCCACTTCTTGCTTTAGTATGATAAGCCAAAGACAACTGTTGCAAATGACAGTACAAGCGATCGCGTACTTTAGTCATAACGCGACTACCAACAATAGCTAAAGATACCGTACTCCAATAAGCAGCTAATGCCCGTAGTGCCGTCAAAACCAAAATAGCCCCAGCACAGACAGTTAATAACCAGATAGGCTCAAGTTGGGCTAAAACAGGGTTAGGAAGTGGATTATCATCCAAAACATAATCAAAAACGAATTTAAGCGGTAATGGTTCAAGGATGCGTAAGGTTACATCTGCCACCATTGCTAAACTAGCTATAATTAGCAAAAATTTCTGTTGCAGCAGATAGGGGGAAAAAGTACGTAATACTTCTCCTAATATCGGTAATGATTGATTTAGCGTTCGCTTTTTAGTCATCCTATTACCTCCCTAATTGCCTGTGGGTGAACCTTAGAGAGAATCTTTTCCACCACTCGCTCCCATGTATATTCCTGCAAGACTGTTTTACGGGCGCAATTACCCAAATAACTACGTAGTACTGGCGATCGCCATAATAAATCTAAAGCATCTGCTAATGCGAACCCATCCCCAGGCTTAACCAATAAACCATTAACCCCAGAGTCTATCACCTGGCTAATTTGACCTAGATCGCTTGCTACAACTGGTAAGCCTGCTGCCATATACTCATAAACCTTGAGAGGAGAAAAATAAAAATCCGTACTGGCAGGGTAGGGAGCAACCGCCACATCCATTTGCGCCAAGTATTCAGGCACAGTTTCAGGAGGTACAGCACCCGTTAAACATACCGCCGACTCCAAATTTCTTTGTTTAATATCTGCCATAGTGCGATCGCGCTCTGTACCATCACCGACAATTAATAACTGCGTTTGGGGATGTTGAGAATGAAAACGTGCGAAAGCCTCAATTAATATAGGTAGCCCGTGCCAAGGTTTTAATGAGCCGACAAACCCCACGGTAAATTGTTGATTGCTTCTCTGATAAGCTCCCGATATATTAGCAAACCTTTGAGGATTAACACCATTAGGAATCACCTCAATTAAAGCTTGATCAACCTTATATAAATTAAGATAATCCCTAATCTCACTCGAAACCGCCACAATATTACTCGCAGCTTTAAAAACCCGTTGCGCGATCGCTTCTGCCTCTTGTCGATCAACCAAGCCCCGATGTTGATCCTGTTCTAAAATCAAAGGGGCATTAACTTCTAAAATTCCTGGAATTCCCAGCTTTTGGGCATATTCCATCCCACTATAACTCCAGAGAGAATAACGTTCATAAATAAAATCAAAAGGTTCAGCCCTACTTAACTCCCACTGCAAATCATCATTGAGCGATCGCGCTAATTTTTCTCTTTCTGCTCTATCCACCTTGGCAATAGTCGGCAGTTTATAAACCTTAACCCCCTTAAAGTCTGGAGGAATTTCGCCCCCAAGACGTGGAGTAAATAAAGATACTTCAATATTCTTAGCAAGTAAAGCACGGATAACTTCTTGTACATGAATTGAACAACCTTTTTGTCCAAATATAGGAATGCCAGGATCGGCGCAAATATAAGCAACTTTCACAATTTCTTTCTCTTTTATTAATGGGAAATATATATAAAGTTAGGAGTCAGGAGTCAGGAGTCAGGAGTCAGGAGTCAGGAGTCAGGAGGTAGTAGGTAGTAGGTAGGAGGTAGTAGGTAGTAGGTAGCCCTAAAGGATAAGCTACGCAAATCCCACAAGGGGACAATGTAGGTAGTGGGGGTTTGGGTAATAATAATCACTGAGCGCGCTAGCAACTAAAAGCGTATTGCTAAAGCTCTCCTAAGCCCGTCATTATTTCTAATGCGATCGCCTCAGTTAGAAACTGCCATTAACCGAGAATCAATATCCTTTACTTTTGATGCCGAGTCGAAAAGCTGCCGTAATACTGCTGCATTAGTCGATATATCAAATTCAGATTCGATCAATTTTCGCGCTTGAGTGGCAAATTTTACCCCTAACGAAGAATCATCTAATATTTTTTTCAAAGCCAAAGCTAGATCCAGGGGATCTTTTTGTTTAACAATCAATCCTGTTTCTTGATCACGAATCAACTCAGGAATTCCAGTAACATCAGTTCCTACACAAGGAGTACCTAAAGCCATTGCCTCTAATAAGACTGTGGGTAAACCATCGCGGTTGCCATCCTTGCCAATAATATAAGGAGCAGCGAAAACCGCAGCTTGTTGTAGCATTTTAAATACTTCATTTTGTGGACGCGCCCCTACTAGGGATACTTGCCCAACTAAACCGAGGGAGACAATTTGAGCTTCTAATTGCTTACCCAAATCTCCAGTGCCAATAATTTGACATTGAAAATTACAACCCCATTGTTTGAGTAAAGCACAAGCTGCAATTAAAATATTCAGTCCTTTTTTCTCTACCAAACGTCCGACAGAGATAATTAGTGGGGGACGATTTTGGCTAGGTAAATAAGTAAATTTAGTTAAATCCAAGCCATTGTAAATACGCTGTACTGAAGTTGCGACATCGCCATATACTTGCTGAAGATAATTAACATTATAGTCACTCACCGTTACCACCCCAGCACTATCTCTCATCTTGCGTGTCATATCTTCTATAACCACACTATCGTGAAAAATATCCTTAGCATGGGCAGTAAAAGTGTAGGAAATATCTGCAAAATGGGCTGCTAAACGAGCAACACTAGTCGCCACTGAGCCAAAATGGGCGTGAAGATGGGTAATTTGTTTTAAACGTACTTCCCGTGCTAACCAAGCAGCCTGATAGACAACACTGGCTCTTTCCCCCGCAGCAAAACCGAGCTTTTGCCAAAAATCGGGAATAATTAAGGCAACTTCTTGTAATTCTGCCCAAAAATAACTAGCTGGTGTGGGAGATAGAGTATTAAGGGAATTACTTACCCGTCCTTGAATTGGCTTACGAATATAAGTAACAGAGGCACGTACTTGAGAAATGATATTTTGAAAATGACTATCACAGGTAGGACGCAGGGCAAAAATATCAATATCTAATCCTGCTGCTTCATGAGCTAAAATTTCGTTGACAACAAAGGTTTCGGAATAGCGAGGATAGCGTTTGAGGACATAGCCTATCCTAGTTGATGGTTGGTTCACTGTTTTAATTTAACTATTAAATATAAAAGGAAAATAAAGGGTGATTTAAAGCATTTCTGCTAAAAATTGAGGTATACGCTCTAAACCGTGGAGATCGACTGCTTGCGAAGTTTGAGGAGTGGGTTTAGTTTGTTGTAACCAAGTGGTAATATTTTCAGGACTTAGGTTATGGGGATGCAGCATATTCACCAACCCTAATTTCTCTAAAAATTGCACACGGATTAATTGTTCCTGTCTAGGTTTAATTCTGGGTATAATTAACGCCCGTTTTTGAAAGGAAAGAATTTCACAAGTAGTGTTGTATCCCCCCATAGAAATTATCCAATCAGCCTGTTGTAGTAATACCGTAGGTTCTGCAACATATTCCAAAACTTGTAAATCAGACCTTTGATCTGCATAGGCTTGGATTTGCTGGCGTATCTTGTGGGGCATCATCGGCCCTGTAATTAATATTCCGTGCGTGTTTGGGGGTAATTTAGTTTGAGCAAAAGCCGTAGCTAAATCTCCTCCATCTTGTCCTCCGCCAACAACACATAAAGCTAAACGTCCAGGTGGTAGGTTAAAAGTAGGCTCTAGATGCCCTTGAGTAGCAAATTGTAGTCGAGAACGTTGATCGAGATAACCTGTGTAGCGAAATTTGGCACTGACATCAGGACTCCAGCCATATTCTTTAATTGAATTGTAAACATGAGGATCGCCATATACCCAGACTGCATCATAGTAACGGCGGATTGCATCTTCATTATTATTGCGTTTCCAACTACGACGAATTACCTTGGGTTCGTCCAAAACATCCCGTAAACCTAGTACACAGCGAGTGTTTGTATGGGTGCGTAAATATCTTAAAGTCCCATTCAATTCACCCATCGCGCCCCTAGGGACATTATCCACAATTAAAACATCAGGTTTAAAGTTTTTGACAGCAATCTGAATAATTTGCGATCGCAAGGTGATAATTTCCTTTAAAGACATATTTAACCGCCTCGCCTCATATTTCCCATTGGTACTCTTGTATAAGGCTGGTAGCGTTAGGTAATCTATCCCCGTCGGTGTTTGAAATTGATTCCCATCCCCCATCCCACTGATCATCAGGATATCGGTATTGATAGCTGATATTCCCAAAGTTTGGGCGATTAATAGATTACGTCTTTTATGTCCTAATCCCATTGTGTCATGGGAATAAAGCACAATGCGCCACTTACGATCTTGAGCAGGTTGCTCTTTTTTGCTTAAATTATAAGGGTGCAAATTGTATTTTACTGTGGGATTTTGATTAGTGATCGAGTCTGTTATGTAAGGCATGGCAATGGTCATAACTTCTCCTATGCAGTAGCTATTTAGTTGGTTTTTACGAAATTCTCTAAATTTAATTTCGTGTTACCGAATTACCCTTAAGCCAACCCACCAAGTAAATAATAAGAAAAAGATATATTTGATTTAATAGATGTTTAACATAAGGTTAACTATATATAGTGTGGAAGTTCGGTATTAAGCTTTCATGAATAATTGATGAGAAGCTTCTCATGAAAGATTAGTTGCTTGTATTTAGGAGAGAGGAAAGGGGAGTCAATAGGTAGTAGGTAGTAAAGAGTAACAAGTCAGGAGACAGGAGAGGGGTAGTAGGTAGTAGGTAGTAGCTAACAGCTAACAGCTAAGATATAAAAATTTCCCGTAATTTATCTCGTATTACTATATTTTTTAATTTGGTGCTTTGCGCCAACCTTCTGCGATCGCTTCTGATTCACTACAAAACCATTTTTCTCCTTTCAATATATCGATACGGGTGTTTTCGTAGTCTTCCATCCCAGGGAGATGATATATTTTGTCACCACTATTTATTGAAATGTTACCTTTAATATGGCATTCTGGCTGAGTCAGCACTTGAACTGAAGAAGGGGAAGAATAAGGATCTGACTTGAATGAGATTAATATAATAGTTGGAACAATAACTATAAGTGGAAAAATAATTGTATTGATATAAGTTTCGATCAATTTCGATCTTGATCTTTTTCGCTTGTTGTTGGTTGTCGCAGTTTCAATTAAGGCATTGGCTGCACGCACTTTACCATTAACTTCTACAACTTTTTCATAGATAATTACATCTCCAACTTTGGGACGACGATGTGCTGCCTTTAAAGCTGTAATGTGTAAAAAAACGTCCTTACCACCATCATCAGGTGTAATAAAGCCAAAACCCCGATCATCTTGCCATTTTATAATTCTTCCTTTAATAAACATAGATTTTATAAAATAATTATCCATCTAATGATCTATATTTCTAGTTTTCCCAAACTAATCGGTTTTAATTCTTCAAAATTAAAGACAGTATTTATTACTATGTTTAGTAGGTAGTATGTGATCTGCTAATGAGAATCCTATTAATAGACGATGATGAAGAGTTAATGGAAGTTTTGGCGCAAAAATTAATAGAACAACATTATGCCGTTGATATAGCCAATACGGGAGAAATGGGTAGGGAATTTATTGCGCTGTTTAACTTCGATTTAGTAGTTTTAGACTGGATGTTACCTGATGTGGATGGAGTACAAGTCTGCAAAAAAATTAGAGATCAAGGGTATACCATGCCCATTATGCTGTTGAGTGCGCGCGATCGCTATACTGATAAAGTTGCGGCATTGGATGCTGGGGCGGATGACTATGTGGTTAAACCTTTTAATTTTGATGAATTAACCGCTAGAATTCGGGCTTTACTACGTCGCGATGTTAATGCCTCATCTCCTATCTTACATTGGCAAGAGTTGAGTCTTGATCCAAAAACCTATGAAGTTAGAAATCAAAATCAGTTATTACCTCTAACTCCTAAAGAATATGCCCTGATGGAATTGTTTATGCGTCATCCTCAACGGGTTTTTAGTCCCTCGGCAATTATTGATAATCTATGGGCGGGGGAAGATCCCCCAGGGGAAGAAGCAGTTAGAACCCATATTAAAGGCTTGCGTCAGAAACTTAAAACCGCAGGTATGCCTAAAGATACGATTAAAACTGTTTACGGTATCGGGTATCGTCTTAAATCTGATGATGATTTAACTATAGTTAAGCCAGAAAAACCATCAACAGAAATTTCTCAAAAAATTGCTCATGCTTGGACAAGATTTCAAGATGTATCATGGCAAAGATTGACTATCTTAGAACAATTTACCCATGCTGTTATCAATCAACAAATTACAAATAAACTACATAATGAAGCTCGTAATTGCGCCCATAAGTTAGCAGGTTCTTTAGGTACGTTTGGATTTCCCCAAGGTTCGACATTTGCTAAACAAATCGAGAGTTTATTGACAAGCAATGTTCACGATATCGCCCATCTTAGGCGCATGGAAGAATTGGTAGCCTTGCTGAAATTGGAATTACAACATCAACCCTCAGAAAAGCTAATTAGAGAGTCTTTAGATTCTAATATTTCTTTATTAATTATTCTAGACGACCCTATTTACAGTCAGGAGTTGGTGAATATAGCCCAGCAAAGAGGCATGAAAACCCAAATTGCTTTAGATATTACAACTGCTAAAGAGATAATTGCTCAAGAATCTATTACCGCAGTGTTATATAAAATTGTTTTTCCCGACGGTGAGGATTTAATTTTTTTAGCACAACTACATCAACAAAAACCTCAAGTACCAATTATTGTGATTATTGAAGATGCTTGTTTGAGCGATCGCCTGGAGATAGTTGATAAGGGTGGAGGTTTGATCTTAGAATATCCCGTAAAACCCATCACAGCAATTAATTCTGTTACTCAGTTGGTTAAGAATTTGGGGGCTAGAGCTAAAGTTTTAATTGTCGATGATGATCCTCAGATTCTTTTGTCTCTTGAATTATCTCTTCAGCCTTGGGGTTTTCAGCTTGCTACCCTTGATGATCCTCGAAAGTTTTGGGATGTCCTCGAAGCAGTTAAGCCAGATATATTAGTGTTAGATATAGAAATGCCTGAAATTAACGGTCTGGAATTATGCCAACTTTTAAGAATAGATCGTCACTGGCAACAGTTACCAGTTTTGTTTTTAACTGTTCATCAAGATGAAAATACACAACATCAAGCCTTTGCTCATGGTGCTGATGATTATATCTGCAAACCAGTAATTAGTTCTGTATTGGCTAGCCGTCTTCTTAATCGTTTACAAAGAAGCCGATTTTTTCTTAATAATGAATAATTGATACTATCTTTAATTAACCTATGCCCGTTTATTTATATTGGGGAGAAGATGATTTTTCCCTAACCCAAGCTGTAGAAAAATTACAAGCTCAAGTTCTTGATTCTAATTGGTTACAGTTTAATTATCATAAATTAATTGGCGATCGCTCTGAAACTATTATTGAAGGTTTTAATCAGGTGATGACTCCTGTCTTCGGTGCAGGGGAACGTTTGGTATGGTTGGCTCAAACTAATCTTTGTGAACAAAAACCTGATGATCAAGTTTTAAATGAACTTAAACGTACTCTAGAGTTTATTCCTACTTCATCTCATCTACTTCTAACTACCGAAAAAAAACCCGACGGACGATTAGCTTCTACTAAACTTTTAAATCAATATGCCTCGGTTAAAGATTTTAGCCTTATTCCACCTTGGAAAACTGATTTAATTGCTGCCAAAATTAAGGAAATAGCTCAAGTAATTAATCTTCCATTAACCCCTAGCGCGATCGCTCTACTTACTGATTCTGTTGGTAATGATACTCGGCAATTATGGAATGAATTACAGAAATTAAAAATTTTTTGGGGTGATCAATCTCAACCATTAGATGAAGATAGTATTTCCGCCCTTGTTATCTGTAATACTCAAAATAGTCTAAAGCTTGCAACAGCTATTAAAAATGGAAAGGCTGCAACAGCTTTAAGTTTAATCACAGATTTAATTAATCACAATGAACCACCCCTAAAGATCGTAGCCACTTTAGTCGGACAATTTCGCACTTGGACTATAGTTAAATTAATGCAAGAGTTGGGACAAACCGATAATAAAGCGCTCGCTACTGCTGCTGGTATTAATAACCCCAACCGTCTTTATTTTATCCGTCAAGAAATTTCTCAAACTACAACCCAACAGTTACTCGCTGTCTTACCGCAATTATTGGAGTTGGAATATCATCTTAAAACAGGTGCAGCAGCTTGGGAAATTCTACAAACTAAAGTGGTTGAATTATCTCTTTTGTTTATTTAACTTACACCTAAAGGAGACAGGAGACAGGAGGGGGGAGACAAGGAGACAAGGAGACAAGGAGACAAGGAGACAAGGAGACAAGGAGACAAGGAGACAAGGAGACAGGAGACAAGGAGACAAGGAGACAGGAGACAGGAGACAGGAGACAGGAGACAGGAGGGGGGAGACAAGGAGACAAGGAGACAGGAGGGGGAATAAGGAGTCAGGAGTCAGGAGTCAGGAGGGGGAATAAGGAGTCAGGAGTCAGGAGTCAGGAGGGGGAATAGGGAATAGGGAATAGGAAATAGGGAGAAGCTAAAAGCTAAAAGCCTCTTATTCTTTCCCAAAACTAGTCTTATTTTTAATCCCGACTAAAATTATCGGGTATGTTTGACTGGGTGTTTTTACGTGTGATACTATCAATTCACTGTTGACGGAATCAAAATCAAATCTCATGACCCAGACACCTATCAAAACCAGTCAAGGACGTACCTTTACCAATCTTGTTTCCAAAGAAGGAGGAGTAAAATATCCCCTTAAAGCTCTCAATGTGTGCGAAGAAACATTTTCACCATTAGAAGTAGCCTATGACTATGATGAAATTCGTCGTCAAGTTAGTAGAGAGAGTATACAAGCGGGCCCTAATTCCATTTGGCGTTATAAAGCATTCCTACCTGTAGAAAGCGAAAATCCTATTGATGTAGGCACAGGTATGACTCCCCTGGTTAAATCCAATCGTTTAGCTCGTCGTCTGGGTCTAAAAAATCTTTATATTAAAAACGATGCGGTAAATATGCCAACCCTTAGTTTCAAAGACAGGGTGGTTTCAGTTGCATTAACTCGTGCCAGAGAATTAGGATTTTCGACTGTTTCCTGTGCAAGTACTGGAAACCTAGCCAATTCCACAGCAGCGATCGCAGCTTATGCAGGTATGGACTGTTGTGTGTTTATTCCCGCCGATTTAGAAGCAGGAAAAGTGTTAGGCACATTAATCTATAATCCTACCGTCATGGCAGTTAAAGGCAACTATGACCAAGTAAACCGTCTTTGCTCAGAAGTTGGTAATACCTATGGTTGGGGTTTTGTAAATATCAATCTCCGTCCTTACTATTCCGAAGGTTCTAAAACACTAGGATTTGAAGTTGCAGAACAATTAGGTTGGGAATTACCCGATCATATCGTTGCACCTTTAGCCTCTGGTTCCCTATTTACCAAGATATATAAAGGCTTCAAAGAATTTGTTGAGGTGGGATTAGTAGAAGATAAAGCCGTTCGTTTTAGTGGCGCACAGGCAGAAGGTTGTTCTCCTATTGCTCAAGCTTTTAGAGAAGGTAGAGACTTTATTGCTCCTGTAAAACCCAATACAATTGCCAAATCCATTGCGATCGGTAATCCAGCAGATGGATGCTATGCTTTAGATATTGCACGCAAAACCAACGGTAACATCGAATCAGTAACAGATGCAGAAATTATCGAAGGTATCAAACTGCTTGCTGAAACTGAGGGTATATTCACCGAAACGGCTGGTGGTACTACTATTGCTGTCCTTAAAAAATTAGTAGAAGCAGGTAAAATTGACCCTGAAGAAAAAACAGTTGTTTATATTACTGGTAATGGTCTAAAAACCCAAGAAGCTGTACAAGGATATATTGGTGAACCCTTAACCATCGAACCCAAACTAGAAAGTTTTGAGCGTGCTTTAGAACGTTCTCGCACTTTGGAACGTCTTGAATGGCAACAAGCCAGTGTATAAGTAAAGCGTTAAGCTTACAACCTCTGCGATTTAATGTTTTTACTCATTTGTATTAGATAATTATGACCGTTAAAGTATTAATCCCTACCCCCTTACAAAAGTTCACAAATAATCAAGCTGCGATCGACTGTAATGGCAGTAATATAGATGAACTGATCGAAGCTCTAGAAAGTAATTGTCCTGGAATTAAAGATCGTATTTGTGACGAATCTGGTAAACCCCGTCGCTTCCTTAATCTTTACGTCAACAGTGAAGATATTCGTTTCTTGGAAGGTACAGATACAGTTTTACAAGATGGTGATGAGGTAAGTATTGTCCCTGCTGTTGCTGGGGGCTAGGACTAGTAAGATTTCATAGATTCCGTCTAGTGTGAGGTTAGCGACAAAGGTTAACCTCTTTTTTTTGTAGCAATTTTTATCGTTTTAGCAACTGCTCAACTTGTTGATAACTTGATAGATCTCCCGTTTTAAGAAATATATCCTGAGCTTTTTTTAGATCCTCTCTACTTTGTTCTCTATTACCTAGATTTGTCTCGACAATAGCACGATTATAATAAGCTTTACCATCATCAGGGTTAATAGCTATTCCTTGATCATATTTTTCTTTAGCTTTTTGCCATTGTTGCAATTTTAAATAAGCAAAACCACAATTAAAATAAGCCTGGTAGTTATCTGGTTCAAATGCAATTACTTGTTGTAGATCTTCAATAGCTTTGAGCCAATTTTCCTGTCGTAAACCGATAATTCCCCGATGATAATAAGCTGTGGCATAGTCCGCTTGTAGATCAATAGCCATATTATAATCTGCGATCGCTTTATCCCATTGATGACGCATATTATAAATCCCTGCACGGTTAAAATAAGCTTTAGCTGAGGATTGCGGATCTAAGTTTATCCCCTGATTATAATCTTAAAGGGCTTTTTCCCATTGGGACTGGGCTAAATATACATTAGCTCGATTAAAATAAAGTAAAGCATTTTTCGGGTTAAGGGTAATGGCTTTACTAAAATCTGTTAGTGCTTCGGAAAATTCTTGTTTAAGAGCATGAGCTAAACCACTATTATTATATTCATTGGATTGTTCTAAATCTGCCTCATCTACATTTACGTCTTCATTAGCGGTACGTTGAGAAAGATTTCTTAACTCACTTTGCAATTGAAAATCGTTAGGATTTAATCGTAGTGACTCTTCATAATCTCGGTTAGCTTCTTCCCACCTTTTTTGTAGGGCGTAAACATTACCACGACTAAAATAGGCTAACGCATTTTCAGGATCTAATTTGATTGTACGGTCTAAATCCCTTAATGCTAAATCCCACTTTTGTTGTTGAGTATAAAAAATCCCCCTAGATAAACTTGCTTCACTAGAATCTGGATCTAAGGATACGGCTTGATTATAATCTGCTTCTGCAAGCTTTGGCTGATTAAATTGCTTATTATATAAATTTCCTCTAAAAAGATAATTATTCGCGTTATCACGATCAATTTCTACACTCCGATTAATATCTTCTAAAGCCTTATCCCATTCCTGTTGTTCTGAATATATTTTTGCTCTAACATAATATGCGTCTGAGCTTTTATCATTTAACTTAATTGCTTGCTCAATGTCAGATAAAGCTTTATTAAGTTCTTTATTAAGACTATAAATATATCCTCGATAAATATAAATTGTATCTAAATTCGGATTAATTTCTATTGCTCGATTAAAATCATTCAGAGCATTATCCCATTGTTCTAATACACTATATAATAGCCCTCTATTAATAAAAGTTTCTACCTGTTGAGGATTTAATTTGATTGCTTGCTCATAATCTTCTAGGGCTGTATTATACTGTTTTTGTATTCCGCGAATAATACCTCTATTAGAATAAATAGCAGCCTTTAATAGATCAACTTGTTTAATTTCAGATTCTGTAACTTGAATATTTTCTGATTGACCACCATTTGAATTAGGTTCGCTTAAAATCGGGCTACTATTAAAGCTAAAAAGAACAGTGATAATAGTTAATTTAAATAGTAATTTATCTAACATTAATAAGTGCTTAGTTGAGTAAAAGATTTTAAGTATGATATATATACTTTCTTTTATTTACTAAATTTTTATCTAAGCTTTTATTCAGGATAAATTATAGATATATTTTCTATAAAGTTAGGAGTATAGGGTTAGGTAGTAGGTAGTGGGTAATAGTTAGTAGATAGACAGTAGGTAGTAGGTAGTAGGTAGTGGGTAGACAGTTCGGGGGAGAGAGGGAATAGTAGTGGGTAGACAGTTCGGGGGAGTAACAAGTGACAAGTAACAAGTCAGGAGTCTAGAGTATCTAAAAACTAAGAAGATCAAAGCTAATAGCTAATAGCTAATACCCAATAAAAAACATTATTTATCGTCCCTCTATTATAAGTAATTGTACTTAGCCCCTAACTTTACTACCAGATACAATTTTTTGATATAAAGGTTGAATCCATTCCCATTCCATAGTTAAACCTGCTTGCAGAGAAACTTGGGGGTTATAACCTAAAATTTGCTGGGCTTTAGTAATATCAGCACTAGTATGACGTGCATCACCTACGGCTTGGGATAGATAATTACGCTTAATTGGTTGATCAATAACTGTCTCGATCATCTTCAACAATTCAATTAAAGTAATGCGACTACCACCACCTATATTAAATACTTCCCCTACTGCCTTTGGGTTTCTGGCTGCTGCTAAATTAGCTGCGACAATATCACTGACATAAGTGTAATCTCTAGTCTGTTGTCCATCGCCAAAAATAGGGATACTTTCCTGATTAATTGCTGCTTTAAAAAATTTATGAAAAGCCATATCAGGACGTTGACGAGGGCCATAAACTGTAAAGTAACGTAAAGCAGTAGTTGGGACACCAAAATTTTGCTGATATAACCTACATAGGCGTTCTCCAGCTAATTTTGTAATACCATAGGGAGAGACGGGTAGCGGACACAAAGTTTCAGGAGTCGGCATAGTGACAGCATCACCATAAATTGAGGAACTAGAAGCATAAATAATTCTCTTGAGGGATTTAACTCGTTTAGCTGCTTCTAAAATTACTTGAGTAGCATTAATATTGCGACTAGTATAGTCTTGAAATCCCTGCCCCCAACTAGCTCTCACTCCTGCTTGTGCAGCTTGATGATAAACAACATCTACAGACTGTAATAGTTGTTGCCAGTCTAGATCTTGAATGTCCGCCTGGATTAATGTAAAACTAGAATTTTGCTTAAGATTAACTATATTGTTCTGTTTTAGTTGAGGATCATAGTAATTATTAAATTGATCGATGCCAATTACTTCTTCTCCTTGGTTAATCAGAGCTTCCGCCAAGTGAGAGCCTATAAATCCCGCCACACCAGTAACAATATGGATACCCATAAGAATTAGTCTGTAATAAATAATTAATTGATATTTTTAACACAATAACCGTAATTTATTGATTTTAGAGTCTAAGTTGCTCTGGGTTTTGCAGTATTTGTTATTAAAACTTTATAAATACTCTATCTTGGCAAATATATTTTTTTAGTAAATTTTTGGGTAATACTTTTTGTCAAAATAGCTTTAAGACTTGTGGATTATGGAGTGTAGCATACAACCATTTAAGCCACTTACTGTGTAAGACCCGAAGTGAGGTTATATTAGAAGTATTATTAAATTTTCCCTGCTCAAAATAAAATAATAATTTAGCAGTATTTGTTCGGCTTTACTTCTTGCCAATATATCTGCCAATAGTAGAAATTAATTATAAGTAAAGAAATATAGAAAATATGGATATTACTAACGACTTACACGTTATAGAAACCCGACCTTTGTTAAGCCCTGCCTTTGTTAAAAGTGAATTACCTTTGTCGTCTAAGGTAATAGAATTAGTGATTAAGACTCGTAACCGTATCCGTAATATATTGGAAGGTTCTGACCGTAGAATTTTGGTTGTAGTCGGCCCTTGTTCGATACATGATGTGGAAGCAGCCAAGGAATATGGTAGCAGATTGATTAAATTGCGTGAGCAGTTGCAAGATAGGCTAGAAATTGTGATGCGTGTCTATTTTGAGAAACCTCGTACAACTGTTGGTTGGAAAGGCTTAATCAATGATCCTCACTTGGACGATAGCTATGATATAAATACAGGTTTAAGAACTGCAAGAAAACTTTTATTAGATTTAGCTAATACTGGACTACCAGCAGCAACCGAATTACTCGACCCGATAACACCACAGTATATTGCTGATTTAATTTGTTGGACAGCGATCGGTGCAAGAACAACTGAAAGTCAAATTCATCGCCAAATGGCTTCTGGTTTATCGATGCCAGTAGGGTATAAAAATGGTACAGATGGCAGTTTTAAAGCTGCGATCAATGCTATGTTGACAGCTAAAATTTCCCATCATTTCTTAGGTATTAACCAAGATGGGTTGGCAAGTATTGTTAGAACTACTGGTAACCCCGATGGACATTTAGTACTAAGAGGGGGAGCGGTTAAACCTAATTATGAAGCAGCCGATATTACAGAAGCAACCAAAGCTCTTAAACAACAAGCTATGAATTCTCGCTTGATGATTGATTGTAGCCACGGTAATAGTAGTAAGGACTATAAAAAACAAACTTTAGTTCTAGATAACATTAATCAACAGATTATTGATGGTTGCTCGGAAATTATGGGCGTAATGATTGAAAGTCATATAGTGGCAGGTAATCAAGAAATTGCTAAAAATGGTCAGCCTTTGGTGTATGGTCAGAGTATTACTGATGCTTGTGTTGACTGGGAAACAACAGAGAAGATGCTCTATGATTTAGCAGATGCGGTTGCTCAAGGTAGACCCGAAGTTAAGCAAAATCTAGCTTCTCTCGCCAGTAAATAAAAACTGATTGTATGAATCAATCTGTGATAACTCCAGCACAAAAGCAGCAACTGATAGAAGTGGCAACAATTGCCCTAGAGGGTGCTTACGCGCCCTATTCTCAGTTTCGAGTGGGGGCAGCCGTCCTCACAACTACTGGTAAGATTTTTGCAGGTTGTAATGTGGAAAATGCTGCTTATGGTCTGAGTATGTGTGCCGAAAGAAATGCGATCGCCAATGCCATAATAGGGGAAGGAAGCGATAAAATGAAACTCAAAGCGATCGCCGTCGTTAATGCTCAACATCTTCCCTGTTCTCCTTGTGGTGCTTGTCGGCAGGTGATTTGGGAATTTGGGCAAGAAACGGAAGTTATTTTTACAGGAAACGACGGGTGGCAACATCTAACTATTAAGGATTTGTTACCTCACGGATTTTCTCTCTAAATACGACTTCTAAATTTGTTCTCTTGGCTATATCCTAGAAAATCTAACCTTAAAAAATTTAAGTCTGTAATGAAGTCATATCTCGCCGCCGCTATTCAAATGACCAGTAAGCCTGAACTTGCCAAAAATTTGGTCGAGGCAGAAGAATTAATCGAATTAGCAGTACGTAAAGGTGCAGAATTAGTTAGCTTACCTGAGAATTTCGCTTTTTTAGGCAAAGAGAGTGAGAAAGTAGCCCAAGCACAAGAAATTGCGGATAAAACTCCACAGTTTCTTAAGAAAATGGCACAGAGATTTCAAATAACAATCTTAGGTGGTGGCTTTCCTGTCCCAGTTACGGATAACCCCACCAAAGCCTATAACACAGCAATTTTAGTCACTCCTGACGGTCAGGAAGTAGCTCATTATCAAAAGGTACATTTATTTGATGTGGATGTTCCTGATGGTAATACTTACCAGGAATCAAGTACTGTGATGGCAGGTACAGAAATTCCTGCAATTTATAATTCCGAACATTTGGGTAAGTTGGGACTATCTATCTGTTATGATGTCCGCTTTCCTGAATTTTACCGTTATTTATCCAGTCAAGGGGCAGATGTTTTGTTTATTCCTGCTGCTTTTACTGCTTTTACAGGTAAAGATCATTGGAAAGTTTTGTTACAAGCAAGGGCGATCGAAAATACTTGTTATGTAATTGCTCCTGCTCAAACTGGTAATCATTATGAACGTCGTTATACTCATGGTCATGCAATGATTATTGACCCCTGGGGAGTGATTTTAGCAGATGCAGGTAGTGCGCCAGGGGTAGCTATAGCTGAGATTAATCCTTTGCGTTTACAGCAGGTTAGACAACAAATGCCTTCTTTGCAGCATCGAGTATTTGTGTAAGAGGTTAAAGGTTCAAGGGTATGTAAATAGTTAATTAATCTTTTTCCCTCAAACGAGTGATCTTTTAGCTTATTGAGTCGGATCACTCTTAAGTTTGGATAAACTAATTTTTAATCTCCTTAAACTTTACCCCTTTACGTTATTAAACTTGGGAAATTGCCATTAATTCCGCCACTGTAGAGCAATGGTTTTTTAGTCCAAAGCTTGCAGGAGTAACAGGGTTGGTGTGGGTAAAATGACGATAATCGAGGGAAAAGCGACTCCAAGAATCCATCTGTATTTGAAATACTTTAATGAAAATATTGGCTAACCAAATATAGAGAGGAATACGCCAATAGATTTTTTTACCAAAATAATTGCTCATTTCGGCGATCGCAGTATTGGCTGTGATAGCAGGATTACCTAATACTAGTTTGGCTGAGGATTTGTCTACAGTTTCAGCGTTTACTGAATACTCAGGATGTTCGACTAGATAGTTTATTACCCCAGCAATATCTTGAGCATGAATAAAATGGAAACTACCGTCAATTTTAAACCAGCGAATTAAATTGATCCATTTAGTTACATCACCTATACCAGAGCTTAGATGAGAATAGGGTTTATTGCGATCGCCACCAAAAACTAGAGTAGGGAAAACAGTAATGATTTTGTCAGCTAGAGGTTGTTGCTGAAGTTGAGTAAAACATTCGTATTTGGTGCGAATATAATCATGACCATATTCTTGTGCAGCTTTGAGTAATTGATTTTGGCGATCTAATATACTAGCAGTAGAAAAATAAATCACTCTTTCGCATACTTCTGGATTTAATAGGTTGATTAAAGCTATAGTTTTGGTCACGTTAAGATCATAACTCTCTTTTGCTCCTCCCCAAGCTGTTGCTGCTAAAATCGCCACATGAATGTTTTGTAGCAATTCCTGATGCTTCTCTATCTCCAACATATCCCCAACTATAAGATGAATCCTAGGAGAATTTTGATATTCCAATTGAAGCTTATTAGGATTTCTTACTAGCAAGTATAATTCGTGGTTAGTATTTTCAATTAGTGCTTCTGTTAGATAATGACCAATGCAACCACTAGCACCAGTTATAAAAATCCGTTTCATATAAAAAATCAAGATTTCAAATAATTAGCTGTTTAATAATCATATTTCATCCAACATGATCAGCAAGCAATTAAAAGCTAGTAGTCATCAGTGATCAATTTGGTGAATATAAAAAATCAAGGTTAAAATCGAAACAATTATTTCTATAGTTTAAGGTCATGCAGGACTTTGTTACAGATAAAAACCTTCAAGCACAAGCTGATATTGTTCGACAATTACACTTAATTAATGTGGCTGAGATTGAGATTTTAAAAGAAGTTTTATTTGTAATTGATACTCAGTATTTATCGGCTAAACGGATGATCGAACCTGCTGCTGTTTGCGCCTTAATACTTAATGATCCTGACATTCCTGGTTTTTATGCCACTTCTACCAGAGGATATTTTAAGCAGCAATCAACTTATCTCAAACAATATAGGGAAAATATCTGTCAACGGCTTTTATCTAATGCTATCGAAGATGTTTATCAAAGAAATATTCCTCGAACTCTGCATCAAGACGTGGTAATTGCTAATAGCACAGTATTAAAGAAAATTAGGTCTAGATCATGGCGATCGCTACAATCTGGAGAAGTAATAGAAACTGGGGAGTTTGACTGTTCTCGAACTGGATATGCTGATATTTTTGATGTTTTGGCTAATCTTAGTCTAACTAATTTAATTGAAAATGAAGTAATAATTGATGCCCATAGTCATATTTATACAGATTATCAGGCAAATTGCGATCGCATTAGTCTTTCGGATGTTTGCGCTTTGGTTTTAAATCATGAAAATGTTCCTGCTTTCTATGTTACTAATGCTAGGGAGTATAATCAGTGCAGACAAGCTTATTTAACTCAATATCAAACAAAAGTCAGAAAGGTTATTCGTCAAACTGTTAGCCAGGTAAATAGGGAAGGTTCTGAGAATTCTTTTTGATCTTAGTAATGTAATTGTTAAAATTTATTTTTTTTGTATTTGCAGTTACAGCTACTGCTTTTTACTCACTTATTTATTAGCTTTTAAATATGCGCCACATCACCACTAAAGTAATACCTAAATAAGTAAATACTGCTAACCAATCTAGTTGACTACTTGTAATCATTGTTTATTTATCTCAGGAATGTTTGCTAGTCTTGCAGTCGAAGTAATAGTTAAAACTATTTATCTAACGCCAAGACACAAAGACATTTTACCAGATGTCTATATCTATCATGATTATTGCTATATTAAAATAATTAGTTTAGAGATCTTTATCAATTAACTGTCTAGTTAAAATCTTTTCCCTCTTGCTAACTTGAATTATTAAAATATATAGCTAACTTATAATAATTAACACTTGCTTATTTGCCAACGCTGAATTGTATCTTCAATAGCTGTTAATTGAGAGATTACTTTTATTTTAGTATCTGCATATTGAGGTTTTGGGCGCACTCTCAAGAGAAAATATCCTTTATTAGCTTGAGGTGGTAATTGATATTCTAGATTCTCGATCGCACACCAAGTTAATGGTAAGCTAGAGCGATCATACAGGGTAAAATAAATATCAAATTCTGCAATAACTTCAGGAATAATATTAATTATTAAAGCCTGTTGGGAGTCTAAATAATTGTAGGCAAAGTGAGTAGCTGGTGCGCCTACTGGGAGAAATTCTCGACGCACAAAAGATTCTGGTAAATAATTACGTAGCTTAAGAATAGTAAAAATATAATAATGTAAACTTGAGTAAAACCAATTTTTTGCTTTAATTAAATCGTAGTAGTAATCATTAATATTATTGGGTACAGAATAAGATTCTGCAAACAATTCTTTATCTACTTTGATGGCAGGATAGGTAATATTATCAAGACGATTATAAAAGCGTACTCCTAAAGAATATTTACCTGGGGCTAATTTAATTGTTTCCCAAGAATTACTAACATTATTGTCTTGATTGCGATTTATTTTCTCTGATTCTAAACTAGTAATAGTCCGATAACCTGGAAAGCTATAAACCACAGCGATCCAAGAAAGGGCAGATTTACTCGCTGATACAATATCTATTTCTATCGACTCTTTAACAGAAAAAGGCCCTAATGTTCCTATAGTAGCGTGGGTATTCCACCTCGGCCCTTTAGTCATTAAAACTGCTAAAATTAAGGGTGAATTAATCATTTTTTGAGACAATACTCGCCACTGGGAAGCTTGTTTTTTATTGATAATTAGATAAATAGTATATATATTACCAATAATAAATTTCATCACTTTATAAAAGACGAAAGATAACAAAGCTAAGATTATTTCCCAGCCTAAAAGTATTGTTTTCATTTTCTTTTTATTCTTGCAGTAATTAGATAAACGTCAGCTTATATCTTATAATAAGTTTATCCAAGATCTTAATCCAGATTTAGCCAAATTATTGTTATTTAAAGTAATTATCTGATGATCTTACTCAAACGTTTTAATATATTGATAATTTACAAAGCTCTCTGTCTTCACCTAAAACTATATAGACTTCAGTCAAAAATAAAAATAAATTAGCTTTAATTGCAACAAGCATCGTAGATACAGACATTTTGTGAAGTTGTCCGTAGTCTTAATATCAATATATTAACCTTTTTCTTATTTTATAAACCCAATTCAAAGCAATTAACTAAGACATAAATAAATTTTAGTTGTATGTCTTGAAAGGCTGGATTAGATCGAACAATAAAAACAAGTATTTTGTCTATTAATATCAAATAAGTCCCATTGAAAAACATTTATCCACATTAATATACTATTTTGCGTCAAATAGCATAATTTATCGATTATAACTGCTCAGACGAAAATATCTAATCTCTTAACTATATTACTAATATTTTATACTGTTGCAATTAGAGCTAAAACATATCTAAAAATTAGGATAAACAATCATATTTTAAAATTGAATTACCTTAAGGTTATCTAATTTAAACTAAAGACAATCTAACAATATTTATAACTCGGGGTAACATAAGCCGAACACTATATCAGTAAATCAGTGATCCCAACTCCTGTAACTATAATTGCCCAATAAAAAAAAGCCTGCAACTTGGCAAACAATTTAGCAGTCTAGATAATAACAAAATAATGCAAGAGATAAACCCGAAGAATTGCGCTATGCGATCGCCACTTGCCAACCAAATTATGACCTACAAGGCGATCGCCATTGAGTAGCAGTTTAAAATTTTACTGTACTTCAAGATTATAAATCCAGCTTAATAATCCCTAAAAATCTCATTCATCCAGTTGTAAAACTTTTATTCCTCAGAATCATCACTATCTTCGTCGTAATCTGAACTATCGGCAGAAAGAGAGTTAGCCGAAACGGTAATACCTTCACTTAACTTTTCTTTAACTAATTTCTCAATTTCATCTGCCACTTCTGGCTTTTCTAACAGATAGTTAAGAGTATTATCTCTACCCTGACCGATATTATCGCCATTGTAGCTATACCATGCACCCTTACGGCTGACAATATCAGCATCTTCCGCTAAATCTAATAAACAGCCAATATTAGAAATTCCTTTACCAAAAATGATATCAAATTCAGCAACACGGAAAGGAGGAGCTACTTTGTTTTTTGCCACTTTTACCTTAGCCCGAATACCATACATCCCCTCGTTACCTTTTTTCAAAGTTTGAACACGACGGATGTCTAAACGAACTGAACAATAAAATTTTAAAGCATTACCACCTGTAGTAACTTCAGGATTTCCGTAGCTAATGCCTATTTTTTGACGCAATTGGTTAAGAAATATAACGGTTGCCCCAGATTTACCAATATTACCCGCAATTTTTCTTAAAGCCTTACTCATTAAACGAGCCTGTAAACCAACCTGATTATCCCCCATTTCTCCTTCAATTTCGGCTTTAGGAGTTAGGGCTGCAACAGAGTCTACTACTACCAAATCAACGGCTGCCGAGCGCACTAATTGATCGACAATTTCTAACCCAGATTCTCCATTGTCTGGTTGAGCAACTAACAAATTTTCAATATCCACGCCCAATGCAGCAGCATAGGTAGGATCTAAAGCGTGTTCCGCATCTACAAAAGCTGCCACTCCGCCTGTTTTTTGAGTCTCCGCGATCGCATGAAGAGCTAAGGTTGTTTTACCCGAACTTTCAGGTCCATATATCTCTATAATTCTACCTTTGGGCAATCCTCCACCCAAGGCAACATCTAGGGTCAATGCTCCACTAGGAATGGTTTCTACCTTCATTTGAGTAGCATCCCCTAGGCGCATAATTGCTCCTTTACCGAAGTTACGCTCGATTTGTTTTAAAACCAAGCCTAGAGCCTTTTCTTTATCTGAATTACCAGTGGTATTTGCGGTATTTGTGGTATTTGCGCGACTTGCCATGAATGCCTCAATAAATAGAGTGAAAATAAATGTTGTAAAAGTGACCAAAAAGAAAGTTATTTTGCCCTATACACTTTATCTTGAGCCTGATTAACTATCTTAGAGTCTAACTAACAGCTTTTCTTAATCTTGGGCAATAATTGCCATTGTCTTAAAAATGATATTTATATTTTCTCATTAGTTGACAAAAAAATCAACATGTATTTAGATAACTACCTTTAGATTAACTAACTAAGTATAATTAGTCATCTTTTATCATTTCCAGATTGTTAAGACAAATTGAATTATCGCTTCTAACGGAGATAATGCCTTGACGGCGTAACTTACCCATTAGCCTAGTTACCGTAACTCTAGTAGATCCAATCGCGCTACCGATTTGAGCATGGGTTAAAGTATAAGGTAAACAGCAACCTTGTTCTTGCATTTCCCCATATTCCTCTACTAGTAGGGTCAAAAAACTGATCAAGCGATCTATAGTTCGTCTTTGACCTAAAGCACTGAGCCATAATAACTTACGCTGATGCTGATAACGAAAAGCCTCATATATTTCTTGACGAAAATCAAGCCAATGATCCAAATCTTGCCAATAAAGCCATATTACCTGGGTGTGATCCACGTGGGCGTAAGCACGAAGACTAAAACAAGACTGGTTAACAATCTCAAAAGGTTTACCTGCACCTATAAAGCCAAGAAATGCCTCTTCCAATTCCTCAATTTCTGGCTCGTTAGATTCGATCGAGGAAGTTTTCTGGTGCGGGTTTTGAGTTTGACTAACTAAACGAACTGCACCTTGATTAACAAGGTAAATAAGCTCTGGACGAGCAGGGATTTGTTCGTCTTTGCGAAAAACGCGCTCGCGATAGTGAGTTTGCGCCCAGTCAATAATATTTTGCCAGGTTAAAGATAGGCAAGATTCCTCGGACGAGTGTGCAGAAAATTCCATAGGTTAGGAGGCAAAATAATATAGCAATGCATATTTGATTCTACATGGATAGCAATGTATCAAAAAATACTTTTTCACATAACTTTTTTAAAGTTAGATTGACTCAGGAACAGGCTGTTATTTCTCTTAGAAGTTTATTAGCAGAAAGGTTATTACAAACTCTTAATTTGTATCAGCAACGCTGGAATCTCCCACTTGATTCTAGGTTTTTTCCGACTATCATCGACGCTAACGGGATACTTTCATGTTCTGTTGGACAAATATTACCCTTAAAAAATCAAGGTAATCAAATTTTATTTAAACCGTCAATAACAGCAATTGTCTATAGTTCACCAATTAGTTTTACTTTAACTCGTTACTCATCACTTTTTTCAATCACAATTGCCAAAAATTTGCTTGAATTATTAACTCTAAACCATGATCACAATACCATTGAACCCAATTTAAAATTAGGAATTGAAATAGCTGCTGATGGTTGGCTAAATTTTTACTTAACTCCTCAAGCTCTATCTACTTGGTTACAACAATTAATGATTGGTTTAAACACTTATGCAATTCAAGCATCGGTTTCTAACGTAAATCTCATCGATGCGACAGATCAAAGCATATCTAATGCAGCCAAGAAGGCAAACATCTTACCAATACAATATGCCCACGCCCGTTGTTGCTCATTACTGCGCCTAGGGGAGCAAGCCAAATTAATTGCTTTTAAAAAAGACTCAAATGATCATACTTGGCAAATCCAAGATCCTTTATCGATTTCTTGGCTAGATCAACAACAAAACTTCTGCCTAGAGGGAGCATCAGAATACTATTTACTACAACAGTTATCAATAGTGATAGATGCCTTTGCCAATGCCAATAAGTCGGATAACTGGGTAAAATTAGGTATGAATTTAAGTGTAGCCAGTGAAATATTTCAGGCTGAGTGTAGATTTTTAGGTGAAGTAGCCATAACTACCCCCAATATAGCGATCGCCCGTTTAGGTTTAATTGCTCTAGTAAGATATTGGCTAGAAAAAATCTTGCAAGAAAAACTCAAGGTAATTGCGCCGAGGAGTTTATAAGCTATTTAAAAATAATCTTGACAAACCTAATCCCCTTGATTATGATCGCTGGCGTGTGAGGAGGGAACAAAATTCGAGAGTCGAAAGGAAACACGGCAAGTTTTCGGCTCTCTTATATCAACTGGTTTCAAACCTTATGCCCAGCCATAAATTCGGCAACTTCTTGATCAGTGGGTTGAGCAGCGATCGCGCCAGATTTAGTAGTCGTCAATCCTCCAACAGCACAAGCATAACTTACAATATTAGCTGCTATTTGGGGATCATTTAGCTTTCGAGTAGTTTCTCTGGCTAACTTATGAATAAAACCTGCCAAAAAAGCATCCCCTGCACCTGTTGTATCTTTAGAAACTATTTGTATAGGTTTAATTGTGCCTTCATTGTCGCTAAGACAATAACTTACTTGAGCATCGCCGTCAGTAACTAGTACCCCTTCGACAGAGCCGATACGATGAGAAATAACCCCAGCATCAGCAGTATTAAATAACCATTTAGCTTCTTGGGCGGATAATTTTAAAAAATCAACATAATGTAAAAGCTTTTGAATTAGGGGTAAAGCTTCAGACTCATTAAGCCAAAACATTGGTCGCCAATTAATATCTAAAATTATCTTGAGATGATAGGTTTCAGCCAAATCCAAAGCCCGAAAAACAGCTTCTCTAGCTTGAGGGTAAGCAAGTTCTAAAGTACCCAACACCAAAAATTCAGCTTCTAAAAATAATTCTGGTGGTAAATATTTAGCTTGCAAATAGGCATCAGCAAACTGATCGGGTGATCGATCACCAAAGCCTGCAAAAGAGCGATCGCCATTATCTGTTCGAGTAACATATATTTGTCTTGTGGGGAACTGATCACTATATTGTATTCCCGAAGTATTAACCCCTATCGTTTGTAGCAATTGAACTAATTCTTGACCCTCCGCATCTTTACCAACACAACCAATAAATGCCGAGGGAGTTCCTAATTTAGCTAAAGCGCAAGCCACATTTGCAGGTGCGCCTCCTGGATAGGGAGTCCAAGATTTAACTTCTAATACAGATTTTCCCAATTCATCAGCAAGACAATCCAACAATATTTCCCCTAAACAAATAACCCTAGCAGGATTTTGGGCGATTACCCTTGGGGTACGTTCAGCGATCGCTTTCGTATTCAACTTGCTTCCTCAATACATAGCAACTTTCTTTATTAATTCTCAGGGTATCGTTTTCTCAAGACAATAGTCTTTAAAAAGGTTTAAGTTTTTGGCTGCCCTCACTATCATAATTATTGAACAAAGCAACATTTTGCTGCGGATTTTAAAGTTCCCCTCTAATTTCTTCAACCACTCCATCTCTTATTACCACTTCAACATTGAGTTTTTTGACTAAGTTGTCACCTTTTTCTAAGCGAAAGAAGCTTTCCATTTGTGCTTGAACTACTTCTTGATCTAATTCTAAAAGTTGGATTTGCTGTAGTTGTTGTAAAAATTGATTTTTTTTGTCTAGCATTTCTGCTCTTTTTTGGTTTATTTGCCCTTGAATATTTTCTATCTGCTTTTTAATCTGAATGCCAGTAGGATCTTGTACCTGTTTAGAAATTTCTTCAATAGTTCTTTTCCCCTGCATTTCTAATTGCTGCATTTGTTGGTCTATTTGAGCAATTTGTTTTTGTAGTTGTTGGGTAACTTCTTCTTTCCATTGAACTGTAACAATAGCTTTTACTGTTACTGGGCGTTTTAATAATAAACTGGCGTTAGTGTAATCCATAATTTTGCTTCCTGGCTATATATTCTTGATATGGCAGCTTAAAGATTACAGGCTTTTAGTAGTTTAATGGGGTAATTGCCTGAATTTTTAATCTTTTTAGTTGTACCTTAAAAATCGCTGATTAACTAGAAAACATTTGACTAATCAGATCTTGATATTTATCTGCAATAACAGGACGCTTGATTTTGAAAGTTTGAGTCATAGTGCCATTTGCTTGGGAAAAAGGTTCAACAATTAAACGGAATGTGGCGATACGGTCATCAGCGCGATAGCCAGGGCGATTTTGGACTTCACGATTTAATTCTTGACGATATAAATTAATAATCTTTTGATCAGCGAGATCACTTTGGGTAATTTCTGCCATCGAACTATCTTGAGTTGGTAATTTTAGATCCAACTTCTGTTCTGTTACCCATTGCTGTAGATTATCTAAATTAGGAACAATTAAAGCTCCTAAAGCGCGTTGATCTTGACCGAGTAAGATAATTTGGTCTATATATTTACTTCTGACACAAGCATCTTCAATTGGCTGTGGTTCGATGTTTTCACCATTAGTTAGGACAATGGTATCTTTAGCACGCCCTGTTAACACTAAATCATTATCAGGAGTTACCCACCCGATATCTCCACTATCAAACCACTTTTCGGCATCGATCGCTTTGGCGGTTGCTTCAGGATTTTTATAATACCCTTGCATTACTTGAGTACCACGAATTAAAACTAAGCCTCGTTCACCTTGAGGTAGGGGTTGACGAGTTTGGGGATCAACAATTTTAATTTCGGTTTCTGGTAAAGGTTTTCCTGCTGAACCACGGACATTATGCTGGGGAGTTCGAGCATTAGTAATGGGGGAAGTTTCAGTTAGTCCATACCCCACAAAAACATCAATACCGACGGTTTGATAGAAATCATCAAGATATTTAGCAAGCGATCCTCCACCACTACAAACAGCTTTAATATTACCTACGCCAGCCCGAATTTTGCGGTAAACCAATTTATCTGCTAGAAGATGAAAAGGATAGAGAGTTTTGGCTTTTAAACTCATTCGCGATCGCTCTGTACTCGAAGCCTGAAAGTGTTCTAAACTGGTATTCTCAGCAATCCGTTTAGCCATGATATATTTTTCAGATTGTTTGAGAAAAAACTTTACTAACTTTTGTTGAGATTGTGATTGTTGAGCTAAAAGTTTTTGCACCCCATCATATAAAGATTCCCACAGACGGGGTACACCGACCATATAAGTAGGTTGAAACTGTTTTAAATCCTCTTTAAAGTAGCGAATATTGGTATAAATTTGGGTTGCGCCATGAGCCAAAAAAAAGTATTCTGCTGCTCGCTCGTAGGCGTGCCAACTAGGCAAAATTGATAATAAAATGTCCCCAGGCTGAGGTTGAAAGACAGTTCTAACATATTTAACCTGATGCAACAGATTACCATGAGTTAACATCACTCCTTTAGGTTTACCTGTTGTTCCAGAAGTATAAAGCAGGGTGGCTAAAGTATCTAGATCCTGCGTAACAGGCTGGAGGGTATATTCCGACCCAAGCTGCATTAACTGGGAAAAATTATAAATGGGGATCGATAGTTCTTCAGTTGGGGTTTCATCACTTAGCAGCACAATCAGTTGAATCGGTAAATTAGCTAAATGTGGGGCTAATTTGGCTAAAATTTTGGCATTTTCCACCACCAAACCGCTACTATCACTATTTTCTAAAATATAAGCTAATTCTTGTTGTTCTGCTCCTGAAGAACGAACCACATCTACCCCACCTGCGGTCATAATTCCTTGATCAGCAATAAACCAACGAGGGCTATTATCGGCAAATAAGGCAATTTTAGCTTGAGGTTGAATGCCTAAAGATTGTAACCCCGCAGCAAATTGTTTGATTTTAATAGCCAAATCACGATAAGTAATAATGACTTCAGGTTTAGCATGAGGATCTTGTAAAGCAATAATATTACTATACTTTTCCCCAACTAATGCCCACACTTGAGGCAATGATTCTATAGCAACAGACTCAAAATCAATGGCTTTAGATACTGTTTTCATAATCAATCATTTATTTATCTATATTCTCCCGAATAAATAAATGATAATCAGTTATGCAAGATAATCAGTATGAAAGTGGGCGATTTCATATTTGATCTACGGTACTTCTCAATGATCACTAAAGCAATTTCTCTAATTGACCGTGTAAGTAATCTCCTCTACCTGTCCTGGTGCGCCCAAAACCTTTTGTTGTTCATTATTAAAACTAATTACTACTCCTCCAGCATTACCAGCCCGAATAGTTACTTCTTTTTTACCTGTCCACTGACGCTGTGTACCTTGAGATAAAGTACCTTCAAAAGCCACTTGACCATCTACCATAACTTTCAGCCAACAGCGTTCTTGTAAATTGATCCCCACTGTCACCGACTCAGAATTATTGGCACTAGATACAAATTGTGGGGCAGACTTAGGCTGACTAGCTACAGGTGAAGATGTAGAAGTAGCAACGCTGGGATCTAAAACTGGCTCTTGTTCTGGGATTTGATTAATAATAATCGGACGTTCAATCAACATAGTGATCCCTGTCACCGATAAAATAATCAAGATAATATAAAGCCAATATAGATGCAGCGATCGCAACTGAAAATTAAATAAATAGGGGCGTTTATTTAGACTATTTACTTGAGGATGAGATTCTTCAGTTTCTAAATTCGACAAGATAACAAATTCAACATCTTCTGCGCCTATTGCCTGGGCGAACTTGTTAACTAAAGCTTTAATATAAAATGGCTCTGGTAGTTCTTGAATATTCCCTGTCTCAATCGCCGATAAAAGACGTTTAGTAATTTTAGTATTAGCTGCTATTGTCTCCAATGAGATATTTTTAGCAGTACGAATCTGCTGTAATTTAAGACCTATTTCTGCAAGTTGTTGTTGATAATCTGCATTTAAATTATTGTTAGTCATACACTGCGCTCCTTAGTTGTGCAGCTAATTTAAAAGGTTTAAATTAAAAGATTTTTTAAGCAAGTTAATCTCTTTTGTCTCTAGAGGTCTATATTGACCTGAAGACAATTCAAGATGATCACAAGTCTTTAAGGTAATTGAGCCAATTGCTAGACGATGTAACCTCAAAACTTGATAACCAAGTTGTTCTGCTACACGACGTATTTGTCTATTTCTCCCCTCAGTTAAAATTATTTCAATTCTTGTCTTATATTGATCAGACTTAATTAATTTAATTTTAGCGGGTAGAGTTTTTCTGCCGTCCAATTTAACGCCTAAACTCCATAGTTTTAAGTCTGCTTGTGTCAGAGGACGATCTAAATCTACAAGATAGGTTTTAGGCAGATGGTAGCGAGGATGAGTTAATCCTAGGGTAAGATCACCATCATTAGTAAGAATTAAAGCTCCACTAGAGGCAAAATCTAGTCTACCAACTGGATGAATTCCTGTACCTTGAGATAGGTTTGCAGGTAATAAATCAATCACGGTAGAACGATTTTGAGGATCGGCACAAGTAGAAACTACACCTGGAGGTTTATTTAGTAATATATAAAGTAATTGCGGACGCTGTTTATTGCCGATTACTTGATCATCTACGCATAAAACATCAGTTGATAAATCTACTTTGTCTCCTAATTTAGCTGTTTGACCGTTAATCTTAATTCTACCTGCTAAAATCATGGTTTCTGCTTTGCGTCGTGAGGCTATACCCCACTGGGACAAAACTTTTTGCACTCGTTGAGTCATTAATAAAGAGATATTATATAAGCCATGTAAATTTTTATTTTACATAAATGCTTGTACCAATCTCCCGACTTATGTGAGCTATTTATATACTTCCCAAAAAAAAGTGATAAAGTATCAGGCAATTGTAGAAATTGTTATCTATTTCTAACTTTTATTATTGTCTGATTGTTGATTTTTTAGCATCTATCTAGTGATTAATAAATTATTATCTACCGCCTTTAAACTTTATCTGCGATCGCAACTTACCCATACAGAAGATTTGCAAATTTCAATTTTAGGTAAGAATAGCCAAATTCTTCAAGGTAATATCCCTGGACTATTATTATCCTGTACCAATACTGTTTATCAGGGACTTTTTTTAGAGAGTGTAGCAATCAAAGGCGCAGACATTAAATTTAATTTATCTGAAGTTTTGAAACAAAAACCTTGGCAATTATTAGAACCAATTATAGTAGAGGTTAAATTAAGTTTAAATAGCGATGATCTTCAAGCTTCTTTAGCTTCTCCACTCTTACAAAGTGCTTTAAATGACCTTTGGCAAATAATTTTAAATATAGAGACTATAAATAATAAATTGATTAACTCGACAATTACCTGGGAAAATATCGCGATCGCACCCCAAGGCTTTGATTTTACGGGAATATACCGAGATGCTCAAGGTAAGATTCAGCCAATTAAATTATTTACTCAATTTGCTTTAGATAATCCTCACACACTCAATTTAAATACTGTGGAGATTACGGATATTTCTGTAGGATTACAGAGGCTTGAACACCCATTGCCAATTAATTTAGGCTCTGATGTTCTGATAGAACAATTGATTTTCGACCCTCAACAAATATTGTGTGCAGGAAAAATAATAATTAAACCAATTTCATAATGAATTATTGGCAAAAAATAAAAAAGAAAATATAAATGAAGTAGTTAAATTAACTACGCATTATCTCAAATATTATGTCCTCAATTATTAGCCCAATAGATACCTCTGGATTTGTTGGAGACGGTTTAGATTTAATCGGCACGGATGGCTTTAATTCCCTATTTGGTAAAGAGCTGGGAGATTTTATCGATGCTAAAGCTGGTCCTGATTTAATCGACGGTGGCGCAGGCAATGACTTGATTCAAGCAGGTCTCGGAGGCGACTTTATTAACGGTGGCAAAGGTGATGACTTTATCTTCGGCGAAGGAGGTAGAGATGTTATTTTTGGTGCAGATGGTAACGATTCCATTGATAGCGGTGATGGCAATGACGTTATTTTTGGTGGCTTTGGCAATGACTCCCTGATGGGTGGATTTGGTGATGATACCATTAATGGCGGTGATGGCAATGACACCATTATTGGCGGTACTGGTAACGATATTTTGTTTGGCAACAGTGGCGCAGATGTCTTTGCTTTTGATGTTAGCCATTTTGCTTCTAACGCTATTAGTAGAATTGGAGACTTTACTGTTGGTGAAGATAGTTTAGTCGTTGAAGGGGTAAGCGATAATGACCAATTATCTTTCAACTCCCAAAATGGTATTTTATATTACAACAATATGGCGGTTGTTGATTTAAACAACATCGGCAATATGAGTAGTCTAGATGTAGAAAAAAGCAGCAATGGCGACTACGAATTAATGTAGTATTTTGTCTTAATTAAATTTTGCATTAATGCCGTAAGGTGGGAGTTACTCATCTTACGGTTTTTAAGTAGTTTCAACTTGGGGTTTGGGTAGGGAGTCAGGAGTCAGGAGGAAATAAAAGCTAGAAGCTATAGTAGTAATATTAGCTAAAATCATAAAGGGTAAAGGGCTATGGCTTAACTAATAGGCTAAAGATATCTTGGTAAAAGCTTTTTGGGCTATTTTTTATTGTTAGCTAACCGAACCAATACTATCCGCAATTGAGATTCCTAATATTACCGTCGGGCATAATCGTTTTGTAGAAAATAGCACGGTCAGTATCGATGCCTCTCCAATCAACATTAGTCAAGTCGGTCTTGATGAAAATGCCATTAGTCAAACAAGTCATCTCTATTCTGGCTCTTTGCAAAGTAGCTTTAGTGAAATTGACTCCGTGGAAAGTACACTCCATGATGACAACGTCATCCATGTTAGCTCTTCCAATGTAGCATCATTATTATTTTCAAAATACATTGCACTTGATAGCGGTAGATGAGAAAAGAAAAGCTTTCAATATGGTTCTGTTGCCAAAAATAAATTATACAGAAAAAATTAGTTATTCACTAAGTTTTTAAACAGTAATCCCAAAGAGAGAATGAATAAAATCTCTTTGCCCTAAAATATCCCCTTTCGCTATATTTTTAATTTAACCTTTACGAATGGCATTCATACGGACAGCTAAAATGTCACAATTGCCTCCGACATCACGTTCTCAATTTCATATCCTTTTAATGTTCGCCACGCTGTATGAAAATCTTGAAAATATGATTTATATTTAGTTACCTTTTTGGGAAATCTATAGTGTGGAAGGCACTGTTTCGCAAGCGACCGAAACAGTCTTGTTTGATTATATTATTCGGATATTTACTCTGTCTCAACTCACACTCATTAGATAAAAGTCTTGCTTGTTTTAATTTTTCAAATGCTATAGAGTAAGCTGCATTTTTATCTACATTTATTACTCCTATTTGCTTGTTATGTTTAGCTTTTGGGACTTTAGTTAAAAATCTTTTAGCTGCTAGACTGTCTCTCTTAGCACTGAACATAAAGTCGAAAGTTTCGCCATTACTATCTACTGCACGATACAAATATTTCCACTTCTCTTTAACCTTAATATATCTCTTGTCAACTCGCCAAGAGTCATTAATAGACTTAAGATATTTGCGACTTCTTTTTTCTATTTGAGGATCATCAATAATTACCCATTTATAAATAGTAGTGTGGTCTACTTTTAGCCCCCTTTCCATCATCATTTCTTCCAGGTTTCTGTAACTTAAAGCATATTTAAGATACCAGCGAACGCAGAGTAAAATAATTTCCCCTTCAAAATGTTTCCATTGAAAAGGCTGATTTGAGTTGATTAATTCTAATAACAACTTGCAAATTGAGTATACTACAAGCTTGCCTCAAGTTTTTACAACAGAACCCCTCGCAGCAGCAGGTCATAACGATTAAAAACAATTATGATTCGTAAAGGCTCGTTTGTTCCGTCGATGTAACGTTGATGATAAGGCACTAATCGAGAATATTTGTAATTTATATACTTATATAAATCATATAATCAGGAAATAGTATAACAAAGCAAAAAGCCCTATACATATAAAAAATGTCAGCTATCAAAGAATTACATAATCGCGACTTTAATCTTTGGATAGAAGAAATTAAAAAAGCAATTCAGAACCGAGACTTTGAAAACATGGACTGGGACAACTTGCTCGATGAAATTGACGACATGGGTAAATCAGAAAAGCGATAAGCCCGAAGGGCTATGCTACGCGATCGCTTGAAAGTTATCTTGAGCAATTAATTTTTCATCTGCTTAAACCCGTAGAGGGTGACGGCAGCTACGGGATTTCACATCCCGTGGTCGCGTCACTTAATTATTGGGAATCTGAGAAAGAACGTAACTATAAACATTGGAAAGCTGAAGTAATTACTTTTCGTAGTCGAATCGCTCGTTTACTAAAACGCAATCCGAGTTTTAAAAAATATATGCAAGAAATATACCCAGAAATATTTCAAGATGTAGTCAAGTCTGCTCAAGTAGAATTTAAAATTGGAAATGATAATTTTATATCTTTAGATAAAGCATTGGACGAAAACTACTTTGGTCTTTAAAAAAAGATATGCCTAATTCAAATTCCAATTCAAAAATTACTAATAAATAACTTTAATTTAGACCACTTTAAACCTGGCATCTTAGAATGGGTTTTAGGCGATCGCAGTGCCAAGACTTTTGAAACGTTATGGGAAATTGTCAAAAAATGGCAATGTTATTTCTACATCACCGATGGATGTAAAGTCTATCCTGGTTTTATACTAGATGGCGACCAAATCGTGTGCAAAACTTATATGAGGAGAGTCGAAGGAGAAAATACCACATTAAGACACTACTTAGCTCGATTGCACCGTAAAACCCTCTGTTATTCAAAATCTGTCGAAATGCTCAAACATTCGATTACTGATTCATTATCTGAGATTTTCAGATCTTCCTGTTCCTTATCGATTCATGTGTTGATTCAGCAACGCTGGTTTTTGAAGTAGGGCAAGAGTATAGTAACCCTTAAAACGGGGATAAGCCGTTCTTTCAATAGAAGCCACAAGGCAGAAAACACTTTTAAAAGTTTACAGGAACAAATTATCTCTTCAAAGTGATTCCAATCAAGTAAAATCCTGAAATTTTTAAGGTTACTCAGAATAACATTGCCAAACATCACGCCTAACAACCATTTATGGGGATGTTCTTTATGATTAGAGGTTTGAGGAGTTGATTTTTCGTACTCTACATTCTTATGCCCAACTATTATTTATGAGCAAGTTGGTAAAAATGCCACGCACTGTTCCTCCTCCGAAAATTCCCAACTTTGATAAACGTCCGAAGCGAACATCTTTTTCCCAACGGACGTATCGAGCAGACCAGGTTTCCTCGCCTGTCTCGTCCTCCTGAAGTGGCTGCAATGGTTTCTGCTGCCAAGAGAGTGGGCAGACACCCTTTAAGAGATTCTACTTTGATTTTAATGGCTTATCGTCATGGGTTGAGAGTATCCGAGTTAGTTTCTTTAAAGTGGGAACAGATTGATTTTGCTGATGGTACAATTTACATCAATCCGCTCAAACATCGTGTCAGTTCAACTTATCCTCTGCGTGGTGTTGAATTTAGAGCTTTGCGACAATTACAGAAAGAGTATCCTAACTCGAATTATCTGTTTGAAACAAAAAGGGCTACTATGATAGCTGCTGCTACAGCCAGAAGGATTATCGAACGTGCAGGGAAAATGGCAGGATTACCTTTAAGCCGTTCATCTTCATATGCTTCGCCATGCTTGTGGCTTTTATTTGGCGAGTCTAGGACATGACACTAGAGCAATTCAGGCATTACCTGGGTCATAAGAATATTCAGCATACTGTTAGTGAATGCAGAGTTGTCACCAAAGCGTTTTGAGGAGTTTTGGATGGATTGAACGAAAGGTATTGTAAACAATACTTTACATCATGTCCTATTTTGTACTTATGTCGGCTGTACGCCAATCTCAAAGGGCTGGGAAATTAAAGAAGAAGATAAGGCTCGTTTGTCTCCTCTGCCTCATTCTCATATCAATATGCTCGGTCGCTATCAGTTTAATTTGCCTGAATTGAAAAATGGAGCATTGCGACCATTGAGAGATGTTGATGTTATTGATGAACTAGCGGATTTGGATTTGTGGTAAGTAAAAATGTATTTGAAAGTGAGTTTTGATAGCTAAAACTATTACGCTGCGTATCTCGCAGCCAAGTGCGTAAGTTTCTGTACAATTGCTACTTAAACCCCATATGCTTTAAAATTTTTGTTTCATCTTTCCCTATATAGAGTTACTCTGAAATTATTATTGCTACTTAAAATTCCGTAATACAATAATCTCAGACTCGTGCCAACTACTGACGCAAGCCGAAGCCGTAAGCGGACAGCGATGCTCGCTAGGCAACTATTGATCTCTGCTTCATCAGTAACAGCAGAAAAATATTACACAGGGATAACATAGTAAGCAATACCTTCATAATTATACTGAGCATTACGACGCAAAGAAATCATAGAGGCTTCATCATTTGTGAAGAAATGAATACCCTTATTACTGTCATAAAAGCGATAAACAGGAAGAGAATTTTCGAGTCGAGTAGAATAGGCAGTAAAAGCGATTCCTTCATAAGAAAAGTGAGATAAGGAACTTAAAATAAAGTCTCGCTCAGTTTCATTAGTAGTGTAAAAATGAGTCGCTGTTTGAGTGTTAAAGAAACGATAAACATCAGCACCGCCTTCAATGATTGAACCAGAGGAAATAAAAGACTCTCCTTGATATTGATAATTATTAAAACTACTAATCACAACGTCCTTTTCTAATGCACTGGAAGTATAAAAATTACTATTAAAACCATTATTTTCCTTTTTAAGGAAATGATAAATAATGTTACCAGTATGATTATAATAAGTTAAAATACCGCTATTAAATGTACTAGCCATACTAATACCACCATTAATAATAATATCTCCCTTAGCTTGAATCGAACCTATTAAATCAGTGCGACCATTGGCAGTAAAGTTTTTAGCTGCGGTGAATTCTCCATAAGTAGCATTAGAAGAATTATAAATAATATTACCTTGAGAAATAACTTTCAGATGGCTATAGGCATCCAAAGTAGAAGTTGCGCCATCAAAATTTAGATTACTATTATTATCACCTGTAGCTATTGTAGTATTGCCACTAAATTTGGCATGACGATTAATATTAATAGCATTAGCAGCAAAAATAGCTGAATTATTAGAATAAATAGCAGCAAGATTAATCGAACCCTTGCTCGCAATTAAGACAACAGAATCTAAATTGTGTCCATTACCATTAAAATTAATATCTCCTCGCTCTACAATAATTACAGTATTATTTAAAGAAACTCCAGTAGGAATATTCAAACTACCAAGCTTTACACGTACAACAGTTGGATTATCAGTTGTACCAGAATTTGGGAACACACTTGCCCATTGATTAGCGTTATTTAATCTATAGGACTGAGGATTAAAATTAACTTTAGAGGTAATTAATTCTTGCTCAATTAGTGATTGATGTGAGGGAACATTAACAACTAACTTTTCAATTACTTGAGGAGGAATCACACCCACATATTTATCTCTAATAGCGTTAGCATTACTTTCAGTATAATTAGGCCCTACAGTAATAGCCCGTTCAATTAAAACAGGTTTATTATTTTGAAGCGCACGTTCTCTTGAGGTGACCTCAAGCTGTCCGCCGTGGCTTCGTTGAAGAATTGGATTACCAGCTTGGTCTCTTTGTACTGGTAAAGTTTGGTTACCGTTAATAGTAAATCCAGCACCAGCATAAATTCTGGTATCATCGTTGGGATTTAAAATCTCTCGTTCTAAATCGCTGCTACCATTAATCCTAACTTTGCCTTCTGCTTTCAGGTTGAATACCTGCCTGACGGCAATCATAAAATTAGAAGTAGTAACACCTCCATCGGAGTCTCTTACCGTCAAGGTAGCAGTATAGAATCCATCATCAGTATATAAATGATTAACTATAGCTCCCTCAACAGTTTCAGAACCGTCACCAAAGTTCCAGGTGTAGGTTAGAGTATCATTTCCAGGATCTTTGGCAGTGGCAGTAAATTTAGTTGATTTTCCTTCATGAACGGGACTATAAGCTATATCTGTAATTGTAGGTGCAACATTATCCACAGTGACGACAATAGAACTAGATGTCTGTCCGCCATCATCATCTTTTACAGTGAAATTGACTGTATATTCCCCATTATTAGTATAAGTATGGGATATTATACCTATACTATCAGTCACAGATTCAGAACCGTCACCAAAGTTCCATATATAAGTAAGTTCGTCATTACCTGGATCTATAACACCAGCGTTAAAGTTAGCAGTGCTTCCTTCCTGAATTTGAGTATCCCCAGTTAAGTATTCGATAATGGGAGCAACATTATTAACTGTGACAGTTAAAGTTTGAATTGTAACTCCGCCATCATCATCTTGTACTGTCAGGGTTACAGTGTACTCCCCGTTATCTTGATAGAGGTGAGAACTATTTTCACCCGTTACAGATTCGCTATTATCTCCGAAGTTCCAAGTATAGCTTAGAGTATCGTCTCCAGGATCTTTGGCAAAAGCTTCAAATGTGGCAGTGTCTCCCTCATTAATCTCTGTATCCCCTGTAACTGATTCAATGGTGGGATTAACATTATTTACGGTAATTTCAAAGGTCTGACTATCTGTAGCACCATCATCATCTGTTACCATTACATCAACAGTATAGTTACCGTTGTCTTGATAGATGTGGGGAATGGGAGTTAAAGGATCTGGGGAAACTAAAAGTTCACTACCATCACCAAAATTCCAAGTGTAGATGAGTTCGTCAGATCCAGGATCTGTTGTAACTGCCAAGAAAGTGGTTAGACTACCTTCATCTACCGAATTATTACCGACAATTTCAGTAATTGTGGGAGCAACATTGTTAACTATGACTTTAAAACCAATTGTAGTACCTGCTCCTTCGTCATCGGTAATAGTTAAGCTGGCATCATATTCGCCATTATCAGTATAAACATGAGTGGGATTTAAAGTGTTTTCCGCATTATTTCCATCACCAAAATGCCATTCAACAGTATGAGTATCCAAAATACCAGGATCTTGGAAGTTTCCTTCAAACTCAACGGTTTGACCTTCATCACTGGTTTGGTCTTCAAGTTCGCTAATAATAGGAGCGACGTTAGATACGGTAATAACCAAAGTTTGACTGGTACTCGCCCCATCGGAGTCACTGACGGTAAGGTTGACATTGTATTCTCCATCTTCAGCAAAGGTGTAATTAACATTTTGATCCCTTAATTCAGTGCCATCTTCTAACGTCCAAGTGTAAGTTAGAGTATCTTTTCCTGGATCTATTGCAAGTGCATTAAAGTTCGCTGTATCACCTTCGTTGATTTGAGTATTGCCATTAGCTTCAGTAATGATAGGTGCAACATTATTCACTTTGACATCTAAAGTCTGAGAAGTAGAAGATCCATCACTGTCAGTAACAGTTAATTCAACAGTATAGTTACCATTATCTGCAAAAACATGAGTAACTTCATTACCAGTTACGGTTTCACTACCGTCTCCAAAGTTCCAAGCATAGGTTAGAGTATCTTTTCCTGAATCTATTGCGAGTGCATTAAAGCTCGCGGTATCTCCTTCCTGGATCTCGGTATCACCTGTAATTGATTCAATTACTGGAGCAAGATTATTAACTGCCACCTCCATTGTAGAAGAAGTAGATGCACCATCATCATCAGTTACGGTAGCAGTAACGGTATAAGTTCCATTTTGGCTAAAGATATGAGAAACATCTTTTCCTGTGGCAGTTTCTCCATCACCGAAGTCCCAAGTATAAGTTAAGGTATCGTCTCCTGGATCTTTTGCGGTTATAGAGAAGTTAGCAGTACTACCCTCATCAATATTAGTATCTCCCGTTAAAGATGCGAGCGCAGGGGCAGCGTTATTAACTGTTACCGTCATGGTATTAGTAGAACTCGCTCCGTTACTGTCAGTAACAATAACCCTAGCAGTATAAACACCATTATCTGTATAGATATGGCTAACAGAAGTTTCATCGCCATTGGTAGTCAATAGTTTATTGCCGTCGCCAAAGTCCCAAGTTAAAGTATGAGTATCTAAGCTACCAGGATCTTTAAAGCTGAGATTGAATTCTACAGTATCCCCTTCCGTTGCGGTTTCATCTAACCAAGGATCTATTATGGGGGCGACATTGTTAACGGTAATAGTCAAACTAGAGCTAGTAGATGCACCATCATCATCGGTAACTGTTACAGTCGCCTCATAAAGACCATTATCAACAAAGATGTGTTCAACATTTTCACCCATGACGGTATTCGTACCATCACCGAAATCCCAAGCATAAGTCAGTTCATCATCTCCAGCATCAGTGGCGAAAGCACTTAGATTAACCCGAGATCCTTCGTTAATTAGCAAGTCGTCAGTCAGACTGGTAATAACAGGAGCAGTATTATTAACTGTTATTTGATGGGTGCTGCTGGTATTATCCCCACTAGTATCGGTAACGGTTAAGGTGACGGTGTAGTTCCCGTTATCTGCATACTGATGGCTGACAGGTAAATCGGATTCATTAACAGTTAATTGTTCCGAACCATCGGCAAAGTCCCAAGTTAGAGTCAGTTCATCATTACCCGCATCTCTTGTAAGCGCATTAAAGCTCGCAGTATCTCCTTCATTAATTTCTGAATCTGCCGTAATACTTTCGATTACAGGGGCAACATTATTTACCGTAACATCCAATGTTTGACTAGTACTCGCTCCATCGGAGTCTTGTACTGTTAGGGTTACTGTATAGTTTCCATTGCTAATAAATGTGTGAGAAACATTCATACCTGTATCAGTTTCCCCGTCACCAAAGTCCCAAGTATAAGTTAAAGTATCGTTTCCAGGATCTGACGCAACAGCCTTAAAGTTCGCGGTATCGCCCTCACTAATTTCAGTGTCGCCAGTAACTGATTCAATTATAGGAGCGAGATTTTCTACTGTAACGGTAATGTCTTGGGTAGCAATCGCTCCATTGCTATCAGTAACAGTAATGGTAGCGGTATAAATGCCATTATTAGTATAAATGTGACTTATAGATAAAGTATCACTATTTACTTCTAATATCTTACTACCATCTCCAAAGTCCCAAGTAACAGTATGGGTATCGAGTACTCCAGGGTCTTTAAAGCTAAAATCAAATTGAACTTCTTGTCCTTCATTACTAATTTTATTGTCTATGCGCTCAATCATAGGAGCAACATTATTAACTGTAACAGTAAGCGATGAAGTTGTGATTCCACCTTTGCCATCATCAACGGTAACAGTTAATATATATTCGCCGTCCTGGACATAGGTATGAGTAGTGTCTAAGGAAGTAGCAGTCTTTCCATCACCGAAGTTCCAACTATAGGTAAGTTCATCGTTTCCAGGGTCGGATGCGAGCGCAGTAAATGTAGTAGTGTCCCCTTCAGTAATAGTATTAGGAATTTGTATTTCAGTAATTTCAGGAATGGCGTTTTCAACTGTGACATTTACAGTAGCAGGTTCTGATATTTGCCCGTCCGAATCCTGAACTACGTATGTAAAAGTATCGTCTCCAATAGTGCGATCTTCACTTGTATAGGATACTGTGCCGTCGTTGTTGACTGTTACTGTACCGTAGTGGGGTTCGGTTTGGATTTGGACTGAATTGACTGCAAGAGTTCCGTCTTCGTCCCTATCGTTATTGAGGATATCTATAACTACAGGTTGTCTTTGAGTAGTAGTAGCGGTATCATCTGTAGTTACTGGTGGTAAGAGGTTTTGGTCGGAAAGAATTACGTCATCAATTACAACGCGAGAATCTGCTGCACCGAAGCCTAGAAGATCGAAGTAGAGGGTTGCATCACGACCTGGGGTTAAATGGGAGATATCGATGGTAATGGTGCGGGATTTATCTAAATCAATCATCTCTCCTGATGTCGTACCGTTTATTCTGACGTTGTTACTGAAGTATGCCGTACCATCGTTTTGAATGTTGAGTAGGGAATCAGTTTCGGTTAAACCATTGGAGGTAGTGGTTAGGGGTTGATTAGTGTTGGCATCGAGGAGAGCAACTTCAAAGGCATCTGGTGGTGCCAGTTCGCTCGCCCCTAATTCTGCGCCGATTAACTTGAACTGAATGGTCTTGGCATCTTCAGGTACGGTAAAGGTTTGAGTGAAATTGCTCAAGAAAGGTGAGTCTTCCGTCAGTATCGCCTGACCAGATTCGATACCGCTCTTCCCACGAGTATCCCAAGCAAAGCTATCGGTAGTAGTGTCGGAGATGCTAAAGTCACCATTAGCGATCGCCAAGAGAGGATCTGAAGTTAAAGCTGCATCTAGTTTCTCCCCGTCCCCTAGTCTCCGAGTCCCCCCGTCTTCATCAGCAAGGATAGCCTGTAGTATCTGAACATTCAACTCCGAAGGTAACTTCCGTACTCCAGGAGCAAGATGAGTATTCATCAAATCGTGAGGATGAGCTTCTTTATCTAGATGTTCCCCATTAAGAGTGGTGGTGAAGTCATCACCAATGAATTTAGTAGTGCCGTTTTTGGTTTCTAGGCGATCGCTGTAGCCTGCATAACCGTCGATAAAACCATAAAGGTGAGCTAGTTCGTGAAGAACGGCAGTTAGTAAATCGTATTTACCATTGGCTTCGGAATCGGCAGCAGCAAGTAGATAAGTTTCCGAATTCTGAACTCCGAACTCCGAACTCTCAAGCGGAGTAGAGTCAATGAACCAACCGACACCATTGGCATCATGGTCGATGAGGATTGTTCCTGCATTGGGTACTCCAGAGTCATCGAAACCAGTGATAGTTGCTTCTGCCAGTTGTCCTGTGGGTAGGTCGGTAATTTGGAAATCGATGTCTAGTTGGGTTTCGGTTTGCAGTAAATCTGACCAGATGTTGGTTGCGGTATTATTTAGTACATTAATTATTTGAGGTGTCAAATCATGAAAATTACTGCTGATGAATTCTTCGCTCGCTATGCTGCTGGGGATAAAGAGTTCTTTGGAATTGAACTCACTAATGCTGACTTGAGCAGGGCTACTGGATGGGAAGAGAACAATCCTGTCGGACAAGCTATCAACGGAGTCAACTTTTCCGAAGGAGATCTTAGTGGGACTAACTTCAGTGCCAATGATATGCGTGCTTGTGCTTTCAGTGGCACTAAACTTATTCGATCTTGTTTTAGGCTTACCAACTTGACCAAAGTTTGTTTCAGTGATGCTGATTTGAGTGGTTCTATCTTTGAAGGTGCCAAGTTGATTCGAGCCGATCTCAGGAATGCCGACCTTCGCGGGGCTAACATGACTGGAGTTGATTTGACTGGGGCTAATATGACTGGAGCTAAAGACGAAGGTGCTTGGTACGAAAGTGCTTTCTTCTGTGACACCACTCTGCCCGATGGAACTTTCCTGGAAGGACCTCACCCCGTTGAAGATTAAACCTGTCAGGGGTTGATTCTCTGTACCAAGAAGTAAAGAGGAAAGAGGTTCATCACCATTATCTTCTCCTTCTACAGAAGAGTCACTATCATCTTCTTCTGGTGGAAAGTTTGGTACTGAAACTACTGGACTTAAAGATGCCTCAATAGAATTTTGAATATTTTGACGTACTTCGGGCATTAAGTCGAAGGTTGATAAACCTGGTGTAGTTCTCAATAAATCTTCTAATTGATCGACTGTGACCCTCCATGTTTCCCAATTTCTCCACTGAGCTTGACTAGTAATATTGGAACGAGGAGAATCAAGCGGGATTATAGTATCAAGTGGATGCTGAACACCTCCATTATTAAACTCTGTTAAAGTTGGTTCTGGTGTATTGGGTGTAATAATTGCATGAGTTGGTGTAGTAGCCGAAACATCTTCTATACCGAGACCAGGACGGTCGAGAACAACTGCTGTTTTCCATGTCCATGAAGGAATCTGGATTCCTCTACTATCTAGGATAGATGGCGTTGTTAGCCCTCCTCTCCGTGTACTTTGGGCTGGATCTGCGTTACTTATTACTTGTGGCTGTACATTGAAATTAAAATCGTATCCACCTGCAACCAAATAAAGTTCTCTACCATCATTTGCCAAATCTTTTGTGTATTTTTCAAAATTGTACCAAGCAGATCTGAGGTCAGGATTTGGAGATGGAAACGTAGTGAAAAACTGATTGTTATCTACCGTTTGAGGCAAAATGTTAGTCATTAAGAAAGTGGCAATATTGTCTTTCTTATTTCTATTACGTTGGCTAGAAGGCAACATGTGTCCTCTATCGTAGCCACTATTATCATAATCTTGAGTTCTGATTCGGGTTAATCCATTAGGCAAAATAGGATCGATCAAGAAATAATTGTATCGCCTAGTGTTTCCTAACCATGCTTTATTGAGTTGCCAGCTCACCCAGTTTGGAGTTTTAGCTGTCTCGTTGTAAGAAAGGGAGTATTGAGGCTTTTCAAGCAATAAATTATTAGCATCAGGAACTATTGGCTCTGCACTTCTTGCTTCAGTAGGATTACCAAATCTAAGGTGCTCACTTTGGAAAAAGACGTTATCTAAATAGACAGTTTTAAACCCTTGAAGCTCGAATTTTAGTTCTACACTTTTACCTCTTAAAGAACTAGGTAAGTTAATATGGAATGTCTCAAAACCAGATGTTCCATAACCGATTTTGTAAAGGTCATTCTCATATTGTCTGCCTCTTCCCGTAGCTGGCGATAAATCAATGCTCTGAAGTTCATTAAATGACTCGTAGCCTACTGCATCACCTTTGATAAAAACATCTAAATCGCCACCTAACAGAGAGGGGGTATGCAAATCAAAACGTAGAGTACCCCAATCAGGAACAACAAAGCGATTGTGAACAATACTTTCTCCTCCTGATAATTCAAGTGTATAGTCTGGATTTGCAGGGTTGTAGCCTAATTTTGTCCGATGATTTGCCAAAGAACTAATCTCATCCCATTTTTTCAAAGCCCCTTGCAATAAGGTTGAATTTTGATTCTCATCATTACTATGCAAACTCCAACCAGGAATAGGCTGAGTATCTAATTGTTGAGCGATCACATCAAAATTACCGTTAAACAAGGTAGGAACGGCAAAATCACCTCTTTGCTTATCTAATGCAGTATTATCTTCGGCTACAGAACGCTTTCCTTCAATCGGTTCGGGACGTTTGAAATAACCATTACCCAGCATCGAATAGAACCAACCAGTACCGTTACCTTCCCACTGTCCATTTCTAAATTCATCTTCAATTATTTGTCCTCCTAGTTCGTGTTCTGCTACATACCAAGGCGCAGTATCAGGAGCAGAAAAATCAGGTTGGCTAAAGTCTCCGAGTCGGCGAAGTATAGGATAGTCAATAAAGGTTTCGTGTTCGTTAATATTAGCCGTACCTTTGTACCAAGCTACTGCTCTAATGTTAGAGTTCTTACTAATATTTCCATTTTCCAAAGGACTACCAGTAAAGCCAGCACGGGTTAGGCTAAAGTCATTTGCACCCAAAGGAATGTTAATATCTGCTTTATCTAAAACTTCGCTAAATGGTTCGGTCGCATTTTGATAGTAATTATCGGCAAAGGTAACGTTATCCCAAACGGTTATTTCAGGCTCAAACTCATCTCCCTGATTCGGCTCGATAGTAGTCATCTGTAGATCGGGGAAGGTATTTACAAACCGAGTATCGTTGTTATTCTCATCCTGTTTGGGGAAAGCAGCACCGATGCGCTGAATAATTTCGGTGTTGACTACCGCACCAGCACCAAAGCTAACAAAATGGAAAGGTGAATTTAATAAACCACCTGGATTATAAATTAAATCTCCATTTGGATCGTAAATATTACCCGATAAGCCAATCGAACCACCGAGATACTCTTGGTCGAGTTGAATTAAGGAACTAAAGAAACTATCTGCTGCTGCTTCGGCTGTACCAGAGTTGTATTTGTCGTCTTGGGAATCTTCGCTCCAATCTGTAATCAAAACTAGAGGTTTATTACGGTCTAGATCTTCAAGTGCGATTTCCTCGCCATCTACCGAAATCCAATCGCCAGTCAACGGTTCGTAACGCAACACATAACCATCTTCGGCAGTGGAACGGTCGATTTTGTTGGCAATATTCAAGCCCAAATTATGTGCTTTTATGAAGGAATTAGGATCGTTTTTGTAAGCATCAGGAGTAATGACGGTGATGCTAGGGAAAGGTGGCGCGGGTTGTAGTGCGGTATCATCATCAGGTTTAATAATTTTGCGCTCGACTGTAGGATACCACTCAAAAGAAGATGGATCGTGTTCGATAATTTGTCCATTTCCTTGTTTAGTCCATATCTTGTAGTAATACCTACCAGGAGTTAGGTTTAGGTAATCTCCGACAGGAAAAGCATTATCCATGCCTTCTACTTCAAAATTATTGAAGTCTCGACCACCTAATGATTCCCAAATAATTCCATTTTCTATTAAAGTTCCTTCAGCAGTTAGAACTCGATTGGGGTTAAAGTCAGTTACTTGTTTACCTAGAATATTTCTCTTAGTGAAAATAGAAGAATTTTCATCAACATTATCCCAATCTACAAACTCTCCATCTTCAGGAGTCAAGCCTTCTCCATCAGGACTGGTACTTATAAATAGAACAATTTTTTGTACTTCCTGTTCTTCATCTAGTGATTCTTCATACTCCCATTCAATTAAATCTAATACTCCTGGTTGAATAAAGGTTTCTGTCTCTTCTACTGGCTGTAATTCTGCGATTAAATCATCACTATTAATTATGCGATCGCCAATTGGTTTGAGATCTACAAAAGAAGGAATAGGTTTAACAGGATTGGGTAGAGGCAAGACAATATCCCAAGCTCTACCTGGTACTTTATCTTCTATCTCCTGTAGGGCTTCTTCTGCCTGTTCTTTGGCTCTTCTGTCCCAATATTCCTTAGCTATTTCTAAAGTTTCATCGATAATCGTTTCTAGACCGCTAGCACCATCGGCTAGATCCTCCAGTCTTCGAGTACGCTTCCTAACCTTCGGTTCTTCAAGATCGATCGGTGTCTTTTTGAGTTTTTCTTTTAACTCTGGGTTTAATTCTGCCTCATCTAATTTCTTGGCAATTTCTCCTGGATCGAAAGTAATTGTTTGCTGTTTACCAGGATAAGTAACAATCAGTTCTTTTTGTTTGTCTTTGACAAGTGGTAATCCTGCATCAGGAGCAGTTAATACTTCTCGCTCCACAACCTCTAAATCCGTGATATGACCCATTAATTTAGGGGTTAGGAATGATGCTTTTTCTTTAAATGTATAATTACCATTAGGAGCTTCATCTACGGTCAAAACTAAAACTGTGGCAGAAGTTACATCGTTTAATTCTCTAGGTCCATTAAAAGCAATACTAGGTAATGCTCCACCGTTAAAACCACCAACAAAAGCAAGTGTTTTAGTTTTTTTACCTGTAGGATAACTGGGGTCTTCATATTCAAAAGTATCGACTACTATATCATAGGGGTCCCAAGCACCCACCAAGTTGCTACCCATAGCTACAGATTCCACTTTACCTAATGAAAGCTGAATACCACTTGCTGGTTCTCCAGGTGTATTATATTGATAATTTAAGAAGGCAAATCCACCTTGATTTTCTCTTGTTCTACGGAAGGTGACTCCCATCTGATTAGTATTGGGAACCGATCTAATACCAAAAACTTTTTCAGGAATATCTGCTAATGTACCGATAACCTGGTGATATTGATCTGTTCCTGCATCCTCTGGATTGATGTTAATTGCCACAATCCTGCTTTGAGAATTAGAAGCGGTAAAGTTAGTCGATTGAGTGGCAAATAAAACTTTCCCGTCGGCACTAATAGCTACCTTACGCAGTCTAGAACCAGATGCACCACCTACAGCAATTGTATCTACTAAGTGATTGTAGTCTTCCGAACCTGGTGTAATATCCAGAATATAAATAGACTGATTGTCCATATCGCTGACATAGGCATATTGTCCATTAGGAGCGATCGCAATTTGCTCTGGTGCAGCACCAGTAGGCAGTTTAATTGAATCGACCTCTGGAGTATCAGGAGCGAAATCAATGGGGTTGAGAGTCAGGGTACTTACTACTGCTACTTCTCCTATATTTCTTAGGGGTACATAATAACGAGTAGAATCTGGATTGAGAGCAGCAGCCACAGGACTGCCATTTTCAGGAAGCTTAATTCTGGCAACGATTGCACCATTATCACGACTGGTAACAATTACATCGTCAGAATCTCTGGCAACTGTAAATTCATAGTTTAATTCTGTTCTAGGGAATTGAATTGGCAAACTGGGAACTTCAATGGTTTTTGTTGAAGTACCAGGGAGATCCAAAACTTCATTGGGACGAATAATCTTGATTGAGGCATCGCCAATGGAAACATCTTTGGGAATTTGAATTGCTACTCTTTGACGGTTATTAGCAAGTTCTTGACTGAGACTGGGAATTACTGTTGCTTGCTGGACTATAGGTTTACCTTCATTTACTTTGCCATCAGCAATTTCAATTTTGAGGTCGGCAAAATTATCTCCTAAGTTAGAAATATTAGTGCTAGCCAGAATATTACTTCCTTCAACATAAATGACAGGACCATATTGATTTAAGGTTGATTCATCAAAAGTTACTTCTACTTTATCGAGACTGGGAGCAACTTTGGCAGGAGAAATCTGGGGAGAAACAGGCTGATTTACAGGACGACCAATCTTTGAAGGAAGATTATCGGTATTGTATTCAATATTGAGGGGAGTAGTAACAAAATTACCAGTTTCATCTATGGCATAGGTATTAAGTATCTGATTTCTACGAGCTAGAAAATCAGCTAAAACCATTAAAGGAACAGCAGTCGAAGCTGCTATACCCATCGCCACATTAAAACCAGTCATCATCATTCCTAATCCCGAACCAGGGAAAGCGATCGCACTAACTGTACTCAAAGCAAACATAGCCGTTGAGTAACCGCCTTGCAAAAATGGTGCCAAAATTGAATCCTGAGCGCGAGGAATTTGAACTTGTAAATTTACGTTAGCAGTACTTTCGCTAACTCCATCAGTAATTTTGTATTTGAATTTGTCTGGACCTACATAATTATCATCAGGTGTGTAAATAAACGTGCCATTGGAATTGACTGTTACCGAACCATGTTCTGGTTGCAGATGAGTAATAGTTAGAGGATCTCCATCAACATCAAAATCATTGCCTAGTAAATTTCGTGTTAAATCGGCTTCTAATACTTGATTCATCTCGGCAAAGAAGAAGTTATTGGAAGCTACTGGAGGATCGTTAACGGGATTAACCGTTATTGTTACTACACCAATATTTTCTCCACCCAAACCATCTGTTACTTTGTATTCAAAACTATCGCTGCCGTTGAAGTTAGCTTCTGGAATATATGTAAATGCCCCATCTGCACCCAAAGATATTTCACCGTGACTTGGTGGTAAATTTAGACTCGCAGTTAAGCGATTGCCTTCAAGATCTGAATCATTAGCAAGAACTCCTTCGGCAGCACTAACAACTAAGTAATCATCTTCGTTAACTGTATATGTATCATTAATACCTGTGGGATTAAAGTTAGAATTTTCGGCTTCTAAAGCAGCACTAAGAATTGAGGAGTTAGAACTTGTTTCATTGTTTTCTGTTAGTAAAGATGCACTTAAATTTGCTGCTGTTTCAGGAGTATCTGGAGTAAAGGAATTGAGTAGCTCGTCTGGAACGGTCATCGAAACCACTATAAAGTTATTAACACCATTTCCAGCAAAGATACCAGGCATTTTGCTAGTTTCACTGCCAGTGCGTAGCATTCCATCGGCTTCTACTGTGGCAAAATCTTCAATTAGCCAACTAGGACTCCAACCTCCTGTTTCGGCGTTGGGTAACTGTCCCTGTCGGAGAACAAGGAAAAGATCGTTTTCTGAATAATTTTCTGGTGCTGACAGTGCAAATTGCAGAGGAGTTTTGGCTGCTTGTGAACCAATATCTAAACTAAATGCACCAATCAAAGATACATAATCAGGAACGGGTAATTCTAATTCTGATTCTGCTAGCGAATTGATGGTAACGGTAGTTTCTTCTGCTAAAGCTTCAGGAGCAACCATCACTTGATAGTCATCTTCATTTTTCAGCATTCCCCCTGCTGCATCTAAAGTAGCAGTATTCCCTAAGTGTGGATCTTCTACCTTGACAGGAATAACAAATTCCGAACCACCGTGAATAACCGTAACATCAACAACCCCTTCTTTCAGGGCTAGTAACATTCCATTAGAACTCATTACGGCAATTTCAGGGTTGCTGACAAAATAGCGAGTACCAGATTCATAACTGCTCAAGTCTGGTCTATCGGCACTTTGTCCAGCAGTAACATCAAGAGGTATAACTTCGCCTGGAGCAATACTAGCTGCTTTGGGGAAGACTTCTAAACCATATTCTTCCGCTATATTTTCATAAAGTTCTGCTTCAGTAGTAGGCGTGATACTTTTGCCAACATTTGTAGCAGTAACAGCAGTAAATTTATCTCTTTGAGCGTTAATAATGCTATCACCATTACTCACCCCAATCACCACACCACGAGCGCTAATACTGGCAACCCCTTGATTCTCACTACTCCAAGTCAAATAATCCCCAGGAACGATGACATCCTCTTGGTCGGCAAAGTCCGCAATTACCTGTAACTCAAACTGTTCGCCTACCTCTAACCCCAGATTGCGTTCCACAAAATCAAGACTAGTCAAAGGTGCATCACTGACGTTAATCTCCACTATCGATGCCTTACTAACCGCATAACCATCATCGGCAAACAGCTTAAAGGATGCAGTACCCGTATAACCTACATCGGGTTTAAAGATAATAGTCTGTCCGTCGGCACTAAAGGAAACAGTACCATTTTCTACATCCTTGGTCTTAAAGAACACGCGCTCGCCTTCAGGATCGGATGCCAGATCTGCTAAGGGAATTTCAACGCTAAGATCTTCGTGAGTTAAAGCCTCACCATCAGTTACTACAGGAGCTTGGTTGTAACGGAAACCGTAGTTACTACCGAGGATTTGTAAGTCTTCCGCATCAATAATGCGATCGCGATTCACATCCAATGCCATATCATAACCAGTATCCCCAACGGTCTTACCCAAAGCAGCTTCAACTAACTGACTATCAACTCCATCAACGGCATTATCGTTGTTGACATCTCCAGCAATACCAAGTTGTAGTTCGTAGTCGCCAGTAACAGAAAGCAGATTTAAACCTTCTTTGTCTATTGCATACATAGCAAAGCTACTATCGGCGGTTGTTTCGGTACCCAGAGGAGTTAAGCCTTCAATAGTAGGTAATTCGTTAGTACCGCTTAAATCTATGCTCAACAAGACAAAACCAGTATTGGTAGATTTAATTTCCGACTCCCTAATGCCAAAGCTATAGAGATTGTCGCCATTACCTGTAACAGTCTTTCCAGTAAAGCTGCTAGCAGTACCCAAATCGGTCGTAATCGGTTTAATAACAGGAGTATCGAAGTATTCAATCGCCTCACCCGTATCCCCAGCAATTAGATTTAAACCGTGATCGCCATAACTGTAACGAACCGACTCACCGAGGGCGAGATTACGCGCCCCAACCAAATTACCCAATTCATCGTAGGTGTAGATAACGCTCTCTCCATTAGGTGCAGTAATAGTCGT